>NZ_CAJUCP010000030.1:0-29749 GCF_910585425.1 uncultured Acetatifactor sp. | reverse complement strand
TTATATCATGGATTGGCGGATCGACAATCCCCTTTTCGTGGCGAGTGTATCCCTGTATCCACCTATTTCTTCTATTCTGATAAACCGAATAAACAGGCAATTTCATCAATATCTTCCCTGCCTCTACCGCCTAATTCCTGATTGTGCGCTTATCCATTTGTTTTACTGTTCCGTATATTAACCGGCTCTATAGTCTCTTCATAAATACCCTTTAAATGCGTATCCACACTCCATATTCTGATTTTATGTACTGCAGGCGTTTCCTCTTTATACTTCTGATACGCCCTGATAATGGACAAATCTCCAAATCCTTCCCCACGCATCGCAAAATCCGGGAACTGTCCGCAAATCTGTTCCAAATCTTCCGGCGTGAGCTGATTTCCATAATACTGCCACGGAGCCTTATTGTGGATTGTTTTTTCAATACATTCCGTAAATTTTTCTGCCGCCTTTCTCCTCTGGTTTCCGTCACCGCAATGCGCGATATGATTTCCTGTCTCTATAATTGTCGCATATGGCAATATAAGCGCATTTTTGTCTTTTTGCCCTAATAAATCTTTCAATTCCTTCATTACGGAATCGTGTTGCTGGTTTCTCCCCGGGACATTGATAATATTCGTAAATACCGAAGTATCTATAAAGTGAACATACATACTCTAATCCTCCAACCAGGAATAATCATCAACCGTCCCGTTGTCCTGTTTGATATATTCCAGAATCATATCACTGGTAAAAACATCGCCTAGCTTCCCATTTGCAAGCAGTTCCGGCATCCTGTCGATTTCTATCAGGGAAATGAATCTGCCATCCCCTTCTTCCTCATCCCTGTACACGATTTCCACACCCGCCAAATCCTCTTTCCCCAACGCATTCAACAATATCGCATTATGTGTGGTTATAAGCGCATCAACTCCCCGTTTTCTCGCAATATCTGATACAAGATGAATCAATGTTTTTGCTCTTCCCGGATGGATTCCGTTATCTATTTCCTCAATCACAATCATGCCGCCTTTCTTTTCTCGCAGGACGGCTGCCACGATTGCCAGGCATCTTAAAGTGCCATCCGACAACCGCGTGGCGTCAATCTTTTCTTTTATCTTCCCGGATTTTTCCTCCAGAAACAATATCACATCGTTTAGCGGCCCCTCCATGAAAGTAATGTCTAATATCTTATTCTCCGGCAGTTTTTGCATGATATCCAACAGCAATTCCTTATTGCACGCCTCCTGGCACAGCGCATGAAGCACGGAGGAAATATTAGACGCATTTACTTTTAACTCTGTATCATTGACCAGAGAATATCCTCTCATCTGATAAGTCTCCGGGTTCAGGTAAAGAATGTTCTTAAAAGAATTGATTACCGCATTCGCATATCCCACAATTTTTTTCCCGTATTGCCTCTCCTGCGGGAGTTTGGTAGCCAATTGGCTTATCACAGCCGAAAAACGGATACATGTAATGTCAGGATTCCGCCCTTTTTGCCCATTGTTACAGACAACTGCGATGTCTCCTGATTGGCCGTCTGCAGGCTTTGTATAATACATAGTTTTGCTGCTTTCACTGCTCACTTCAGAAAGTTTCTCTTCCCCAACCATCACCCGTTCTCTGACTTCAATCTTGATTCTGTATTCCAAATCAATGCTTTCGTCATATTTTACAGTACATCCTAAAACAAAATAATCCGAATCAAATCTGCAGCATCCTCTGGCACCTCCACGGATTCCGGAATCACTGTTTTTTGTCCCATCTAAAATAGCCGACAAATCTCTTCCCGACATGATTTCAGATAATATCATCATCCCCTCAATGGCATTCGTCTTCCCGGCAGCATTTGTTCCGATTAAGGTGGTAATATTTTCAATCTGCAATTCCGTTTTTACGAAGCTTTTAAAGTTTTCGAAATATACTTTTTTAATCAATTCCGTCATCTCCATCAATTCATCAAATTTCTCCGTATACATATACTTTTTCCGTATCCGCCATTTCTTATCTGCTCCTTCTTGCCCTTTGGCGGGTGGAGAGGTTCAAATCCTTATCCATTCCGCCCCGCCCCAGCCAGCCCCAGCCCCCACAGGCTAATTCACTCCAGATAAAACACCGGCCCTTTCGGCAAAAAAGGAAGGTTCCTTCCCCGGGGCACCAGAAATGCGTGATCCCGTCCATAAAAATTCAGCCTGTCGCACTCGCAGTCGGTGATGATCAGCAGGGGAGCCTCCTTCGGAAAGTCCCCGGCCCGCTCCAGCAGCTCCACCCCCGGCTGGAGCACCGTGCCGCCCCGCCCGCGCACCCGGACGCTTCCCGCGATGTCCGCCGCCTCCATGTACCCCTGGTCGTAGGGGGACGCGTCGCAGAACACCACCCGCACCCGGTTCACGTCCCGGGCGGCGCTGTAGCTGGCGATGGCTCCCAGCGCCGCGGCCAGCAGGGCGCGATCCATGGAGCCGGAGGTGTCCAGCAGCACCCCGAAGGTACGCCCCTCTCTGGCCGTCTCCTCATACCGGTAAGAGGGGCGCGGGATCTCCGGCGTGGCCGACTGCCTCCTGCTGAGCCTGGCGTAGGTGCGCCGCTTTTCCAGAGGCTCGAACCGCTCGTCGAACCACCTGGCCAGCTCCACATCCCAGGGGATGGGCGGCTGGGACAGGGCACGGATCTCCTCCACCAGCCCCGCCGGCAGATAGCCCCGCTCATGGGCCTGATGGAAGTCCAGCCCCCGCTGGATCGCCGAGCGGCACCAGGCATCCAGATCCACGAAGTCCCTGGTCTCCCGCCATTCCGGCGGGCCGAAGAGAATGTCGTGCCCCGCCATGCGCCTGTATTTGCGCAGGTTGGCCGCCAGCATGTCATAGACGCTCTCCGCCGACAGCCCCGCCAGCTCCGGGTCGTAGAGCAGCCCCTCCGGCATGGAGCCCACATCCATATCCCGCAGCCACTGGTTGATCACGTAATCGCATGCCGTGTTCCACAACTCTGGATCCCTTTTGCCCAGGCGCTCCTCATGGCACAGGGCGGCGTGAAGGTATTCATGAGCCAGCACGAACCTCCACTCCTGCTCCGTGAGATGGGCTGCGGGGTTCACGTAGATCTCCTGCATGTGGACGGAGATCGCGGCGACGGGGATGTCCATCCGCTGGGCGATCAGCGGGTCATCCACCAGCCGGAATCCGGCGGCTATGCCCCCCAAAAGGGGATAGCTGGACAGGAACCACTCCTGCGCCCTCCGGATGGGGCTGCTTATCCGGCGCTCCCCCGGCTCCCTCCGAATGCCTCCGGCATAGTCCACAGCCACCCGCAGAGCCTCCCGCAGGCTTTCCGCAAAAATCTGCCGCCAGTCCGTAGGCCCACGCCACCAGCTCTGCGCCTGCCCACGCCAGGACATATCCCCCCGCCCGCCGCTCATGGTGGAGAAATGCAGGTAGGCCGGGTCATTGTGCTCTTTCAGCCAGTAATACAGCTTCTCCTCCTCCCTGGCCTTTGACGGCAGGGGAAAATCCAGCTCCCCGGGCACCGTGCCTATATGGAAATCCGCCAGATACCTGGCCACCACACAGTCGCAGGCGGCATTCCAGAGAAAATCCTTCTCCCTGTCTTCCCTGATGTGCCCCAGCCCCAGATGGAGCAGGCAGTGCGCCACCACATAAGCCCACTCCCCCGGCGCCGCCCGGCGGTGGCTGTTGGCATAGATGTGCCCGTCAGAGGTCACCCAGGCCCAGTCCTCCCTGGCACAGGGATAGCTGTCGTCAAAGTGGACGGTCACCCGCTCCCGCAGCGCCCCCAGCACCGGATTCTGCCTCACCATGCCGCATCCAGCCTGAAAGTTCTCCTGGGCAGGATTGGTCTTCTGTTTTCCGCTTTTCTGTCTCCCGCTCATCCGTTCCGCTTGTCTGCCAGCCGGGGCAAATCCCGGAACAGTTCCACCACGAACCAGTCCGGCAGCTCCTTTCCGTCTTCCGGGGTCACCGCCATCCGGGCGATTTCCAGACTGATATTCGCCAGCTCCGTGATGCGGTCTTTGGCCTGGAGGACAAGGGTCTGGCTGTCCGCGCCAAGCCTTCCCCGCTCCGGGGGCAGCTCCTTCACCAGGCGGGCGCGGAGGGACTGGGCCAGGAAGTAGAGCACGTCCCGCTCCTGGGGCTTCTCCGGCCAGGGCTGGGCGCCGGAGAGGATCTTGTCCAGGGCGTACTGGCTGCGGATCTGGCGGATGTAGGCCAGGAACTGGACGGCGTGCTGGGGGCTCAGGCAGCCCGTGGCCAGGATCCGCAGGGCCTCCTCCCCCATGTCCGAGCCGTAGCTGTGGATGGCGTCGCTCAACATGTGCCAGGAGCGGGGCGTGGAGAAGGGCTCCTCGCTCTTGGGCGGCTTTGCCCACAGATGATCCGGGCGGCTGGAGATATAGTCGTAGACATAGGGATGGATGCCGTTTCCCGCCGCCCACTCCAGCCACAGCCTGGGGCTGGCGGTGAGCTCCACATGGAACATCCGGTTCACCAGCGCCGAGGACATGGGGCGGGTGATGGCATTGTCCTGAGCCCGGTTGCCCGCGCCCACCACGATGGAGCCCTCAGGCAGAAAATATTCCCCGATCCGCCTTTCGTGAATCAGGGAGTAGAAAGCCTTCTGCACCTCCGAGGTGCAGGCGTTCAGCTCGTCCAGGAAGAGGACGTAGGGCTCCTGTCTGGCAATCGTCCGGGGCGGGCAGAAGACGCTGTATCCGTCCCTGATCTGGGGGACGCCGATGATGTCCTCCGGAGCCAGCTGGCTGCCCAGGAGGGAGACGCAGGGCAACCCCAGGCTGTCCGCGAAGTCCTGGACGATGGCGGACTTGCCGATGCCCGGTGCTCCCCAGATGAACACCGGGCGGATCAGTCCTACGTTCAGCAGGACGTCCAGCAGTTGTCTGTGGTTTACGGTAACGGTGAGATTCATGATATTTCTCTGCTCCCTTGTGCGCTGTTCTTTTGTATCTCATTATACAGAAAGCGGATTCCATTTACAATACTGCGGCAAAAAAGAGGCGAAACTCTCCATTTTTTCCATCAGGTTTTCTGATATTTCCTGCCCAAAAACGTCAGCGCGATCATCTCATGGGCGAACAGCGGCGAGGCAGCCAGCACGCTCAGGCGTATCCACTCTCTGCCGGACAGCGGGGATGTTCCGAAGGCCTGAATCAGGAACGGAATCTCCGTCACCGCAAACTGCAGCAGAAAGCCCGCCGCACAGGCCAGAATCATCAGTTTGTTCTCCAGATGGTTCATGCCAAACACCGAGCGCTGGGTATCCCGCATGCCCACCGCATGGAAAAGCTGGGACATGCCCAGCACTGTGAACGCATAGGTCTGGGCTTTGGAGAGCACGGAACCGTTCTGCAGAATCTGTGCCAGGTTCTCCAAGGTCACGGCCAGGCCGTTCGTCCGTAGCAGCGCCCAGGGAAGCATCAGGAATGCCGTCAGGCTCACCCCCGCGATCAACGCACCGTAGAAACAGGTGCACAGAAGCCCTCCCCTGGCGAACAGGCTTTCGTCCGATTTTCTGGGATGCTGGCGCATCAGGCCCTTCCCGTCGTTTTTGTCCACCCCCAGGGCCAGCGCCGGCAGGGAGTCGGTGATCAGGTTGATCCAGAGGATATGGCTGGACTTCAGGGGGGATGCCATGCCGCATATCACTGCGAAGAACATGGTGATGATCTCCCCCAGGTTGGAGGACAGCAGGAAGATCACAGACTTGCGGATGTTCTCGTAGACTCCCCTTCCCTCCTCGATGGCCCGTCTGATGGTGGCGAAATTGTCGTCCGTCAGTATCATGTCCGAGGCCTGCCTGGCCACGTCCGTCCCGTTCTTTCCCATGGCGATGCCGATGTCCGCTTTTTTCAGGGAAGGGGCGTCGTTGACCCCATCCCCGGTCATGGCCACGATCTCCCCTCTCTGCTGGAAGCCCTCCACGATGCGCACCTTCTGGGCCGGGGACACCCTCGCAAAGACGCATACGTCTTCAATCCTGTCCGCAAGCTCCCTCTCCGACAAAAGCCCCAGGGCCTCCCCTGTCATGCACTGTTCGGGGCGCTTCGCGATGCCAAGCTGCCTGCCGATGGCAAAGGCGGTGTCCACATGGTCCCCTGTGATCATCACCGTCTTCACCCCCGCCTCCCAGAAATCCGCCACCGCTCTGGCTGCCTCCGGCCTGGCAGGATCCTTCATGCCCACCAGCCCTAAGAACGTCAGGTCCTCCTCCACGGCCCTGGGACTCTCCGTCTGCATGGCCACCGCCAGGGTGCGCAGCGCCTCCCCGGACATCTCCTCCACAGCGGCCAGGATCTGCCTGCGATACCTTTCCGAGAGCCTGGCCACGCCCTCCGGGGTGTGGATTCTGGTGCACCGCTTCAGCACCTCGTCCGGCGCGCCCTTGGTGTAGGAGACAGTGGTCTTGCCGCCGCTGCCAAAGCTCCAGCCGCCTGGCCGGGTTTCGGCAGAGGCGAATTCTGCCGCCCGCAGCTCTCCGGCCGCCCTCCCCTGCCGCCCCCGGCCTTCTTCCATGCTCCGGAAGCTTCCGGGAATCCTGCCCCGGTCTTTTCCCCCTACTTCTCCGGAACCGTATCCGTCTCCGAATTGACGGTTTTCCATTGCCTCATGCTTGCTATGTAGCGTAGTCATCATTTTCCGGTCAGAGTCGAATGAGAGCTCCCCCAGCCGGGGCATCCTGCGCTCCAGCTCCTCCTTTTCCATCCCGAAGCCCGCGGCCAGATCCAGCAGCGCCAGCTCCGTGGGATCCCCTGTCCGGTCTCCCTCCCCCGCTGCAGCGTCGTTGCACAGCACCATCCCGTAATAGAAATCCGGGCAGAGCGCCGGGCTGCATTCCCCCGCCCTGTGCATCCGGCCCTCCAGCCAGCATTTCTCCACGGTCATCCGGTTCTGGGTCAGGGTCCCCGTCTTGTCCGAGCAGACCACGCTGACGGCCCCCAAAGTCTCCACGGAGGGGAGGCGGCGCACGATGGTGTTCACCTTCACCATGCGTGTGACGCTGAGGGCCAGGCAGATGGTCACCACGGCGGGCAGCCCCTCGGGCACCGCCGCCACCGCCAGGGAGATGGCTGTGATCAGCATTTCCGGCACATTGCGCTTTTGGAGCACGGCAATGACAAAAAGGGCGGCGCAGAGCAGCAGAGATAACAGGCTCAGCACTTTTCCCAGCTCCCCCAGACGCTTCTGGAGCGGGGTCATCTCCTCCCTGCTCTCGGTAATCATGGTGGCGATCTGCCCCAGCTCCGTGTCCATGCCCGTGGCCGTCACCAGGCCCTGCCCCCTGCCGTAGGTGACGATGGTGGACATGTAGGCCATGTTGCGCCTGTCCCCCAGGGGGATGCGCTCTCCCCGGAATCCATCGCTTCCATGGAGCGCCCCTTTTCTATGGGAGATGTTTTTTCCCATTATCCCCATGAATTCCGCGTCTTTCTCTATAGGAAGAGACTCTCCCGTCAGGGCGGATTCCTCTATCTTCAGATTCGCGGACTGGGTCAGCCGCAGATCCGCCGGCACCTGGCAGCCGGCCTCCAGCCAGACCAGGTCTCCCCGCACCAGCTCCGCCGCGGGGATCTCCATGCGCCTGCCCTCCCGGATGACGAAAGCCTTTGGGCTGGTGAGCTTCTTTAAGGACTCCAGGGCTTTCCTGGCCTTGCCCTCCTGGAGCACCCCCACCGCGGCGTTCAGCGCCACCACCACGCCGATGATCACGGCATCGCTGACTTCCTTCAGCAGCACGGACACCACTGCCGCCACGATCAGCACATAGATCAGCGGGTCGTTCAACTGCTCCAGAAATGACTCTATGATTGTCTTCTTTCTGGGAGCCCGCATTTCATTGCGCCCGTCCCGTTCCAGCCGTCTGGCCGCCTCCTCCGTCTTCAATCCCATATGCAGATCGCTCTTCAGTTCCTCCGCCGTCTCATCAATGCCCCACTGTTCAAACACGCCTTTCCCTCCCATAGCTTGTTTCCTTTTCAAAGTCTATGTCCCCGGAGGGTAAAGTATGTCCGGATTTGATGTCATCATTTTTCCGACATTTCTGCATCTTTTCTGCATCATTTTTACAAAAGGGCGAAATGATGCAAAAATGTTGAAAATCTGATGCACCTTATGTGCATTGCCGTCCTATTCTGGAGGCAGAAACGGAGGTACATCACGATGAAAAAAAGAAGTAAGAGTCTGGTCTCACTGTTGTCCGCGCTGCTCCTGCTCACGGCATGCCCTTTCCCGGTCCATGCCGGCGAAGAGGAGGATGAGGAAAAGCTCCTGGCCCCCTATTTCGTCATCCAGAGCGAAGGAGCCGATGTCTCCACGGACTATTTCCCCCTAAAGTCCACAGAGGTGACCACAAATATTAACGGTGTCATCGCCGAGACCTATGTGGTGCAGACCTATGTGAACGAAGGCGACAAGCCCATAAACGCCCAGTACGTATTCCCCACCTCCAGCACGGCCACCGTCCATGGCATGACCATGGAGATCGGCAGCCACAGGGTCACTGCCACGATCAAGGAGAAGGAGGAGGCAAAGGAGGAGTACGAGGAGGCGAAGGAGGAGGGGAAGAGCGCGTCCCTCTTGGAGCAGCGCAGGCCCAATGTCTTCACCATGGATGTGGCCAATGTCATGCCCGGGGACACGGCCCGCATCGAGCTGCACTACACGGAGCTGGTGGCCACCAGGGAGGGTGTCTGCGAGTTCGTCTTCCCCACGGTGGTGGGGCCCCGCTATGTCACGCCGGAAGATGCGGACAGCCCTGTGGCGGACGCTGCCGTGCCCGATAAGGACATGACAGAGGAGTCATCCGGTGAGGGCGGCGCTTTCCATGGAGCCCCCGCTGACACTTCCGCAGGGGAGAAGGGCGAAAATGACATACCTGTCTCTGACAATAATGTCATAAATGACGATATTAGCGACAATGATGTCACAAACAGAGACGCAGCCGACAACTGGGCAGCCAGCCCCTATCTCCCCCAGGGCGTCCTGCCGGACAGCGAGTACCACATCACGGTCAATCTCTCCACCGGCGTCCCCATCGCCGATGTGAGCTGCAAGTCCCATGAGATAAGGGTGGAGCAGGAGGAGGCCTCCCAGGCCCGCATCACCCTGGCGAATCCCGAAGACTATGCCGGAAACCGGGACTTCATCCTGAAATACAGGCTCACCGGGAAATCCGTGGAGAGCGGCCTGGTGCTCACCGAGACGGATTCCGAGAAATATTTCTTCCTCACCGTGCAGCCGCCGGAGCGGTACGCCCCTGACGACATCCCGCCCAGGGAGTACATCTTCGTCCTGGACGTGTCCGGCTCCATGTACGGCTATCCCCTGGACACCGCCAAAGACCTGATACGGGATCTGGTGACGGGCCTGCGGGGCACCGACCGCTTCAACCTGGTCCTGTTCTCGGACGACACCTATCTGCTCTCCACCAGATCCCTGGCGGCCAATTCCGGAAATGTCCAGGCGGCCATAGACCTGATCGACGAGCAGGAGGGCGGGGGCGGCACTTCCATGCTTCCGGCGCTCCAGACAGCCGTCTCTGTGCCCATGAAGGAGGATGTGGCCCGGAGCGTGGTCATCATCACCGACGGCTATATCTCCAATGAGGACGAGATCTATGACCTGATCAACAGGAACATGGACGCCGCCAGCTTCTTCTCCTTCGGCATCGGCTGCTCCGTCAACGACTACCTGATCAAGGGCATCGCCCAGTGCGGCATGGGCGAGTCCTTCCTGGTCACCGATTCCGAGGACGCTGCGGAATCCGCCCAGCGCTTCGCCTCCTACATCGAGGCTCCCCTGATGACCGGAATCACGGTGGATTATGAGGGGTTCGACGTCTATGACGTGGCCACCTCCACGCCCTCCATCCTGTATGCCGAAAAGCCCCTGATCCTCTTCGGAAAATGGCGCGGGGAGCCCACGGGCACCATCACTGTCTCGGGGAAGGCCGGAGGGGAGGAGTACGTGCAGGAGATTCCCGTGGCCAACGCTGCCGTGGATACGGAGGACGAATCCATCCGCTATCTCTGGGCCCGCACGAAGCTGGATCAGCTGGCGGGGTACGGCAGCATCCGCAATGATGATTCCGTGAAGGATGAGATTACAAAGCTGGGGCTGGATTACAACATGACCACGCCATATACGTCATTTGTGGCCGTGGTGGAGGAGATCCGGAATCCGGAGGGGGAGGCCGAGGACGTGAACCAGGCCAACCCTCTGCCCCTCCAGGTGTCCAACCTGGCCGTGGGCGGCGGATATACCGCTTACTCGGAGCCCGGGGGGATTCTGCTGGGAGCAATTCTGACAGCGGTGTCGTTTTATGGCGCGCGGCGGCAGTTCAGGAAGCGCAGGCAGACGGCCAGGCTATTGAATCGGCAGACAGAGGTATAGCAGATGGACATTCGCGGAAAACTTCATTTCCTCAGACAGAACCTGTTTATTTATATCATGGGCGTCCTCCTTATTTTGGGCATGAAGCATCTCTACAGCAGGGCGGACTGCGACAGCCTGCGGTGGATTCTGGGCCCCACCGCCCGCTGGGTGGAAGCCCTGAGCGGCATCCCCTTTACTTACGAGCCGGGCATGGGCTATGTCAACCATGGGTTGCGCTATCTCATCGCGCCCTCCTGCTCCGGCGTGCAGTTCATGATCATCACTGCGGCAATGCTGATTTTTTCCTTCTCCCACCTATGGGTGGGAGGCCATCACCTGGCTGGGCTCCGGCTGGGACGCCTACCTTGGATGGGATTCCGCCACCTGACGGGACTCTGGCGTTGGATGCGATGCCATCGTCTGACAGAGCTCCGTCCCCGGACGGAACTCCCTTGGCCAGGCCTCCGTCTTGCGGAAAGCCGCCATCCGAAGGCCCCCCTGTCAGAAAATCCCGGGGGCGACGGCAGCCCCCCTGAATCTGCCGGAAGCCCTGGCAGCACCGGCCCTTCCGGCGCCAGGGCTGCTGCTTCCGGAAGAAACGCCGCAGCTCCCGCCCCAGACAGCCAGCGTCCCCGGGCAATTCTCCGGATACTGCCCGGCCTGGCCTGGATTGCCATAAGCCTCCTGCTGTCCTACGGGTTCACCATCTTCGTAAACGGCCTGCGGATCGTGGCGGCAATCTATCTGCCGTATTTTTTCAAGCGGTCTGGCGTGTCCGGCGGCTGGCTGACTCCGGACAGGCTCCACACCATGATTGGTGCCGTAGTCTACTTCGCTTCGCTGCTGACAATCCACCGGCTGGCGGGCCTCCTTTTCGATAGGTTCCCCGGCACAGGCAAAGACAAGCCCTCTACGCCGGTCCTGGGCAAATGCCTGGCCCCCCTGTTCTGGTATTTTTTCATCGTGCTGGGCATCCCCTTCCTGAACAGGGCAAGCCGCCGGGGCAATGGGCAGTTTGCGGAATTCGCCCTGCTGGTGGCGCTGTGCTGCGGCACCGTGCTGCTCCTCTATGGGCTGGGGCTTCTGGTACGCAGAAAAATTCAATATAAGGAGAAAGACTGTTAATGGACATTATGGCAGGGACGGTCCGTATATCAGGGGCGGTCAGCCTGTAAGAATCGCAGACCCCCATCTGATAAAAGAATTGGATAAGACCGCCCGTAAAATAATCAACCTGTTACATAGAGGAGTACGATTCACGCCAACGCAACCAGACGTTATCAGAATTGAGAAAACCATGTTAGAAGAACTGCAGCACATGGCTTAATCTGCCCGGCACCTCTCTGGGCCCCCCGCAGCGCGCAGATCCCGTACTTCCTCCTTCAGCCGCCCGAAGGGGAACGCATCGGCATCGTACCTGCGCAGGAGCCTGATCCGCATCACGTCTTCGTCTTCTTTTTCTTTGATGCCGTGGCCGCGAAGCTTAAGTCAATCAGTCCGCAGACTTTGGCTTCCTCCACCGTACCGTCCAGAAGCACCGTGATCCAGTGCTCCTTGTTCATATGGTAGGCGGGGAAGATTCCCCTGTCCTGCATCAGCGCATCCTTGAACACCATATCGTCAATCTTCAGATTGATCACGTCCACCCGGTCCTCCCCGGCAAGCCCCAGCTTCACCCTGCCGATGTTCATCACCAGCGCGAACCACTTCCTGTTGTCGCCATGGCGCAGGACGGCGCCGTCGCCCTCTCCCCAGGGATATTCCGGGGTGGCCTTGTATTTCTTCTCAATATAGGCAAAAATCTTCTCCCGCATAAAAGTCCTCCTGTCATCGTCTCTGCATGGTTACTCTTTCAGGCTTTTTGCAAAAATTTCAGCCATGTCTTTGAGGCCCTGTTCATATGCCAGCTTCGCATAAGCCGCCATCAGGCTGCCATACAATACCGATATCCGCCTGTCTGCTTCCTGCAGCTTCCCTGTCAGGCTTTCCTTCTCAAGGATAGCGTCATCCAGTTCCTGGCTGGCTTTCTGGTAAGCTTCATCTCTCATCGCGATTTCATCCAGCCGTTCACTCGTACCGTTTTCTACCAGAATGTGAAAGATTCCCTGTTCCATAATCCCTCCTCATGTGTTTATATAAACCTCTCTTATTATACACTCTTTCTATAGAGATGTCTATTAAACGAGTTATTTGACAGAGAATCATTGTATATAATATCACTGAAAGACAAGCATTCGCCGAAACGCACAGGGGGTAGCCACATGAAATATCTGCACATCCGGTTAGAGGAACTTTTGTCCGAACATGGACTTTCCAAAAAGAAAGTCTGCTCCGCGCTGGACATCGAGCGCACCAATTTCAACCGATATTACCGCGATGAATTCCAGCGCATCGACGCCAATCTGATTCTGAAGCTTTGCGAATATTTTGACTGCACGGTGGGCGATTTATTTGAAATCCGGGAAAGGTGAAAGAGAAGCCCTTCCCTCCGGCTACAGGACGATCCGCAGCAGCGTAAGCAGCAGTATGGCGATGAAAAGAATCTGGAACAGGGCATCTCCCACATAGGTGTCCCCATCCGCATCATCCGTTTTAAATACACCGGGGTTCTGCCGGAACATGCCGCACTGCAGCCCCTCCACGTACCAATTCCAGCCGGAGGGGCCTGAATAGAGCTGCACCTCGGGGGATTTCAGGTAGAGATGCACGGGGACCCGGTAGGCGCCGGTCTTTATCTCTGTGCCGCATTGAAAGCCCTCTTCTATCTTCTCAATGACCAGATAATACCTTTTCCGATAATAGACATGTCCATGGCGGCCCCTGAAGGGAACCCTCTCCGACTCGATGCGCCTGATGATGCCACGGCAGCGTCTCCCTTTGGCAATGGCCTCCCGCCGCTTCTTCCGGCAGCGCAGGGCCGCCCGGCCTTTTATGTACGCCACGTACAGCGGCAGCGCCCCGCTCAGCAGAAATACGGCAGCGTTGGCTCCGCTCGTCGCCCCGCTCCCCAGGCCATGGAACAGCGCGCCGTACCAGACCGCCGCGAACGCCAGTAATAAGAACATGTCCCTCAGCTCTTCCTCTGCGGGCAGGATCCTCCTGTGAAACATCTGTCCCTATCCCCTCTGTGCAAGCAGCCACGCCAGGATGTGGATGGCCTGCTGGAACTGGCCCTTATCAATCATTTCCTGGATTTCAGAGGCGGAATATCTCCTGACGCCCAGGAATTCGGTCTCGTCCAGGTGCTGTGCCCCCGCCCTGCGGCAGTTCTCTGCCATGAAGATATAGGCGTAGTTGTCCGCTATGGTGGCGTTGGAGGGGATGGCGCACAGAAATCTCCATTCGTCTGATTCATAGCCGGTCTCCTCCAGCAGCTCCCGCCTGGCCGCCTCCAGCGCGTCCTCCGCCACGTCGGGGCCATGCCCTGTGCCGTACTGTCTGCCGTCCTTGCGTTCGATGCCGCCTGCGGGGAATTCCGTGGTCACCTGCCTGATGCCCTGGCGGAACTGCCTGACGCAGAGATAGTTCCCCTCTTCGTCCGATGCCACGATGATACAGTAGTCCCGGCGGCTATAGCTGTAAAAAGGCCCGAAGACCTTTCCGTCCGGGAAGCGGTAATCAGAGCGCCTGAAGTCAATCCATTCATCCTGTACGATATGCTCCGTGCTGATTTCCTCCCAGGCCAGATTTTCCCGTGTATCCGCCGCTTCTGCAGCCGCATCATCGGAATTTTCCGATGCCATGCTTTCTCTTTCATTGCTGTCCATGTTCTTATCCATTTCCCTAACCTCCTGATGAGTGCCTCCAAGGCGTCGATTCCGGTCCTATAGTCCCCGGACGATGTTTAAGCAATCCTGCCTTATTTCCGAAGCGCTGCCTTGCCGCCCAATTTCCCTGCCGCAAGGCAGACGCCGTTCCTGATCTGTAAATCGGCTGTCTCTGTCCGCCTAACATGATAGCACAAAGCCGACCCTCCTGCAACAGATTCCTTTGAGAGTCAAAGTTCTGGTCAAAGTTCCCGCGGCCAGGCGCAGCTCTCCCGTAAGCTGCAATGTTTTGCGTCTCGCTATATGTCCGCCCAATCATGAATCAGCCTGCTGCCCGGCTTTCCGTCCAACCGCCGCGTCCAGCTTCCGCCCGATGTCCCGCATGGCTTTCCTGTCCACCTTGCAGACCTTCCTGTCATAGGTGTACAGGCCGTTGACCTCATCCTCCACATCGGAAAGCTGGGTGTAGATGCAGCCGCAGAGCCCCCTTTGAACCGCCGGGAGGATGGTCTCCCTGTATAGTTCCCGTATCCGCCCCGTAAGCGCAGCGCCGTCCGCGCATTCGCCGTAGCCGAAGCTGGCGTATTTCGCGTAGAAATGTCCCGGCACCCGGTAGGAATAGCCGCCGCACTCCGACACCAGCACAGGCCTGTCAGGCGATTCCGGGACAGACAGGCGCTTAAAATAGATATGCTGGCTGTGGAAATCGCTCTCCTTCCCCGGGAACCACCCCGATGCGGCATCGTAGAGCCTGGTGCCGTCCAGTCCCTTCGCCTCCCGGTACATGGCATCGCTGTCGAACTGCCCCCAGCCCTCATTGAAGATGGTGTAGGCGATGACGCTGGGGTGGCTGTACAGATGCCTGATGGTGTCCGCCATATGCCTGCGGAAAAAGTCCTTGCGCCGCCTGCTGCCCAGTCTGCCGGAGCCTTTCAGGTACAGCCCGATGGTGGGCAGAGCGGTGTCCCCAATCCAGGAATAGCGGCCGCTGTTCACCATGTCCTGCATCACCAGCATGCCGTGGACATCGCAGTAATAATAGAAGCATTCCGGCTCGATCTTGATGTGCTTGCGCAGCAGGTTCAGGCCCAGCTCCTTCATGCGCAGGATGTCCCGCTCATACTCCTCTGCTTCCGCAGGCAGATAGATTCCGTCACAGAAATATCCCTGATCCAGGACGCCATGGAGGAAAACGGGCTCTCCGTTCAGGCAGACCTTCGGGATGCCGTCATGCTGCTCCACGGCAATGGTCCTGAGGCCGAAATAGGAGGATACTTTGTCCTCTCCCAGCTCTACCGCTATTTCGTATAGATAAGGATGTTCTGTCGTCCACAGTATGGGCTGATAGCAGGTTCCGTCCGCCAGAGGGATTCGGGAGAGGTCGATTTCCACCGTGTCTCTCTGCCCATGCACCGTATGGAGGCTGCCGTCATGGAGCTTTATGGTAACGGACAGGCCTGCTTTTCCTGCGTCATTGGCGCTGGCTGCGTCTGTCCTGCGCCCGCTGGCCGCTGTCCCCTTATCGCTTCGCAGGCTTTCCTCTGCCGCTGTCGGGCCATCGCCAGCAGCAGCCGATTCCCTTTCAGCATAGGGCGATTTTTCTGCTGTTTCCTCCGTGGGCTCCCCTCCGCCCCGAACCGCCGTTATCCGCACCTTCCGGGTGTCCGCCGCCACGTCCAGCCTTTCGATATAGCTGTCCGGCACAGGCTCCAGCCACACGCTCTGCCAGATGCCGCTTACAGGGGTGTACCACATGCCGCCCCGGGCTTTCCGCTGCTTTCCGTAGGGATACAGCGCGGACAGGGTGTCCTCCGCCTTGACGCACAGCAGGTTCTCCCCCTTCTCACTGTCTGCCAGATATTCCGTCACATCGAACCAAAAAGGCAGATAGCCGCCCTCATGCCTGCCCACGAATCGCCCGTTCAGGAAAACCTCCGCCACCTGATCCACCGCTCCGAAATGCAGCAGGATGCGCCCGCCTTTCTCCTTTCCGGATTGGAAACCCGCCGGCAATGTG
Source organism: uncultured Acetatifactor sp. (assembly GCF_910585425.1). Lineage (GTDB taxonomy): Bacteria > Bacillota > Clostridia > Lachnospirales > Lachnospiraceae > Acetatifactor. Next base: position 13,580 of record NZ_CAJUCP010000030.1, on the reverse strand, counting down.
AAGCTCCTGGCATACTCCAGCTTTGTGCCCACGCGCCCCCTGTATCCGGACAGCAGCGCCTGGGGCGGAAACGGCACCAGAATCTCCCGGCCGTTCAGTTGCCATTTTCCGTTGAGGCTGAGCCACTTTTCCCTGCGCATCTGGGGACGGGGGTAGGCATCCCAGACGCAGGCTGGCTCCCGGACTGCCATGGCCCGGACGGTTCCCCTGTCCGGTATGGATGCTTCCTGATTCTCCTTGCCCTCCCTTGCTGTCTTGTGCTCCGACAGACTCGGCATGGCAACTTCCGGCTCCTCCTGGCTCTCCCTGGGCGCACTGACCTTCAGATTTCTCTGCACGATATCTTCCGGCTCTTTGGGGCTTTCTCTTGCTGTCCCGACCTCCGACAGACCCGGCACGACAGCTTCCGGCTCCTCATGGCTCTCTCCGGACGCATTGACCTCCAGATTTCTCTGCACGATATCTTCCAGCTCTTTGGTGCTTTCCCTTGCTGTCCCGACCTCTGGCAGACCCCACACGGCAGCTTCCGGCTCCTCATGGCTCTCTATTGTCGCACCGGCCTCCGGCAAATCCAGCATTTCCCCCAGAATCCGCTCCCCGCACCGGCTCACCAGCCTGTGGCGCCCCCTGCGCATCATCCGGAAAATCAGCCCCAGTACCACTAAAGTAGCTGCCGCCGCCAGAAACGCAGCCAGGTAGATATTCTGATTGGGCAGAAAAGACTCCGTTCCGTCCGAGTTCACGATTTTGTCCGCATCCCGCAGCACGAAAGCCCCGATGGCAGGCCCCAGGATACCCGGTATCAGCACCTGCCCGATGATCCGGATGCCCTGGAACTGGCCCGCCCTCTGCTCCGGAATGTTGCTCCGGATCATGGCCCCGAACACCGCCATGCCCGTCAGATACCCTGTCATCATCAAAAGGGAACCGATAAAGACGATTCCCGTAGCCCGCCCGAAATACAGCAGCACATATCCCGCCATCAGGAGCAATATGGAGGGCACCACCGAAGGCCGGAACCCCAGCAGGTCATAGAGCCTCCCATAAAACGCCGTGGCCACGGCCGCCAGCACAATGGCTGGAGCCATGATCATCACATAGTTAGTCATGCCTAATGTCTTTTCATAATACAGTATCAAGTATGGCATGAAGATATTGATGGAGATGCCGAACACAGCGAAAGCCCCTATCACCGCGTACAGCAGCGGATTCTCCCGCAGAACGGACAGGCGGAAGCTGTAGGAGACATTCCCCCAGTAGCTGGCCCGCTCCTCCCCTGGCCTTCCTCCCCGCCTTGCCTGCTGCTTTGCCTTGGGCTCAGCATGCGGTCCTGGCTCTGTCTGCTGTTCCGCCACCCGCTTCGTCTGCGGCTTTATCCCCTGCTTTTCCTCAATCAGAAAGAACCCCAGCCCTCCAATCAGCATCACGGCAGCGCCCACAATCAGGTAGATGGCCGTCCAGCTCTCCGCCCTGTCCAGGTCGAAGGCGGAGAACCCGCCGAACACCACCAGAATGGCCACCAAAGGCATCATGGAATTGACGCCCTCTATCTTCCCTCTGTTGCCGCCATCGCCCCAGTCCGTCATCCAGGCGTTGAAGCAGGCATCGTTGGCCGATGAGCCCAGGAAGGTCATCACGCAGTCCAGCACGATCACCAGCGTGATGCCCAAAGACGCCGCCCCCAGGGCGCTCCCCGCCAGAGGCGTCAGGAAATCCACCCGCAGAAGCGCGAAGGCCAGGATGGACAGGCCCCAGGCCAGATATCCCCCGCAGATAAAGACCTTGCGCTTTCCCACATAGTCCGTGAAAGCCCCCACCAGAATGGTGGTCACCGTGGCCGCCACGGAGCTGGCCCCCACCATCAGGGAGATGTCCGCCGCCGAGGCGTGGAACATCTTATAGATGAAGACATTGAAATACATGTTCTCCACCACCCAGGCCACCTGCCCCATGAGGCTGAAGATGGACAGCGCCGCCCAGAATTTCCCATGGAGCTTTTTTCGCACAACCCTTTCGCTCGAATCCATATGCTTATCCCCATCCGATTCCTGCCAGATTTCCACAGCTATCTTTTCCCCCATTCTGTCTGCTTCCCGAAAGCACAGCCAACCCTACTTTTGTATCCAGTATAGCTGACATCCTGTAACATTACAAATTATTATTTTTAGAATTCCTCCCTACCCTGCCAGTCAGGGTATCCCCACCATAGAGGACTTTACCTCCATATGCTCTATCCGCTCCTGCTTTTCCCATTACTTCTGGGGATCTGCCACTATTACATACCAGATAAATAACTTGATACTGTCTTGTAATTTCTTCCAGCAGCTTCAGAGCACGTCCTGTATGCTCATCATCCAAATTAACAAATGGATCGTCAAGAATCAGGAACGGCTTCTCTTTTGTAAATAAAGCATCAATTAAAGCCAGCCGCATACAAATCATAATACTGTCAGCCATACCCGCACTAAAACAACCGACTTCCCGAGCAGCTCCCTGCTCATCAACATAGAGTTTCAAATCCTTATCTATCATGGCATGCCCAAGTTCACCTTCCAAAAAAGAAGACGCATAGCTTTCAAATCCACGCTCCACCTTGCCAACATAGCTGTTTGCAAGATTATCCTTCGCCTGACTCAATAGCTCCATTGTCTGATCGAGCAGGCTGCATTTCTTTTCTGCCTCCTGACGCTCTTCAGATATATACGCCATTTGATCATCCCACTCAGGAATCCGCTCCACACTCCGGCGCAAACTATCTCTGTCCTGTCGGAATCTACGTAACTTCGATTCAATCCCTTCAATCTGCTCTTGCGTCGTTTTTTCCAATCTTTGCAGAACCTCCAGTTCGGGATAATCAGGGATTTCCTCTGAGAACTGTTGTTCGATATCCGGATTCTCGGAAAGAAACCGTTTCAGTTTCTCACTCGCCTCCTCCAAATTCTTCTGACAACCGGCCCGCCTGTGAAGAGCATCTGCCGCCTGCTCAATCATCTCCTGCGCAGAAGCACCCGAAAGCCGGTATTTTTGAACAAATGCCTGGACAGCTATATCTGCCTCTTGCTTTTGCTGCAAAGCTTCATCATAGGCCTGGGCATAATACTCTGCATGGTCTGTTGCTTCTTTATAGGCTTCAAATCTTTTACGCAATTTCTGCAAGCAAAGATTTGGTTCTACCTGGGAATCATAGGCCTCATACTTCACGAGTGTATTTTGGATTTCTCCGTTCAGTTCCCTAGCGCGCATATTAAAATTCGCATTATCACGCTGCATAGCCTGCTGCTTATCACGTAGTTCTTCATAGGCAGTCGCATCTGTTATCAGAGTTTGTATGCCTTGGCGAAGATCTGCCTGCAGAACGGATGGATAATAACATTGGAGTTCATTTGTAAGCTGCCTCCGATAAGACGTAATCTGCTCTGAAAGCTTTTCTCGTTCTGCGCTTACTTCTTCAACCCGGGCTTTCAGCGTCCGATACCTACGGCAGGACTCCCGAAGTTCTTTCACACAATCTTCTGCATAAGGTCTGCCAGGATAATATGTATCCAGAACAGCTCGAATCCCGCGATACTTTTCTCCTATCTCCTGGTCAATGCGCTGTACTTTATCCTCACAGGCTTCCTTTTTGTCTTTCAGTTCCGCAAATCGTTTTGTATCAATCAGCAACTGGACAAGTCTATTTTCGGGTTCAGCCACATCAGGGTAAAATCGATACAAAAAGTCATTCAAAGAATGCTGCAAATCATAAAGTTCCTGGTTTTCCTCATCCGTAATAGCACTTGCCGTAATCATTGACGGGCCTTTCTGCTGCCCACTCATCATCTGTTTGACATAGACCCAAAACGATGCCAGTAAAGCCAAGAATCCCCCAACAAGCAACAGAATACCGACAACCTGCTGGTCTGCCGTAAGGCAAATGATTCCAATAACAATGAGAACGGCACCCAACAGACCACAAGAAACCGAAACCGGGGAAAGCGATGACTTTTTCGTCTCTGGCTTTTGGGCAATCACTGTTTTCGCATTCTTTTTTCCAGTAAGCTCTGTGATTCGACGGCAGTCCTTCTGCTTTTCCTGAATTTCCTGTTCCGTTGGCATGCCGGATGCAAAGGTACGCTGCAAGGCCTGATAGTCCGCCTGATCTTTCCCTGTAAACAAATAACCCTCACGGCTTTTCTTCAGGGCATCCAGGTCATGCTGTTTCTCCTCGCAGTCAGCAAGCATACTTTCATCTGGAGCGCCATTTCCAAACAGCTTTTTCAGGCTGTCATACTCCTCCTGTTCTTCTACAGGCACCATCAGACTGTCACGATGTAGTCGCTTTGCTTTTAAATCATCCGCAATGCCGAGAAGTTCCTGCTGCTTTTCTTCGGAGGGAACCCCGTTTTCAAACAGGAGTCCAAGCTCGTCCAGGCGTTGCCGCTCCTCCGGAAGCATCTGTGCCGTCAACCTGGCTGAAACCGCTGCAAGCTCATTGCACTGTCGTTCACAGTGGTTAATCTCCTCCGATACCCTGTCAACATCCGAGAAGAGCCCTTTCTCCTTTTCAGCAACAGCGCAATCCTCATCAGAAAGCTTTAGTGTCTGTAGACGTTTTGCTGACTGTGCAGAAATCTCCATATTGCTTCGTTGTTTCTTGATTTCTTCTGTTGTAGGATATCCTGCAGGATAATTCGTATCAAGCTTCTCCAACTCCTGCTGATTTTTCTGCACATCCCGCTGTAGTTCGCGCAATCGTTCCTTATGTGCACGTACTGCTTTCTGGCTAGAAGATATGCGGATTTTTTCGCGTAACTCCTTTACTGTTTCTGTCTTCTCTGCCTTTTCCCTATCCCATCTGTCTATGTCATCTAAAATATCAATAATCTGTGGTTTTTGGGTCTCCGCTTTATGTTTCTGCGCTTCCAATCCATTATAGGTATCCATGAGCCTTTGAATCTGGCCGCCACTTCCACGGTAGGGTTTGTATTTGCTCCTAAGCTGATGCAAGGCATCCCTGGCCGTATCATAGTTATTCAAGTCATTCGTATTATCCACAAGATTGCTCAGTTTTGTGCGAATCGATGTCGTAGCAGAGACATCAATTTGCGCCGCCTGGGGCATATAGGTGCTGCGTGCGAAAGAGTCTGCATCCAACTGAAATAATTCTTCGCCCATCTTATCCGAAAATCTCTCACTCTTTCGGCGATTTGTCAAATCAATCAAATCAAAGCTGTCTTTCGATGCCGTTTTTCCAAAATATCGCGTCACGCGATAGGCGACACCCTGATGCTCAAATTCCAGAAAACCGCCATACTTCCCCCCCTGCCAGGGGTCGTACCGCCTGCGCTCGTTTTCTCTGATGTTTCTGGCACCTATGCGCGGCATTCCGTAAAACATGGCCTTGATAAAAGCGGCAAGGGTACTTTTGCCAAAGCCGTTTGCCTCGCGTATAACTGTCAGTCCCTCCTGAAACGTATAGTCGAATCCGGACAGTATACCAAAATTCTCAATATGGCATTTCAAGAGTTTCATAACACAATTTCCTCTCCTGATAAGGCCTCCATGCCAATCCTAATTATAGCGGCCTTGTCCTCATCGTTGGAATCACTGGCAAGAACAAGTCTGATAAATTCTCCTTTGAGCGAGATATCATTTTTATAGTTATCGGGGTCAATGGCCATCCTGCTCTTATTTTTTACTTTAGTGAAAAAGAAATCTCCTTTCACAAGATTTTGCAGATATGATACTGCAATATCTGTCATCGGATCATAGCATCCTGTCAGAATGTACTCAACCATGTCATCACTGCTAAAACTTTCCGCAACGGAACGCATCTTCTCTGCAATTTCCGCATTTTTTGCCAGACCGGTAATATCAATGGGCATTTGATGCAGTTGGCGGCAGGAGAATGGTACAAACTCTGGTACAATCTTTCCGCGCTCCGTGGTCAACAGCATAAAGCCCTTTTCCCCGCATTCATCAAAGCCGCGCCCTTCCAGGCACCCGGGATAACAATATACCCCTTTCTCATCCAATGGTTCCAGGCTATAAGAATGAATATGTCCCAACGCAAGATAATCAATGCCCCTGTCTTTCAGCAGCTTCAGATTGACCCGATCAACGCCGCACTCAGTTCCGATTTGCCCATGGAGCGCCACAACATTAATATAATTGTCCTTATGAGGGACATTTCTGTATAGCGAAACCGCATTATCGGATGAAATTTCTATCCCTGAAACGGCAACATCTTCATATAGAAAGGTATCCCACTTTTTCGTGAACTGTTTAAAGTTCTGCGGCAGTTCCATATCGGAAAAAGCATGCGCTGCTTCATCATGATTGCCCGCAAGATATAGATAGTCGATATCCGGGGTCCGTCTCATTGCACTGACAATTTCATTAACAGTCCGCACCCTGATGCGCTTTCCGTCAAACATATCGCCGGCAATTATTACGGCACGGACGCCATTTTTTTCCGCATACTCTGTCATACGAATAAATGACCTGATAATCTCGGTATTCCTTATAGATGCCTGTTCGCTTGTCAAGTGTGTCTCCATCCGAGAATCCAGATGGATGTCTGCACAATGAATCAGTTTCATAAAAAATTCATCTCCTCTCATTCACACAAAACATGATATACTCTTATCCAACCTGCTCTTCTGCATTGATACGCTCGATTTCCGCTTTAATAATATCTCCAAATGTCTTATCATCCACTTCAATACTTTCCTGGGCAGCAACAGACTTATCCGCAAAAGCATCGAAAATTTTCTGTTTCTGATCCAAAATTTCTGTAACCTTTTCATCTACCGTGTTGTCGCACAGCAGCCGATATACTAATACATTCCGCGTCTGGCCCATCCGATATGCCCTGGAAATAGCCTGATTTTCAATAGACGGCTTAAGCTGAGGTTCACATATGATAACCATACTGGCCGATTGGATATTCAGGCCCGTTCCTCCAGATTGAATCTGCGCTGCCAGCACAGTGCCCGCAGGAGCCATGTTGAACTCATCTATAATCTCCTGCCGTCTTTGCGGACTCAATGAGCCATTGATTGGATTCATACATTGATTACCCAAAATCTCGCATACGCCTCGTATTGTATTCAGGAAATAAGAAAAGACAATTACTTTCCGATTCTCTGCCTTCGCCTCCGCCACAAGTTCCAACATGCGCCTGGCTTTTGAAGAATATCGCAAATTCCCTGCATTCCAAGACACCTGGCGAATCGCCTGATAATTTTTCGAAAGCAGTGTACGTTTATAGATTTCCTCTTCCTCTTTCAGAAGCATACACCATTCACGGCTCTCGACAAGTTCCGGAAGCTCCGTCAAAACATCCTCACGTTTCCTGCGATAATAAACCGGAGCGATTTGCTCTCTGAACTGCTGGGCTGCTGCCATAAAGCTTATTCCGCGAATACTTAAAAAAATGTCAGGCCGCAGAATCTGAATCAGGGAAACCATTTCATCAACATTATTTTCGAGAGCAGTGCCCGTCATAAATAGAAGCCTTTCTGTGTGTTCGCAAAGCTTTCGCACATTAATTGACCTTTGCGCTTTCGCATTCTTTATATAGTGCGCTTCATCAACCACCATAAGAGAAAATTTGAAGTCATTTCCCAATACAAAATAAGCCGTTGTCTCATATGTGGTAACTGCCACGCCGCCCAATTTGACCCACGATACAAGCGCCGCCTCACGTCTGGCTCCATGTACTTTCGTAACACGCAGCTTGCTCTTCTGACCGATTTCCCGGCACCAGTTTGTAATTACGCTGGCAGGACACACAACAACAAAATGCGTTGCATTCGTATTTTTCAGAGAGACCATCGTTGCGATTGCCTGAACAGTTTTACCAAGCCCCATCTCATCGCCCAGAAGCGCGCGCCCCTGATGGAGTATATACTTTACGCCCCATTCCTGATATCTGCGCAGCTCGCACAGCAGCCCCTCCGGAAAGAAACATTCATCCTGAATTTCCCGCACCAAGTTTTCAGGAAGCCCATATACAGAATCATCGTTTCCCAGCAGGCCTGGAACAACGCTTTCCAGAATATTAAAAAACCTTACCGGATATCTTTCAAACTCTTCCCATGCCTGTATGTCTGAAACATTCTCAAGCTCCTCAACTTCTGTCAGCGCCCTTTGTACATTTTGTCCATATTCACCCTCCAAAAGTACCTTTAGCTGCTCATATGCCTCTATTGCACGCTGCTTTCCCGCACCGAATGACAAAAGCCACTTCAATCCATTTGCGGCACAGTCGAGATTATCTATAGCGTCCGAAATCATACCATCATTTGCCGTAATCAGACTTCGACAGGCTTTTTCAATAAGCACACTTCTGTCATACTGAACCACGGCTATTACAATCCGGGTGCTTTCCGGTGTTTTCTTATCCAAATTCAGTCTAATCTTAATCGTTTTCTGCGCAGAACTGACAATATCTCTGACAATCCTATGTATTGTATATGCGGTATCTTCACTGATTCCCCTTACTAAAGCAATCTCATAAACCGAAGAGGCAGCAATGTCTGCTACCGTTTCATAGCCGCAATCCCTCAGTGGCTTGGTCTTTATCCCACGTTTGTCACGATTGATTTCCTCTATGGGAACTGTCTTCAATACTCTGAGGGTCTCATCTGCAACAAGACGATTTGTAGCATCCTGAATTACTTTCACATAGTTTTCTGTAATTCTGCCTCCGGCTTCCAGTCTATCTAATAGCTTTTGATGCCGCTCCACAAGCTTTTTAGCTTCTTTTGAAGAGAATAGCTTAGCCATATGTTTTCTTCCTATCCTATACATCTGATATTTTCATGCCATTCTAATCTGATATAGTATATAGTGTAACATATCTGCCAAAAGGTTTCCACGCCATTTCACCCTGAATCCTCATTTTCTATTTTGATCTATGTTGCTGCATACAGCAAGATATTGAAGTTAGAGAAAACGGCTCTGCAAAGCCCCCTAGAGATAGCCCACCGGGATGACCCTATCCTGCCCTTTCAGCGTCACCATCCTGTCATACGTGCAAATCACGCCGCCAGACCCCCTCCTGACTCCCGGCAGCTTTTCCAGTACGTCGAAAGCCGTGATGTCGTTCACTTTCGGGTCGGCATGCTTCTTGATTTCCAGCGGATACAGCACGTCTCCCTCCGCCACCAGCAGGTCGATTTCCCTCTGGTCTTTATCCCGATAAAAATAAAGCGGAGGATCCAGCACGCCCTGATTATAATAGCTCTTCAACACCTCCGAAACTACGAAGCTCTCAAAAAAGGCACCGGCCATGGCACCGTTCTTCAGCACTTCCACCCCGTTCCACTTTGTGAGATATGCGGCAAGTCCCGTATCCAAAAAGTAAAGCTTCGGTGTCTTGACAGCGCGTTTTGCCAGATTGTTGGAATAAGGCTGCAGCAGATAGACGATATTCGAAGCCGTCAGGATGGAAAGCCATCTGTCGGCTGTGGGCTGGCTGATTCCCACGTCGCTTGCCACAGCGCTCAGGTTCAAAAGCTGCCCTATCCTGGCAGCCATCACCGCCATGAACTTCGTGAACTTTACCTCATCCCCTACCTGGGTCAGCTCCCGCACATCCCGTTCTATATACGTCCTGACATAAGCCCCATAGAACATCTGCCAGTCAAAGTCAGGATTCGCGTACAGCTCCGGCATGCTGCCCCGATGGATGTTCTCCCAGATATCCGCATACACAATATCCTTAAGCTCCTCTCTGCGCGCCGCAAGATACGCCTCCGTGGGGACGAACGCCTCCCGAAACCGACAGCCATACTTCTCGCGCATGGAAAGCCCCTGCAGCATGGCGATTCCCAGCCGTCCGGCCAGAGATTCGCTGACATTCTTCATCATCTGGAAGGATTGGGATCCGCACAGGAAGAACTGTCCCTTCTTCCTGTCCTTGTCCAGCAGAAGCTTTATCTGCGGGAACAGGTTCGGCGCTTTCTGGACCTCGTCAAGGAAAATCGGGGGCGGATTGTCCTTAAAAAATGTGGTTCCGGTCTCTATGGCGCTGGTCAACAGCAAGGGATCGTCCAGGGTCACGTATTCCGCATCCTCTGTCATTCCCTGCAGCATGGTAGTCTTCCCCACCTGGCGCGGCCCGGAGACCAGAACCGCGCCGAACATCTTTGACAGCTTCTCAACCGTTTCTTCCATATGTCTCTGTATATACATGCCCAGCTCTCCCGACTATTTTAATATATAATATTATTATAGACGAGACGGAACCCTTTATCAAGCATTTTGTATAAACTCATTGTTGACAAGCACCGATATTCTGATATAATGGACTCATCTGAAACACATGTGAAAATCAGCATACCCCGCAGCGCGGGTTATCCAATGGCATCTCGCCGACATTTTCACAGCAATCAAACCAAATCGTTGGCAGGCCATGGGAAAAGCACCTGTGCGGATTTTCGGTTCATAACGACTCCCGCTCTTTTGCATGCTACAGTCCCTGACCGAAACGGGTGGAGATCATACCCATGCCGCCTGCCGGAACAGGAGGATATTATGAGCTACAGCAACAAGCCCTTTGAGGAACTGGATGTCCTGGACAATTTCCTTATGAATGCTATCGCCATGAACCAGGAAGTGGGGGAGGCTTTCTGCCGGAAAGTGCTCTCCGTGCTGCTCCAGCGCAAGATTGGAAAGGTCAAGGTCGTGGCGCAGTATACCCTGCCCGCGCAGAACCCCAGATACCGCGGGATACGGATGGATGTAAAGGTGGAGGAACCGGAAAGCGGGGACGGGACACGGCTCGCCAATGTCTATGACCTGGAGCCCCATCTGCAGAAGAACCTCCACCTGCCCAGGCACAACCGTTTCTACCAGGCAAAAATGGATTCCCGCTATATGAAGCGGGGCGACGACGATTTCTCCCGGATGCCGAACCTTTTCGTCATCACGATTCTCAACTTCGATCCTTTCGGGTATGATTACATGATGTATACCTTTGAGAACTGCTGTACTGAGGTGGAAGGGCTGAAGTATGAGGACGGGCTGAAATTCATTTATTTCTATACCGGCGGTACGAAAGGCGGCAATGGAAATATCAAGACCATGCTGCAGTATCTGCACCACAGCACTGCCGACAATGCCATGGACGACACTACAAAAGAGCTCCACGGTTATGTCAGCAGGGTAAAGACTGCGCCGGAGATAAAGGAGGAGTATATGCGATTTGAGGAATTCCTTGCTTACGAGCGAAAAGAGGCGGCACAGGAGGCGGCACAGGATACCAGAATCCAGTCTATCCTTGAGCTTTTGGAGGATTACGGCGAGATTCCGGAATCTTTGAAAGAAGAGCTCCAATGCGCCGATTCCGATACTTTGAGAAGATACCATAAACTTGCCGCCAAAGCAGACAGCATCGAGGCTTTCACAGAGATGCTTTGCAGCCACAAGGCCTCACAGACTTAATCAGACATGTGGCGCCGGGTTCCAGCCCCTCTCCCAGCTGCAGACGCTGTACTCCATTTTTTCGCTGCACTGATGCTTCGCTTTCACCTGGGCACAGAACTGGCATTTCCCTCTCTTTCTCTCCGAAAACCCCGGGCGAAGTATTCCTCCGGCGTGCCCAGGCAGTTTATGGTCCTGCCGTCCTTTACCTCCAGAATCTCCGTGGCGCAGGCCCGGATGAACGCCTCGTCGTGGGAAACGAACACCAGAACCCCCTCATACTCCGCGAACATCTCCTCCAGGGCCTCCACCGAGGGGATGTCCAGGTAATTGGTGGGTTCGTCCAAAATCAACAGGTTGGCCCTGCCCACGAACAGCTTGGCGAAAGCCAGCTTGATCCGCTCCCCGCCGGAGAGGACGCCTGCCCTTTTGCGGATGTCCTGGGCGGACAAAAGGAGCCTGGCCAGAATTGTCCGGGCTATGCTTTCATTCTGCACGCTGTCCTCCATCACGTTCTCCAGGACGGTCTTCTCGTAGTCTATGGAGGCCATGTTCTGGTCCAGCAGCCCGATGGCGGCCTTTGGCACCACGTAGATGGAGCCCTTTTCCAGAGGATATTCCTGACGAATCAGCTTTAAGAGCGTGGTCTTGCCCGCGCCGTTGGCCCCCACCACAGCCACCCGGCTCCGGTTCCGAATCTGGAAAGAGGCGTCCCGGAAAATCTCCCCGCCGTCATCATAGGAGAAGCAGATGCCCTCCCCCTTGATCACCACCGCGTTCTCCGGCGGATTGGTGAGCCGGAAGTCCGGGCGCATTTTGGGCAGCTCTCTGGGCTTTTCCTTTACCTCCATATGCTCCAGCCGCTCCAGCACATTTTTGGCGGAGGACTCCATCCTCCCGGCCTTGGCATCCTTGGGGTGCCTGGAGACGAAATTGCGCAGCTTCGCCTCCCTGGGACTCATGCCCTTGGGCAGCTTTTCGATGGAGGCGGCCTTCTGCTTTTTCTGCTGGTAGACCTTTTCCAGTCTTCTCTTCTCGCTGGTGTAATTCTCGTATTCTGTCCACTGCCTTTGGACAGCCTGTTCCCTCAGCCGGGTGTAATCGTCATAGTTTCCCTCATATTCGGACAGCTTTCCCTCCCGAATCTCCACTATCCTGGTACAGATGGCGTTCAAGAGCGCCCGGTCATGGCTGACGATGACCATGGTATCCAGCTCCAGGAGCTTATGCTTCAAAAGGGCGATTCCCTCCATGTCCAGATTGGCCGTGGGCTCGTCCAGGAACACCAGGTTCTTCCCGCTGCTGAACATCCAGGCCAGCCGCATCCTGGTGTCCTCGCCTCCGCTGACGGTCTCCTGCCATACTTTGTCCTGGATCTGCAGGGCCTTCATCTCCTTCCCGTCCAGCTCAAAAGGGTCTATCCCCTCCGAGAACTGCCGGAAGAAATGGGTGTCGCACATGACCTTCACGGTACCCGCATCCGGCTCCAGCTCCCCGGCCAGCACCCGCAGCAAAGTGGTCTTGCCCGCGCCGTTGGCCCCCACCAGGCCGATGCGCTCCCCCTGGTATACCGCGAACCGGTCAATGTCCAGGACTTTCTGTTCCCCGAAGCTTAAGGCGATATGTTCCGCCTGCATCAATAATTTCTGCTGCATAAAAAAATCCCTCCTGTCCTTCAGAGGGATTATCCTAATCTATGTCCTGCATTTCGCTTGACGGCCTGTTGTCCGCAACAGGGCGGCTGACCTTTCATGGCATTTCCGGGACCAATCTGCGGTCGGCTTTCCGATGTCCAAACGGCGGCCGAACTTCCAGCTATCCGTCCAGTCTCCAACCGGCTGCCGAACCTCAAATTATCCGTCCAGCCTCCCATCGCCTTTCAGCCTGCCCCTGTCTCCCTGCCAGTGCATAGCAGGCAGCCCGCACTTACCGTTCCGGAAAAATGATTCTATAAGCGTAAGCAAAATGATTATTAGTGATAATCCCCGAATCTCAGCATCCAAAAGAAAGAGGCTTCCCTCTCCCTTTCTCCGTTTCCCTTGCCTGATTGAGTCCTTATCGAATAATAATAATCATTCCGTACGCCCTTTCTGTATTTTAAAAACTTTTCTTCATTATAGACGACATCCCCCTGCCCTGTCAATCACAATTTGCAATTTCACAGAACC
>NZ_CAJUCP010000029.1 GCF_910585425.1 uncultured Acetatifactor sp. | reverse complement strand
GATGTACTATAACGGCGAAGGGACTGCTCCGAATCAGGCGAAAGCACTTCATTGGTATGAGAAAGCCGCTATGCAGGGGCATAAAGACGCGCAGTTTGAATGCGGCAAGCTGTACCACCATGGGAAAGGCGTCGCGCATGATATGGGAAAAGCGGTGGATTGGTTTCAAAAGGCTGCGCAGCAAGGCATTGTAAAAGCAATGTACAATCTTGCCGTGATGTATTATAATGGCGATGGAATGCCCACAGATATGAAAGCAGCCTATACCTGGTTCGAACAGGCGGCAAACAGGAACCATGTCAAAGCTCAGTATAAGTGCGCTGAAATGCTTTATAATGGAGATGTGCCAAAGAACAGGGAGCGGGCACGGATGTGGTTTCAGCGCGTCGCCTCACAGTACGCGGATCTGGAACTACAGTGGAAAGCCAGGGCTATTCTGGCACGTTCTGAGATGTAGGAGCATGAATATGGACGCGCCTGTGCTTTTATTGTGGAATGGGCGGAAAAAGGAAGGAGAGTATCTGGAATGGCAAATGTTTCCGTGGAAAAGGCAGCAGTGACCAGAGCAATTTCACTGTGCGAGCACTCGATCAACGAGTTTGACAAGACATCACATGATTTGAAGCGCACTTATGATATGGCGGGCGCTAACTGGAGGGATGCAAAGTACCAGCAGCTCGGGGGCATCGTGAATGACTGCACGACGGCGCTCACGAAACCCATCGAGGAGCTGGGAGGCTGCATTACGACATTGAAGGCATTGTTGCGGGAAATCGAAGCATATGAGGCGTTGGACATATAAGAGGAGGGAATGGTTTTATGGCAATTAACGCATCGGCAGAAGCGATCCGGCAGATGAAGATGACGCTTCAAAAAACGATAAAGGAAATAGAACGGATTCAGGCAAATGTCAGAGGTTCCATGAAGTCCAGCGAGAACTGGAATGATGCACAGGGGGAGCAGTACCGCCATCTGATGCAGCAGATCGCCAGGCTGACCGAATCTCCGTCCGGCACGCTGCGCACGGCGGTCCCCAAGCTGGAAAAGCTTGCCCAGATTCTTGATGCATATGGGAAAGTGCGATTTTGATCGCAAAAAAGGGAATCCACAGATTCAGTCTCCGGCTGAATCTGTGGATTCTTCAGATAAGTGCAGGTAGCCGGACTTGAACCGGCACGGGGTCGCCCCCGAGAGATTTTAAGTCTCTTGTGTCTGCCTATTCCACCATACCTGCCTATTTTCCATAAATGGATGGGGGTGGATTCGAACCACCGAAGCAATTTGCAGCAGATTTACAGTCTGTCCCCTTTGGCCACTCGGGAACCCATCCATGCAGGGCCATCGCCCTGAACAAAGAAAATTGTAGCACAGTTTTGCACAGATCGCAAGGATTATTTCAAAAACCGCTTCATTTTGCGCCGAAGTACTCCGCGATGCCCTGCGCCATCCCCTCCACCAGCTTGTCCTGGTAGGCCGGGGAGGTGATGGCCCGGCGCTCCGCGCTGTCGGACAGGAAGGATGTCTCTATCAGGCAGGACGGCATGGTCGCGTAGCGGATTACATACAGCTCGTCCGTCTCCTGCGTCCCCCTGTCCACGGCCCCTGTCTTCTCCACCGCCCCCTTGTGCACCAGCCCGGCCAGGCGGCCGCTGTCCGCCAGGTTCCCGCAGTACCAGGTCTCGATGCCGGACACCCCGGCCTGGGTGCCGTCGTAGGCGTTCTGGTGGATGCTGACAAAGATGTCCGCTCCCGCCGCCTCCGCCGCTTTCACCCGCTCCTCCAGAGAGGGCAGGCTCTCGTCGTCCTCCCGCAGCATCACGGTGTCGATGCCCAGCTCCTGGAGCTTCCCGGAGAGGCCCTTCGCCAGCTCCAGATTGACCCTGGCCTCCGACACGCCGTCCCGGTAGCAGCCATCGTCCTCCCCGCCGTGCCCGGCATCGATGGCCACCAGCCCTGTGGGCCCCGCCTCATCGTTCACCATGACGATGCCCCCCGGCTCTCCGGCGTCTGCCACCACCGCCGCCCCCTGTCCCCCGGAGGAGCCGCGGGCAAAGGCGCTGATACATTTGTCCACCAGCAGGAAGCACCCCTTTCCCGCCAGGGCGGCAGACAAAAAGAAAGCTGCCACGAACAATGCCGTTCCCGTCAGCCTCCTCATCCTCCGCCTCTGTCCTCTGCCGCCCTGTGCGCCCATGTTTCCGCCCCCTTTTCCCATGTGTGTCAGGTACAGTATAGAGGACGGCCACATCAAAGTGACATCTTTTCTGTATCCGGTCTTTATCTTTTTTGTATCAAAGTTGTAACAAGGGGATGCGACCCGCCTACTTCGAAATCTTCAGGTACAGCTCGTTGATTCCCTCATAATATCCCACAGTGGCCACCACGTCCTCCTTCTCCATCCCGGAGAAGGTATACTTCCTGAAGTAGGGGGTATTCTCCGACAGGGGGTTGATGTTCCCGTACTCCTGCGGCTCCCCCAGCTCCATGTACTCCGCCCAGGCGGCCGCCATGCCGTCCGCGTCCACGGCCTCCCAGGAGGAGATCCCCGTCCGGGCGTAGAATTCGTATATCTTGCCCGTGTCCGCGTCCACATAGGCGTCCAGCAGGCGGTTCTCCTTGTTGGCATTCTGCAGGCTGGTATCCAGGCTTATCTTCCAGACCAGCACATTGTTCTGGGGATCCGGCACATCGATGGCGGAATACAGCACGGCGCTGTAGGAGTCCTCCGCCAGCTCCTGGATGCCCTCCGGCAGTATCCCCCGCTCTTTCAGCTCCGCCAGGCCCCGGTTGGCCAACTGGATCCCCGCGCTCTCCTCCACGTCCTGGCCGGAGGCGTCCTTCTTATTGGCCACGAAGGCGTAGATGCCTGTCAGGTTCTCATAGTCCAGGCCGTTCCGCGTCATGGCGTTCTGTTCGCTCTCCGGCAGGATCTGGTTGTTCAGGCATTTGGAGAGGATGTACACCTTTTCGTTGGCGCCCAGGGAATAGCGGTATCCTTCCGTCCCGGTATGGGTCTCCTGGGCCTGGATCTGGTTCAGGATGGCCTTGTCCCGGTATCTGGCCAGCGCCTCGGGCCCCCACACGGCCAGCCCTACGATGACCGCCGCCAGAGGGATCAGAAACAGGCTAAGCTTCTCCCAGTTCTTTTTCGTCATCTTCATCCTCCGCATCCCCCTCTGCCCCCTGCCGTGGGGCTTCGCCCTGTTCCTGTCCGGCACTTTCTTTTTCTGTCCCGGCCTGTGTCTCCCGCAGGGCCTTGTGGGCTATCTCATTCCGCAGGAGGGTCTCCTCCGCGTTCTGCCTCCGGGCTCCGTCTGCCCCGGCCTCTCCCTTTTTGTCAGGAATGACAAAGCTGATGCAGGTGCCCTCTCCCATCCTGCTCTCTATCTCCAGCTCGCTGTCATGGAGCCGCAGGATCTCCACGCACAGCGCAAGGCCCAGTCCCGCCCCGTTCCTGCTGCGGGAGCGGGACTTGTCCACCATGTAGAAGGCCTCGGTGACCTTCATCAGCTCCTCCTCGGGGATGCCCACGCCGTAGTCCTTCACCTGGAAGGCGTAGGCGTCCTCCAGGCGCCTCCCCAGCACCTCCACCAGGCCGCCCTCGCTGGACGCCTTGCAGGCATTGTCCACCAGGTTCAGCAGGACGGATTTCAGGAGATTTGCCTCCGCGTATACGGTACCGCTGCCGAAGGCGAACCGAATCCTCTGCTCCTTGTTCCCGGCGAACATGTCCTTCAGGTATTGGAAGAGCACCTTTGCCGCCACGGGCTGGGGATCGATGGCCTCCCGCTTGGTGACGATGATGTCCAGCAGGCGGAAGGACATGTTCTCCAGGCGCTTCCCCTCTGTGTAGATGTAGTTGGACGAGAGGAAGTGCTTCTCCTCGTCCAGTTTCCTGGACCGCAGGAGGTCCGCGTAGCCGATGATGGAAGTCAATGGTGTCTTCAATTCATGGGCGAAGGCGGCGATGAAGTCCTCCCTGGACCGAACTGCCTCCTGCAATTCTCCGATGGTGTCCTCCAGCACATTGGCCATGCTGTTGAAGTCCACGGTGAGCTGGCCCAGCTCATCGCTGCTGACCTTCCTGGCCCGGTAGCTGTAGTCCCCCTGGGCCATGCGCCTGGTGGCGCCGGTGAGCAGGCGGATGGGCTTGGCGAGCCAGGTACAGATGAGGAACATGACGATGGAGCTGCACGCCAGCATGGCCAGGGTCACCCGCCGATAGACGGCAAAGCCCATGGCGCGCTCCTCGAACACCTCCGTCACGTCCTCCAGGGTCTCCAGGTACAGGTTCCTGTCCAGCGCGTCCACCATGATCCCCGTGTGGACATAGTAGCGCCCCTCCTGCCGGACTACCTGCCAGATTTTGGTCTCCTCGCCGATCTGCTGGAGCAGGCCGGTGTCCTGGGCGAAGCCGTTGCTCTGGTAGAGCGCCTCCCTCTCCTCATTGGACAGGCGCAGATACCGCTCCGTGCCCTGGCCGCTGCTCTCCAGCTTGCCCCCGATCTGCTCCACTGCCACGTCCTGGAGCACATTGTACTTCGTGGGGATGTTCAGGGCCGCCGTCTCAAAGGCGAACCGCAGGATATTGCTGCCGTCCAGGGCCTGGGCCACCTCCCGCTCCATGGATTTCTGGAAGACGGAGTCCACGAAGAGATACCCGCTGAGCCCAAAGGCCACAGCCATGATGATGATCGTCCACAGCAAAATCTTGTATACAAACTTCATGCTCAGATCTCCAGCCTGTAGCCCACCTTGTACACGGCCACCAGGTTCTCCTCCCAGCCCATCTTCCGGCGCAGCCTCTGGACATGGAGGTCCAGGGTCCGGCTGTCCGCCAGGTACTCGTCCCCCCACACCTTCTCATAGAGGTTCTCCCGGAACAGGGCGATGTTCTTGTTGCTGATGAACAGCACCAGCAGGCCGTACTCCTTGTTGGTGAGGATCACGGGCTTCCCGGCCTTGGTCACCTTCCTGGCCTCCGTGTCCACCACCACGTCCCCGGCGGTGAGGGTGGTCTCGGTCTTGTTGTAGCGCCGCAGCACCACCTCCACCCGGGCCACCAGCTCCACCACATCGAAGGGCTTCACCAGATAGTCCTCCGCCCCCAGCTTCAGCCCCTTGACCCTGTCCCTGACTTCATGCTTCGCCGTAATGAATATCACGGGAATCCGCATGGGCCTGATGTACTCCATGATGTCGAAGCCGTCCGCCCCGGGCAGCATGATGTCCAGAAGGATCAAGTCGAAATTCTCCGACTCGATCAGGTCAATGGCTTCCAGCCCGTCCTGTACGCTCCTGCAGTGGTATCCCGCCGCGGAAAGGTTGATGTCTATCAGGTCACAGATGGACTTTTCATCGTCTACAATCAGTATCTTGATCATTCCTCTTTTGGCCACCCCCAGTATTCTCTGATGATCTCCACCAGCTCCTCCATGGTATCCTCCTCGGTGCACTGATAGATCTCCCCGAAGTTCTCCTCCGCCTGGAACCCGTCCGTGCGCTGGTAGTAGATGTCGCATTTCGTGTCGATCAGCTGCTCCCCCTCCGGGCCTGCATAGCTGTACCTGGCCAGCACCACCACATCCTTCATGCCGTCCCCGTCCACGTCCCGGCAGGCCATCCCCTTCAGGGCGTAGAGATTGTCGTAATCCTCCATGGGCTGGAAGCTCCAGACGATGTCCCCCTCCCCGTTCACCAGGTAGATCATGAACACATCGTAATCCGCCATGGTGATGAAGCCCGGGGCCACCAGGAGGCTGCCCTGCTTCTCGAACTCTATGGTGTAGCTGTGCTCCCGCACCAGCTGGAAGCCGTGCTCCTGCAGCTCCTTCAGGGTGGTGGCGGTATAGAGGATCTCCGTGGACTTCCCCTCCCCCACATAGGAGGCGATGAAGTCCGCGCTCTTGTTCATGCTGAAGCGGTTTATCTTGTCCGACACCCGCCAGTCCCGGTAGAAGTCCCCGTCCCGCTGGAACAGCACGTCCCCCACCCTGTAGCTTTTCCCCGCGTAGTCCCCGGCGTCGTTCTCGCATACGGTGATCAATACGATGTCCGTCAGCCCGTCGTGGTCCAGCTCCTGAAAGGATACGGATTCCAGGCTTTTGGTGGGCTGGGAAAGCTGCCCCGGATATTTGTAGTTGGTCTCCAGCTGGTTGGTCTTGAACAGCACGTTCCCACTGCCGTCCACGATCAGAATCGCCAGCCTGTGGTACCCCCTGTGCAGGATGGGCACCAGCTCCACCTGCTCCTCGCCGAAGGTCTCCAATTGCACCGGGAACCGCTGCTCCTCGATGATGTCATATCCCGCTTCCTCCACGTCCGCCACAGATCCAATGGCCTCGAAAGCCTCCCGATAGGCCTCATACTGCTGCACCAGCAGCGCAATGGATTCCTCCCGGGCCCGGACCTTCGCCGGATGCGCCAGGCATCCCCCGCAGGCCAGCATGCACGCGACCATAATCGCTGTCCTCTTTTTCCCCATTGACATGTCCTCCGCCTGTCTCGTCATGGAAAACGAATTCCCCCCCGATCATGATTGCTATCATAACCCACCAATGCATCATTTTTGCTACATGCCGGGCCCGCCCTTCTTCATTATAACCGCACCCACAGCCGTTTGCAATCGCCATTTCCGATTCCGAAAGCCTTTACACCCTTCCGGAAATCTGTTATGATAAAAGTGTCACAGAAACAATGAAACGGCATTTCAGAAAGCAGGTGATCATATGCCAAACGGTCTCGAAATCGCGAAAGCTGCCATTGATGATTTAAAGAAAATCCAGAGGTACATGCTTCTGGCCCGAAAAGAGAACGCAGCCGAGACATACGCCGAATTGAAAAAGGAGTACCTTGCGCTGAAAGCGATTCTGAATGTAGCGGGGGTGAACCTGACAGATATCGATGAAATAAAAGAATAAGCGCTTGTATAAAAGAAATCAAGGGGGAGCCATATGAGCGAAAAAGAAATGCTGCAAAGGAACGTAGAAGAATTTTCCAGGCTGCAGCGTTATATGAAATTGTCCGACAAAGATTCCGAAGCATATCGCGAAATGCATGAGAGATATGTGGAACTGAAAGTGATATTGACCGCATCTGGCATCAACCTGACGGAACTGGACAGGATAAAAGACTGATAAAATGAAAAAAGACCTGACACAAGGAAACGTAACCAAAAACATGCTGCTGTTCGCAGGCCCCATGATACTGGGCAACCTCTTGCAGCAGTTTTATAATATCGCGGACACCCTGATCGTGGGCCGCTTCCTGGGGCCGGACGCGCTGGCGGCGGTGGGAAGCGCCTACACTTTGATGACATTCCTGACTTCCATCCTGATCGGCATGGCCATGGGCAGCGGCGCCCTGTTCTCCTACTATTTCGGCCGGAAGGAGGAGGCCCGCATGAAGAGCACAATGCGGCTGTCCTTCCTGCTGATCGGCGGGGTCACCGTAGCCCTGAACCTCCTGGTGATGGCGTTCTGCCGCCCGATCCTGCGCCTCCTGCGGACTCCCGGCGAGCTGATGGAAATGATGCACAGCTATGTGTGGATCATCTTCATGGGCCTTGTCTTTGTCTTCCTCTATAATTACTTCGCCTACCTGCTGCGGGCCGTGGGCAATTCCGTGGCGCCGCTGTATTTCCTGGGCAGCACCGCGCTTTTGAACATCGTGCTGGATCTGGTCTTCGTCATGGTCTTCCACTGGGGGATAGGCGGCGCGGCGGCGGCCACGGTGATCGCCCAGGCCGTATCGGGCATAGGCCTCATGGCCTACACCTGGATCAGAGAGCCCAGACTGCGCTTCCACAGGCGCCAGGAGGGCGGGGAGAAGGCCTCCATGGCGGAGATCCTGCGCTTCGCCTTCTCCTCCTCCGTCCAGCAGTCCGTCATGAACTTCGGCATCCTGATGATCCAGGGGCTGGTGAACAGCTTCGGCCCCGTGGTGATGGCGGCCTTCGCCGCGGCTGTGAAGATCGACTCCTTCGCCTATATGCCCGCCCAGGAATTCGGCAACGCCTTCTCGCTGTTCATCTCCCAGAACCACGGCGCAGGCCGGGACGACCGGGTGAAGCAGGGGATGGGGAGCGCCCTGCGGGTGTCCATGGCATTCTGCCTGGCGGTGTCCCTGCTAATCTTCCTGTCCGCCCGCTATCTGATGATGATATTCGTCAGCCCCGGGGAGGCGGAGATCATCGCCGTGGGCGTGGGGTATCTGCGGATCGAGGGGGCCTTCTACTGCGGCATCGGCATATTGTTCCTGCTGTACGGATATTACCGGGGCGTCAACAGGCCGGAGATGTCTTTGGTGCTCACGGTCATCTCTTTGGGAACCAGGGTTCTGCTGGCCTATCTGCTGGCTCCTGTCCCCTGGATCGGGGTGTACGGCATCTGGACCGCCATCCCCATCGGCTGGATTCTGGCGGACATCACGGGAATCCTGTATCGGAAGCGGCTTGAGAAAGCCGGGACAGGCAGCGAAAATCTGTAAGCCGGACAGGCAAATATCCCGGACAGGCACACGAATCCGGGCATGTAAAAAGGACAGCCATGGGGTGACTGTCCTTTTTAGAGAAGGTATTTCTTATGGGGTATAGCAAAAACTATATAATGTATTGGGGGTTACGAGTATTATAATACCATCTGGACCCCGTTTTGCCAACTCCCAAAACCAACAAATTTGACGAAGAATGCATCCTTTTTTTGTCTATTTTGTATAGGCCCTATGCCTCCAGAGTTCCCTCCCCCTCCGGGAAGAGCGCCTCGAACTCCTCTCTGCCGATCCTCTCCTTTTCCAGCAGCAGCTTCGCGCAGCCATGGAGCACGTCCTCCCTGGCCAGGATGATCTCCTTCGCCTTGGCGTAGCACTCGTCGATGATGGCCTTCACTTCCCTGTCAATCTCGCCGGAGACGGCCTCGCTGTGGCCCTTCGCATGTGCCAGATCCCGGCCTATGAAGACTTCGTCGTCGTCATCGTCATAGCAGATGACGCCGATATTGTCCGACATGCCGAAGCGCGTCACCATCCGCCTGGCCACCTTGGTGGCCTTCTTGATGTCGCTGGAGGCTCCGGTGGTGATGTCCTGGAAGATGATCTGCTCCGCGATGCGCCCTCCCAGGGAGACCATGATCTCCTGGAGCATCTGCCCTTTGGTCAGGAACATCTCGTCCTTGTCCGGCAGGGGCATGGTATAGCCCGCCGCGCCTGCGCCCGTAGGGATGATGGACACCGTATACACAGGCCCTACGTCCGGCAGCACATGGAACAGGATGGCGTGTCCGGCCTCATGGTAGGCCGTGATGCGCTTCTCCTTGTCGGAGACCACCCGGCTCTTCTTCTCCGCGCCGATGCCCACCTTGACGAAGGCCTTCTCCACGTCCTCCTCCGCCACGAAGCCCTTGCCCTTCTTGGCCGCGTTGATGGCCGCCTCGTTCATCAGGTTCTCCAGGTCGGCCCCGGTGAAGCCCGCCGTGGTCTGGGCCAGCTGCTTCAGATCCACGTCCTCCGCCAGAGGCTTGTTTTTGGAGTGCACCTTCAGGATGTCCTCCCTGCCGCTGACGTCCGGTGTCCCCACGGCCACCTTCCTGTCGAAGCGCCCGGGGCGCAGGATGGCGGGATCTAAGATGTCCACCCGGTTGGTGGCCGCCATGACGATGATGCCCTCGTTGACGCCGAAGCCGTCCATCTCCACCAGCAGCTGGTTCAGGGTCTGCTCCCTCTCGTCGTGGCCGCCGCCCATGCCGGTGCCCCGCCGCCTGGCCACCGCGTCGATCTCATCGATGAACACGATGCAGGGGGCGTTCTTCTTGGCCTCCTCGAACAGGTCACGGACACGGGAAGCGCCCACGCCTACGAACATTTCCACGAAATCGGAGCCGGATATGCTGAAGAAGGGCACCCCGGCCTCCCCGGCCACAGCCTTTGCCAGCAATGTCTTGCCCGTCCCGGGAGGGCCCTCTAAGAGCACGCCCTTGGGGATCCTGGCCCCCACCTTGATATATTTGCCCGGATCCTTCAGGAAATCCACGATTTCCTCCAGCTCCTCCTTCTCCTCCTTCAGCCCGGCCACCTGCTCAAAGGTGATGTTCTTGTCCCCCATGGACAGCCTGGCCCGGCTCTTGCCGAAGTTCATCATCTTGCCGTTGCCGCCCGCGGCATTCTGGGCGTTGATCATCATGAACAGGAAGATGCCCACCGCCAGCACGATCAGCATGGGCACCAAAGTGGTCAGCACCCACCCCTCCCTGGGCACGTCCTTCACCACCGGGTCGAACCCGTGGTCCCTGACCAGTGCCTCCGCCTCCCCGATGTCCGTCACGTACAGCTTCCGCTCCGCGCCGCTCCTCAGCTCCACGGCCAGGTATCCCGTGGGCACCTCGCTGTTGGGCCTGACCACCACCTCCGATACCCTGTCCGCCTCCATGTCCGCGATGAACTGCTCCTTCGTATACGCCTCCTCCGAGCCGTTCATGGACGTCAGCAGCGCCACTCCCATCAGGAGCAGGATGATGAAAATAAAATATGAATTGAATCCTCTGCTATTCTGCCTCAACTTGCAAGCCTCCTGTTCATCCCGTCCTTCCCGTCACGCCTCATCGAACTCCACAATGCCGATGTATGGAAGGTTGCGGTATCTCTGGTCATAGTCCAGGCCATAGCCCACCACGAACTTGTCCGGAATCTGGAATCCTGTATAGTCCACGTCCACATCCACCACGCGCCTGTCCGGCTTGTCCAGCAGCGTGCACAGGCGCAGGGACTTAGGCCCTCTGTTCCTGAGCATCTCCAGCAGGTAGCTTAAGGTCCTTCCGCTGTCCACGATGTCCTCCACCACCAGCACGTCCTTGTCCCGGATCGATTCGTCCAGATCCTTTACTATCTTCACCACGCCCTTGGACTCGGTGCCCCCTCCGTAGCTGGACACCGACATGAAATCCAGGGACACCGGCACCGTGATCCTCTTCGCAAGCTCGCACAGGAAGAAGCTCCCGCCCTTCAGCACGCAGATCAGGTGCACCTGCTTCCCCGCGTAGTCCCTGCTGATCTGTTCCCCCATGGCCTGGATCCTTGCGTCCACTTCCTCTTCCGGCAAAAGTACGTTAATGTGCTCCGACATCTTTCTCCTCCGTTCCGCTCTCTTCGTTTTGTCTTATCAGCCTCACCTGCAGCACGCGCTCCGTGTCCCCGCTCACCTTGAAGGCCTCGCCGATCCGCCAGCCCACCAGCCACAGCACATGGTTCCCCAGGGCCACCACCGGTATCCGGTCTCTGAGCTGCCTCGGTATCTTCTCCCCGATCATGTACTCCTTCAGGGACTTGTGCGCCATGTTGCCCGCCCCCCGGGCTATGGTGAGGTAGTCTCCCCGCTCCCGGCTGCGGATGACTGCAGGTTCTTCCATGGAATGCATATCTTCTATTTTATCATAGTCGAACCATTTCGTATACCGATTTTTGGGAACTTCCCATTCTTTTTTTATGAAAAAAGCGGAAAATTCCAGTTCCCCAAAATCCCCCAGGCGAAAGACCGCGGGCGTCCCGAACAGCGCCTCCGTCAGGGACACCTCCACAGGCTCCCCCAGGAATGACGACATCCCGTCTTCATCCTCCCCGGCCTTCCCGCGCTCCAGCAGCACCTGGCCGTACTGCCGCCTGGCCGTGATGCCGAAGGGCAGGGTGACATACCGGTTCCCCTCCCTCCGGAACAGGGCCAGCGCATCCTGGACATGCACCGCCAGGATGTCCTTCCCCGTGGGCGACAGGCGCTTCAAAAGCTCCAGCAGCATCCTCCCCTGCAGGGCCCTGTGGAAGCCCAGGAAGGCCTCCACGTCCACCTGATACCCTGCCGCGCCGCCCACTGCCGAAACGGCGCTCTCAGGCAGGGCATCCGCCCCCATCCCTGTCGGCTCTCCGGCCACTTCGCCCCTATAGCGCACCGCGCACTGCCTCAGGGCTTCCTCCGTCTGCTGCCGCAGATACCCCTCCGTCTCCCGCAACAGCTGCGCCGTCCGCAGCATATGGCCCACGGCCCCTGCCGACACCTCCGCCCCCGCGTAGGGCAGGATGTGGTGGCGGATGCGGTTCCGGCAGTAATCGTCCCCCTCATTGGTGCTGTCCCTGCGCCAGGCGATTCCCCGCTCCCTCAGATACGCCTCCACCTCCCGGCGCTCCAGGCACAGGATGGGCCGCAGGATCCACAGCCCGCCCTCCTCCCGGCGCAGGGGCGCGATGCCGCCGAGCCCCGCCGGGCCGCTGCCCCGGAACAGGTGGAACAGCATGGTCTCCGCGTTGTCATCGCTGTTGTGGGCCACGGCCACTCTGTCCGCGCCCGTCCGCCCGGCCGCCTCCCGGAAGGCCCTGTAGCGGATCCTCCTGCCCGCGTCCTCCTCCGAGCAGCCCTCCTCCAGGGCCGTCCGGCGCACGTCGCTCTCCGTCAGGAAGAAGGGGATTCCCTCCCGCCTACACAGCTCCTCCACATATCCGGCGTCCTCCCCCGCCTCCCGGCGCAGCCCGTGGTTCACATGGGCCACCGCCAGCGAAAGCGGCCTTCTCTCCCGCCAGGCCAGAAGCAATGCCAGCATGCAGACGGAGTCCGCTCCCCCGGACACCCCGGCCACTATGCGATCCCCGGCGGAGAACATGCCCTGCTCCTCTATATAGGCAAACACCTTTTTTTCTGTCTCTTCCCTGATTCCCATGCATCAAATCTTATCCCAAAACAGGGAAAAAGTCAAATGCTCCCGGAAAAAATCAGGTCTTCCATATGCCGATCACCCCTATGGTCATATCGTCCCGGATCCGGCCCCCGCTGGCGCAGAGGGCGAACCGAAGAAGCCGCTCCGCGATCTCCCCGGGGCTGCACTCCTGTATCCCGGCGATCACGCTGCCCATGGAATCCTCATACTCCTCCCCAAAGGCATCCACCACCCCGTCCGACACCATGATCAGATAATCCCCGTCCTGCAGCCTGCGCTCCACCGGCAGGATCTCCATCTGGCCGAAGATGCCCAGGGGAAGGTTCCCCATGGCCACCCGCTCCACCTCCTGGCCCCGCTTCAGGAATGTGGCGGCTCCGCCCACCTTCCGAAGCTGGCAGCTTCCGTCATAGAGGTCGATGTCGCAGATATCCAGCGTGGGGTGGTTGATGTCCTCCCCCGCGGCGAACAGGGCCGTATTGACCATGTTGATGGCGGCGTCGATGTCGTATCCGGCCTCCAGCATCTTCTCCATCAGATCCAGCACCCGCTCGCTGTCCTTCCCTGCCCTCTCCCCCGAGCCCGTGCCGTCCGAGAGCATCACCGTCACCCTGCCCCGCTCGGACTCCACCACGGCGTAGTTGTCGCCGGAGACAGATTCGTCTTCCTTCGTCGCCCTGGCAAATCCCGTCAGGGCCAGGAATCCCGCTTCCTCCTCCAGGATGAAGCTCTGGGGATCCGGCTCCACCACATAGGGGGTGTCCGCCGCAGGCATCAGCCTCCTGTCCAGCAGCACGGAGATCATGTCCGCCGCGTCCTCCGCCGACACCTTCCCTCCCCTCTGGGTCCTCATGGTCAGCACCACCGCCTGCCTGCCGTCCTCCCTGGGCAGGTAGTTGGGGCTCTCCACCTGTATCCCCTCCTCCGCCAGGGCCTGGGTCAGCAGCCGCCTCTTCCTGTTCTCCATAGGATGGAAGGACAGCACCTCGCAGGCCGCCTCCGTCATGATCTTCGCCATTTCCTCCAGATGACCGCTGATGATCTGCCGGCTCTCCCAGAGCCTGCGCTGTGCCAGGACTGCCTCCCTGTCGTCCGTCTCCGGCACGAATTCGCGGTCATAGCTCCGGGCCAGCTCATGGAAGCTGTCCGCATAGCCCAGGAGCCTGCGCCTGCACAGATCCGATACCTGCGCCGTCTGCAGCTCCTTCTCCTCCCTTTTTCTCCTCATCATGCCATATCCACACCTTTCCGCTGTCGGCCCGGGCATCGGACCGCCCAAAGCCCCGCAGCGGTACTTATTATACGGAGCGCCTCCCCCATTTTTTGTCAAAAACAAGGATCTCCCCCCTTAAAGTTTTGCGACAAAAAAAGCGGGGGCCTCACGCTCCCGCTCATCATCCCGCTGCCGCTTCCTATTTATCCTGTTTAAAAAGAATCTCATCCTCATACACAAGTCCAAGCTTCTCTCTGGCCACGTCCTCGATATATCCCTTGGTCTGTACCTCCTTGCCCAGGGCCTCGATCTCCAGGGTGCGCTGCATCTCCGCCTCTATCTGGGCCTCCAGCTGGGCCGCCTCCGTCCTCTTCTGGTCGATCTTGTCCCGCAGCTCTATGCTCTTGACGCCTACCAGCACCAAAATGAGCACCACCACCAGCGTTGCCAGGAACATGCTGAAACGGTTCTGCTGTCTCTTTCTGTATGCACCCCTCTGCCTTCTCGCCATACGCACCCCCGTTTCAAGTCTTGAAGTTCATTTTAAATGCTTTCAGGAAAAACGTCAACCTTAATTTCACGGCCCGGCGCAATTTCCCCATCCGCCTCCTGAACCGCCCTCCGGCCTTGTGTACCGCGCTGCCCGTCTTCCTGCCCGCCAGGCCGAAGGGCTTCCACAGCCAGCCCAGGACCTTTTTCAGGAGGGCCAGGAGCTTCGTGAGCATCAGGGAGGCGTATCTCACCAGCAGCGGGCTGACTGTCTTCTTATAGAAGAACATCCCCGCCAGGGCCCCCAGCACGGCGAACCACCGCAGGGTCCCGTTGCTCTCGCGGTACATCAGCAGGAAGACCTCCCCGCCGCAGTACACCCAGAAAGCCAGGTCCTCCAGCGACACCAGGAAATGCCCGTGGGGCGCCACCCGCCTGAAGATCCGCAGCAGATCGTACACGAAGGTGATGAAGATGCCCATGAGCAGGGAGTGCAGGAGGAACACGTTCTCGTCCACCATAGGCTCACCTGAACAGGCGGGTCAGCAGGGACTCGCCCTTGCGGCCCACGGCGCCCGCGTCGGAATAGGTGAGGCTGTCGATCCGGCCGTCGATGTCCACCTCGCCCTTCTCCAGGGTCAGGCGGCTGACATGCAGCTCATCCCCCTTGATCATCAGCATCCCCTGCTCCGTCTCCAGGAGAATTTCATGTATATCGAAAGAAAGCACATCCTTCACGCCGCCTATGGTGCAGCTCCTCCGATTGGTCATGGCCACCTTGTGCATGCGCGCGCTTCCGCTCAGATCCTCCATAAGGCCCTCCCCCCTGCCGGAAACCTCTGTCCGGTTTTTCCGTCGTCTGAATAAAATATATGAGGGGGACGGGCAGGTTAGAACACGCGCCCGGCAGATTTTACGGTCACAGGTAGCGGAAAAGCTCAGCGGCCGCCTCCTTCTTCACGGTCTCCTGTACATCCAGCACCTCCACCTTCACTTCCCGGTTGCCGAAGGAGATCGCGATCACGTCCCCCTGCTTCACCTCGGCGGAGGCCTTGGCCACCCTGCCGTTGATCGTCACCCGGCCGCCGTCGCAGGCCTCGTTGGCCACGGTGCGCCGCTTGATCAGTCTGGACACCTTCAGGTATTTATCCAATCTCATAACTCCACGCCTTTCCCATGCCAGCCGAATAGGACGCAAAAAGCCCGGAGCACATTCTCCACCGGGCTTTGAACTCATCACATATTGGCTGATGCTATCACTCGTTCACCATATCCTTTAAAGCCTTGCCAGCCTTGAACTTAGGAGCCTTGGAAGCAGCAATCGGCATGGGCTCGCCGTTCTGGGGATTCCTGCCTTCTCTGGCCGCTCTCTCCACTACCTCGAAAGTCCCGAAGCCAACCAGCTGAACCTTCTCACCCTTCTTCAGTTCGTCAGCAACCACATCCGTAAAAGCCTTCAAAGCCTTTTCTGCGTCCTTCTTGGAAATCCCAGCCTGCTCGGCGATTGCTGCGGTCAATTCAGTTTTGTTCATATTGAACCCTCCTATAATGAGTTTTCTTTGTTGGTGTACATTTCTAAGTTATCCCTCTGAAACGCCTATAAATATATATATATGGTTTTCCCTGGTTTGTCAAGGCATTTTACGCAAATATTCACAACGAATCTTCTAAAGTCCAGCAGGGCCGGGCCTTGCGGGCTCAGCCGGAGGAGGAGGCGCTTTCGGACTCCCCGGAGGACTCTTTCGTCTCCTGGGAGGACCCTTCGCTCTCCTGGGAGGATCCTCCGCTCTCCTGGGAGGATTTGCTGCTCTCCTGGGAGCCGGTGGATTCCGTGGCGTATGCCGCCAGGTCCGCGAAGGAGAAGGAGATGTCCTTTTCCTCATTGTCCACCTGGATCGTATAGCTCCTGGTCTCATGGCCCGCCTTCCGCAGGATGATGGTATGGGTGCCCTCCACCTTCCGGAAGCTGCAGGGGGCGATCCCCACATAGCTGCCGTCCAGGTACACCTCCGCTCCCTCCGGCGCGTCCACGTACACCTTATAATAGTCCGTGGTGGTGTCCGTGGGAACCGTGGAGCTGTCGCTATCCGAGGGCTCCTGGGACTCCCCGGCGTCCGCCTCCTCCAATGTCAGCTCAAAGGCCAGGGATTCCTGGGCCACCCGGATGTACTGGGTGATGGAATGATACCCCTCCGCCCTGGCGATCAGCTGGTGCAGACCGTACTCCAGCGTCTGGGGCACGGAGGCGTCCACCAGCCCGCCGTCCACGTACAGTTCCGCGTCGGCGGGGTTTACGGAGAACAGCACGGTGCCCGTCTGGGGCTCGGGGATCTCCAGGTCGCTGATGTCCAGCAGCGTCTCCTGGTTGCGGTCCACCCGCACGCTCTTGACGCCGCCTCCGCCCTTGTGGGAGATGTTCACCTGGTAATCCCCCTCCGCCACCACCAGCAGCATGTCCTCCGTAATCCGCTGTATCACCGACTGGCCCACCTCTATCCAGCCGCCCACGAATTTCTCATCGCCCTCCAGCCGCAGGTAGCCATGCCCCTTTTCCACCCGCACGCTCAGAATCTGGTTCCCGATGCCCTGGAAGCTCAGCGTGTCCGCCGGGTTCAGGTCCATCAGCTCTATCTTCATGCCCTCCGACAGGTACTGGGTGTTGGAGGTGAGCTTATAGGTCTCCTGGCCGATGGTCACCTCCCCCCTCACCGGGTTCACCTCATAGCGCTCCACGTCCGCGTAGGTCCAGCTGTTCACCGACTGCCGCATGGTGGTCAGGTGCTTCTTGGACTTCAGGAAGGTCACGTCCACGATGTCCCCCTTCTCTATCTGACCGATGGAGACCGCGTCCCCGTATTTGTCATAGAGCCTGGTGGTGCCGTCCATGGCGAGGGTATAGTTCCTGCCCAGCTCCAGGTTCAGCAGGGTCACAGTGCCCTCCTCGCCGTCCACGCCCACCAGGACTGCCGTATCCGCCGAGTCGAAGCTCTCCGGGCCCGGGACCACGAAGCCCGTGTCCGCCCGCTCCTGGGACGCCGCCCCGTCTTCCTTCAGAAACGGGTCCGGATCCTGCCCTGTGAAGGGCAATGTGCAGGCGGAAAGTGACAGCACTGTCATAATGACCGCCGCCAGTCCTTTCCCCCTGCACCCTGTCTTCTTTCTGTCTCTCCTGTATCGCATCTTTCCTCTGTCTTCCTTTTCGTACAGCCTTGCCGGGCCCCGGGGCTTACCGCGCCCCCACGTCCCGGAATATCTGATCAAGAAACCGCTGCTTCCCCTTCTCCTGCTCGATGACCCGCTCCAGCTTCTCCTGGTTCTTCCCGGGAATCCACGCCTTTCCGGAGTTGTAGTAGAAGTTCACGATCTTCCAGAACTTCTCCGGATAGGCCAGCCTGTAGTACAGGTCGATCCAGTCCCTCGCCGGTATGGGGCGCTCCCTCTCGTAGGCGGAGAGCAGCTCCTCCCCCAGGGCCACGGACCAGTTGCTCTTCTCCAGGAGCTTGCGCAGCAGCAGATAGAGGTCCCGGATAGGGGCGTCGCACATGCATTTCTCGAAATTCACCACGAACCACCCGCCCACCCCCTGGAGGATGTTGTGGTACTGGTAGTCCCCGTGGCAGAAAGCCACCCTGTCCGCTTTCCGGGCAGGCTCCTGTCCCTCCCCCTGGAACGTGCCGCAGTATTCCCGCCACTGCTCCGTCACGGCAAGGGCCTCCTCCAGGAAGGAGTCGAATACCTTCCGCAGACTGGTCTCGAACCATGTCTTCTGCCCCTTCTGCTGCAGGTACTTGCGCACCCGCTTCAGCTCCTTATTGTGTTTATCATACTCCTTCTCCGGAGAAAAAGCCACTGGAAGATTGGGGGTGTCCCCGGGCAGCTCCATGCTCCCGTGGAGCCTGGCCAGGAGCCTGACCGCCTCCACGCACTCCCCCCTGTCGTGGACGCTGCACTCCCGGCCCTCCTGCCATGTCTTCAGCACATACCCGGTGCCGTCCGCGTCCTTTACCAGAAGCGACCCTTCCCTGTCGGGGATGATGCTCTCCACGCGCACCAGCCCCGCATCCTCTATCTGCCGGAGCAATCTGTCCTGAAGCCTGATCCTGTCCAGGCTTCCCGAATATTCCCTGAAAATCAGACATCCCCTGTCGGTGTCGCACAGAATCGCGCCCCGGCCCTTTCTGGTACGAAGCACCTCAATCTCATACTGCTCCAGCAACTCAGCCGCCCTGTCGTTCATTACCGTCCCCTCCTGATTGGTTTCTTCCGCCCTGTGTTCAGTTTGGTTCATAACCTATCATATGAGAGGATTTCTGAAAGCAGAACTTTCCCTGCCCGTTTTACCTGCGATATTCTTCCGCCGCGGCCAGCAGGGCCTCCTTCGTGTTGCGCTCAGGCTCCTCCAGCACCAGCTCCAGAAGGCGCTGCAGGACCTCCCCCAGCTCTTTCCCGGGCTTCCAGCCCGCAGCCAGCAGGTCGGAGCCGCCCACCGCAAGGGTCTTCAGGGATACGCACTGGTTCCTGTCCAGGATCTCCCTGTAGACATCCTGCCATTTCTCCAGCATGGCCAGCTTCTCCCGGCGCATATATCCGCTCTGGGCCAGGATGTCGGCCCACTTGACGGCGAAGATCGCCGGAAAGCTCTCCTCGCCTATCCTGTGCATGGCCCTGCGGGCCATGCGGATGTCTATCTCCGCGCCATTGCCGTAGTCATGGTGCAGCACCAGCCTGCACACCCTGTGGATGGTGTCATTGTCGAATTTCAGCCGCCGCAGGATGTCCTCCGCCATCCGGGCGCTCACCGCCGCATGGCCGTGGAAATGGCTCCTGCCCTCCCCGTCCACGGTGAGCACGGCGGGCTTGCCGATGTCGTGGAGCAGCATGGCAAGCCGCAGCACCTTGTCCGGCTCCACATGCTCCAGGGACTTCAGGATGTGCTCCCCCACGCTGTAGCAGTGGTGAGGATGGTTCTGAGGGGTCTCACACGCCTTGTCAAGCTCCGGCAGGAAGACTTTTGTGACACCCATGTCATAAGCGATCCGCAGGAAATCCGGATGGGGCGACACCAGAAGCTTTACCAGCTCCACCTGGATCCGCTCCGCGCTGATCCTGCACAAAGAGGGCGCAAGCTCCTCCATGGCTGCCGCCGTCTCCCGCTCTATGCCGTATCCCAGCTGGGCGGCGAAGCGGATGGCACGCAGGATGCGCAGGGCGTCCTCCCGGAAGCGCTCCCGGGGATCCCCCACGCAGCGCACCACCCCGGCCTCCAGGTCTGCCATGCCGCCGAAGAGGTCCACCAGCCCGGCCTCGTCGTTGTAGGCCATGGCATTGATGGTCAGGTCCCTGCGGCGCAGATCCTCCCCCAGCTCCCCGGTAAAGGTCACCTGGCTGGGATGCCTGCTGTCCTCGTAGGCCCCGTCGATCCGGTAGGTGGTCACCTCGAAGCCCTCCCCCTGGAGCATGACGGTGACTGTGCCATGCTGCAGCCCGGTGTCGATCGTCCTGGGGAAAAGGGCCTTCACCCGCTCCGGCGGGGCGGAGGTGGTGATGTCCCAGTCCTGGGGCTCCCTGCCCAGAATGGAGTCCCGCACGCAGCCGCCTACCGCATAGGCCTCGAAGCCCGCCTGCCGGAGGGTCTCTATGATATGCTTCCCCTTCAGGGGCAATGTTATCCTGATATCCTGTTCCATGGCCCTGTCGAAACCTCCTTGCCGATTCTGTCCTGCGCCTCCGGACGCTGCCTGCCTTCCCGCTCCTTATGCCCCGTCCGCCGGCACGAACCGCCGGATGACCTCCACCAGCCCGTCCTCATCGTTGGTGCCCGTCACGTAATCCGCCGCGTCCTTCACCGCCTGTCCGGCATTCCCCATGGCCACGCCCACGCCGGCCCAGCGCAGCATGGGGATGTCGTTGAAGCCGTCCCCGCAGCAGATCACGTCCTCCCTGGCCATGCCCATATGCTCCGCGAGCATGGCCAGGGAGCTGCCCTTGTCCACGCCCCTGGGCACGATTTCGATGAAATAGGGCTCGGAGCGGTAGATGCCCAGGCTTTCCCCGTACAGCGCCTGCAGCTCCTTCTCCAGGGCAGCGGCCCTTTCGTCCTCCGCTGTCATGAAGCATTTGAAGACCTGGAAATCCACGTATCCCACGAAATCCTCCGCCTGTTTTACGGGCATCCCGTTGATATGGGCCTCCCAGGACACGTATCTGTCCGGCGCGAAGGCGGAGATCACCGTGTCCCCCTGATGGGTGGCCAGCCCGCAGCCATGCTCCGCCGCAAAGGCGTACAGGCCGGGCAGGGCGGCCAGGGGCAGGGGTTTTTCGTAGATCGTCTCCCCGGTGCCGCAGGCCACGATCCGGGCCCCATTGTGGGAGAGCAGGTATCCGCCGTACCGTTCCAGCTCCAGCTCCCGGGCGTAGCGGCCGCAGCCATGCGCCGGGCGGCCCGAGGCCAGCACGCATTTATGGCCCCTCTCCAGTGCGTCCAGGATGCACGCCTTCGTGGCCGGGGCGATCTCCTTCCCGGAATTCGTCAGCGTGCCGTCAATGTCCAATACCAGCGCTTTCACTCTCATGTCAGCCTCCCTGTCCTCCATCCGCCGTATCCGCCTCCCCCTTTTTGTCCGGGGCAGAGGCCTCCTGCGGGAAAATGTCCCTCTCCGCGCCCTGCCCGCGGCACCGCCCACGGGCATGTGTAGGCAAAAGGCGGTGAGGAGCCCCACCGCCTTCCGCGCCTTATTCTCCGGCTTCCCCGGAGTCTTCCGGGCTTTCTGCCTCCTCCGATGCGCCTGCGTCCTCTGAGGATTCCCCAGCGCCATCGGAGGCTTCGGAGCTTTCCTCAGAACCTGCGTCCTCTGAGGAGCCCTCAGCGCCGTCGGAGGCTTCGGAGCCTTCCTGGCTTCCTGTCTCTTCTGATGCGCCTGCGGCCTCTGAGGATTCCCCAGCATCGCCGGAGGCCTCGGAGCCTTCCTCAGAGCCTGCGTCCTCAGAGGAGCCCTCCCCCTCGGCCGCCGCGGAGGATTCCTGGGCAGCGGCTTCCGCCTCCGCCTGCACCTCCAGGTAGCGCAGGTTCCCCTTGGGATCCTCCACCTTGCCGTCGGCCGTCAGCTCCTCCACATACTCGTTCATCCGCTGGCCGATCAATGTCTGGCGGATGCTCAGGATCCACTCCGCCTCATTGGTCCCGCTGTAGTACACCACAAAGGTGTTCTCCTCCCCTTCGGGAGAAATGACAGCCGTGTCACCTACGGCCCTGGCCTCGTCACGGATCCAGGCGTTGATGTCGGCCGGCACGGAGGAGGATGTCACAGCCTCCAGCAGGCCGCCCTCCGTCACCGTCACGGCGGGGTCGTTGTACTTGTCGCACAGCTCCGCGAAGCTCTCCTCCGTGGCAGCCCCCGCGCTCCACTCGTCCAGGATGGCCTGTCCGTTCTCCGCGTCCGTCACCACCACCCGGATATCCGAGGAGAGCACCTCGTCCAGATAACGGCCTGCGAATTCCACCACATAATAGCGGTGCCCGGTGGAGTCCTCGATCACCGTGGAGTCCCCGGCCTTCCTCTCCTCGTCGAACAGCCAGTCCTGGAGCAGATAGGTGGCGGCGCTCTTCTTCACGTTCTCCTGCAGCTCGCCGTCTGCCTTCACGGTGTCCACTGCCCCGTCGGCCTTCTCCTTGGCCTCCGCCATGGCCGCCTCTATCTCCGCCTCAGAGGGCTGGTAGGCCTGCTCCTCCCCGCCCTCGGCGCCGTCCTCTGCCCCGGCCTCCTCTTCGCCCTCGGTCTCCTCCACGGGATCCGCCAGCTCTGTGGGCTCGGTGGGCAGCTCCGCGTCCACGGTCATCAGATAATAGTCCACGGAATCATAACTGGCCTTGTTCTCTTCATAGTAGGCCTGGATATCCTCCATGGAAGGGGTCTGGCGCTCGGCCAGCTCGTCATAATACCCCGCCAGGTACAGAGTCTCCTCCACATAGGGCTTCAGCCTGGACTCCGTGGCATAGGGGCCGTACAGCTCCTTCAGGTAGCTCTTCGCCGTGGCGTTGTTCTCGGAAGCCGCCTTCTCTAGGGACTCCCTGTACATGGCGTAATCCTCGGCGGTATCGTAGGCGAAGCCCTCCGCCTTTGCCGCCGCCAGCAGGCTCTTGTTCCTGATCATGTTCTCCACGGCCATCTGCTGGAAATAGTCTCCCCAGGTCAGGGTATCGGAATACATCTGGGAGGTGAAGTCGCTGGTGGGATCTATGCCCATCATGTACAGGTAATAGGCGTACTGGCTCAGGTAATTGCTCACCGCCACATTGTAATTGTAGTCGAACTCCACCTTGGATACGTCCTCTCCATTCACCTTCACGTAGCTGCCGTGCACCGTGAGGTAGTTGCGGATGGGGAAGGACGCCACCAGGCACACAAGCGCCGCCACGATCACGATGCCCAGGATATTGTCCCTGCGCCTGCTCTTCTCCGCCCTCTCCTTCTCCTCCTTTCTCCGCTGCATCTTCAAATCATATTTCGTCATCACCTTTTCCGGTGCCTGATCTGCATTCTGTGTCTCTTTCTTGGACATGCCGAATGTCTCCTTTCTTATTTCCAGTTCCTGTCCGGTTCCAGTTCCTGTCCGTTCCAGTTCCTGTCCGGTTCCTTCCCGGTTTCCGTCCGGTCCCGTATCGCATATCAGCCCTTGCCGCCGATACCGACTTATTTTACCATGATTTCGCGCGTCCGAAAAGCTATTTCACATATTTTTCAAGCTTTTCCACGATATTTTTCATGCAGCCGGCCTCAAAGGGGCTGTCCAGGCCCACTTCCTTTACCATATTCGTGAAGAAATCGCTGGCGGAGAGCCTGCAAAGCTTCAGATAGCTGGCCCAGGCCCCCTCAAAATCCGCGTCCATCTTCACCTTGTACTGCAGCGCGCAGCTCTGGGCCAGGCTGTAGTCGATGTAGTACAGAGGGGAGGTGTAGATATGCTGCTGCCTCTGCCAGAAGCCGCCCTTCCCGAAGAAGGGATCGTCGCCGTAGTCCTGGTGGGGCCTGTACTGCCGCTCCAGCGCAAGCCAGGCTTCGTGGCGCTGGGCCGGGGTCATGTCCGGGTTCCCGTAGGCGATGTGCTGGAACTCGTCCACCATGCAGCCGTAGGGGATGAAGGCCGCCGCGTCCTCCAGGTGCATCTCGATATAGTCCCGGGCCCGCTCCCCGAAGAACAGGGGCATCCATTCCTGGGCGAAGAACTCCATGGACATGGAGTGGATCTCCGCGGTCTCCATGGTGATGTCGGAGTGCTCCCTGATGGGATCCTTGCCGGAGAGCCACCCCTGGAACGCGTGGCCGCACTCGTGTGTGATCACGTCCACGTCCCCGCTGGTGCCGTTGAAATTGGCGAACACGAAGGGAGCCTGGTACACGGGCATATAGGTCATGTAGCCCCCGGCCCGCTTGGTCTTGCGCCCAAGTACGTCGAACAGTTCATTTTCCATCATGAAATCGTAGAATTCCCTTGTCTCCGGGGAGAGCTCGCCGTACATCTTCCGCCCGGCCTCCAGAATCTCCTGGGGCGTGCCCAGGGGCGCGGGATTG
Source organism: uncultured Acetatifactor sp. (assembly GCF_910585425.1). Classification (GTDB taxonomy): domain Bacteria; phylum Bacillota; class Clostridia; order Lachnospirales; family Lachnospiraceae; genus Acetatifactor. Next base: position 37,045 of record NZ_CAJUCP010000029.1, on the reverse strand, counting down.
CCCTCCTTAAAGTAGACGGCCGTGTCGATACAGCTGAGCTTCTCCAGGCCCAGGCGCTGCCTCCTGCGGTCGTGGAGCTTCTCGGCGAAGGGCACGAAATCCTCCTTCACCTGCTTCCGGAAGTTCTCCACCTCCTCACGCCCGTAGCAGTTGCGGCACATGCGGTAGTACCCCAGCTCCAGGTAATTGTCGTACCCAAGCTCCCTGGCCTGGGCGGTGCGGTTCTTCACCAGCTTGTCGTAGATCTCGTCCAGGGTCTGGGCATTGGCGGCGAAGAATTCGCTCTGGGCCTTCCAGGCGGCGGCGCGCACGCTCCTGTCCTGGTGCACGGTGTAGGGGCGCAGCAGGGACAAGTTCAATACCTGCCCGTCGAAGGGGATCTTGGCGCCCGCAATCAGCTTGCTGTACTCGGTGGTGAGATTGTTCTCCTCCTGCATCAGGGGGATCAGCCGCTCGTCCATGGCCTTCTGGGCGATCTCCATGTTCTTGAAGGCCACAGGGCCAATCTTCTCCACCAGCTTGTCCCGGTAGGGGGAGGCGTAGAGCTTCTTCTCGTACTCCAGGGCCAGATTGTGGTAGATGGGGGATTTCTCATTGTAATAATCATGCTCCGCGCTGTAGAATTCGTCCGTGGTGTCCGCGTCGTAGCGTATGTGGGCGATGGTCATCTGGGTGCCCACCCTGTCCGTCAGGGCATAATATTTCTGATGCACCGCGAACTGCTCCTCGCCGTCCTTCGCGCTGTCGAAGGCCTCCATCAGGGCCCTCATCTCCTGCTCCACCTTCTCGAAGTCCACGCGCTCATATGGCATATCCTTGAATTTCATTCCGTTTCCTCTCTCTTTCCTGTTATTTTCCGCTTCTCCTTACGGATCCCCGGAGCCGCTTATCATCATCCTTCCCATTATATCAGATTCCACGGCTTTTTCAAGCTATTTGAGGAACTGTGGGCCTTTCTGTGGGCCTTTCCGTCTAAGATGCCTCCCGATATTGTAAAATTTGTCTTTATTTTTTATAAAAAATTATATAAGCTGCATCTTGCGGTTTCAAAATGCCGGTGATAGAATGGAAATAACTTTTTTTACATATTTTTATAAATAATTCGGAGGGAAAAAACATGTTTGAAGAGTTGAAGAAACGGGCATTGAAGAGCACTCTCGCCTGGTCCATCATCCTGATCCTGGCAGGTCTGGGACTGGCGGGGTGGAATGCCATGGACGCGCTCCAGGTGGTCACGGGCTATACGGATTTCGCAAGCCTGGCGCCGGAGGAGATCAAAAATCAAGTGGTAAAAATCGATTTGGCCTACAATTTCGGCTGTTATCTGAAAGCGTATTCCGAGAACACCAAGACCCATGCCAAAACTACCACAGATTATTATTACATCATCCTGACCAGGGACGGCGAGGCGCTGGACGACCGCTTCCTGTCCATCAAGGTTCCCGCCAGATACGGGAGCGAATTGGACGCCATGGCACTGGCTACCGTGGAGGGCCGCGAGACCACTCCCATGACCTTCTACGGCAAAATCAAGAAGCTGGACAGCGAAGAGATGTATTATTTCAAGGATTTCTTCAAGGATGTGGATTGGACGGATGAAGATATCGAGGCGGAGACGCTTCCTTATTACATTGATTACATCTGGCAGCCTGCCACCATGATCTACATAGTGCTGTTCGTGGCGGGCGTCGTCCTCCTGATCTACGGCATCATCCGGATCGCCAGCGCGGCCAGCGGCGGCTCCCTGAAGAAGCTCCACAAGGACATCGCGGACGCGGGCTTCACGGAGAGCTCTGTCGAATCCGATTTCAGGAACGCCAAGTTCTTCGACAAGAAGGGCACGCTGCGGGTGGGCAAGCTGATGACCTACTATATGTCGGGCTCCATCCCCAGGGCGATCCCCAACAACAAGATGATGTGGGCTTACCAGAATACCGTGACCCACCGCACCAACGGCGTCAAGACCGGCACCACCTACAATGTGATGGTGTACGGCGAGACCGCTCCCAAGGGCCTTACCTTCGCCGTGGCCAACGAGGCCGTGTCCCAGGATATGCTGAACTATTTCAACGCCACGCTGCCCTGGGTGGTGGTGGGCTATTCCGATGAGCTGAAGAAGCTCTACAACAAGGACCGCACCCAGTTCCTGCAGCTGCGCTACAATAGCTGCGAGCACACGGCAGTGGATCCCGACCAGGCAGGGGCAGCCGCGGACGGGCAGATGTAAGATCTGGCAGGGCCTGATATCCATGTATGCGAAACTCCGGGAAGTCCGCCTGCGGGCGGGTTCCCGGAGTTTTTCATCGGACGGCTCCAGACCGCAGGGCCGCTCCATGCCAGGCTCCGCTTCTGTCTCACTCCAGCGCTCCACTGGTGCGCAGCAGCTCCATCCCCTGCTCCTTCAGCATGGCGTTCACGTCCAGGATATTGCCGGCGTGGCGGTTGAAAGCTATCATCAGGACGGCATCCCGCGGAATCCTTGCGTACAGCGGGGACATGCCATAGAGCATCAGGGCGTGCTGGGTCTCCTCCAGCGTCAGCTCCGCGGCATAGCAGATGCGCAGTATCACGTCCCTCTGGCGGGTGCGCTTCTCCCCGGACAGGAGCTTGTAGCCATAGCGCTCCGGGATATCCGCCTGGATGAAGATGTCCTGCTGGCGCAGGTTCTTCTCCCGGATCAGCTCCTTTATGTAGGCGCAGAAGGGCCTGTCCTCCCGCAGGAGGCTTTCTTCGTTCTCCTTCAGGTATTTTCCGGCTTCGAAGGTGTAGGCGTTCTTTAGGATGTCCTCCAGTTTTTCGGTTGATTTCCCACTCATTTTATCTTTCTCCTGATACTAAAATCTTTGACTTGCGCCCCTCCCTGCGGCAGATTATAATAGTTCCATCAGCTTCTACCGAGGAGGAGTCCCATGACGCTCACAGATTCCCTTGCCCTGTCCTATTACAAAAAGGTAGCCGACATTAATCCGGAGCATGGCATCTGCCTGATCCAGCATCAGGAGACCGGGAAGTTTTATGTCCAAAAACTATTGAGCGTATATAACATTTCTGTATTCCGGCAACTCATGGAGCATCCTCTGCCCGGCATCCCCCGCATCTATGAAGCCGTGGAGGAGGATGCCGTATTGACCCTGATAGAGGAGTACATCCCCGGCACCAGTCTTCAGGAGCTCCTGGATGCCCAAAAGGCCCTGCCGGAGGCTCAGGTCGTGGAGTACATGGTACAGCTGTGCGGCATCCTCCATTCCCTGCACAGCTGCAATCCCCCTATCATCCACCGCGACTTAAAGCCGGCCAACATCATCGTCACCTCAGACGGCATCCTGAAGCTCCTCGACTTCAATGCCGCGAAATGCGCCGGAGGCGCTTCGGCAAAGGATACCGTGCTCATGGGCACGCCCGGCTTTGCCGCACCGGAGCAATACGGCTTCGGCGCCTCCGATGCCCAGACGGACATCTATGCCCTGGGCATCCTCATGAACCTGCTGCTCTCCGGAGAGCTTTCCCACGAATGCACGGTCTCCGGCCCACTGGCCTCCATCATACGCAGATGTATCATGATGGAGCGCTCAGAGCGGTATTCCTCCGCTCTGGATGTGCAGAAAGCCCTGGAAAGCTGGCAGCGGAAATCCCGGCGGCAGGCAGATGCGGATGGCTGGAAATCCTTCCTGCCGCCGGGCTTCCGCAGACAGAACGTGCTCTTCATGCTCCTGGGTGCAATCGGGTATCCCATGATGTTCTGGGCATGTCTGACCATGGAGGTGGAGGGCGTATCCGGCCCCAGGCAGCAGCTGGAGCGCATCCTCTCCCTGCTGTTCTTTTTAAGCGCCACTTTCTTCTCGGCAGATTACAGGGGCATACACGCCCACACCCCGCTCTGCCGGAGCCGGAACCTGGCCCTGCGCATATTGGGCATCGCGATTGTGGATTTCCTGCTCCTTTTCTTCTTTGTCATGGTTTTGACGATGTATGACACTGTCTTGCTCTGAATTTCGCCATTCAGACCGGAAATATGTGGTCAAAAAAGAGACTGCCTCTGCCAGTCCCCTTTTCTTATGCCTTGTCCGCCTACTTCTTCCTGCTGGAGACGAATGCCAGCGCAGCGCACACAAGGCACCAGATCGACCATACGATCAAATCCTTATAAATCCCAAAGCCCGCGAAGCCGATGAGGGCCGCAAGCCCGTACAGCACAATCAGGGCGATGTCCCCGCCTTTCTTCTGGGAGCCGCGCGTGGAAATGGACACGATCCCGCCCGACAGCATCAGTATCCCCACAAGAATCCCCGCGCCCCCGCTGGTTCCGCCCTGCCCGGCAATCGCGTCCAGCACTCCGGCAGCGCAGGACTGAACCATCACCACCAGGAACAGGACTGTGGACAGGATACCGGATACCAATTTCCATGTTTTCATATCAATGCCTCCTTCACATTTGTTATGAAGACATTATAGCAAACCGGAAACCAATCCGTTGCCCCCGCTGCGGTGGCAAAATGGCGCAGGCCGCCACAAAAAGGCAGCCCGCGCCATCGCTCAGACGACTATCTCCAATATCCTCTTTCCGCCCCATGTCGCTTCCTTTATCCCGGCTTTTTTCTTCTTGCTGAAATCGAAGCTCAGGAGATATCCCTTGTGGGCTCCATAGGCCTCCAGGTAATCTCCCAGTTGCTCCATTCCGCGCTGGTGATAAGCCTCTCCGCGCCAGATTTTGCACTCAATGATATACTGCTCCCCTCCGTAATCCACCACGATGTCGGAGCGCAGCCTCGTCCGGCTCTGATCCTCCACATAATAGTTGCCCACGCCATTGATGATCGGCCTGAGGTACATCAGGAATATCTTCCGCCCGTACTTCTCAACGAATTTCTCGTCCTCTTTTGAGTACAGGCTCGTGTAATATTCATAGAACTTGCGCATCACCAGATCCATATCCAGCCGGCCGTTGTGGATAAACTGGCACTTTTCAGGCTGCCCCTCCCGCTGCAGGTCGTTTTCCCTGGTCTCCTCCGCCAGGAAATAATCATACAGCTGGCTCTCAAAAATCCGGTTGGCCACTGCCACGCTGCCATTCCGGTTCACGATGAACCCGAACATTTTCCCTATACTGACACTCCTGTCATATTCATGGTAAGGGTAATCCTGCCCGCCGAACAGAATATTTCCCAGCATCCCATGCAGTTCAGGGTACTCCTCCACATGCTTGACCATATCGTCATACAGCATATTGGGGCCCTTTACCAGCTGCCTCACCGCGGCCAGAATCCCGTTTTTCGTCCATGCCGCCCCAGGGGCGGGGAATTCTTCGCTTCCGGCTATTTTCTCATCCACGCATTTACATACATAGGAAACCAGATAAGGATACCCCTTCGTATAAGAATAAATCAGATCTGCGATTCCCTCTACATCCATTCCGGTATGGCAATCCCTCTCATACTCTGAAAGCATTCCGGCAATGCCCTCTCTGGAAAAGCTCATGTCCACCGTAAAGTCAGCCGCTATGTTCCACGGGCTATTGTATTTCGGCTCCTCCCCGCTGCGGAATTTCAGTTTCAGGTTTTTGATATCATATACTCCCGCTAAAATCACCGACCGGAAGGACCGGTCTCTGCCGGCCGCCTGGGCGAGGTACTTCTCCCGCAGCAGCCCCAGAAAAGAAAGGAAAATCTGATTGTCCGCGCTTTTATCCACCTCATCCACCATCAGGACCACCGGCCTTTTACAGGCCCTGCAGAACCTCGTGATCTTTCGGCTCAGGGAATCCAGGGGGAGCTCTACCGATATGGGCTCCCGCCAGATATCGGCCGCTTCCTCCGGGACCTCATTTTCCTCCAGGGCCACCTCCACTTTATTCGTAAGTCCCCGGGCGAAGGCATACAGAGAGACAAAACAGTCGTCCGCAGCCTCGAAGCTGATGGGCAGCACAATGTAATCCCGCTTCAGCCTGACGCACAGCTGTTCCATAGTAGTCGTCTTTCCGAACTGCCTGGCTCGGTTTATGGTGAAATATTCTCCGTTCTCCACATAGTCCCTTGCAATCTGCTCTACGGCATTGCTGACATCCACCATGTAGTGAAGCCTGGGCACACAGATGCCTGTGGTCTGAAATCTTCTTCGGTTGCCCATGAATCCGCCCCCCTTTCCCGGTATACTCTTATAGCTTACCATATCCGCCAGCCGTTGGCAACCGGTGCGGGCGGCGCTTCTCAGTCTTGGGATTACCCCCCGCGGACAGTCCATGCGGGCGGCCGCTTTGCTTCCTATCCCTCCTGCTTCCGGTACTGCACCGGCGTCAGCCCGTAATTCTTCTTGAACAGGCGGTTGAAGTGCTCCACGTTCTCATACCCCACCTCCGCGGCCACGGTCTCCACGGTCTGATCCGTCTCCCGCAGCAGCGTCCTGGCCTTCTTCATGCGCTCCTTGCGCACAGCCTCCTGGAAGGTCATGCCCGCCTTCTCCTTGATGTACTTGGACAGGTAAGGCTTGGAGAGGTGGAACTCCTCGGACAGGGTGTCTAATGTTACATTCATGTAATCATTCTTGATGAAGCTGATGATCTCCACAATCCGCGCTTCCCGCCCCTCGGTGATGTGCTGCTCCACGGCCAGCTTGTTGGCGGCGGAGGCCAGGGCCGCGATGGAGGCCTTGATGATGTCCTCGTCCACGCCTACGCCCCAGTAGTGCTTCCCGCCGCACAGAATCGCCACATAGGCTGCCGCCCTGGAGCTGGAGCCCTTGGAGATGGCATGCTCCTCATACACCGCCAGCTGATAGCTGACGCCCAGGTAGGTCTTGATGGCATTGCTCACCGCGTCCAGGCGCCCGTTGCCCCCTGCCCGGATGAGCCGCCTGTCCCCGTTCAGCTCTATGGTCACCTCCGCCTGGATGCCCTTCTCCTGCCGGAAATGGCACTCGGGGATGGAGAACACGTTCTGCAGATTGATGTAATTCTCCTCGAAGATGGCGTAAATCTCCGAGGGGTGCAGCTCCTGATGCCGCCTGTCGGACACGCCCTTGATGAGATACCCTACCTCCTCCTTCATAGCCTGGGGAAGGGAGAAGCCGAACTGCTGCTTCAGCACAAAGGCCACGCCGCCCTTGCCGGAGACGCTGTTGATCCGGATGACATCGGACTCGTACTCCCTCCCCACGTCCTTCGGGTCGATGGGCAGATAGGGCACGTCCCAGCGGTTCCCGCTCCTGCCCTCCTTCAGCCAGTTCATGCCCTTGCTGATGGCATCCTGATGGGAGCCGGAGAAGGCCGTGAACACCAGGTCTCCCGCATAGGGCACCCTCTCGTGGACTTTCATGCCCGTGAAGCGCTCATAGGCCTCCCGCACCTGCATGATATGGGAAAAGTCCAGCCCGCTGTCCACGCCGTGGCACATCATGTTCACCGCCACGGTGACGATGTCCACGTTTCCCGTGCGCTCCCCGTTGCCGAACAGCGTCCCCTCCACTCGATCCGCCCCGGCCAGGATGCCGAACTCCGCATCGCTGACGCCGCAGCCCCGGTCATTGTGGGGATGGACGCTCAGGACCACGTTCTCCCGGTATTTCAGATGCTTGTGCATATATTCTATCTGGCAGGCAAAGACATGGGGCATGGCCACCTGCACCGTGCTGGGCAGGTTTATTATTGCCTTGTGGTCAGAATCCGGCTGCCATACGTCCAGCACCGCGTTGCAGACCTCCAGGGCGTACTCCGGCTCGGTCTGGGAGAAGCTCTCGGGGCTGTACTCGAAGGTGAAGCTGCCGTCCGTCTCCTCCGCCATCTCCTTTAACAGCTTCGCACCGTCCACTGCCAACTGCTTGATAGCCGCTTTGTCCTTTTTGAAGACCTGTTCCCGCTGTTCTACAGACGTGGAATTATAGAGGTGCACCACCGCGTGGGGAGCCCCCTTCACCGCCTCGAAGGTCTTGCGGATGATGTGCTCCCTGGCCTGGGTCAGCACCTGGATGGTCACGTCGTCGGGGATCATGTCCCTCTCGATCAGGGCCCGGATGAAATTGTACTCCGTGTCAGAGGAGGCCGGGAAGCCCACCTCGATCTCCTTGAAGCCGATGTCCACCAGGAGCCTGAAGAACTCCAGCTTATCCTCCAGGGGCATGGGATCGATCAGGGCCTGGTTGCCGTCCCGGAGATCCACGCTGCACCAGACGGGCGGCTTCTCAATAGTGTCTTTCCTCACCCAGTCGTAGGTCACCTCCGGGGGCATATGGTAAGTTTTGCCGTATTTCTGGCTGATTGCGGTCTTATTCATATTCTGTGTCCTTTCCTCTCTGTACTCTTGCACCGCGCGCAGGCCTGGGCTGCTCTGCCGGTTATGCTGCGCCCGCCGGTTATGTAGCTGCGATGCCGATTTTAAAATGATAACACAGATTTCATCCCGCCGCAAGTATCTATTTAAGCATTATCATTGATTCTATTTATTTCAAAAATACTTGAAACCCCTTGTTTTCCGGATACATCAATATTTTTTGCGTAAAATTCCTTGTCTTATTTTTATTTATTTGTATGTGCCTTTTTAATACGCCGACTTGGCCATCTGTCCAATTTCCAGTTGGATGTGATAAAAAACATCAAAATAATATGTCAGAAACATACCTGTCAAACCACAGCGTGCTTTCCGGTAACACTGCCAGCGCGAGCCCGAGCGGACCCTCAAACCAGTTCGTCCTCAAGAATGCGGAATACCGTTTCAAGGGGATGTATATGAACCCCATCCCCCTGCCTTTCCTGCCGGATTTCCGGAGATACGGCGGGACAGTCAGCTCTCAGGACTGTCCGTTCCACTCATAGACTACATATTCATGGTCAAAATGGTATCCCAGCTTCTCCGCCAGGGCCACGGACCACAGGTTCTGCGCGTCCCAGCTGGGATACCACCCCCGCTCCAGGCAGTCCAGTATCAGCTTCGCCCCGCAGATATAGGCCAGCCCCCTTCTGCGATAGTCCGTCCTGGTGTCGATCTCGATCTCGATGCCGCCCAGATAGCCGGAGTAGGAGGAGGCCCCGGACACCGGTTCGCCGTCCTTCAGGATGACGGCCCCCAGCCCGCGCTCCCGGTACTGGGCGTAATCCCCATACAGCGCCACCCAGTCCCTGCACCAGGGAATCTCCAGGCAGCGCAGGAACAGCCCCTGGTCCATCGCCCGCAGCTCATACCCTTCCGGCAGGCTGTCCGCCGCGGCCCGCAGCCTGTCCCTGTCAAAGACGTCCGGCTCCTTCTTTATGGCATAGCGGACGCTCCTTTTCACGCCTGTCCCATGGCAGTCCTCGATCAGCTTCGCCCAGCCCTGGTCCCGGGGCGTCATGATCAGGAAATCCCGGCCCTCCAGCCCCGGTGCCTCCAATACCAGCTCCCTGTGGGGCTTTCCCGCGAAGAAGCAGAAATCCCCCAGCAAAGCCATGGCGGACACGGGATTTTCCCCGTCGTCTCCGTATACTCTTCCCATCACGCCCTGCAGGCAGGACCACACCATGGTCTCCTGCCAGCCCGCGAACAGCCCTGCGGCATTTTTCGCCTGTGTCATCTCATGAATCATCTCTGTCTCCTTTTTTAGACTATTCTACCACATCCGGGCGCGGAATTCCATGTGAAAACCGCTGGACAAAACGGCGAAAGCTATGGTAATATTTAATATTACACCGGTGTATGGGAGGTGTATGGGAAAGGAAATACAGTCATGAAGAAAAGCGGCGGAAAAATTGACTACGGGGCAGTATTCTTAACTTCTATCTTCATCATCGGACTATTGACGGTTTTTCCTTACGGCGCGCACCTTGACCAGACATCGGAGCAGGCTATACTGTATTCCAATGTCAAAGAATACGCGGGCCTTTTCGGCGCTTCCAACCCGCTTTACCGGGAGCTGGATTCTGCCGGCGTCATAGACATAACGCAAAGCATCGAAAAGGACCATGGAATGGCCGTCTATTATCCCATGGCATGGATTTTCTTCGTGAACAGGATCTCCCCCTTTGCGGGAAACATCCTGTGGCACGGATACATCTATGTCCTGTCCTTCTGCGGCACCGCCGCCCTGTTCTATCTTCTGTCCGGCATTTTCGGCGGGCGCGTCGTACCGATGTTTACCACATTGCTTTATTTCGTCACGCCCAGGATGTTCGCGGAAAGCCATTATAACAATAAAGATATGATACTGCTGTCCCTGGCGCTGTGCACCGCGTTTTTCGGCTGGAAAGTCCATAGGACGAAATCCTGGGGAAACGTGGCTGCATTCTCGCTTGTGGGCAGCCTGGCCGCCAATATGAAAATCATCGGCGCCTTCATCTGGGGAATAGCGGGAATCTATATCCTCCTCGCCCTGCTCGTCAGGCATCAGCTCGACAAAGGCATGGTGCGGAAAACGGCAGCCTGCATCGCAATGTGGCTGGGATTCTATCTGCTGATCACTCCCGCATGCCGGATGGGCCTTCTGGAATTCTGGAAATATCTGCTGGACAGCGCCAGAGATTTCCGCTGGAATGATTACATCCTTTTCGCCGGCAGAATGTACAGCAAACAGGTGACCGGAATGCCGAAAGCATATCTGCCCGTGATGATTCTGCTGACCGTTCCGGTGGGCATACTGCTGTTAGCCGTGACAGGCGCGTTTTCGCTCCCATCCGCACTGGTCAGATTTCGGGGCCGGAACGCTGACGGCGCATGGTATCTGCTGGCAATGACGCTCTCCTGCCTGATTCCGCTGGGATACGCCGTTCTTTCCGGAACCCCGGTATACAATGGATGGAGGCATTTCTATTTTGTCTATATGGCAGTGCTGTTGCTGGCTGCCCAGGGAATCTCCTGGCTGGCCGGGAAATTCAGGTCGCGGAAAGGCAGGAGATGGCTGGCCTCCCTGCTGGGCGTGTACGTCTTTCTCCTGGCGGCGGGCATTGCGGCATCCTATCCCCATGAGTACGCATATTATAATATCCTTGCGGGGAAAAATGTGGGAGAACGTTATGAGCTGGATTACTGGGACATGTCCTTCAAGCAGGCCTATGAACGGATACTGCAAAATCCTGGCGGAGAACCGGCCCCGGGCGGGAGGGTCAAAATCGGAGCCATCAGCACCCCCGCCTATTGGGGCCTGGAGGCGCAGCGGAACGCCATCCGGGGGAAGCTGAACATGCTGATAGATCTGTGCGACGACTACAGGGACGCGGAGTATGTGATCGTCAACCCTACCTATGCCCTCATGTACGGCGCTTCCGACTACGAATACGTAAAGAAGAACTATATCCTGAAAGACACCATCACCTCTTACGGAAACGTAATATGTGAAATCTATCAAACAGAAACCAGGGAGCAGCGGCCATGAAAAAGAAAGTGTTTGCCAAAGCCATAAGAAATCATATCATCCTTCTGGCAGCAGGCGCCATAGCAGGGCTCATCCTGCTGGTGCTCGTCCATCTCCTGCCCATAGAGCCCATGCGGGAGCATGTCTACTGGTCCATGGATATGATTGAGCGTGAATTTGACAACGAGATGTTGATAGACGGATACCGTTCCACATTGACAGGGAATTTCACAGACTGTCTGATGCTGGAGCATGCCGTCTATTCTTCCGAGGAGCACAGCCTCCTGGAACAGGTGCTGCATATGTACCGCGGCGAAAGCTGTCCTCCAGAGACGGCAGGCCAGGCGGGATGGTGGCCGGGACAGTCCCTGAAGGATTTTCTCACCGGCGTCCCCCAGCCCCGTGAGGTCAGCTATTCCCGGTACTGGCATGGGTATCTGGTCCTGCTCAAGCCTCTCCTGCTCCTGACATCCTTCAATACCATACGGCTGCTCCAGTCCGCCGTGCAGCTTATCCTGGCAGGCTGCGTGGTGATGGCGCTGTGCAGGAAAGGGGCATATCCTCTGGCCAAAGCCTTTCTGCTGTCGCTGCCCTTCCTGTTCTTCGTGAGCACCTATGCCTCGCTGTCCTTAAGCATCTGCTTTTACGTCATGACCGCGGCGGCGCTTATCCAGCTGAAAGCGGACGGCCTCCTGGCCAGGCGGGGCTGGTACGGGCTGTTCTTCATGGCTGTGGGAATGGCGACCGTCTACTTCGATTTCCTCACCTATCCCTTGGTGACCCTGGTGTACCCCTTGGGGATATATCTGTATTTCCATGGCGGTACGCCCGGGAAAGGCATCCGCGGCATGGTGAGGAACAGCGCGGAATGGGGCGTCGGATACGGGGGGATGTGGGCGGCCAAATGGATCCTGGCGGACTGCCTTACCGGAAGCGCCTCCATCCGGGATGCCATGGAGACAGTCTTCGTCAGAACCGGCAGCGCGGAAGGCTATTCCCGGATAAACGGCTTCTTCAATGTGCTGGGGAAGAACCTACAGCCTTATCTCAACTGGTGCTATCTCCTCATCGGGACAATGTTCGCCGTGCTGCTCCTCGCCGCGGCGGCAAAGAAGAAGACCGGGGCCATAATCAGGAAACTGCCGTCTGCCGCAGCATACTTTCTCCTGGCTTTATATCCTTTTGCATGGCTCTTTCTGACCCAGAACCATTCCGAGCAGCATTGGCAGTATACCTGCCGGATCCTGGCCGCCGGCGTATTCGCCGCGGCATCCGGGTGCTGGACGCTGTTGCAGAATGATTCCCCAAACATTACGCAAAATTAGGCTTCTCTATTGTGCAAAATATCCCTTTACTGCCCCAAAATTTGTGCTATAATCTTTTGGGGTGGGGCCAGAGGCAGCTCCTCCCATAAACCAAACGGAAAGAGTGAAAAGACTATGGAAACATACAGTATTTTTAAGGATCTGGCAATCATCATCATCTTCGCGAAGCTCTTCGGCATACTGGCCCGGAAGTGCAAGGCCCCCCAGGTGGTGGGGGAGATCATCGCGGGGCTCCTGATCGGCCCAAGCTTATTGGGGCTGGTGCAGCAGTCGGATTTCCTGACCCGCATGGCGGAGATCGGCGTAGTGCTCCTGATGTTCTCCGCGGGGCTGGAGACGAACCTGAAAGAGCTGATGAAGACCGGACCTGTGGCCCTCCTGATCGCCTGCTCCGGCGTATTCGTCCCGTTGCTCGGCGGAGCGCTCCTGTACATGGGCTTCTACGGCATGGCCCCCTGGGGTTCGGAGGAATTCTACAAGGCTGTCTTCATGGGCGTCATCATGACGGCCACCAGCGTCAGCATCACGGTGCAGTCCCTGAAGGAGATGGGGAAGCTCAAGGGCAAGGTGGGCACCACCATCCTCAGCGCCGCCATCATCGACGATGTCATCGGCATCATCGTGCTGACCTTCGTCATCGGCTTCAAGAATCCCCAGTCCAACCCCGGAAGCGTGGTCCTCTCCACGGTGCTGTTCTTCATCATGGCGCTGGTGGTGGGCTTCATCGTCTTCAAGGTGTTCAAAAAGCTGGACGAACGCTATCCCCACACCCAGCGGATCCCCATCCTGGGCCTGGCGCTGTGTTTCTTCTTCGCCTATGCGGCGGAAAAGTACTTTGGGATCGCGGACATCACCGGCGCCTATGTGGCGGGCATCGTCCTCTGCTCCATCCGGGACTCCTCCTACATAGACCGCAAGATGGAGGTCAGCTCCTACATCATCTTCGGGCCGGTATTCTTCGCCAGCATCGGCCTGAAGACCAGCATCGACAATGTCAGCGCAGCTCTCCTGCTGTTCTCCGCAGGGTTCGTCATCGTGGCGCTGATCACCAAGATCGTCGGCTGCGGCCTGATGGCCAGGCTCTGCCGCTTCCGCTTCCAGGACAGCCTCAAGATCGGCGTGGGCATGATGACCAGAGGCGAGGTGGCGCTGATCGTAGCCCAGAAGGGGCTGTCGGTGGGTCTGCTGACGCCGGAGTATTTCACGGCGGTGATCCTGCTGATCATCGTGTCCAGCATCTCCACCCCAATCCTCCTGAAACTGTTATACTCGAAAGACAAAGAAACAGCGGCCGCATGAGCCGCTGTCTTTTTTTGCACGGCACCCTGGTTCCGCGCCTCATTCCTCCCTGTTCAGCAGCCTGTGGATCTTCTCATGGGGATCCAGAAGCTTGGAGATGGACTCTCCCGCATTTACGGAGTGGATGTAGATCGCGATGTACTTCGTGATGTCCACCTCCCTGTACCAGGGCGCATTGCGGATCTCCTCCCTGCAGTAGGACGCGTTGCTGATGAACACCGCCTCCAGCACCTTCTTGCTGTAGGCTTCGTTGAAGCGCCGGAGCCCTTCCGTGAACAGCGCGAAGGTGGCCGCCGCAAAGACCCTCCTGGCCCCCTGCTTCTTGCAGTATTTCGCCACGTCCAGCATGGTGGTGCCGGAGCAGATCATATCGTCCACAATGAACACATCCTTGTTCTTCACGCTGGGGCCGATGTATTTATGTACGTCCACCACGTAATTGCCGCCCACCACCTTGGTCCTGGACCTGCGCTTGTAGAAGATGCCCATATCCAGCCCAAGCTCGTTGGTGTATTTATAATTCCGCGTCGTCGCGCCTAAATCGGGAGAAATGAACAGCGAGTCGTCCTCAGAAAACGCAACATCCGGAAAGTTGCGCTTAATTGCCTTGATCACCTGATAGATTGGGAACAGATCGTCAAAACCATTGTAGGGAACCGCATTGGCCACCCTGTTGTCATGGACATCGAAGGCCGTGATGTTCTTCACGCCGATGTTCTCCAGCTCCCGCAGCGCCATGGCACAGTCCAGGGATTCTCTGGAGATGCGCCTGTCCTGGCGGCTGGCATACAGGAGCGGCGAAATCACGTTCACGCGGTATGCCTTCCCGCCGATAGCCGACACGGTCCTCTTCAGATTCTGGAAATGCTCGTCCGGCGACATGGGCACGGTCTGGCCGTACATCTCATAGCTGCAGGAATAATTCCCCACATCCACCAGGATGTACACGTCCGCCCCCCGGACCGTGTCCTCCAGCACCGCCTTGGCATCGCCTGTGGAAAACCGTACAATCTGGGAATTCACCACATGGCATTGCTCCATGTTGTAGGTCTCGCGCAGATAGTATTCGATCTTGCCTGCCATCTCTTCTGTTCCGTACAGCGGGATCAGTACGATAGGAATGGAATTGTTTGCTGCCAATGATTTCATGCCTTCCTCCTTATGCAGTCATCGATAGTTGTCTGGGTTCTGTTACCAGTGTATAATATTTCCCGCCGGTTTACAAGCCCCCAAAGCAGCAATCGCCCGCCGGAAATCCTGCCGTCCAGGCCCATGCAGCCGCAATCCGCTATCGGCAGGACCGCGCCCGGGCCTCCCACATGGCCCTGCGCCAAACAAGCGGCAATTGAGCGGGATTTGCGCTTGACAGGGAATTTCCCTGATAGTATGATTGAGGGAGAACACAGTTGTACAAAGGCACGGCACAAACCCATGGAAGGAACGGAATCGACAGATGGCAGGCGGACAGGAAGAACGTATCAGAATCGTACAGGAGACCGTGGCAGGCAAGGAGATCACTTTCGCACATGTGATGGGCGGCCCGGCGCCGATCATATACCAGAAGCTGGGGCTGAACCCCCAGGTGGACTATCAGTCGTCCGCCATCGGGATCATGAACATGACGCCGCCGGAGTCGGCCGTCATCGCCTCGGACATCGCAGTGAAGAGCGGGAACGTGTACCTGGGCTTCGCGGACCGGTTTACGGGGACGCTGATCGTCACCGGGGAGATTTCGGACGTCATGTCGGCCATGACTGAGATCGTGAATTATTTCCGGGACGAACTGGAGTATGTCGTCTGCAGGATCACTAAGAGATAGGGAGCGCAGCCATGGACCGAACCGAAGAACTGCTGGAAAAGCTCTTCCATAAGGATTATGAGCAGCTACGGGGGAAGCGGCTGCGCCTGACGCGTCTGCGGATCCCCGGCAAAGAGGTCTGCCTGGCCCATATAATCGGTTCCCCCCAGCCTGCGGTCTACCGGAATCTGGGACTGCACATCGGGGTCCATGAGGGCGAGGACCACAGGGGAGAGTCCCTGGGCCTGATCCGATTCACTCCCTGGGAGGCGGTGGTGGCAGCCGCGGATGTGGCAATGAAGAGCGCGGATGTGCAGATCGGCTTCATGGACCGCTTCTGCGGCTCTCTGATCCTCACCGGCGGGCTGTCGGAGGTCCGGACCGCCGTGGAGGAAGTGGTGAGGTTCTTTGGGGCGGAGCTGGGCTTCCAGGTCTGTGAGATCCACAAAAATTAAAGAGGCAGGGCGGACATCAGCATGAAAAAGCTATTTTTGATGGGCAGGAGCGAGGCCGGGAAGACTTCCCTGACCCAGGCCCTGCGGGGCGAAGAGCTCCACTATGTGAAGACACAGTACACCAGCTCCGACGACGACACCATCGACTCTCCGGGGGAGTATGCAGAGTCCAAGCATTTCAGCGCGGGGCTGGCCTGCTTTTCCTTCGAGGCGGACGCGGTGGCCATCGTCCAGGCTGCGGACGAGCCCTACAATCTGTTCAGCCCCAGCCTCCGCTCCTTCATCCTCCGCCCCCTCATCGGCATCATCACGAAGATCGACTCCCCCTTTGCCAATATCCCCATGGTCAGGCAGTGGCTGGTGAACGCGGGCTGCGACCGCATCTTCCTGATCAACAACGTGACCAGGGAGGGCATCGATGAGCTCATGGCCTATCTGGCTGAGGACCTGCCGCGCCTGACGCTTGGCGAGGCCATGCACAGGCAGAGCCTGGGGGCCAGCGAGTGGGAGGAGGTATCCTGATACAGAGAGGAGACAAAACATGTCAAAGTCTATTGAAGGCACCTGGTTCGAGTTTCAGCATCCCAATGTGGCGGAGGGAAAATATTGGAATCCTGTCTGCAGGCATTTCAGCGCGGCGCAGTGGGAGGAGAAGGTTGCGGAAATCGCTTCTCTCCATATGAAATATATTGTATTGTTGGGCAGCGCCCTCAGGGCAGATACAGCGCGGGAAGAAAACGGGGAAGTCTGCTTCCAGGCGCCTTATGATATCATGGAAAGCTATTTCCCCACAGATATTTATCCGGCGGCAGATATGTCCTGCCGGAATCCGCTGGAGACATTGTTGGCGGCGGCAGATAAATACGACATTCACGTCTTCGTTTCCTGCGGTTATTACGGGAACTATTTAAGACCCTATGACAATATGGTAAATCCCGAAGTACAGGCCCGCGCTTTCCGGGCCATGGAACAGATGGTGGAATTATATGGAAAGCACCCGTCCTTCTATGGCTGGTATCTGCCGGACGAAGCCTGCATCAACGGTTACTTTGACGAGAATTTCATACGATATATCAACACCTACACCGCCAAGGGAAAGGAACTGCTTCCCGCGTCAAAGATGCTGATCGCCCCCTATGGCACCAATCTTCTGAAAGCCGACGATGCCTATATAGCGCAGCTGGAAAGGATCGATGCGGATATCATCGCATACCAGGATGAGGTAGGGGTAAATAAGTCCGTTCCGGGACAGACAGCCGCATACTATGAATCTCTCCGCCGGGCACACGACCGGGCAGGCCGCAGCGCGCTTTGGGCGGATATGGAATTGTTCACTTTTGAGGGGGATGTATACAAGAGCGCTCTGCTGCCCTCGGATATCCACAGGATAGAGCAGCAGTTAAAGAGCATTTCTCCTTATGTGGACAGAGTGCTCTGCTACCAGTACATGGGGATGATGAATCGGCCCGGAACCGCTGCCTATTGCGGACATCCGGATTCTCTGAAGCTTTATGAGGATTATCGGAATCTGTTCGGGATAGGAAGCCCTGCGCACGAGCGATGAAATTTGCCGCAAAGTCACCATTGGCTTTCGCTCGTGAGCCGGGCCGCTTGCCAATCACCGCTCCACCAAGGTCCAGCTCCCCGGCTCTTCCATCGCCCGGAGAGCCGCCTCCCTGGCCGCCATGACCGCCACGGTTTCCTCATGGCTGACCGGAATCTCGCCGGTAGCGAAAAAGGCCGCCAGTCCCTTCATAAAGCCCACAAAGCTATCGGACTTCACTTCAAAGAAAACGCGTTCCTGCTCCAGATCCATATTGACCGCAAAAGGGGAATTCCCTCCCGTGCACAATACAGAGGCGCTTCTTTTGTCCGCCCATTCGAACGCCAGCTGCGTCCAGTTCCCTTGAACCAAAGCCATGACCCGCTCCGGGCAGCCGCCCATCAGCATCATCACCGGTTCCAGCTGATGGACGCTGTAGGTGTCCACACAATTAGGTCCCCATGTAGCCATGGCCTTTACCGTTTTGCCCTTATAGGGCTGATATTCCGTTGCAAACCGCAGCGCGGATGCGGAATAGCAGGGCGTCCCATGCGCATCTCCTAAAGCGAACATAGCCAGTGCGCTCTCCCGATCCGGAGAAAAGGTCTTATCAATAAAAGTCCTCTTTCCTGACATCAGGGGTAGCTTCGCCAATTCCTGGTGCTTTTCACAATTATCCGGAGAAAGCACGATCAGGGCATCGCTTTTTTCCACCACCTCTTCTATGGAGGCGCAATAAGACACCCGATGCTCCTGACACCACTCCCGAGAAGTCTTGCGGGTAAAGGGGCTTTCAATCTGTCCATAGGCATAGACCACCTCCATTTCCCCATTGCTGTATTCTTTAAGCCATTCAGGATAGTGGTTTGCATGCCACTCGTCCAGATAATAATCAATAAAACCTATTTTCATCATAACAATGCCCTGACCTTTCTTCTGTTCCCGATTCGGTTATGCCCCGCGCTCCTGATATTCTGCCCAGATCTCTACTTCAAACATCCTCTCCCAGGGCATGAACAGATTGATGATCCTTACGCGATCGGCAATGGAGGACAGATATTCATCCGCGAATCGATGCAGCTGCCTGCTTGCCATAGCGCTCACGATACCATGCTTCTCTTTCAAAGAACAGCTGTCCATCCCCATGGCAACGACTTTTTTCGAAACGCTGGGACGCACCACAGAGCAATACCCCACATCCTCCAGATAACGCTCCACCATGAAATGCCTGTGCCGGTCCGTCTTACCCTGATAGTAGACCGCCACGCTTTCCGCAATCGCCGTGCCCAGCGTATTCGCAGAGGTATTCCATCCCGCATAGCCGTCCAGTTCCATCAGCATGCCTTTTTTATCGAGCAGCTGCACCAGCTGCAGATCCCCGCCGTTGGCATAGGCATTATCCGCCAAAGTGACGATCTTGCCTTCTTTGATCATCTCCTGCAAGAAGTCCGTAAACTCTCCCAGATTACGCTCCGCATAGTATTCTTCCCGCCAGCAGGGCTGGTCAATCGCTTCCTCCATCACTCCTGCCGCAGAGACCCCCAGAATAATATCCGCCAGCTCCCAGCAATCTGTCTGCAGGCATCCGGCAGCATAAAGATGGTTGCGGATCGTCCTGCCCAGCATGGAGCCTTCATACAGAGGAATCATCTGCCGTACATTCTCCGATGTATATTTCACATATACCTTTGGGCGTTTTCCATAGAGGGTATTGATCATGCGCGCAATCAACGTCATGCCCACCTCATCCGCTCCTGGATAGGTCATGACCTTCTCGTCCAGGCAGAATTCGCTGATCTTCTTCTGGATCTTAAGGCGGTCCATCGCCGTAAAGCCATAACGGCTGCAATCATCCTGCGGAAAGATGAGCAAATCGATGGTGCCCTCCTTTACGTACAGAAGGGTCTCCTCATCCATCGCCTCATTGCACGCCCGCCTGGCGGTATAATCCTCCAGGGCGCCGGGCGTCAGCCTGCTGCGCACTTCCTCCGGGTTCTCGTCTAAGGCAATCCCCAGCTGCTGCTTGTGCAACAGTTCCCCGGTCTTGTAGATTTCTGCGCCGCAGGCCCCATAGTAGTCAGGCTCCTCCATACTGCTGGAATAGGTGGGGCAGCGCATAATCGTCTGGAAAGCGTAAATCAGCAGATCAGGATTTTCCCGGCGCAGCTGCCGAAGCATCCTTGCCCGCTCCTTAACCTCCTCGAGCCGCATATGATGCAGCCTGGAAGGCAGCAGCCCGCCATACAGCAGCATATCCATGGAGACTACAAGTCCGTAGGCACCCCTGCACTCCTGCAGCAAAAACTCCTTTATCTTGTCGTACTGTGCAGGTATTTTTTTCTCGCCCAGCTCCTGCATCACCGTAAAGGCCACCTTGTCATCCCCAAACAGGTTCTGTGGAAACACTCTGTTACATGGTCTGTCGTCCAAGGGAAGCAACACAATTTTTTTATCCATCCTTCACATTCCTTTTATCCGTTATGATAAGCTGTCCAGCCAATTTCCGGCTTCCATGGCTCTCTTTAAAAACGCCTCCGCAGTCTCATCCTCCGCCATACCGACTTCCAGCATGAGGGGACCTTCGTAAACGGAGCTCTTCAATACCCTCATAAACTCTTTCCAGGGGAAACCATTGTCGGAAGGAACCATATGGGCATCACCATAGCCCGGCCCCCACCCCCAGCCCTTATTTTCATGTAAATGAACCGAATAGATTCGATCGGCAAAAGGTTTTGCCAATTTCTCTACAAAATCATGCCCCCATACCAGATTAGCGTGGCCGGTATCCAGGCACAGCCCCATAAAATCCGAGGGATAGCGAGCGAACAGGCGGTTAAATCCCTCTATCTGCAGCTCGCCTGGCGCCTCATAGAGATTCTCCACGCAGATGCGCATCCCCCTCTCCCGGCACCAGGGCATCAGCTCATCAAAGGAGCGGAAAACCTGTCCGTAGAACACTTCCCGATATGCGGGGTCCTTCCGAAACACCTCATAGGGCAGATACAGGTGCAGCACCACCTCTTTGGCTCCCATGGCCATTGCCAGCTCGATCCGGTTCCTAATCAGGTGGACGCCGGCCTGGCGGTTTGGCTCCATCTCCGAGGTGAAATCCTTACGATAGTGTCCCATGATCAGCCCGCGCTCTCCATGCCTGTCACTGCCTTTACTGGCATGTACGGAGCCGGCCTTCAGGCCCAGCCCATCCAGCCAATCCCGCAGCTGCCGCATCTCAGACGGCGCATAGCAGTAATCCCCGTCATATTCATGAGTCCAGTGCATCCAGGTAAAACCTGCGGCTGCCAAGCGCTCCAGGCTCAGCCTTTGGTCTTCCACCTTGTCACCTGTATGCCACAGGTCAAAGGTGGTATTCATTCCTGTCTCCAATGCCTCTCCCTCCATTTCCCCAGTCTGTCATCGCGGGAAATCACGCCCTGCGATGTGAATCCCTGCCGAAACCATACATGCGCCATCAGCCTTTTACCGCACCTGCAACCGCCTCAATGTAATTCTTCTGGAATGCGATGAAAATGGCAATCGTCGGCAGCATAGAGAATACGCAGCCTGCCGCC
This sequence comes from uncultured Acetatifactor sp., assembly GCF_910585425.1. GTDB lineage: Bacteria > Bacillota > Clostridia > Lachnospirales > Lachnospiraceae > Acetatifactor. The sequence goes on along the minus strand of NZ_CAJUCP010000029.1, from coordinate 15,749 downwards.
ATATAACCGAACTTGTAGTTAAAGCTGCCGTTCAGATACTTCAGTGCCGTTGCCAGAGGATATTTATCCGGTGTCTGCAGGACGATCAACGGCCATAGGAAAGAATTCCAGCTGCCGATGAAGTCCAGGATTATGATAGTGGACACGGTGGGCAAGATGCCGGGCAGCATGATCCTCGCCCAGATGCTTATCTCGCTGGCTCCGTCGATACGTCCCGCGTCAATCAGCTCGCCAGGCACCTGCAGATAAGCCTGCCGCAGCAAAATGATGCTGAACACCTTGCTGCCCGAAGGCAGGATAACAGCCAGCATGGTATCAATCAGCCCCATCTTGGAAATCGTCAGATAGTTGATGATGGTTCCGGCCGATGCAGGAATTATCATTGTGGACAGCAGCATTCCCATGATGATATTCTTGCCCCTGAACTGCATGGTCGCCAGGGGATAGGCGCACATGGAAGAAAGGACCACGTCCATCAAAATGCCGGCCACGGTCAATACCACGGTATTCCAAATATATCTGGGCATATTCATAAATCCGAACACACCGCTATAGTTGCTCAGAGTCAAAGTGCTGATATCGATATGCAGATCCCAGATGTTGGCATTGGTCCGCAGGGAAGACAATACCAGCCAGAGAAAAGGACCGGCGCAGACACAGGCCACCAGGAGCATCAGCACATAGTAGATCACGTCCGACAGGCTCAGCTTCGTTTTCGCTTTCCTACTTTTCTTAGTCATTACGCGTCATCCCTCCTCCGCTCTTACCGTAGACAAACACCAGAATGCTCACTGCCGTAGTCACCACCGCCTGACACAGATTGATCGTGGCGCCGTAGCCGAACTTAAAGTCCTTGAAGGCCTTCACATATCCATAGTAGTTGATCACCATCGTCGCATTGTTGGGACCGCCCTCTGTCAGCATCATAATGACATCGAACACGCCGACTGCAGCGATGACCGAATTCAGGGTACAGAACCAGATATAAGGCTTTAGCAGCGGGAAGGTGATCTTTGTAAATACCTGAACGCCTGTAGCGCCGTCGATCCGGGCCGCCTCTTGATATTCCGGCGAAATAGACTGCAGTCCTGCCAGATACATCATCATGTAATAGCCAAGCCCCTGCCATATCGTGACGAACATGACGCTGGGCAGCGCCAAATGCTTCATGGAGAAAAAGCCCTGAGGGATATCAATGATTCCCAGATCCAACAATATATTATTGATAATGCCCTCGGAGCCCATCAGGAACTTCCACATGATGGCAGTGGCCACCGAAGATGTGACTACGGGAATATAATACAAAGTGCGGAAAAAGCCCACACCCTTTACTTTCCGATTCAGCAGAAGCGCCAGCAAAATAGATAAGATCTGAATGATCGGCACAATTACCACGTAAGTAAAAGAATTCTTTACCGCTATCCAGAACACCCTGTCCTTGAAAAGCTTCCGAAAATTATCAAAGCCTACAAATTCCGTCTTGCCCAGACCACCGGAATAATTCATCAGTGTTATGACCAGACTGGCTATAATCGGATAAACCGTAAAAATCAGTACCAGAATCAATGACGGCATCATGAACAAATATGCCCACATCGTCCTTCTGGCAATCAATTTAGAATGCTTCCCCATACCGCCATACCCTCCTTTCCAGAGAATCAGTCCGATTCCAGGTGAAAAAACTGCCGCACGAAGAATCATGCGGCAATTTCCTCCTGTTTCAACCTGCCATTTTGACTTACCATTTAGTTTCCAGCCGCCTCTTCAAGCAGATCCTTACAGTCCTGCTCGTAAACGGCAAAGGTTTCATCCATGTCCTCATCATTCGTGATGACGGCGTTTCCTGCCGTATTGATATTGGACACATAATTGCTTCCGTTGGTCAAACCGATGGTAAAGTCTGCGGAATACAGGTTGGATTCAGCCGCCATAGCGGTCGCCCGCCCCAGCAGAGTCTCCATATCGGACTTGAAGAATTCGTCCTGGCTCGCCTGGATGGTGGAAGGGAAGATCGCAACCTCCTTACAGAAGAGAAGCTGGCTCTCATCATTGGTGATATAGTTGGCGAAATCAATGGCTTCCGTCACATGCTTGCTTGCCTTTGGCACTACCACGTTCATCAAAGGGTTTGTGGAAAGTCCGGCCTTACCTACCAGAGGCTTCGCCACTTCCGTCTTGGCAGCCACATCGGGGGCCTCATCGCTGACTCTGTTTACGGATACTGCGGACGCGGAGATCATTGCCAGCTTCTCGGTCTCGTACAGCTGCAGGCAGGTGGTCCAGTCGCCCCAGCCCTCCTTGGGCAGAACGCCCTTATCGACCAGTTCTTTGTAGCTGTTCAGCAGAGCCTTGTTCTCATCGTTATTCCAGGTCACTTCGGTCAGATCCTCGCTGATAATTTCCATGCCGTCCAGGAACAGCATATTGCAGTAAGCATTCGGCATAAAGAGGTAGGAACCGGTCTTGTTATAGAAGTCCTCGGCCATGCCCAACGCTTCCTCATAGGTGCTCGGAGGAGCCTCAATGCCGGCCTTTTCAAGCAATTCCGTGTTGTATGCCAAGACTGCAGGGGTGCCGTACCAGGGGAATGCCCAGATGGAATCGCCTGTCTTACAGGCCTCCCACTGTCCCTGAATGTAAATGCTCTTCTGCTCCTCGGTGGCCTCTGCGTTCAGGTCTACCAGGGCGTCCAGCCCTACCATGCTCAGCGCCTGGCTGGTATTTAAGTTGACTACATCAGGCGAATTGCCGGAGGCGGAAGCGGTGCTCAGCTTCTCGTTGATGGCATCCTGCGGCATGTCCACCCACTTGATGGTCACATTGGGATGATCGGCGGTGTAAGCCTCAAACCGCGCATTGAAGTAGTCATCGAAAGTCGGGGACAGGGAAATCGTCCAGAACTCCAGCGTAATAGGCTCCGCTGATTCCCCGACCTGCGCTTCATCTTCTACCCCCCCGTCTTCTGCCGGGGATTCTGACGCGGATTTGTCCGGTGCAGATGTATTGTCTGCTGCCTCGTTGCCGCAGCCGGAAAGCAGGGATATTACCATTGCTGCGCTGATCAGAAATCCAGCCAATTTTCTTTTCATGTTTTGTTCCTCCTGTCTCAATGCTTGTAAGATTTGTGCACTTTTCTTTAACTGTCGCTATAAAATGTATATTTACTGTAAATATTGTCACTATTATAGCCCTGGCCCTCACAAAAAGCAATGTGAAAAAAGGGTATGATTATTGTCCTTTTTTTATCTTTTTATACTTTTTTGACAAATCGTCCTCATTGTTTACTATTGTCTGTAGCCCCCATGGCCCTCATCGGAGCATCAGCCAGGGGCTCCTCAATCAAATACCCCGCTGCAAGCAACGGGGTATCAATCTTGCAGCGCTGCAGAGCAGCGGGGTATTTGACCCTCGCGGCATTCGTCAAATGTGCATGCAAGCATGCCCACTTGACTCATTGCTCGCGGGAATAAAATCCGCGCCCAACTCTACCATGCGCTCCCGCACCCGCACTCCGTCAAGCTGTGCCGGCGCCACTCCCGCGCGAAGAACCATCGCCGCCGCGATTCCCGCCGCCTCTCCCATGCTCCGGCAGCAGACCTGGATCCGGATGGCGGATTGTGCGACAAAGTCCGCACCGGCACAACGTCCCGCCACCAAAAGATTATCCGAATCCCGGGCCACCAGACAGCCATAGGGAATCTCATACCAGGGCTTCCCTGCGTCGCCCTCGGGCTTATCGTCCAGAAACAGATTGTCCATCCCATGGATGTCTACAGGATAATTCGCCTGGCTGATATGATCGGGGAACTTCTTCTGGGACAATAAATCACGAGCTGTCAGCTCATATTGGGTGTGCACCCGTCTGCTTTCTCGGATTCCCACCATGGACGCAATGGCAGAAACATATGCATTTTCGCAGCCCGGGAAATATTTTCTATAGAACTTCAGCTGGCGCAGAATCGCCTTTTTGCCCTCCAGCAATACGGCCGTCAGCTGCAAAGGGTCGGCGGCATTGGTATAATCAAAAAATTCCGGATTATTCAGCGCTATCGTATCATCCCTGCCCACAACGCCAAAAAGCTGCCAGTACTCCAGATCCTGTGCGATCAGATCGCCGTTTTCCATCGCCTGACGGAACAAGGGCTGCAGCGCGCCTTTTCCGTTTCTGGAAACGGCTGCATAAATATTGCGTTCCCCCTTCCTGGCGGAGTAGGCGCTCCAGTCCATGGGGAAGCTGTCAAAAAAGGCCCCCAGCTTATCCAGATCCACGCCGCCCACCATATAGCGCAGGGACATGGGCTGGTTGATGCCTGTCCGGGGCTGCCCCGCCTCAAAGCCTGCCCCCGCAGCCACCGCCAGAGCGCCGTCCCCCGTACAATCAACAAAGACCTTTCCTTCTATTTTGTGGACGCCGTCACGGCATGCCACATAGATTGCGGAAATCCTGCCGTCCTTCTGTTCGGCGCCGCAGACGGTTGCCTGCAGCAGCAGCTTTACGCCGCTGTCCTGGCACATCTGCTCCAACACCGCCCCCAGAACCAGGGGATCGAAATCATACCCCTCCCTCATCTGAGCGCCATATCCGTCCAGCCGCCGGGTCAGTTCATGGTCCAAATAGGAGCATCTGGGTTCCGGCTCCCCTTCTGCCCGGGCTTCTGTCATCCGCACCGTCATCATAGGCACTACCAGACCGGCCACCGGGGTGCCGCCCAGGCCTCCCATGGCCTCTATCAAAAGGACCCCGGCTCCTTCCCTTGCCGCCGCGATCGCCGCAAAAGCGCCGGCGGTTCCTCCTCCGCAGACCACGACCTCCGCTTCCAGCCAGGTCGCAAAGCCGTCCCACTTCCCGCTCTCTTTCTCTCCGCTCATCCTTCCTCCATTTCCGCGCCGCTTTGCCGCGCAAGTCCACAGTACGCCCACCGCTCTTTCAGATGGCATCCAGCAGCGCCGCACCGATCAGGCCGCCGTTTCCCTCCAGTGCCGTAGTGCGCACCACCGCCTCCGGCAGCAGATAGGGCGCCAGCAGACCAAGCAGATAATCTCCCTGCAGGGAAATGCCGCCGGAAAGCACCGTTACCTCCGGCTGGAAAATATGTACCATGCTGTTGATACCCATCGCCAGTATCCCCGCATATTCCTGCAGCACCTCCACCGCCTCCCGACAGCCTTTTCGGGCCGCGCCAAAGACCGTCATGCCGTCTACTCCTGCCGCCGTTTCCATCGCAAGCGGGCCGTCCGGCGCCTCCTGGATTTTTTTCCTCGTCATGGCAAGCAGCGCCGTAGCGGACGCATAATCTTCAAAGCAGCCGCTCAAGCCGCAGGAGCAGCGCCTGGCAGACTGCCGGTCAAAAACAAAGTGCCCAAACTCCCCTGCTCTTCCGTTATGCCCCCTGTATATCCGTCCGTCTGCCAGTATGGCGCCCCCAATCCCGGTGCCGATGGTCAGCATAATGACATCCCGGCAGTCCCGGCAGGCGCCTGCCGCATGCTCGCCAATCAGGGCGCAATTGGCATCATTGTCCAGATAGACCGGTAATCCCAGCGGTCTGGAAAGCTTTTCCGCCAGGGGCTCGTTCTCAAAGGGCAGGTTCCCCGCCCTCACCACACAGCCCCTTTGGGAGTCTACCAGACCCGCGGAGCCGATTCCCACCGTGGAAACCGGATGCTTCTCCGCCAGCTGCCTGCAGGCATCGACCATGTGGGCAATCAGCTCCCCACAGCCGCAGCCTGTGCCTGTAGCAATCCGCATCCTCTCTATGACCCGGAAATTTTCATCTACCACGCCCAGCTTGACACTCATGCCCCCGATGTCGATACCGATTCTGTAGCTCATTTTATGCCCGCTCCGCTTCCGCCTGAAAAACCCGGTTTCCATTGACAAATACTGCCTTGATGTCCAGCTTGCCATCGCAGACCACAATGTCCGCGGCCTTGCCGATCTCCAGAGATCCTGTCAGCGCTTCGATTCCCAGCGCCCGCGCGGGATTGCGTGCTCCCATCAGAGAAATCTCCTCCAGAGGGATGCCCAGCTTCAAAAGGTTCTTCGCACCGGCCAGCATGCTGACACAGCTGCCTGCAATCCTTCCCTCCTGATTCAGGCATACGCCGTCCTTGACAGTCCGAAGCCCGCCGCCCACCATATATTCGCCATCGCCGAGACCGGACATCCTTCCCGAATCGCTGATCAGGGTAATCCTGTCCGGCCCCTTTTGACGATATATCAGCCGCAGGATAGCCGCGTCCAGATGCACCAAGTCGCAAATCATCTCGCAGGTCACCCGGTCGTCGGTAAGCACCGCGCCCAGAATCCCCGTCTCCCGATGATACAATGGTTTCATCGCATTAAAGACATGAGTGGCCCGCACTGCTCCTGCCTCGATTGCTTCCTCGCACTGTTCATAAGTGGCCTCGCTATGTCCCAGGGAAACAGCCACGCCGCACTCTTTGGCGGCACGGATGGCCGCCAGTGCGTTTTCCCTCTCAGGTGCCATGGTCATCAGCATAGGCAGGCCTCCCCCGGCAGCCGCCAGTCGTTGGACGCTCTCGGGCGTACAGTCGATCCTGGGCGGCACCATGGCCCCGGAGCGATGATAGGAGATAAAGGGGCCCTCCAAATGCATGCCCAGGATTTTAGCGCCTCGGGAAGCCTTCCCGGCCTCACGTCTGACATTGCGCTGTGCCGCCTCGATCTCCTCCAGGGGCATCGCCCGGATGGTGGGAGCCACGCCGGTGATGCCCTGAGCGGCCAGCCACATCCTCGCCTTCTCGAAATCCTCATCCGCCTCCGCGAACTCCACATCCACACTGCCGTGGTTATGGGTATCGATAAAGCCCGGTATCACATACAGGCCTGTGGCGTCAAAATCCTCCTCCGAGCCTCCCTGTGCCGAAAAAGCGGCTATTTTCCCCTCCGCCACACACAGCTTTGCAGAAACAAAGCGGTTATCCTCTCCCCGCAGCACCCATCCGTTTCTTATGTTCATTGTTTTCTCCATTTCTGTGTTGGTTTTGTGCATCGTAAGGCTTTTACGCCAGGTCGCCAATCATGCGCTGCATATTTTCCGTGCCGATTTCAATCGCCTCGATGACCGGCTCCATCCCCTCAAACTCAAGGGAAAGATAGCCATCATATCCGGACTCTTTGATTGCGGAAAGAATCTGAAAAGCAGGTACGTCGCCGTGTCCGAAAATCGTGCCCCTGCGGTAGCTCCCTCCCCGGGAACGGCCAAATCCTCTGCCCGGCGCGTAGGACATGCCGGAGCGGATCAGTACGTCCTTGACATGGACATGTACAATGAGATCCAACAGCTTGGAGACGGCCACGGCACAATTCTCGTCTGCGCTGCCGAAATTGCCGATATCGCACAGAAATCCGTAATTAGGATGATTGACGGCGGTGAACAGCTCCAGCATCCTGTCACTGTCCTGCAGCAATCTCCCATGGTTCTCAGTACAGGTACGCACGCCCTTGCTCTTTGCATATTCAGCCACTCTGGCAATGAGCGGCGCCACCTTCTCGATTACTTTTTTATATGTCCTGATACCGTCGTAGCCCTCATAATACCCATAGGCCACATCATGGCGGAGCAGCCCGATCCCGCATTCCGCCGCAATATCGATATGCCTGCAGATGCGCTCTACCGCAGCTTCCGGATCCGCGCAGAAAAAATCGGCTCCTGTGGTATATATAGGCACCTCCAGTCCCGCTTCTCTGGCGTGGGCGGTCAGGGCCAGGGCAAACTCCCTGGGAGTGCTGCCGTCCGGCGGCGTATCGTCCAGCACGAATTCCACGCCGTCGCAGCCCAGCTCCTTGGTCTTGTCGATAGCGTCAAAATGGGTAAAACTGCCCCCTCCGTACAATTGGAAATAGCTATATGTACTGATACAGCTTTTCATGTCCTCTCTTCCTCCTCGCTCTTCCCTACAGGATTATTTCTTTCTTCGCTTCTGCGGAATCGTAGATGGCCTGCAGCATGCTCTGCATCTGTACTGCCTGCTCCATGGGATATTTCGTATTCCTGTCCCCCGCCAGGGCATGCTCCGCAAAATGCTCGATCTCCAGCAGAAACTTGTTATTGCTCTCAAAAACGGTAATGCCGTCGGTACTCAGATAATCGTTGCGCTCTCCGTAAATGGTCAGAGGCTCCAGATTCACGCCAGCCTTGGCGCCGCAGATAATGGTCTCTTCCTTAGCTTCCGCATTCAGGGCCCAGCTGGCCTCAAAAAGCATCACCGCGCCGTTTTCAAAATGGATGACGCCCGCACCGGAGTCCTCGCAGTCGAACCGGTTGTCAGGACAGGGAGTCCCGATCCAACGGCCTACGCCCTTTGTCTGATAATCGCCGATCTTATGAAAAATGTTGGCCGACACCCTGATTGGTTTCGGGGTCCCCATCAGATACCAGGCCGCGTCAATGCGATGGATGCCGATATCGATCACGGGACCGCCGCCGGAGGTCTTATGGTCGGTGAACCATCCGAAGGGCGTACCTCTGCGGCGGATCGCGGATGTCTTGGCATAATATACTTCACCCAGCTCACCCCGTTCATACATATCGCGCACATACATATTTTCATAACCGAACCGGGAAGGCACCGCCAGCATAAATACGATGCCAGCTTCCTCCACGGCCCTTTCCATCTCCAGGGCCTGGGTCAGGTTCAGCGCCAGGGGCTTTTCACACAGCACATGCTTTCCGGCTTTCGCCGCCGCAATGCATGCCGGCGCATGGGCATTATTCCAGGTGCAGATATCAACGGCATCGATATCCGCTTTTTCAAGCATCTCCTCCACGGAAGCATAAACCTGCCCGATGCCATGTTTCCGGGCGGTCTCCTGCGCACGCTCAAAATTGATATCGCATATTGCCGTTGGCACGGCATTCTTGCAGTCCTTGTATGCGGGCAGATGCGCATTGTTCGCAATATTGCCGGCACCCACAATTCCTATTTTCAATTTTTCCATATTCCGCTCCATTTCTGCGTTGCCTGCTGCGCCTAACCGGTTTGCGGCAGGCAACGCGCAGACGCAAACCTGTGATTGACGGATCCTGAAAGCGCCTCTGCTTCCAAATGGCAATGGCCCTTCCGTTTTTATCTTACCCTTTATCTCTCCCGACAGGCAATGCCAAAAGACACTATATTTATTGTCATTTTTTTGTTTGTTGACTTTAGCCCTTTTGTGTACTATAATGAGAATGGTTCTTAATAACCTCTTAAAGCCTTGGCTATAAGGGTGGAATTGCTCATAACTTCTCTATATTGCTTTGAAAAGGGAGGGATGTCACTATAGAAAATTATGTAGAGTTAATCCATGAAGACAACAGCGCCAAACAGAAAAAGCGTTATCATCTCAATGTTGATTATTTTTCCTCTCCGCTGACTCTGGGCCTGTTCAATATCTACCAGATCAGCGATTTGGCCTGTTCTTCAGACTATGAAGTCCCCAACCACAAGCAGCTCTGTTATGAGATTTCCTATATCGTTTCCGGCGAAGGTACTTTTTATGTCAACGAAACCGCCTGGCCGGTGAAGTCCAACATGGTATTTTTTACCGACATTTCGGATATTCACCGCATCAAATCCTTCCGGACCAACCCCCTGCGCTATATGTGCCTTGGCTTTACTTTCCGGGAAGAACATGCCGACTACCAGAAGTTCGAGAAGCTGCGCAGCCTGTTTTCCAACCTCAAGAACCCTCTGGCCATGGATAATTACAATATTTTTAACCTGTTTACCCTGGCCCTGAATGAAATCTCGGCTCCGGAATATCTGGCAATGGAAATGTTTGAATCCTATATCCGGCAGATTGTCATTTACACCTACAGGAATCTCTGCAACCAGCCTCGCAACAATTATACCACCCTTTTGGAAATGAATAATACCATGCCCTTAATCTACGAAATTACGAATTATATTGACAGCAATCTGACCAATATCAAGAAGCTTTCCGATATCCGTTCGGTATTTGATTACAGCTATTGCTATCTTTCCAAGATTTTTTCCCAGACTATGGGCATCACGCTAAAGGGCTATTACACACAAAGGCGCTTTGAGAAAGCGGCAGAAATGCTCAGCCAGGATATCTCTATCGCCGTCATTGCCGAGACCCTGCAATTTGCGGATATTCCCTCTTTTTGTAAGGCCTTCAAGCTGTATTACCACATTTCGCCCAAGAAATACCAACAGCTGATGCAGAAGAAAAGTGCTGATTTCATGTCCTGACCGCTGTGGGCCCCGCTGCATACAGGCACGCACCTGTCGTCAAATTCCCTCTGGACAAGCCCCCGCAAAGGTGTTATAATTAGAATAATTCTAAAGGAGGAGCCGAAAAGGTGGGCAGATACGCGGAGCTGATATTAGGGCTGATCAATCAATCCAACGAGCACATGACGGCCGAGCAAATTTTTCTGGAGCTGAAAAAGACGGAGCCCAAGGTCGTCCAGGCAACTGTATACAACAATCTGAACGCCCTGTGCCAGGAAGGCCTGGTACGGAGGCTGTCCATGGAAAGCTCTCCCGACCGCTACGACAAAATCCTCAGGCACGACCATCTGGTATGCAGAAAATGCGGCGCCCTGTCCGACATGACGTTCGACAGTCTGACAGAGAACCTGGAAAAGCAGCTGGGGGCGCCGATTCTGTCCTATGATTTGAAGGTGTTCTACCTCTGCCCAAAGTGCAGGGAAAGATAAGTCCTGGGCAGGAATGGCTTCACTATGCCCTGACACCGGAGGGACAGATGCGGAACAATAAGAAATAGGAGGTACTTATCATGGTCTACAAATGCAGCATCTGCGGCTATGTGTATGACGAGGAGAAAGAGGGGAAGCCCTTTTCCCAGCTGACTGAATGCCCTGTCTGCAGACAGCCCGCGGAGAGATTCAGGGCCACAGGGCTTCCGCAGCCCCCGGCTCCTCCTGCGCCCGGAAAGGAAGCGGCACCCGCCAACGTTTCGGGCCTGGATCTGGCCTATCCGCCCGAGACCCGCAGGACCGACAGCGATTACCGTTACATGAGGGAAATCCATGAGATGGCGGTCACCGGGAAATCGGCCATCGAGGCGATGGGCACCAGGATGAAGATGCCGAACTGGGACGACGTGCTGGTGCTGGGGGCGCAGCTGAATCCCATGCCCCTGGACGAGCACGCGCTGGTGTCCCTGAAGACAGTCATCGGGAAACGGGCCAGAAAGCCCATGGCGCTTGACATGCCGGTGTACATCTCCCATATGTCCTTCGGCGCCCTCTCCAGGGAGACGAAGATCGCGCTGGCAAAAGGAAGCGCGGCCGCCGGTACGGCCATGTGCAGCGGCGAGGGCGGCATCCTGCCGGAAGAAAAGGAAGCCGCTTATAAGTACATATTCGAATATGTCCCCAATCTGTACAGCGTCACCGACGAGAACCTGAAGACCTCCGATGCCATCGAGATCAAAATCGGACAGGGGACGAAGCCGGGGATGGGCGGACATCTGCCGGGCGGAAAGGTGACCCCTGAAATCGCCAGGATCCGGAACAAGCCCATGGGCCAGGATGTGATCAGCCCCTCCAGGTTCCCGGGCATCGACAGCGCACAGGATTTAAAGAACCTGGTGAGCGAGCTGCGCCGAAGGAGCGAGGGCAGGCCCATCGGCATCAAGATTGCCGCCGGGCGCATCGAGAGGGACCTGGAGTTCTGCGTCTACGCAGAGCCTGATTTCATCACCATAGACGGAAGGGGCGGCGCCACCGGGGCCTCTCCCGCCATCATCAGGGATTCCACCAGCGTGCCCACAATCTACGCCCTCTGTCGAGCCAGAAAATACCTGGATGCCGTGGGCGCGGACATCGACCTGGTCATCACGGGAGGCCTCCGGGTATCCTCTGACTTCGCAAAGGCAATCGCCATGGGCGCAGACGCCGTGGCAATCGCCTCCGCCGCTATGGTGGCGGCCGCCTGTCAGCAGTACCGCATCTGCGGCACTGGCATGTGCCCGGTGGGCGTGGCTACCCAAGACGAAAAGCTGCGGGAGAGATTACATATCGATGCCGCCGCAAAGCGGGTGGAGAACTACCTGAAATGCTCCGCGGAGGAGCTGCGGACGTTTGCCAGGATCACGGGCAACCGGGACATCCATGGCCTGTCGGTGGACGACCTCTGCACGATCAGCCAGGAGATATGGGAGCACACCGACATTCCCCATGCAGGCGGCGCAGCCTGGCGGCAGGATGCGGCAGTCCGGACGCAGCCCGGCCATCCCGGCGGCAGCACCGAGGCAGGCAACGCACAGAATCATGCAAATCATATCAAGGAGGAGACACACATGAAAGCAACAAAGTACGCGGGAACGCAGACAGAGAAGAACCTGGAGGCGGCATTCGCCGGGGAGTCCCAGGCCAGGAACAAGTACACCTACTTCGCCTCCGCGGCGAAAAAGGAAGGCTACGAGCAGATTGCGGCCCTGTTCCTGAAGACAGCGGAGAACGAGAAAGAGCATGCCAAGATGTGGTTCAAGGAGCTGGCCGGAATCGGCGATACCAAGGAGAACCTTGCCGCAGCCGCAGACGGCGAGAACTTCGAGTGGACGGACATGTACGAGAATTTCGCGAAGACGGCGGAGGCGGAAGGCTTCCCGGAGCTTGCGGCCAAGTTCCGTCTGGTGGGAGAGATCGAGAAGCACCACGAGGAGAGATACCGCGCGCTGCTGAAGAACGTGGAGACGGCAGCCGTATTTGAGAAGAGCGAGGTGAAGGTATGGGAATGCCGCAACTGCGGGCATATCATCGTGGGCACAAAGGCTCCGGAAGTCTGCCCCACCTGCAACCATCCCCAGAGCTATTTCGAGGTGCATGCGGAGAACTATTGATCCGTCCTTAAGGCGTACAGGGAAAAGACAGGAAAGAATCCCGGAAGTGCCCATATTCCATCGGCGCTTCCGGGATTTTCCATATCTTTCCCGCTCTTTTCCGGCCAGTCTATATTTCATCTAAATTATATCTGTCTGGCGTTTATTTAAAGCCCCGCATTGTCTGATGAATAGAACTCTTCCCCTGTGTCAAGACATATGGCGGCCAGGCGGCCTCCCGGGCGATGGCATCCGCAGTCGATGGCGATATGGTTATGTCTCCTGAATATATACCCCGGCCTGGGGTTGCCGGGGATTTCCTGTGTGGGCGTATGGCCCGTGACCACATATATGTCGTCGAAATATCGGATGCCATAATCCGCCCTCTCCCATATCAGATCTCTCAGAGAGTAGTCCTCAATATCCTTTTCCGGGCAATAATTGCCCAGCCCGGCGTGGACCAGCAGATAGTCACTGCCATTGACGGTCAGTTCCTCATAGATGGAGAATTCCTTCAGGAAATCGATCACGGATTTCTGCATTTCCCGGCCCAGCCCACGGAATTCCTCAATCGTGGTGCTGCTTCCGTTATACTGCCATGTCACAAGGTTCTCCAGCGTTTTCTCATCCAGTTCCCCGATGGACATGTCCGTGATCTCCTTCATAAGGAACCCCAGGCACTCCAGCGCCATGAGCTCATGATTGCCCGCCAGGCACACCACATTGGGCATCTTCATGAGCATCAGCAGCGTCCGGATGGGATGGGGGCCCCTGTCCAGGACATCCCCCAGGATGTATAAGGTATCTTCTGCCCTCAGCCCGATTTCGCCGAGCAGTTCCAGGAACATTTCGTATTCGCCGTGTATGTCGGATATGACGTATGTCGCTATGATAAATCGCCTCCCTGCCCAGTCTTCATAGCTTTCTGTAAAGCTCCCTTTCTATCCTGTGACGCCATGAATCTGCTCCGCCATGTAGGAAGCATATTCCTGTGCCTCCGCTTCGTCCCAGCCCTTCCCTTCCCCGGCCCCGTATTCACGCAGCGCCTGTGATATCAGGCCATGATATCTCCCGGGCAGGGCTTTCAATCCCCATTCGCCGCCCTCCTTCTTAGACAGGATAGCCCCCTCCCTTTTACAGGCAAGCACACGGCAGAGGTTCAGGACGATATAGACAGGATTTTCCATGATATCCTTCTCCGCGTCCTCTATATCGGACAGGATGCTGTCAAGATAATACTGCCTGTCCACCTTCCCGAAAACGTCCTGGATCCCCTTCCCATACAGGCATTTCCCCCTATGGCAGATGACGGTGAAATGGGCTGCCAGATCCCTGTCCACGCCCTTCATCCTCGCTATATAATCCGCGGGATTCTCCCGATACCATTCCAGATGGGAGACGGAGAAGTGCAGCTCGAAGGGAGTCGGATAGACAAATGGCCTGCACACGTCCTTTCTGACGACGCTCATTTCGATTCCCTTTTCCGGGGCGTCTCCGTTCAGCCTCACCACCATATCCAGATACCGCTTTTTCACCTCGTCCGGAAGCTCCCCGTCTACCACCACCAGTAAATCAATATCGCTTTTTTTCTCATTGAAGCACCCCATCACCGCGGAGCCATGGAGGTATATCCCCACCAGGTTTTCACCCAGGATTTCCCTGCTCTCTGCGACGAAGGCTTCCGTTATGGATTCTAACAGGCGCATGTCTTCTCCTTGACGTATCTTGTTTTGGTTCTATTGTATCATTTTCTTCCGGAATCTGCCACCATAAAATGGCTTTCCCTGCCTTCAGTCTGATTCTATCCTGTATTCATATGGATAATAATTTTGCAATTCATCTATATCCATTTCTTTGCCCGCATGCTCCTGAAACCAGTCTTCATAGTCCGGGTTATCCCAAACTGTCCCATCTTCAAAAACAACCTGCTCCAGGCACAGCAATGAATACGCAGCCTGATTCGCTTCGCCATTTCCGACTTTTGGAAAGCCCTCCATGATTTCACCATCATATAGCGACCAGCCGCCATGGTATTCCTCGGTTTGATTGCGCAAAATATTCTCCTTTGTCCGAACAGTATTTTCAAAGCTGCTTTCCGCGCTGCTGTCAAGGAAATTCCAATATAGTTTTAGCGGTGAACCAGTTTCGCTATAAGCCAGCATACAATATTGGGTTTCTACAATGGTACTGTCGGTATTGTTCGTAAGGATATCGTGAATATATGGTGCGCCATCTTCGTAATGGAGAATATCTGCACTTTCATGGATAATAGTCATAGCACTTTTTTTATCTGCGACAATATCACTTGTGTTTATTTTCGGGTCACTGGCAGCAAGCGCATTATCCGTTTTACTATCAGTTGAAACTATTGCAGACGTGGCAAACAAACTGACGGTAACAAGCACGATAAGGCAGGCAGATAAAAGAGTAATGGCTGTTGTTCGTTTTGTATTCATAATTGCAGTAATCCTTTCCTCAATAGCATTTTTGCTGAAATTATTACAAAGCGGTGAAAACCCACTTTTCTTTGCTTCCATACTGATAAGCATTAACGAATAGGCTGATTTTGATTTATCGCCAAATTGTCGTATAACACTTTCGTCACATGCCAGCTCAATATCACGATTGAAAAGAATGTACATTACCCAAACAAAAGGATTGAACCAATGAATACAAAGGGCATATGTAGCAATCAGCTTTGCAATAGTATCCAGACGATAAATATGCACATATTCATGTGTGAAAATATATCGTAGCTGATTTATATTTCTCCAATCCGTTTGCTTCGGCATTAAAATAACAGGATGTAAAATGCCATACGTCAATGGTGTGGAAATTCTATCCGATTGTTTAATCGAAATTCGCCTTTTTAGAGGGCGTTCTTTTATCCATTGTTCTACATAGGCATTATTGACTGGTAAAGCTG
>NZ_CAJUCP010000028.1 GCF_910585425.1 uncultured Acetatifactor sp. | reverse complement strand
TAAGCCATTACTGGCTTTGTGAGTTATTTCTAAATGCTCAGGTGTCAAACTCCCGAGGAGTCTGCGGCCTTCCGCCTCCTTCTGCTCTGGCAGGAGAAATCCGCGAATTTCCGCACCTGCTCCAACAGATTCCTGCGGCTGCTGCGCTTTTTCTCCCCCTATTTCGCCATCATGTTCTGGCTGTGGCTGCGCCATCACGGGGAAATCGTGCGGATGGAGCGGGAGCTGGTGGATTCCCATCTGGAGAAGTGCAGGGCCCACTGCAGAAGGATGGAGGTCTGCGCCGGGGAATCCCGGACATCCCGCTGAGGGTTTCCGCGGATTCTCCGCCCATCCGCAGTTTCCGAAATTATGTCTTGTGGTGCAGCGCAAAAAATGGTATACTTGACCTATAGAGCAGGTGGAGGCGATTTCACCGGACAAAGGAGATGTATGGCTTATGGAACAGGATAGAAGAAGAACGAGAAGGACTGATCTGGAGTCCAAGCTGGTAATCAAGAGGCTGGACGGAAACAGCGGACATGAGGTGACCATCCATATTTCAGACGTGTCAAAGAACGGGGTGGGCTTTGAGTGCACGGAGGCGCTGCAGATCGGAGAGGTGTACGAGGCCTATCTGACCATCTGGACGAAGGAAGTGATACACGCTTTCCTGCAGATTGTGCGGATAGAGCTGAAAGGCGGCGGCTATGGCTACGGAGCCATCTTCATCGGCATGCCGGAGATGGATTCCGCCAGGATAGAGGTATACCAGACGGTACATGGCGAATAAGATGAGACGGGACGCCCTGCGCAGATGGGTGGTGTCGGGCATAGCAGCGGCATTGCTGGCAGTCCTGTACGGCATCATCTTCCAGTTTTCCGCCCAGGACGGGGAGCAGTCCGGCTCCTTGAGCCAGGAGATTTCCGCCAGATGCGTGGATATCCTCAACTCCCTGTCCGGCGGGGACTGGAGCGAGGCCAGGATGTCCGGGCTGGCGGAGGCTTTCGAGCATCCCATCAGGAAGCTGGCCCATTTCTCGGAGTATGCGTGCATGGGGATTCTGGTGTATACACTGCTGAGCCAATGGATGAGGCGCGGGAGGGGGAGATGCCTGCTGACGGTAGCGTGGGTCTTCCTCTCAGCGGCCTGTGATGAATTCCACCAGTATTTCGTGCCGGGACGCTGGGCCAGCCCCTGGGATGTGCTGCTGGATACCTGCGGCGGCGCGTTCGGGATGCTGCTCTGTATCTGCGCGGCGGCTTTATGGTGCAGACATGGGGCGGGGAGAAAGGCGAAAGCCGCCAGGGGCTGCGTGGAGGAAAGTGATTGAGTTTTATGTAAGAAAAAGGCAAAAGCGCTCAGGCTTCTGCCTTCTTTTTATGCACATATCCGTATACAGAGGCATAACGCCGGGCAGATCGGCCAGAGCGGCGCATGGGGCAGCGGCGGACAGCGGGGAAGCGCATTCCCCTGCCCGACTGAGGGGCTGCCCGGCCGGAGGAGACGGCATCGCAGAGCAGGTCAGGAGCGGGCGCGCGGGGCATAGCCTTCCGCGGCCAGAAGGCCCGACGCCTCTGCCAGGGCGGCTTCCCCGTAGAACTCCAGCTTCAGAACCCCGTCCTCGGATTCCCTGTTGTGGGTGATGCCGATGTTCTTGATGCTGATGCCGCGCTCCGCCAGCAGGGTGACGATGCGGGCCAGGGCTCCGGTCTTGTCATCGATGTCCACGCTGATGCCGTAGACGGGCTTGATCGGCCCGCTGGAGGCGCCGAGGAAGGAATCCCGGTAGATGCGGGCGCTCTCGAACTGTTCATACAGGGATTCACCCTGCATGCCGTCTATCTGCTCTCGAAATTCCGTCAGTGCTCCGATATAATCCGACAGCAGGGAGGAGATGTTGGAGCCGTTGGTCAGGCAGATTTGCTGCCACATGGCCGGGGAGGAGGAGGCAATCCTGGTGATGTCCTTGAAGCCCCCCGCTGCCACCAAACGCATGATGCCGTCCTCAGAATCGCTGTCCCGCACCAGGTTCACCAGAGACGCCGCGATGACATGGGGCAGATGGCTGATGGCGGCGGTGACGTAGTCGTGCTTCCGGCAGTCCAGAATCAGGGGGATGGCCCCCATGCCGGCCACCAGATTCCGGTAAGCCTCCACCTTCTCCCGGGAGACCCGGGCGGTGGGGGTAAGGATATAGTAGGCGTTCTCCAGCAGAGAGGCCTTGGAATTGGCGAAGCCCACGCGCTCGCTGCCGGCCATGGGATGGCCGCCGATGAAGCTTTCCTCCAGCCCGGCCTCCCGCACGGCCTCATGGATGGCTGCCTTCACGCTGCCCACGTCGGTGAGCAGGCACCCCGGCTTCATCACTGCCTTTACCGCCTCCAGGTTCCCGTCGTTTCCCCGGACAGGGGCGCAGAGGAACAGGTAGTCGCATTGGGTGAAGCTGGCGTCTATGGCAGGGGTGACGACATCGGCCACGGCCGCCTCTTTGGCCAGAAGGAGCGCCTCCCGATTGATGTCGTAGGCGATGATTTTGATGTCCGGGACAGACTTTTTCAGGGCCCTGGCAATGGAGCCCCCGATCAGTCCCAGTCCGATAAAGCCGCAGGTCAGTTGAGACATGGCATTTCCTCGATTCCTGATTGGTGTAATTGTATCTTTTCCGTTCCACTATAATACTGTAAAGCGCGAAAGTCAACAGAAAAAAACATAAAAATTAAGGCAAATGCCAATATTGTCTTGTAAAAATGCGAATTGTCTAGTAAAATGGATTCATGGGATTTGAATCGCTTATCATCATCATGTCGAAATACCCAAAATTACATAAAAATTGGAGGAAAGTCAAATGAAAGTCTACACAACTGACAAGATTCGCAATGTCGTACTGCTGGGCCACGGCGGAAGCGGCAAGACCAGTCTGGCAGAGGCCTTTGCGTATCTGTCCGGCATCACATCCAGAATGGGCAAGGTAGCCGACGGCAACACCTTGAGCGACTACAGCAAGGAAGAGCAGAAGCGCAAGTTCTCCATCAACGCCTCCATTATCCCCATCGAGTGGGAAGGGTACAAGATTAACGTGATAGATACCCCCGGTTATTTCGACTTTGTGGGCGAGGCCGAGGAGGCCGTCAGCGCCGCGGGCGCGGCCATTATCGTGGTGAACGGCAAGTCCGGCATTGAGGTGGGCACCCAGAAGGCATGGGAGCTGTGCGAGAAGTACAAGCTGCCCAGGTTCGTCTATGTGTCCAACATGGACGTGGACAACGCTTCCTTCCGCCAGGTGGTGGAGGACATGACGAACCTCTACGGCAAGAAGATGGCACCCTTCAACCTGCCCATCCGCGAGAGCGAGAAATTCGTGGGCTACGTGAACGTAGTCTCCGAGACCGGCCACCGCTGGCAGGGCAAGGAAGTGGTGGACTGCGAGATTCCCGAGTACAACAAGGCGAACCTGGAGCTGTGCCGCGATACGCTGATGGAGGCCGTGGCCGAGACCAGCGAGGAGATGATGGAGCGGTACTTCGGCGGCGAGACCTTCTCGGATGCGGAGATCAGGGCGGCCCTGCGCACCAATGTGTGCGACTGCAGCATCATTCCCATGACCATGGGCTCCAACGTCCTGTGCCAGGGCGTGTACACGCTGCTGGACGACATCGTGAAATACATGCCCAGCCCCGAGAACCGCAAGATCGCCGGCATCAACCAGAAGACCAACGAGATCTACAATGCGGACTATGACTTCTCCAAGGCGAAGTCGGCCTATGTCTGGAAGTCCATCGTGGATCCCTTCATCGGCAAGTATTCCCTGATCAAGGTGAACTCCGGCGTGCTGAAGACGGACGACCTGCTCTACAATGTGGACACCGAGGTGGAGGAGAAGGTGGGCAAGCTCTACGTGATGCAGGGCAACAAGGCCACGGAGGTGCCGGAGCTCCACGCGGGGGACCTGGGCGCGCTGGCCAAGCTCAGCGATGCCAGGACAGGCAACAGCCTTGCCACCAAGGCCACCCCGATCAAGTACGGCAAGCTGGACGTGTCCACGCCTTACACCTATATGCGCTATAAGCCCAAGAACAAGGGCGACGTGGACAAGATTTCCCAGGCCCTGCAGAAGATGACCCAGGAGGACCTGACCCTGAAGATGGTCAACGACGCGGAGAACCGCCAGACCCTGCTCTACGGCATGGGCGACCAGCATCTGGACATCGTGGTCAGCCGCCTGCTGAACGAGTACAAGGTGGACGTGGAGCTGTCCAGGCCCAAGGTTGCGTACAGGGAGACCGTCCGCAAGCAGTCCGATGTGGAGTATAAATATAAGAAGCAGTCCGGCGGCCACGGCCAGTACGGCCATGTAAAGATGCGCTTCGGCCCCTCCGAGAATCTGGAGCAGGCATATGAGTTCACCCAGGAAGTGGTGGGCGGCGCGGTGCCGAAGAACTTCTATCCCGCAGTGGACAAGGGGCTGCAGGAGTCCGTGGTGAAGGGCCCCATGGCGGCGTACCCGGTGGTGGGCGTGAAGGCCGTGCTGTACGACGGATCCTACCATCCGGTGGACTCCTCCGAGCAGGCGTTCAAGATGGCTACCATCCAGGCCTTCAAGAAAGGCTTCATGGAGGCCCATCCTGTGCTGCTGGAGCCCATCGCTTCCCTGAAGGTCACAGTGCCGGATGCCTACACGGGCGACGTCATGGGCGACCTGAACAAGAGGAGAGGCCGCGTGCTGGGCATGAATCCTACAGCCGGCGGGAAGCAGATTATCGAGGCGGAGATTCCCCAGAGCTGCCTGTTCGGCTACTGCACTGACCTGCGCTCCATGACGGGCGGCAGAGGCGAGTACGCCTATGAGTTCGTCCGCTATGAGCAGGCTCCCTCGGATGTACAGGAGAAGGAGATTGCGGCCAGGGCGGCCAGCGTTGCGGAGAACAACGCGGAAGACTGAGCCTTATCTTCGGAATGCCTGAAAAGAGGCTGAGTCCGGTATTTGAGTGAGAAGAGGGCGGGATTCCCGGAAATCGGGGATTCCGCCTTTTCGCCTGCCCGGACTGCGCCGCCCGGGCGGGAGGCTGCACGGCGCGCA
This sequence comes from uncultured Acetatifactor sp., assembly GCF_910585425.1. GTDB lineage: Bacteria > Bacillota > Clostridia > Lachnospirales > Lachnospiraceae > Acetatifactor. The sequence continues at coordinate 56,084 of NZ_CAJUCP010000028.1, read as the reverse complement.
GGGCAGGCTGACAGACTGAATTTAATGTAATTATTGGGATTCTTGATGAATTTTAACTTGACAGATGACTGAAAGCAGTCTACAATGGAACTATAATAAATGACATCGACGCAGAAGAGGAGCATTAAGGATTTCGGACTTGCAGAGAGCCGCCGGGCGGTGCGAGGCGGCAGCGAGATTTCCCCAACTGGCCTCGGAGTCTTGCGCCTGAAGCGCTTCGCGTGGGTAGGGCGTGACGGTTTATCCCGTTATCGATAAGATAAGTGCGTGGATTCGGGTCCGCTGCCGTGCCGCCGGGAGGCTGTCATGGTCTGTGGCCGGGCTGAGATTCACGAATTAGAGTGGTACCACGGAAATGCCCCCTTTCGTCTCTAGCTGACGGAAGGGCTTTTTTGTTATCATGCGGACCCATTGCGGAGAGAAGGCATGCACATTGCGCGAAAGGCACGCGCTTTGGCGGCGGATCAATCAGGAGGAGAAGATTATGGCGACACCTTACAACCACCATGAGGTGGAACAGAAATGGCAGGCGGTCTGGGACCAGGAGAAGGCCTTCCAGACCTCGGATGATTACTCGAAACCCAAATACTATGCCCTGGTGGAATTCCCCTATCCCTCGGGACAGGGACTCCACGTAGGCCATCCCAGACCCTACACCGCCCTGGACATCGTGGCCAGGAAGCGCAGGATGCAGGGCTATAACGTGCTCTACCCCATGGGCTGGGACGCCTTCGGCCTGCCCACGGAGAACTACGCGATCAAGAACCACATCCACCCCAGAATCGTGACCAGGAACAATGTGGAGCGCTTCAAGAGCCAGCTCCACGCCCTGGGCTATTCCTTCGACTGGGAGCGGGAGGTGAACACCACCGACCCCAACTATTATAAGTGGACCCAGTGGATCTTCCTGAAGCTCTTCAAGGCGGGACTGGCCTACAAGAGCGAGATGCCCATCAACTGGTGCACCTCCTGTAAGGTGGGCCTGGCCAATGAGGAAGTGGTGAACGGCGTCTGCGAGCGCTGCGGCGCGGAGGTGGTGCGCAAGGTCAAGAGCCAGTGGATGCTGAAGATCACGGAGTACGCCGACAAGCTCATCCAGGGTCTGGACACAGTGGACTACATCGAGCGGGTCAAAGTGTCCCAGAAGAACTGGATCGGCAAGTCCCAGGGCGCGGAGGTGGATTTCTCCCTCACCGGAAAAGAGGAGAAGCTGCGCATCTACACCACCAGGCCGGATACGCTGTTCGGCGCCACCTACATGGTGGTGTCCCCGGAGCATCCCCTGATTGAAAAGTATAAGGATGAAATCAAAAATTACTATGCCCTTGTGGCCTACAGGGAGCAGGCGGCCAAGAAGTCCGACTTCGAGCGCACGGAGCTGGCCAAGGACAAGACTGGCGTACAAATCGATGGTCTCACAGCAACCAACCCCGTCAACGGCAAGGAGATACCTATCTGGATTTCCGACTATGTATTGATGACCTATGGTACAGGAGCCATCATGGCAGTGCCCGCCCATGACGAGAGGGACTGGGATTTCGCAAAGAAGTTCGGCCTGCCGATTGTAGAGGTGGTGGCGGGGAGCCCTGTCAGCGTCCAGGAGGCAGTGTACACGGACGTGGAGACCGGGACGCTGGTGAATTCCGATTTCCTGGACGGCCTGTCCGTGGCGGACGCCAAGAAGCGCATCGTCGCATTCCTGGAGGAGAAGGGCCTGGGCCAGAGCAAGACCAACTTCAAGCTCCGGGACTGGGTGTTCTCCAGACAGCGCTACTGGGGGGAGCCCATCCCCATCGTGAAGTGCGAGAAGTGCGGCTTCGTTCCCCTGGATGAGAGCGAGCTGCCCCTGATGCTTCCGGAAGTGGAGTCCTATGAGCCCACGGACAACGGCGAGTCCCCTCTGGCTGCCATGGAGGACTGGGTGAACACCACCTGTCCCTGCTGCGGCGGCCCTGCCAGGCGGGAGACGGACACCATGCCCCAGTGGGCAGGTTCCTCCTGGTACTTCCTGCGCTACACGGATCCCAAGAATGAAAATGCGCTGGCCAGCAAGGAGGCGCTGGACTACTGGATGCCTGTGGACTGGTACAACGGCGGCATGGAGCATACCACGCTGCACCTTCTGTACTCCAGGTTCTGGCACAGATTCCTCTACGACCAGGGGCATGTGCCCTGCGAGGAGCCTTACCGGAAGCGCACCAGCCACGGCATGATCCTGGGCTCCAACGGAGAGAAGATGTCCAAGTCCAGAGGGAACGTGGTGAATCCGGACGACATCGTCAGGGATTACGGCGCGGATACCCTTCGCACCTATGAGATGTTCATCGGAGCCTTCGACTTAAGCGCCGCCTGGAGCGAGGACGGGGTGAAGGGCTGCAGAAGGTTCCTGGAGAGGGTCTGGAAGCTCCAGGACATGGTGACGGAAGAGGAGGGCTACAGCGCGGATCTGGAGACGAAGATGCACCAGACCATCAAGAAGGTGTCCGGAGACTTCGAGAGCCTGAAGTACAACACGGCCATCGCAGCCATGATGGCGCTGATCAATGAATTTTATAAGAAGAACGCTGTCACGAAGGGCGAGTACAGGACATTGATCGCGCTGCTGAATCCGGTGGCGCCCCATATCACGGAGGAGCTGTGGCAGGCGGCGGGCTTTGAGGGCAGAGTGTATCAGACCACATGGCCGTCTTATGAGGAGGCCAAGACCGTGGAGAGCACCGTGGAGGTAGGCGTACAGGTGAACGGCAAGATCCGCGCCACCATCTCCGTGCCCAAGGACCAGGAGAAGGACGCTGTGATCGCGGCGGCCAAGGAGGCTTTGGGAGACAAGCTCACCGGCAATATCGTGAAAGAAATCTACGTGCCCGGCAGGATCGTGAATATCGTCGTGAAGGGATGAGAGAGGGAATCAGGGGCTTTACACCCGGGGTGCTGGCTGTTATAATGAAAGCATCAGATAACGGTAGCGGGCGTTTAGGGAAAGCAGGTGATTGTATGACAGGTAAAGAGGTCGTTAATCTTATCCGTAAACTGAAAGAAAAGGGAATGAGCAGCGATGAGATACTTGCGATAATCGAGTATATCGAGACCCATGATCCCAGAGAGCAGGAGTGACTGAAAACAGTATAGCGCCGAAAGCGGGGGCTGTCGGAATGACGGCCCCCGCTTTATTATGCGCTTCGCGGCAGCGCCTAGGGCTTCGCCTGACCGTCCCCGCCCCTGCTCTTTTCCAGGATCTTGTCGATTTGGCTCAGCTCCTCCTGGGTGCTGTGCTTGCGGATGGCGGCGATGGCCGCGTTCATCTCCTGGGGGGTGAAGGTCAGGTTCTCCGCCTTGGCCTTCTTCATCATGGGCATCAGATAGGCCATCATCTCCTTCTGGCTCTTTCCGCGCCCTTTCGCGAAGAGCTGCTCCACGAATTTCAGCTTCTTCTCCGGGATATCCTTTACGAGTGGGTCTGTCATCCAGACCGGTCTTTCCTGATTTTCCATACAACCTCCTGTCTGCCCGCTCTGCGGGCGCTGAAATCGGGGTGGGCGGGCCTGCAAGGCTCTCTACTCTGTCTTGTCCCCACCGAACATCTGGAAGATGGAGGACAGCCCGGAATCCGACATCCCGGCGAACATGTCCATGGGATTGTCCCCGCCCATCCCTTCGGGGAAAAGCTCCTGTATCATCTGTATCATCTCCATCATTTCCTGCATCTTTTTGAAGTTTGCTATCATGCTTTTGATATTCTCTATCCGGCTGCGCTCCTCGGGCCCGCTGAAGGGCAGCATCTCGTCCAGAAGCTCGAAAGTGCCGGAATTGTCTCCCTGGAAAAAGTCGGCGGACAGCTGCTTTCCGCCTCCCATCAGCCGCATGCCCGGATGGCGGCGCAGGAAGGAGAGGGTGTACTGCAGCTCCAGCAGCTTTATGTAGACTGCGAAGCCGTTCTGCTGCTCAGGGGCCAGGCGGGGCAGGAGTATTTTCAGCATCTGGATCCGGTTGGTGGTGAAAAGGGAATCGAATGCGGTGATCGTCTTTGAATTTTGTTCCTCCATGGCGCACTCCTCTCCGGGCATTTTTGCCTCCTGTCAATATTCTATGCCCGCGGTGGCAAAAGGTTGCCAAGTTATCCGACTCATGTGCGGAAAGCATCATGGACCGATGACAAATCCGACCCCTCGCGGGCATATGTAGACAGGGAGGCATGCGCGCGGAGGGACATTCCTTTACCGGCAGATGTCCGTCCGGAGGCCGTCCTCATTGGGAACAGGCCCCGATGGGAGTTTCCTCCCACAGGAGCCTGCATGGGGATGGAGATTCAGTAGGGCTGGAATATCCATCCGGACCGATGCTTAGTTGCAGCCACAGCCGCAGCCGCAATTGTTGCCGCCGCATCCGCAGTTGCCGCCGCCGAACAGGCCATTGCCGCCGCACAGGCAGGAGAGCAGAAGGATCCAGATCAGCCACTCGCATCCGTTGTTGCCGCTGCCGCCGCCAAACAGGCCGCCGCCGCATCCGTTTCCGCAGCTGTTGCCGCATCCGCATCCGCTGTTGCCGCCGCCACAGCAGCACAGAAGCAGGATGATCCAAATCCAGTTGCCGCATCCGCCGCCGTTGTTCTGGGGGCTGGTGCATCCGCAGGAATCATTGCAGCCACAGTTTGTAGCAGTTAAGTCACTCATGTTTTTTCCCTCCTAGGGTTTATTTATGGTTTATTGTATGCGGGGTGGCCTGTCAATGTTTCCTGGGGGGAGGGGATTTTTGCATCGGCCCGTGGAAAGCGGCCATGGAAATGCACTCATGGAAAGATTATGAGATCCGGCAAAGGGGCTTGCAAATCTGACCGGATATAGTAAAATAATAGGAAAGGACGGAGGATCCGGATAGGAAGAGAGTATGACACGGAAGATTTTTGTGGTGGATGGCAGGCAGTTCCGCACGGAGAGCGACTATGCCTGTGCCAGACGTGACAAGGAAATCATAGATAAGCTGCGGGCGGAGACCGACTTCGGCGACAGAGAGGCGCTGGGGAAGCTGGCGGGGGATCTGCGGGCAGGCAGATATAAATTCATGACGCTGCTGGGGCAGGACTTCCGGGACGAGGTGGAGGCTGCTCTGAAAAAGGCCCCGGCCCAAAGCCCGGACCGGAAGGCGGCGCAGAAAAAGCGCGGGCAGCGGGCGAAGGCCTCCGGGCGTGGGAAGGCCGGGGCCGGGCGGACGGGAGAGGGCGGACAGGGCGGCGCGGGCCGTGCGGGATGGCCGGAGCGGGAAAGCCGCCGGGGCCGCCTCAGGGAAGAAGGGCAGTCAGGCCGTGCGGGGCAAAATGCCGCGGCCCTGGACGGACAGGGGACGGCTCCGGAGGCGGACAGCGCGGCCCTGGAGGGAATCGTGGCCCAGGAGCTCAGGAAGCGGGAGAGGCGCAGGAAGCTCATCCTGCTGGCGTGCAGCGCCGTGGCGGTGTGCTGTCTGGGATATTTCGCGGTTTATTCCTACTATGACTACCGGACCCGGAGCGCCTACGATGCCCTCAGCGAGCTGAAGGAGAAGCCTGTCATCGCTCCGTCTGTCACGCCGGATCCTGGCCCGCTCTACACGCTGGACGGGGAGGCCGAGCCGCGGGAGGTGCTGGAGGAGTACAAGAACCTGCTGCTGAAGAACCGGAAGCTGATCGGCTGGGTGAAAATCGACGATACCTATATCGATTATCCGGTGATGCAGACTACGGACAATGAGTATTACCTGGACCACAACATGAACCAGGAATACGACAAGAACGGCACGATTTTCATGGACAAGGACTGCAATGTGCTGGAGCCCAGCACGAACTATATCCTGTACGGGCACCATATGCGCAACGGCAGGATGTTCGGGCAGTTGGATCAGTACAAGGACAAGTCCTTTTACGAGAAGCATCCTGTTATAGAATTCGACACCATCTACGAGAAGGGCACCTATGAGATTATGTATGTGTTCCGGTCGAAGGTGTACAAGGAGACGGAAATCGTCTTCAAGTATTACCAGTTCATAGATGCCAATGGAGAACAAGAGTTCGATTCCGCCATGGAGGAGATGGCGGCGCTGTCCCTCTATGATACAGGCGTGACGGCGCAGTACGGCGACCAGCTCCTTACCCTCTCCACCTGCGACTACCAGGAGACGGACGGACGGTTCGTGGTGGTGGCGAAGAGGATTTCGGAGGGACAGTGACGCGTGGGCTGCGCCTTCGCCTGCATGGCAGGGGCTGCGGTGGCATATCTCTTCGCAGGCTTCGTGCCCAATGCGCTGATCGCCCTTCCGGTGGCGATCGTGCTGATGGTGGGGACGCTGTTCGGCATCCGGGTGGTGCAGGGGAGGAAGTAGGGATTCCATAGAAAAAAAGAGAGGCTCTGCCATCGGATAGCGGATATCCGGGGCAGGGCCTTTTCGCTTTTTTGTATTGAATTACATTGGGATGTGAAATATAATAGGGGAAAAGGGATTCAGAAGGAGAAGCGCAGATGGAACATTATATAAAAGAAATCAGAATCGACAGGCTTCGGCATTTATCTGATATCGTTATTTCGTTGAATCCGGAAGGAAGGCAGCATTTGCTGATTACGGGGAAGAATGGTTCCGGGAAGACATCTCTGCTGATGGCAATCAGGGAATATCTGCAGGCCATAAATGAGGGGCTTCCGCGCAATTTGAAGGAGGATTATGTCTATAGGCTTCTGGATGCAGAAAAAAGATTGGAAGCGGCGAAAACGGAGTCGGAGAAATCAGAAGCAGAAATTGAATGTATATATTATCGGCAAGCCATAAAAAGATTCAAAGATGGAGTTAACATACAATTTAATGCATATGCAGAAATTGATGCCCTATATAGGCAGGGGGATTTCGTGACGGCTTTTTTCCCTGCGGACAGGAAAACCGAAATAATCCGTTCCCACGGGGTGGAGGAAATCCGGCTGAACGACTTTTACGGTATCGACTCTGCGCCAGGAGAGCTCTTGCACAAGTACATGGTGCATTTAAAGACACAGCAATCCTATGCGATAAATGAGGGAGACAATGCGAACGCGGACAGAATCCAGAAATGGTTCGACCGATTTGTAGGCGCACTGCAGATTCTGCTGGAGGATGAATCCGTTGCATTGGAATACCGTTATAAAGAATACGATTTCAAGATTCACCAGCAGGGCAGGAATCCCTTTGGGCTGGATGAACTCTCTGACGGATATTCCTCAGTCATCCATATGATATCGGACCTGATTCTAAGAATGGACAGGAACTGGCTTCTGACTGACTGTCTCAGCGAGTATGATGTGGAAGGAATCGTGCTGATTGACGAGCTGGAGACGCACCTCCACATCGAGCTGCAGAAAAAGATTCTTCCGTTTCTGACGGAATTTTTCCCGAGGATTCAGTTCATTGTCACCACACATTCTCCGTATATCCTGAATTCGGTTGCGAATGCCAGGGCATTTGATCTGGAGAGAGGCATGGAGCTGGAAAATCCCTTCCTGTATTCCGCGGATGGGCTGGCGGAGGGATATTTTGATGCGGACGCATATGCCGGGGAACTGGTAAGGGCCATGGAGAGATATGGGCATCTGAAGGAAAAACAGAATCTGACCGATGAGGAACGTGCCGAGAGGGCCATGCTCCGGAGCAGACTTAAGAATATCCCGGATGGATTTGCGCAGGAAGCCAGGGACAGATTCGAGGAGATAGAAGGCAGGCGCTTATGATTAGAATAGAGCGGAAGATGACAGAAAAAGCACAGAGGGCTATTGCGTCTCTGGGGGAAGCGAAAAGGAGAAACACCACCTACAACACGCCGGAAGTGACCGCGGCCCTGCGGGAAATGTTCCACGGGAAATGCTACATATGCGAAAACAGGGACATTACGTCCTGGCAGATAGAACATTTGCGCCCTCACCGGGAAGAGAAGAACCTGAAATATGACTGGGACAATCTGTTCCTGGCCTGCGCGCACTGCAACAATACCAAGCTTGCCAAATACGACCCCATTATAGACTGCACAAAGGAAGATGTGGAAAAGCTGATTGCCTTTCGGAAGAAGGGATACTTTGGGACGGAAGAGGAATTGCTGTTCGAACTGCTGGACTTTCGGGAGGAGACTATAAACACGCAGGGACTTCTCCGGGAAGTATACTATGGCTCCACTCCCCAGAAGAAGATGGAAGCCAAAATTCTGAGGCGATTACTGAGGAAAGAACTGGCCGCATTTAAGGAGTATGTCCGGGAGTATCAGGAGGCTGAGGATGAGGAGAGAGCAGATTTAGAGTGCCTTCTGAAAAAGCAGCTAGGTGACAGCTCCGCATTTGCCGCCTTTAAGCGATGGCTGATACGGGATCATAGAGAAAACTATCCGGAATTGTTCGATTACATACAGACATGAAATGCAAAAGGCCCGGCCGACAGAACCGCTGGGAGGTATCGCAGTAGGGTCGGTCGGGCCGGATTTTCCGATTTTGACCTGTTTGGCCAGGGCGCGTTGCGGAATCTGCCCAAAGCCTGCTACACGGCGCCGTCCACAGGGAAGACCTTTCCCTCGGTGATGCCGCATTCATTAAAGGCGTCGATGCGGACGTAATACCGCTCCACATTCGCCATCAAAGCGCGTATCTCCACCTGAGTCCGGCCGAATACCCGGTAGCTGTGGTAGAGCTTCTCCGGCGCGTGTCCCCAGAGCACCTCGTAGCCCATGGCAGCGTGATTCCAGGAAGCGAATTCATTTGAGGAGTAGACCTCTTTCCAGGTGACATTCATGGACATGCCATCCAGGCGGGCGGCTTCCGCTTCAGTCACCGGGGCGGGAGCGTTGCCGCAGCCTCTGCCGAACACACGCAGGCCGCTGATGCAGGCCGGTCTGTGGTAGGGCGTGTCGATGACGGTCAGGCGTATATATGTGGCTGGCAGGCCGTCCTCCCACACCACCAGGTTATGGGGCAGGTCTGTGTCTGTGTTCCGCCAGTTCTCCATCTCGAACCAATGCTCGCCGTCCGTGCTGGTCTCCAGGAACCACCTGGTGGCGAAGGAGCGCTCTTCGATATAGCGCCCTCTGCCCGGGTCTCCTGTAAGTTCGGCTCCCTGGGGCAGCTCCGTGACGGTCTCCACATCATCCGCGAAATTGATCTGCACCGCATGTACCCTGCAGCAGCGGCCCAGGTCTACCAGAAGCCAGGGGGCGGCATCCTCCCCGGCAGCTTTCCACCAGGTCTGCGCGTTCTCATCCACCACGTGGGAGGCGTCCTTTTCCGGGCAATCGCAGCTGCTGGCGGTGGCGGTCTTCCCGTAGCTTAAGAGCATCCACTCCGGGGCCGCCCAGGGGTCTTTCTTCTCCCCGGTGACGGACTGGGGCCAGTCGCCGTAGCGCTGGTTGCAGAACAGCTCCCCGTCCGCGTCGAAGCCTGCGGGCCAGATGCCGATCCGGCGCTCGAAATCATGGTTCCTGGAGATGCGCATGGTGCTGGCGTGCCACCAGTTCCCCTGACTGTCCTCCATGGTGGAGCCGTGGCCCGCGCCGGGCAGGAAGCCGCCGGGGGAGTAGGAGTAGGGGTTGTTGGGGCAGGCCGTGAAAGGCCCCAGGGGACTTTCGCTTACACAGACGCCGTCATTGTAGATATTGTACTGGGTGCCGGGGGCAGCGTACTGCAGGTAGTATCTGCCGTCATGCTTGGTCATCCAGGCCCCCTCGATATAGGGATTGTCCGACAGGGCGGCGCGCAGCAGGGGGCGGCAGCTCTCCGGCGTGGCCTCGATGGCCGGTGTGACATCTGTCACATCCTCTGGGCGGCAGCCGGAGGCTTTGGCAATCTGTTCTTTGAGAATCTGCACGATGGGGCTGGAGGAGGGGTCATAATGATGCTCCTCGCCGGTGCGCTCGTAGCCGTATTCCGTCTTGTGGTTGTGGATCAGCGCCACGGGCTCTCCGATCCGCTCCATGGTCTCCGGATCCAGCTCCACGCCCCAGATGGGGGTCATGTTGCTGCAGCCCCAGTAGAAGTACAGCTTTCCGTCATCGTCCAGGAAAAGGTTGGGGTCCCAGAAGTCGAAGGTGCCGGGAAGCTTTTCAAATACGCCGCTTTCAGGATCTTTTGTGCGGTAGAAGTCGCAGATCTCTCCTTTGCGGCTGGCGCAGAAGTACATCCAGTCCCCGATGGCCCGCACGTCCGGGGCGTAATCGTAGAGAGGCACGCCTGTCAGCGGACGCAGCTTCCAGCTCGCCATGTCCTCGCTGACCAGGAAGCCTCTGGTCATGCTGGGGAAGAGATAGTATTTTCCCCGGAACAGGATCATGGACGGATCGGCGGCCTCCCGGTTCAGGGAGAAGCCTCCCTCCTTCTGGTTGAACTGGTACTGGTAGGTGAAATTGAGCGGATTGCAGAAATATTTTTTCATTCATGTCCTCCTTATAGAAATCAGGTAAGTCCTCTGAAAACAGTATGACACAAAAAGGGCGGCAGCGAAAGACGTAAAATGGAGATAATTTTGGGAAAATCTGAGGATATCCTGTCACACGGACAGACGGACAGTGTCTAATAGTTATACGGAAAGCATCCCTGCCCCGAAGTGCCGCAGGGTGGGAGGCCCGGAGCCGTCTGCTTATCCGTAAGAATATCGACCGCACTTCAGAAAAGAGGGATTATGGACCAATTCACTAACGAAGAGCTGCTGGAGCTGATCCAGAAAGCCACAGCCGGGGACAGGAAAGCGCTGGAGACCGTACTGGTCAGCGTCCAGGATTTGGTGTTCAACCTTTCCCTGCGCATGCTCGGGACCTTTCCGGACGCGGAGGACGCCACACAGGACATTTTGCTGAAAATAATGACACACCTGTCATCCTTCAGGGGAGAGAGCGCGTTTTCCACCTGGGTGTTCCGCATCGCATCCAACTATCTGAAAAGCTATCAGAAGCACATGTTCGCGAAATTCCCCTTAAGCTTTGCGTACTACGGGGATGACATCAAGAATGCGGACATCCGTGACGTGCCGGACCTGACACAGAATGTGGAGCAGGCTGTTCTGGCGGAGGAGCTGAAGCTGTCCTGCACCAATGTCATGCTCCAGTGCCTGGACGCCGAAAGCCGCTGCATCTTCATCCTGGGCACCATGTTCCGCCTGGACAGCAGGATCGCCGGGGACATCCTGGGCATCACGCCGGAGGCATACCGCCAGCGCCTGTCCCGGATCCGCAGCAAAGTGGCGGATTTCCTGAGGGAATACTGTGGTGAATACGGGAACGGTACATGCCGCTGTAAGGACAGGGTCAACTATGCCATCCAGAACCACAGAATCAACCCTGCGAAGCTGGATTTCACGGCAGCCCTGCCGAAGGAGATGCTGGAGGTCAAAGAGGCCATGGAGGAGATTGACGGAATCTCCCATACGTTCGCCTTCTGCAAGACCTACCAGTCTCCGGGAAGCCTGAAAAGATTCATCCAGGATTTCCTGAACGGCCCTTCTTTCTCGGTAGTAGGCAACGCATAGGAGGTATGGGAAATGGACACAAAGAAAATCCTGACATATCTTACCGATTTAAGCCAGAACAACAACCGTGAATGGTATCACGCACACAAAGCGGAAAACAAAGCGGCCAACGCCCAGTTCCTGGAGCTGGTTCAGGCGCTGATCCTGGGCATCGGCGCGTTTGACGGCAGCGTCCTCCACAACCGGCCGGAAGACCTGACCTTCAAGCTGGTGCGGGATACCCGGTTCAGCCATGACAAATCCCCATACAATCCCGCATTCCGGGCCCACATCTCTTCCGAGGGGAAGCTGCCCGTTCCTGTGGGATATTACCTGACGATCAGGCCGGGCGGCGGAACCTTCCTGGGCGGAGGCCTCTTCGCGGACATGTTCCGGGACGCCACGGAAATGGTCCGCGGCTATATTGCGGGGCATGGCGATGAATTTGAGGCGATCATCCATGCACCGGCATTTCAGGAGCATTTCCGGGTACAGGGCACATCGCTGAAGAAGGTGCCCGCCGGGTATGACAGGGAGCATCCCCAGGCGGAATACCTGAAGTACAAGAGCTGGTATCTGGAATATCCCATGGCGGATGAAGCGGTGGAGGAGGGGGAGGCCTTCGTGGCGGAAGCGGTAAGGCTGTTCCGCATCATGAAGCCCTTCAACGATTATCTGAACAGAGCCCTGGTGGGGTTCCGGATGCCGGAAAGATAAGGCCACATCGCTGTTGTGCATGCACGGCGTTATTGAGCATGCACGGTTCCATTGTGCATTTTTCCCCTCAGTCACATAGATAATCTTTCAGATTCGGACAGGGCTCAGAATGTGCGGCTGTGCTATGGCCGGGTTGCGGGCGCGGCCGGCGATGGGGAGATATAGCCGGAAGCCATAGGGGAGGATTACTCTCTGCGGTATACGGAAGGGGAGCGCCCTGTCTGCTTCTGAAAGAGCCTGCTGAAGTAGAGGGGATCTGCGTAGCCTACGAGAGAGCTGATTTCCTGGATGGAGTAACCGGTATTTTTCAAAAGCTCCCTGGCCCTGTCCATGCGGATGGAGATCAGATACTGCATGGGGGTCACTCCCATACAACGCTTGAAGCAGCGAATGAACCAGCATACGCTCATATGCTGGTTTTTTGCGTATTCATCGATGCGGATATCCTGGAAGAAGGACTCGTTGAAGAAACGGACGGAAGCCTCTATCTGTTCCTGATTCCGATATTTGTCGGCGGAGGATTCCAGCTGGCTGCGGTGGACGAGGCAGAAAAGCTCCCGCAAAAGGGCGCAGGCAAGCTCCTCGAAGCAGGGGCGCTTCATCTGGAGCTCGGAGATGATGCGTCCAAAAAGCTCCATGTAACCGGAGGAGACCCCGCAGAAGACCGAATGCGTGTCCGAAAAGCCGATGCGGTCAAGGAGCCCACAGGCCTCATAACCGGAAAAGTGGATCCAGCAGACCTCCGGATTCTCCTCCAGGTAATAGTGATAGCGCTGGCTTTCCCCGGGGCGGTAGAGAATCATGGAACCTGCCGCGGCTTCGATTTCCTGCTCCCGGAAGTAAAAATGGGCTTTCCCCGAGGAGACATAGAGGAGCTGGAAATCCCCGCGTCCTTCCGGCCGTATGGTGGACATGGACGGCAGGCGGATCAGCCGATAGATGCCGCATCCGCTTACGGAGAGGGGCTGGTCGGATACTTCGGATTCACTGTCGATATCTTTGGCATAACCGGTCCTGGCGTACATGGCGTCTGCTCCTTTCGCGTCATTATGGCCAGTATATCATTTTGTCCATGTTTTGCGCAATAGAAGATATGGAAATCATGTTCTTTTTTTCGTATAATGAGGACATCTGAAATAAGAACCGACAGAAAAGAGGGAGAATATGATCATTCCAAAGTATTACGAGGATTTGAAGGTCCTGCATCTGAACACGATGCCCAACAGGGCGTACTACATCCCGTCGTCAAAGCGGCTGGCGGATCCGGTTGAGGGCAGAGCGGAATCGGATCGTTTCATGCTGCTCTCCGGGGAGTGGAGATTTCGGTATTTCGACAGCGTCCATGAGGCGAAGGAGGAATTTTTCAGGGAGGGCTATGATACGGGTGGCTTCGATAAGGTGACGGTGCCCGGGGTATGGCAGAACTACGGCTGCGACCGCCATCAGTATGTCAATACCCGCTATCCCTTTCCCATGGATCCTCCGTATGTACCCTATGAAAATCCCTGCGGGGAGTATGTGCGGACCTTTACCTATCACAGGGAAGAAAAAGCGCCCAGGGCGTATCTTGACTTTGAAGGGGTGGATTCCTGTCTTTACGTGTGGGTGAACGGAGCGTTCATCGGTTACAGCCAGGTCTCCCATTCCACCAGCGAATTCGATGTGACGGAGAGCCTCCGGGAGGGGGAGAACACCCTCTGTGTGCTGGTGCTGAAATGGTGTGACGGAAGCTATCTGGAGGATCAGGATAAATTCAGGATGAGCGGGATCTTCCGGGACGTATATCTTCTGAAGAGGCCCCGGGAAGGGATCTTCGATTATTTCGTCAAGGCGCGGCCCACGGAGGATTTAAAGGGCGGGGAGGTGGAGATCGGCTTCCGGTATCTGGACAGGCCGGTGCCTGTGAAGGCCAGCCTCTTCGACAGGGAAGGAAGGCTTGCGGCCGGGGCGGAGGCATCGGGAGATAAGGCGGCGCTCCGGGTAGCGGAAGCAAAGCTCTGGAACGCGGAGGAGCCCTATCTGTATACACTGGTGCTGGAGACGGAGGACGAGGTAATCACGGACTGCGTGGGAATCCGTGAAATCCATGTGGAGCAGGGCGTCCTGTACATCAATGGGGCGAAGGTGAAGTTCCGGGGAACCAACCGCCATGACAGCGACCCGGTGACCGGCTTTGCCATCAGCCCCGCCCAGCTCAAGAGGGATCTCCGGATCATGAAGGAGCACAATATCAATGCCATCCGCACCAGCCATTATCCCAATTCGCCCTGGGCGTACCAGATGTACGACCGCTTCGGGTTCTATGTGATCGACGAGGCTGACAATGAGAGCCATGGAACGGGAGAGGTCTATACCACGGAACGAGAGCGGGAGGAGGGGAAATGGCACTGGGGAGACGCAATCGCGGACAATCCGGACTTCATCGAGGCCACCGTGGACAGGACCAGGCGCTGCGTGGAGCGGGACAAGAACCGGCCCAGCGTGGTGATCTGGTCCATGGGAAATGAATGCGCTTACGGCTGCACCTTTGAGGCGGCGCTGAAGTGGACGAAGGAGTTCGATTCCACCCGCCTGACCCATTATGAGGGGGCACGGCACGCGCCCCGGAAAGACTGTGATTACAGCAATATCGACCTGCACAGCCGGATGTATCCCGGAATCTGGGAGATTCACGACTACTTCCAAAAGGACGGCTCTCTCCCCTATGTGATGTGCGAATACTGCCACGCCATGGGAAACGGCCCCGGGGACCTGGAGGATTATTTCCAGGTGATCCAGAGCTATGAGGGCTCCTGCGGAGGCTTCATCTGGGAGTGGTGCGACCACGCCATCGAAATGGGAAGGACTGTCACCGGAAAGAAGATGTACGCTTACGGAGGCGACCACGGGGAATTCCCCCATGACGGCAACTTCTGCATGGACGGACTGGTATATCCGGACCGCAGGCCCCATACCGGACTGATGGAGTTCAAAAATGTGCACCGCCCGGCAAGAGTGGCGGCCCTGCGCATGGACGAGGCCGCCGGGGAGGCGGAGCTGGTGCTCCACAACTATATGGATTTCCTGAATCTGAAGGATTACCTTACCATAGGGTATGAGGTGACCTGCGACGGTGCCACGGTGGAAAGCGGAACCATCGAGGATCCTGCGCTTCTGGATATTCCGGCCCATGGGGAGAAGGCGGTCCCCATCTCCTTTGGGGTTCCGGAGAAGGGGAAGTGCTTCCTGAAGGTCTCCTATTACAGGAAAGCAAAAAGCGACCTCCTTCCCGCGGGATTTCTGCTGGGCTTTGAGGAGACGGCGCTGGACGGCGGCAGCAGAGCGAACCAGAAGGCGGAGAGCATCCTTGCGCAGGGACATGGCAGGGTGCAGTTCGAAATCGGGGAGGATGACCGCACCATAACGGTCTCCGCGGCGGAATTCTGCTATACCTATGATAAGTACACAGGCCTGTTTACGGAGATGGTCTATGGGAACCGGTCCCTGCTGGAACGCCCCATGGAATACAATATCTGGCGTGCGCCTGTGGACAATGACCGCTGGATCAGGGAGGAATGGGAACGGGGCGGGTATCACCGCGCCGTTACCAGAGCCTATGAGACCAGCGTCAGGGCGGATGAGGAAAAAGCCCGGATAGAGACCGTGCTGTCCATATCTGCTGTACACCTTCAGAGGATCCTGAATATCAGGGCCTGCTGGACGATCTGGCCGGACGGCACGATTGACGCGGCCCTCCACGGGGAGAAGAACCCCACCCTGCCCTTCCTGCCCAGGTTCGGCCTGCGCCTGTTCCTGCCCAAGGCCATGACGCGGGTGAATTACTGCGGCATCGGCCCGGTGGAGAGCTATATCGACAAGAAATGGGCAGGCTATCACGGCGTGTTCGATATGGATGTAAGGGACATGCACGAGGACTATATCCGCCCCCAGGAGAACGGCAGCCATTATGACTGCGACTACGTGACGGCAGAAAGCGAAAAGGCGGCCCTGACCATAGCGGGGAGAAAGGCTTTCTCCTTCAATGCCTCTGTCTATACCCAGGAGGAGCTGACGGCCAAGACCCATAACCATCAGCTGGAGGAGTCCCCTTATGTGGTCCTGTGCGTGGACTACGGCCAGAGCGGAATGGGCTCCGGAAGCTGCGGGCCTACACTGGACGAAAGATACAGGCTGAGCGGGGAAGAGATGGACTTTGAGATACGGATCAGGCCGGAGCGCAGATAGGGTTGAGGGCTTTCGGGGCCATGGAGTGGCGCGCATGAAAATCAGGTTCAAGACATTTTTATATGCCGGCACCATAGGGGCGTTCATTGTAGTGTTGCTGATCGGTTTTGTGCTGATATCGAAGCTGACGGTACAGCAGATACAGAACAGGATCAGTGATATTACAGTGAAGGTCTTCGAACAGGGCGAAATCAACATCCGGAATAAAATGGAAATCTATGAGCAGGATATCGCGGAGCTGATTGCCAGCCCGAATGTGGAAAAATTCCTGAATGAAGATTATGCCTGGGATTATCAAAAGATAGTCAACGACAGAAAATGCATCAGGCTTTTCAACAGCATCATCGGGAAAGACCCTTCTATATTCGGTATCTTCGTTCTGGATAAGGAGAACCGGATTCTGGGCACCACCGTGGACAGGACTGTCTCCGGAGAGGTGGAGCCCTGCGAGCTGGAGGAGGGGATGCAGAAGGGGTGGAGCAGCCTGGCGGGGTGGGATTTTTTCACAGAAAACAATATCCTGAAGGAGCTTGTAGAGGGACAGTCGCTGAACATAAATGTACAGCCTTTATACTATAGGGGCGAGGTCTCCTGGCTGATGCTTCTGGTAAATGAAGAAGTGATTTCGGAGGAGTATCGGCAGCTTGTGTATAATGAGAGCGTCATCATGATCGTGGATAGCCGGGGAATGGTCATTTCCTGTAATGATAAGGCGCGGATAGGGAGCAGAATCGGCTATCTGGACCTGCTGCAGGAGCAGGAAGGAGAGCGGCTGCGGATACTTTCCCATGTGGACGATGCGGAAATCATCTGCTATAGGACGGATATCAATGACTGGTATTTCATCAATGTGGTTCCCACGGACACCTACAAGCAGACGGAAAAGCAGATATCGGGAATCATTCTGGCCATAGGGAGCTTCATAGTCGTTTTCCTGTGCCTGTTCCTGCACTATATCATACAGAAATTCATCAATCCGCTGAATGGGCTGATGGCAGGCATGAACGAGGTGGCAAACGGAAATCTGGAGGTGAGGATCGGGAAAGAGAGCCGGATTTTAGAATTCGACCATATGAACGGGAACTTCAACTATATGGTGGAGAAGATAAATGACCTGATCCGAAAGATAGAGCAGGCGGAGGAGGAAAAAAGAATCAGCTCCATTAACTTCCTGCAGTACCAGATGAACCCCCATTTCCTGTATAATACGATCAACTCGATCCGCTGGATGGCCATGGCTGCGGATGTGCCCAATGTGGCGGATTCCCTGCTGAAGCTGGTGGAGATCATACAGCCCATACTGCGCAATCCCTCCCTGACATGGAAGTTCAGGGATGAAATCGCTTTTGTGACAAAGTATATGGAACTGCTCGAACTGAGGTTCGGGCGCAGGATGGAGGTCTACCAGAGCTATGACGAGGGGCTGGACGACCTGGAGTTTCCCAAATTCGTGTTACAGCCAATCATCGAAAACTGCTTCATGCACAGCGAGATGACGGATGCGTCCCTGAAAATATATATCGATGTCCACCTGGAGGAGACGGGCCATCTCAATCTCAAGATACAGAACAGCGGCCCCAGGATTTCCGAGGAAAGGGTGAAACAGATCAATGAAGACCTGAGCAAGGAACCGAAGGACGGCGCAAGGATCGGCATGCGCAATGTGTATCAGAGGCTGCAGTTGCTGTACTATTCGGCAGCGAAGATGAAGTTCTACTGTGACGAGAACATTGTGGTGGAGATACGGCTGCCCCTGGACGGCCTGGGATATTCAGGAAATGCCCGGTGAATGAGGAAAGCCCCTCCCGCGGATTACAAAACCGCAGGAGGGGCTTTTTGGAGCGAAGGGGCCCGGGCAGGGCGGTCTGTGGCAGCAGGCTCAGGTCTCCCGGTCGGCGGGAACGCTGCGCCATTCGCTGGGAGACAGGCCTGTCTGCTGCTTGAAGATCTTGCTGAAATACGCCAGGTCGCCATAGCCTATGGAGTCGGAGATTTCGTAAATGTATAGGTCCGTCTGGCTCAACAGCATCTTAGCTTTCTCGATCCGGAGCCTGTTGAGATACTTCGTAAAGCTTTCGCCGGTCTTCTGCTTGAACAGCAGGGAGAAATAGTTGGGGCTTATGCCGCAGTATGCGGCCGCATCGGACAGGGAGATATCCTTGCAGTAATTCCGCTGGATATAGGCCAGGGCCTTGTCTATATGCCTCTGGTAGGGCGCGGAATCAAGGAGGTACGAGTTGATGTCCTCCTTCAGGCTGTCCTCCAGACAGTGGGAGGCCCTGTGGCTGCAGAGAATTTCCACATTCAGGTATTTTGTGACGGCGGAGGCGATCTCCGCGGCGGTCTTCTCCGGATCGTCCATGAAGCGGTCGGAGAGCTGGAGGAAGACGGAGTCTCCCGGACAGAGCGTCACCGAGTGTGGCAGCATCCTCATGAGGATATCCGAAATGAACCTGGTGTGCAGGTCGGAAAGAGGGCTGTCCTGCTGATGCTTCGCCCTGTACAGGAGCAGGGTCTTCGGGTGGGGAGGGAGGGCGGGGTATTGGCTGGCCAGCCGGGCATAGTCGGCATCCCCATCGCTTTGAAGCCACTGGCGGAACGCGGCGTTGACATCAGATTCCTTTTCAGGCTCGGCCTTTGGAAAGTCTGGTTTTTTGGAATCGAGCTTCTTTCTTATTTTCCTGAGCATATCTTCCAGATCGGAAATCTTCATGGTGGCTTTCAAGAGATAACAGAAGATCTGGCAGTTCACGATGTCCTGCAGCAGGTCGAAATCCTCCAGGCAGGAAATGACGATGATGAAGCAGTCCTTGTCCATGGCCCGTATCTTCTTGATCATTTCCGTGCCGTTCATGATGTTCATGCGGATATCGGTGATGACGATCTCCGGCCTGTGCTGCAGGAAATATTCGTAGCCCTCATTTCCGTTTTCCGCTTCTGCCACTACGGTCATATCAAACTCAGCCCATTTTACAGAGTTCTTGATGCCGATGCGCACCATCAGCTCATCTTCCACGATCATGACATTGTACATTTGGACGCTCCCTGTTTTTCGTAAAAAATTCATAAACAATGCATAAAAAATACAAACCCGGCTTCCGGATCGGTTCCCGGACCATAAATACAGATAAATTATACAAACAAATACGTTTTTTCACTATTCAGTACAAACAAATTTTCTATATAATATAAATATACCAAAAAACGGTACGCATTGGAAGAGGTTCTGTAAATATTTCACATTTGAAGGAGGAAGGACTTTATGAAAAGAAGGAAGATTGCATCATTGCTGATGGCCCTGGCCCTCATGGGGAGCTCCCTGACAGGATGCGGCAATACCGGTTCGTCAGACGCGGGCAGCGGCGCTGATGCCGGGAATGCTGAAGCCGGGGACGCGGCAGGGGCCGACGCTGATGCCGGGGACTCCGGACAGGACAGTGCAGAGAACGGGGAGGAGGGGGAAAGGATTCCCATCACGATCGGCGGCATGTATTTTCCCGTCTCCGCGGACGAGGATTACTGGCCGAACCCCGTTGTGGATTATATACAGGATAAGCTGAACATCGAACTCACCCTCATTTCCTATGACAATGAGACCCTGAACCTGGCCCTGGCCTCGGAAAACCTGGCGGACATCGTCATGATCGGCCCCGACACGGTGGACAATGTCCTGAAGGGAGGCCACGCCCTTGCCCTGGATCCCTATCTGGATACGATCGGCAAGAACATAGCGGCCCTGGAGACCCGCAATGAGCTCATGAGGAAGTTCAAGAGCGACGACACCGGAAGCCTGTATTTCAGAACGCCCCAGACAGGGGTGGAGGATCCCCTGAACGGGAACGGCGCCCACTGGTCGCCCTATCAGGTGAGGTGGGATCTGTACCAGGAAATCGGGGGACCGGAGGTGTACGACGGGGAGACCTATATCGCCGCGCTGAAACAGATGTATGAGCTCTACCATGAGACACCCGACGGACTTCCCGTCTACGGGAAGGGCGTACATAGCTCCGGGGGCGTGAAGGAATGGGTCACTTCCTGGGGAATGCCGGCAATCGGACAGGCTACCATAGACAGCGGAGGGCTGTATGTCCTGAACATGAGGAGCAACGATCTGGTGGTGGATATCTACAATGAAAGCATGGATACCGCTTTCTGGGAGAGCATGCGGTTCTACAACAATCTCTACAATGAGAACCTGCTGGATCCCGACAGCTTCATCATGACCTCGGAAGATTTGAACGCAAAGACGGAGAAGGGGCAGTACCTGAGCGGCAACGGGCCTGATTATGCCGCGGGAAGCGCGAACCACGATCCCAGACAGGCGGGAGTGCGGCTGGTGAACACCCTGGGCTGGTATGGCAGCGTGTTCGGCGCGGGCTGGTCGGATAAGCTCTACTTTGCCAACGCGAAAGGGAAAAATATCGAAAAAGCGGTGGAAGTGCTGGATTACCTGGATTCAAGCGAATTCGCAAGAATTACATGCTGCGGCCTGGAGGGAGTCCACTGGGAATACGATGCCGACGGCAATGCGGTTCTCAAGGAGGAGACCATAGCGATGTCTTCCTCTGCGGATCCAGAAACCCAGGAGCAGTGGAGAGCCACGGGAATCAACAACGGAGGCATTAAGAATATGGGCGGCATCTCCGGCGCAGAGATGAATCCCGATGGCTCCAGGAACTCTCTTTGGATTTCTCCCGAAATCTACGCGGCAAGGCAGAGTGAGCTGGATAAGGAGATCAGCGAATTCTATGGCGTGGATTATATCGGACAGTACCACCTGCAGAAAATGGAGGAGGATCCCGACAGGTATTACAATATGTCCGGCTACAACATGGACATCGTGGCATGCATGCCCGCCACGCCCCAGGAGATTACCCGTATCGACAGCGCCTGCGAGGAGCTGGTCATGAATACCATTCCCCAGTTGGTCACCGCGGCCTCCCAGGAGGATTTTGACAAGGCGAAAGAGGAGCTGCTGAAAAATATGAAGGATCTGGGCGCCGAGGAATCCGTCCAGTGGTGGACCACGGAGTGGGACAAGGCCAAGTCCTTCTGTGAGAGCATTTCGTAGAACATAAGCCGCCCGAAAACCTGAAAACCGGACACTGTCCGAAGGCGCCTGCCTTGGACGGTGTCTGGCACCATTGAGAAAAGAGAGGATGCCATGAAGAAGACAATGCCGGCAAGATACCAGTTGCTGTTGATGGTGATGCCTTTTATTATCTTTATATTCCTGTTTTCCTATGTTCCGTTGATTGGATGGATATACGCCTTCTTTGATTATCTGCCGGGAGTCCCGCTTTTCAAGTGCGATTTTGTGGGACTGGAGTATTTCAAGCTGATCTTCAGAGACAAGATCAATATGCTGCGGGTCATGAAGAACACCATGATCTTCGCCGGAATCGGCCTTCTGACCATGCCGCTTCCGATGATTTTCGCAATCTGCCTCAATGAGATCAGGCAGGTCAGGCTCAAAAAGGTGATTCAGACCTTTACCACCCTGCCCAACTTCATCAGCGCGATCATCGTATATTCGCTGGTATTCACGTTCCTGTCCAGGGACGGCGTAATCAATACAGTCCTGATGAATCTCGGAATCCTGTCAGAGCCTACCAATGTGCTGGCCAATGGCGATGCGGTGTACTGGTTCCAGACAGTGCTGGGACAGTGGAAGGGCCTGGGATGGAGCGCCATCATATATATAGCGGCCATATCCGGGGTGGACCAGGAACTGTATGACGCGGCGGATGTGGACGGGGCCGGGCATCTGGGGAAAGCGCTCCATGTGACGATTCCGGCGCTGATGCCCACGTTCATCGTGCTGCTGATCCTAGGTGTGGGCAATATACTGAACACCGGCTATGAGACCTACTATCTGTACAAGAATCCCATGACATCGGCGAACATAGAAGTGCTCGACCTGTATGTGTACCGCGTGGGATTGGGGACCAACGATTATTCCTACGGTATCGCGATCAGCATTATGAAGACCTTCGTCAGCGTTATACTGATTTCCATTGCAAACATTTTCTCGAAGAAAATAAGAGGTTCAACCATCTTTTAGAGCGGGGGTTTTATGAAGACAAGAAGACATTCATCCATTCATTTTTCAAGGATCCTTTTCCAGATTTTGAATTATACCTTCTTTATACTGTTCACTTTCATATGTATGTATCCGTTCTGGTATATCATCATTTATACCCTGAGCGATCCGGCTGCGGTCAAGGGCAAGATTCCCTTCTTGCTGCCCATTCAGTTCACGCTGAAAAACTACGCGGAGCTGTTGAAGACCAACGGCCTGATGAACGCCTTCGGCATATCTGTGGCAAGGACCGTGCTGGGAACCACGTTCACTGTCCTCAGCTCCACCTTTCTGGGGTATCTTTTTTCCAAAAAGGAGATGCCGTGCAGGAAGCTGCTGTACCGTTTCGTGATCATCACCATGTATATCAGCGGCGGGCTGATCTCCACGTTCCTGGTCATGAAGTCCTACCATCTGCTGAACAGCTTCTGGATATACGTGATTCCCGGAGCGGTATCCGCATACAATGTGATTCTGGTAAAGACCTATGTGGAGCAGCTCCCGGAGTCCTTGGAGGAAGCGGCAAGGACGGACGGCGCGGGATACCTGACCATATTCGGAAGGATCATCCTGCCCCTGTCGAAGCCGATCATCGCCACGATCGGCACCTTCTCCGCTATCGGCCAGTGGAACAGTTGGTTCGACAACCATATCTATGCCAGCGCGAACACGGATATCACCACATTGCAGTACCTGTTGTATAAATACCTGCAGGAGGCCCAGAAGCTGGCGGAGAAATACAAGAACTCGCTGATCGTGGGAGAGCAGATACAGGAAGCCGAGCTGATCTCCCCCATGGGGATCCGGCTGACGATCACAGTGATCTCCTGTGTGCCGATTTTCCTGGTGTATCCCTTCGCGCAGCGGTATTTTACCAGAGGCCTTACATTAGGGGCAGTGAAAGGGTGACCGCAACATAAATCTCAAGGAGGAACCAAGATGAAAGTGAGACCCACACAGAGACAACTGGATTTTATGGAATGGGAGTTCGGCCTGTTCTTCCATTTCGGAATCCGCACCTTTTATCCCGGCCACAAGGACTGGGACGGGAATGAGGCGGAGATGACGCCCAACGGATTCGATCCGCCGAACCTGGACTGTAGGCAGTGGATCAGAGTGGCAAAGGAGGCGGGGGCCTCCTACGCGGTCATGACATGCAAGCATCATGACGGCTTTGCCAACTGGCCCTCGGCCTACACCTCCTACAATATCTCCAGGACGCCCTGGAAGGGCGGGAAGGGGGACGTGGTGGCGGACTATGTGGCTGCCTGCAGGGAATACGGCCTGAAGGTGGGCCTGTATTTCTCTCCCGCGGACGCCAATATCATGGGCCGCCGGCTCACCGCCGCGGAGTACGACCAGAACTTCATCGACCAGATTTCCGAGCTGCTCACCAACTATGGGAAGATCGACTATCTCTGGTTCGACGGCTGCGGCTCCGAGGACCACGAGTACGACAGGGAGAGGATCATCCGTGTGATCCGGGGCCTTCAGCCCGAAATGCTGATCTTCAACATGTGGGATCCGGATACCAGGTGGATCGGAAACGAGGAGGGGATCGCGCCCATACGCAGCTACAATACCGTGGAGGACCTGGACTTCTCCGTGCGCACCGACAGGAAAGACGCGCTGGGGACCATGCGGTTCCTGCCTGCGGAATGCGGCATGCGGATGCGCAGGGACACCTGGTTTGGCAGCGAGCAGGACGGAGATACCATAAAAACACTGGACGAGCTGATGGGGATTTACGATTACACCGTGGGCCGGGGCATCAACCTGCTGCTGAACATCGGGCCGGATGCCAGCGGGGAGCTGCCCCAGGCAGATGTGAGGCGGGTGCAGGAGTTCGGACAGGCCCTGCGGGAACGCTTTGCCTCTCCCATACTCTCTCTGGAGGATCCGGGCCTGGACCAGGAAGAAATCGTCATCGACCTGCCGGAGGAGACTGTCATAAACTGTATCGTGCTGGCGGAGCATCTGGAGGAGGGGGAGCATATCAACAGCTTCCAGATTTATTCCCAGCCTGTGCTGTCAGGCAGGAGGCTGCTCTTTTATGAAGGGTATCAGGTGGGCCATAAGGCGATATGCACGTTTCCGGCGGTGGCCTCAAAGCGGTTCATTTTGGTATTCGATGCGGAGAAGAAAAGGGATTGCCTGAAGAAGATTCAATTGTTCTACACAAAGAATCAGTATGGATTTTGAGGATCCACGCTGCATGGGCCGGAGGCTCTGTTCCCCTGTGGGGGGCAGGGCCTCCGGCGCGTATGGCGGCGCGGTTCACGACCCGCTGGATTTGTAATGCCGCACCCCCGCCCGCCACAGCAGGTAGCAGGGGATGAGGAACAGCATGGCGGCCAAGGGCAGGAGAGCGTGCCGGACTTCCTCCCGCCTGCCCAGCACATAGAGCAGCGGGTAATACTGCACCAAAGCGAAGGGAATGATATAGGTCAGGACCCACAGGATGCCTTTGCCGTAGATGTCCACGGGGTACTTGCCGTGCTCGTTGAGGCCGAAGGTGAAGATATTGGTGAATTCAAGCCCTTCCAGGAAGAAAAAGCTCAGGGCGGCCTGGATGAGGAATATCCCGCTGAACAGGGCGCAGCCTCCGGCCAGCATGAAGAAGACCGTGGCGATTTTGAAGGGCGTCCAGTGGAGCCGGCTGGCGGCCACGGCGTAGACGAGGATCGCCAGGGCCTGGAGCACCCTGCTGAAGCGCTCCAGGTCGCACTGGGTGCCCAGGATCTGCAGAAGGAGGCTGCGGGAGCGCAGCATCCCCCGGTCGAACTCGCCTCTGCGCACCATGCCGGGGAAGGCCTCCAGGCCCCTGGCCCAGATCTCCGCCAGGGAGAAGGACATCAGGACGATGGAGTAGCACAGCAGCACCTCCTGGAAGGTATAGCCCTTCACATGGGAAAAGCGCTGGAGGGAGGCCTCAATCTCGCAGCGCATCCGCTGTCCTAAAGAGAGCTGCCTGGCAGGGGTGCGCAAAAGTTCCGTCAGGGCCAGGGATTCGGTTAATTCTTCGAGGTTGTTTTGGTAGACTTTTGCGGGGATGGAATAGATGTCCCGGAGCAGCTCGTAGGAGTCGATGACAGGCACGTCCCACCAAAGCTGGGAGCGCTGTCCGAAGACTACGCCTATCTGCCTTACATGGTCGATGCGGCGGTATCTCTCTCCCCGGGAGTTCCGGTTCCGGCCGTTCTTGTCCAGATTCCAGAGGTTCCGGCCGTCTATGGACACCTTTCCGCGGTCCGGCGTCAGTATGCCGCTCAAGATTTTGATCGTGGAGCTTTTGCCCGCTCCGTTGGGGCCGATGTAGCCCACCATCTCGCCGTTGCCGATGGTAAAGCTGATGTCCTTGAGGGCTTCGATTTCCTCATACTCTCTGTGGAAGAGAGCCTTGCAGGCCGCCCCGAAGCCTGCGTTCCTTTTTGCGACACGGTACGATTTGCATACGTTCTCCATCGTAATCATTGTGCTTCCTCCTGGTAGTTATACTGTGCCCCGGGCGGGGCTGTCCATATCTTGCCAAGTAGGTCTTTCTCTGTCGGATTTTGTCGACAGATACCCGAAAGGTAAAATATTTAGTTAGACATGCTTTAAAACAGGAATAATATTGTAACAGATTGAAATGGGATGGTCAAGATTTTTGGAAAAATATGTATAAATATTTCTGCAATACATTAGCGGAAAAGGTTTGAGACTAATTAAAATATATTTAGTTTTATATAAAATAATTCAATAAAAACTAAAATACGGATTTCAGTATAAGTTGCATAAAATGTGGAAAGAGATGCTACCTGAAAATGCCAATACATCCAATAAATTCCAAAGGCGGAAAGGATAGAAGGAATATCCGAAAAGTCTCCTGTGAAATATAGACAAAATCGAAGTATTAAATTATTATACAGAAACCTAAAATAGGAATTGACAAATCCCGGAAAATACCATACCATAGAAAGAGGATTATTTATAGAAGAAAGGGGTACTATCATGAAGAATTACAAGTTCTGGTTCGCCACCGGCTCCCAGGATCTGTACGGGGACCAGTGTCTGGCCAAGGTTGCGGAGCACTCCAGGATTATCGTGGAGGAAATCAACAAGTCCGGCCTGCTGCCCTATGAGGTGGTGTGGAAGCCTACGCTGCTCACCAATGAGATGATCCGAGGCCTGTTCAATGAAGCGAACATGGACGGGGAGTGCGCGGGGGTCATCACCTGGATGCATACCTTCTCCCCTGCCAAGTCCTGGATCCTGGGGCTGCAGGAGTACCGCAAGCCGCTGTGCCATTTACATACCCAGTTCAACATGGAGATTCCCTACGACACCATCGACATGGATTTCATGAACGAGAACCAGTCCGCCCACGGCGACAGGGAGTACGGCCATATCGTCACCCGCATGGGAATCGAGCGCAAGGTGATCATGGGGCATTGGAGCGATGAAGGGACATTGAAGCGCCTGGCCGGGTGGATGCACACTGCTGTGGGCATCATGGAGTCCAGCCACATCCGCGTGGTGCGCGTGGCGGACAATATGCGCAATGTGGCCGTCACCGAGGGGGACAAGGTGGAAGCCCAGATCAAGTTCGGCTGGGAGATAGACGCCTATCCGGTGAACGAGATCGCGGAATATGTGGCGGACGTGAGCCAGGGGGACATCGACGCTCTGGTGGAGGAGTATTACGCGAAATACCGGATTCTGGACGAGGGCAGGGACGCGGGAGAGTTCCGCCGCCATGTGGCAGTGCAGGCGGGCATCGAGATCGGCTTCGAGCGCTTCCTGAAGGAGAAGGACTACCATGCCATCGCCACCCATTTCGGCGACCTGGGCTCCCTGAAGCAACTGCCCGGCCTTGCCATCCAGAGGCTGATGGAGAAGGGGTACGGCTTCGGCGGCGAGGGCGACTGGAAGACTGCGGCCATGGTGCGCCTGATGAAGATTATGGCGGAGGGCACCAAAGACGCCAAAGGAACCTCTTTCCTGGAGGACTATACCTACAACCTGGTGCCCGGCAAGGAGGGAATCCTGCAGGCCCATATGCTGGAGGTCTGCCCCACCATCGCGGAAGGCCCCATCGGCATCAAGGTCTGCCCGCTGTCCATGGGCGACAGGGAAGACCCCGCCAGGCTGGTGTTCACTTCCAAAGAGGGCAGCGGCATCGCCACTTCCCTGATCGACCTGGGGACGAGATTCCGCCTGATTATCAACGAGGTGGAGTGCAAAAAGGTGGAGAAGCCCATGCCCAAGCTCCCGGTGGCCACCTGCTTCTGGACGCCGAAGCCCAACCTCACCGTGGGGGCGGAGAGCTGGATCCTGGCGGGCGGCGCCCACCACACCGCGTTCTCCTACGACCTGACCACAGAGCAGATGGTGGACTGGGCGGACGCCATGGGCATCGAGACCGTAGTCATCGACAGTGACACCACGATCCGCGGCCTGAAGAACGAGATGCGCTGGAACGCGGCTGTATACCGCTAGACAGAAATAGATCAGAGACGGAATCCGGAATCAGAATAGGAGGGACAATATGGAAGAGAGGCATTCCATGGATATTTTAGAGCTGAAGAAGCATGCCAATGATGTGCGCAAAGGCATCATTGAGGCCGTGCACGGAGCCAAGGCCGGTCATCCCGGCGGCTCTTTGTCCGCGGCGGACATTTTTACCTATCTTTATTTCGAGGAGATGAACATCGACCCGGAGAACCCGAAGATGGAGGACAGGGACCGTTTCGTGCTCTCCAAGGGGCATACCGCTCCCGGTCTGTACTCCACGCTGGCCCACAGGGGATACTTCCCCGTGGCGGATCTCCCCACCCTGCGCCATCTGGGCTCTTATCTGCAGGGACATCCCTGCCTGCAGCATGTGCCGGGAGTGGACATGTCCTCGGGCTCTCTGGGCCAGGGGATTTCCGCGGCTGTGGGAATGGCTATGGGCGCAAGGCTTTCCGGCAGGGACTTCAGGGTCTACACGCTGTTGGGAGACGGTGAGATCCAGGAGGGCCAGGTCTGGGAGGCGGCCATGTTCGCCGGCCACAGGAAGCTGGACAACCTGGTGGTGATCGTGGACAACAACGGACTGCAGATTGACGGGCGGATAGACGATGTCTGCTCCCCCAATCCGATTGACAGGAAATTCGAAGCCTTCAACTTCCATGTGATCGATCTGAAGGACGGCAACGACATGGAGCAGGTTCGGGCCGCTTTCGCCGAGGCCAGGGCTACGAAGGGCATGCCTACGGCCATCATCGCCCACACCCTGAAGGGCAAGGGCGTATCCTTCATGGAGGGGAACGCGGACTGGCACGGCAAGGCACCCAATGACGCGGAATACGAGACCGCAATGGCTGACCTGGAGAAGCTGGGGGCAGCGCTTGGCGGATCGGCAGGGGCGAATTAGGAAAGGAGCGGTGAAGGAAATGTCTGATATAAAAGCTGTGAAGAAGATTGCCACCAGAGAGGCTTACGGCAACGCATTGGCGGAGTTCGGCGAGGCCTATCCGGACTTGGTGGTATTGGACGCGGATCTGGCGGCGGCTACCAAGACCGGCGTCTTTAAGAAGAAATTCCCCGAGAGGCATATCGACTGCGGCATCGCGGAATCCAATATGATGGGCATCGCTGCGGGGCTGTCCCTGACGGGCAAGGTTCCCGTGGCCAGCACCTTCGCCATGTTCGCGGCAGGGCGGGCCTTTGAGCAGGTGCGCAATTCCATCGGCTACCCTCATCTGAATGTGAAGATCGGGGCCACCCACGCGGGCATCACCGTGGGCGAGGACGGCGCTTCCCACCAGTGCAACGAGGACATCGCCCTGATGCGGACGATTCCCGGCATGACCATCTTAAATCCCTCCGACGCGGTGGAGGCGAGAGCCTGCGTGAAGGCCGCCCTGGACTTTCAGGGGCCTGTGTACATGCGGTTCGGCCGGGCGGCGGTGCCTGTGATTCATGAGGAGAATGACTATAAGTTCGAAATCGGCAGGGGAGAGGTGCTGCG
Source organism: uncultured Acetatifactor sp. (assembly GCF_910585425.1). Taxonomy (GTDB): domain Bacteria; phylum Bacillota; class Clostridia; order Lachnospirales; family Lachnospiraceae; genus Acetatifactor. The sequence goes on along the minus strand of NZ_CAJUCP010000028.1, from coordinate 26,601 downwards.
GGAGGGCAGCGACGTCACCATCGTGGCTACAGGCATCATGGTGAACTCCGCTCTGGAAGCTGCCTCTAAGCTCGCGGAAGAGGGCGTGAACGCGGAAGTGATCAATATCTGCACCATCAAGCCTCTGGACAAGGAGCTGATTGCGGCCAGCGCGAAGAAGACCGGAAAGGTGGTCACTGCGGAGGAACACTCCGTCATCGGCGGCTTAGGCGGCGCGGTGTGCGAGGCGCTGGCGGAGACATGCCCCGTGCCGGTGTGCAGGATCGGCATCCAGGACGTGTTCGGCGAGTCCGGTTCCGCCGGGGCTTTGCTTGCGAAGTACGGCCTTGACGGCGACGGCGTGTACCGGACGGTGAAGGCGTTCCTGGCATGAGGGAAGGTTTTCTGGCAGTAGAGCATTCCAAAGAGAATCTGCTGTCTTGACGGGCGGCAGATTCTTTTTCTATGCACAGGGATGCGTATGGACATTAGCGGCTTAGCTGCATGCGCCCCGTAGTGGGAGCATGCGCCCCGCAGTGGGAGCATGCGCCCCGCAGTGGGAAGTTGATTAAAGCGCTTGAAGGATGGCGCCGGACCGGGATGGGAAGCTGGAATAAGGGACAGGAATAAGCGGCTGGAGGACGATTGAATGGCAAAATTATATGTAAATGAAAAGAAGAAAAAAGGATACATCAATCCGGAGATTTACGGACATTTCTCCGAGCATCTGGGCAGATGCATCTATGAGGGGCTGTTCGTGGGGGAGGACTCCCATATCCCCAACAAGAACGGCATGCGCACGGATGTGGTGGAGGCGCTGAAAAGGCTGCAGATTCCCGTGCTGCGCTGGCCCGGCGGATGCTTTGCGGACGAGTACCACTGGAAGGACGGCATCGGCCCTAAGGAGGGGCGCAAGCGGATGGTGAACACCCACTGGGGCGGGGTGGTGGAGGACAACAGCTTCGGCACCCACGAGTTCTTCGAGCTCTGCGAGCAGCTGGGCTGCAAGACCTACATCAACGGCAATGTGGGCAGCGGCACCGTGCAGGAGATGTCCGAGTGGGTGGAGTACATGACCTTCGACGGCGTGTCCCCCATGGCGGAGCTTCGCCGCAGGAACGGCCGGGAGGAGCCCTGGAGGGTGGACTACTTCGGCGTAGGCAACGAGAACTGGGGCTGCGGCGGCAACATGACGCCGGAATATTATGCCAACCTCTACCGCAGGTACCAGACCTACGTCCGCCATTACGACAAGGCCGCGCCCGTCAAGAAGATCTGCGGCGGCCCCAACGCGGACGATGACAACTGGACAAAGAAGGTGCTGGAGACTTGCTACGCCAAGCCGAATCCGGGCGGGAAGAATTTCAGCGGCTTCATGGACGGGCTGTCCCTGCACTATTATGTGGTGCCCGGCGACTGGGAGCACAAGGGAAGCGCCACCGGATTTGACGAGGCGGACTGGTACAAGACCATGCACAAGGCGCTCTACATGGAGGAGCTGATCAAGCTCCATGGGGCCATCATGGATCAATATGACCCGGACAAGAAGATTGGCCTGATCGTGGACGAGTGGGGCGACTGGTTCGATGTGGAGCCGGGGACGAACCCGGGCTTCCTCTACCAGCAGAACACCATGCGGGACGCTTTGGTGGCGGCGGTGAGCCTGAACATCTTCAACAGGCACTGCGACCGGGTGAAGATGGCCTGCATCGCCCAGATGGTGAACGTGCTCCAGTCCGTGATTCTTACGGAGGATGAGCGGATGCTGCTGACGCCCACCTACCATGTGTTCCACATGTACAGGGGCCATCAGGGGGCCGAACTGGTGGAGAGCAGCCTGTCGGGAGAGGGAACCGTGGGCGTGGAGGATTGCGAAGTGCCCGCCCTGCAGGAATCCGTGTCGGTGCGGGAGGACGGGACTGTGCTGGTGACCCTGGCGAACCTGTCCGTCCGGGACGCCTGTCCCGTGGAGCTGATGCTCACGGAGAAGAGGCCGGAGACAGTGAGGGCCGCGATCCTCACCGGCAAGATGCAGGCGCACAATACCTTCGAGGAGCCCGAACGGGTGAAGGAAGAGGTGTTCGAGGATGTGGCGCTGACGGAACGGGGCGTGAGCTTTACCATCCCGGCCTGCAGCGTGGTGAGTCTGGAGATACGGTAGGACACCAGAAGCTGAGCGCATAAGGATATGGCAGGAGAAGAGAACGGCAGGATGAAGACATAGAATCGTCCTGCCGTTTTTTGCAAGGATCGGATGGAAGAACCGGACAGGGTCATCAAATGCCTCAAAATTTGGTTGAAGACTATTGGGGTGATAATTAAGAAATGAACGGTTCCATATATTTTATATAAATCTAAACTATTTTAGAATTTCGTGATAGTTCACAAAAACGACACATCGACTTTATTATTATTTCACAAAAATCCAACACTTTTCAAATAGGCATTGAAAAACGAAAAAGACATGATATAATAAATATAGCACCGGAACAGAAGGGATGATTCGTGAATTTGCTGTAGCGGATGTGAGAAAATCGGAAGATATTTTATAAAACACAAGAGAACCTATTTTATTTCTTTGCAATATGCCGGAGGCAGGGCGTGTTGGGCCAGGACAGGAATGCGGGCGGAGTTTTCTTCCCCGCAAATTTATTAGCCCGAATGTTTAGAAAAAACTAAAATAATTTATAACAGTAAAATATATTTAGAATATGCAAAATTATTTTATAAATAAAACATAATTCCCAAGACAAAGGGGAGGAACAGGGTGTAAGCCGTAAGATTGCAGGATATGGAAAGGTACAGGTAAATGCAATGAAGAAAAGGTGGTATCTACTTGGTATGGCAGCGGTGATGGGCATCATGACGGCCTGCGGCGTCCAGGGAGACGGCGATGCATCGGAAGCGGTGGATAAGCTGGCGGGAGATGGGGGGCAGGCATCGGCGGACGAAAAGTCCGCGCAGGAAGCGGAAGGAACCAGTGAGGAGGGCCAGGAGAGCGCCGGCATGGCCCGGGGCGATGACGGGGCCGCGACCCAGGACGGCACAGGCCAGCAGGCCCAGGAAGCGGAAAGCGCCCTGCCGGACTACCTCCGGGGCGTTGACCTCACCGGGGCAGAGCTGGTGGAGCATACCTTCTCGGAGGTCACTGTCCACGACCCATCTGTCATCAAAGCGGGCGGCACATGGTATGTGTTCGGCTCCCATCTGGCAGGGGCGAAGACCGAAGACCTGATGAACTGGACGCTGATAGACTCGGACGTAAAGCCGGACAACACAATCATTCCCAATGCCAAAGAGGAGATGAAGGAAGCCTTCGAATGGGCGAAGACCGACACCTTCTGGGCACCGGATGTGATTCAGTTGGCAGACGGTAGATTCTATATGTATTACTGCAATTGCGAAGGCGCCTCCCCTTTGTCTGCTTTAGGGATAGCGGTGGCGGACAATGTGGAGGGCCCTTATCAGGATTTGGGGATCATCCTGAAATCCGGGCAGGACGCCGCCACGCCGGACGAGGACGGCGGTGTCTATGATGCCACCATAGAGCCCAACACGGTAGACCCCTGTGTGTTCTTCGACAAGGAGGGCAGGCTCTGGATGGTGTACGGCTCCTACTCCGGCGGCATCTACATCCTGGAGATGGATCCGGATACCGGCTTCCCGCTGGAGAGCGGCTACGGCAGGAAGCTGTTGGGCGGCAACCATCTGCGGATAGAGGCCCCCTACATCCTCTACAGCCCGGAGACGGAATACTATTACCTCTTCCTGTCCTTCGGCGGCCTGGCGGCAGACGGGGGCTACAATATCCGGGTGTGCAGGTCCGAGAATCCAGACGGCCCCTACGTGGACAGCGAGGGCCAGGACATGATAGCGTGCAAGGGCCCGGCAGGGAGCTTCTTCGACGATTCTGCCGCGGGGAAATACGGTGTGAAGCTCATGGGCAATTTCTCCTTCCCCCATGTGGAGGGAGAGAACGGGAAGTTCAGAAGCGGCTACGTCTCCCCGGGACACAACAGCGCCATCTATGAGGAGGAGACGGGACAGTATTTCCTCATATTCCACACCCGCTTCGAGGGCAAGGGAGAGGCCCATCAGGTGAGGGTGCACCAGATGTTTTTGAATGAGGACGGCTGGCCGGTGGTATCTCCTTACCGCTATGCGGGGGAGAGGCTGGAGGATTTGGACGAATCCGTGATCCCCGGCCCCTACAAGGTGTTCAACCACATGCACGACATCTCCTCCGTCACCAGGGCCTCCGAGGACATCGTCCTGAACCCGGACCACACGGTAAGCGGCAGCTACGAGGGCACCTGGGAACTGAAGGAGGGACATGAGGCGGTGATCGTCCTGAACGGCATCGAGTACAGAGGCCAGTGGATCGTGGAGTGGGATCAGTACGGCTATAAGGACGTGGTCACGTTCACGGCCCTTTCCGACAAGGGCTACGCAGTCTGGGGGAGCGGCTATACAGCGCAGTAAGCAATAGGTTCAGCATAAAAAGCGGCCGGGAAAAGGGACGGCTGCTGGAAAGAAGGTGGAGGTATGTATCCAAGAGAGGAAAGGCGCGCAAGAGCGGCATTCCGCGGAAACAGGATATTCCGAAGGATGCTTGCCTGGGCCATGGCCGGGGCAATGGCACAGGCAGGCATGAGCGTCTGTGCCGAAGAAGGGGCGGCGGACAAGGCCCTGGCGGACGGTGTGGCCAATGCGGAGACGGCATCCGATTACATCACGGATGACTTTTCCAACGACATGCACGACAGGAACTATACCATGGTCAGCCAGAGTCAGGACAGCCCTTATTATCAGGGCGGGCAGGTCTGCATCCCGGCTGCGGAGCATTTCCGGGGCCTGAGCGGCACGGAGCTTGTTCCTGACGAATACGGCCTCAGGGGGGGCATCGGGCAGGCGGTAAAGCTGGAGATCCATGACAGCGGCATCGTGACCGTGGACGCTCCCGAGACTGCGCGCTACTACATCAGCCTGGACTATCTGGATGCAGGGAGCAGCGTGCTTCCCCTGGAGCTGTCCATGAAGGTGAATGGCGAGTACCAGTTCTACGAGCTGCGGGACCTGGAGTTCGAGGCGGCATGGAAGGATCCGGAGGCGCCGTCCTTTGACAGATACGGAAACCAGATCGTGCCCGTGCCTGACAAGGTGGTGAAGTGGGAGAACAAATACATCTCCGACGCCAGCTACCGCCATTCCCAGCCCCTGGCCATCGAGCTTGCCAAGGGGGAGAACGAGCTGGAGATCGCCATGATCGAGGGCACCATGCTCCTGGGGAACATCTATCTGAACAGCGAGCCCTCCATTCCGGAGTACACCGGCTCGAAGAAGGCTGAGGGCGCAAATATCATATCGATCCAGGCGGAGGCCATGACCGAGAGGAACGCCTCTTCCATCCGTGCTGCCTGTGAGCTGGATGTGGATCTGGATCCCTATGAGGTGGAGACCAAGGCCCTCAACACGATTGACAACACTTCCTTCAAAGATGCGGGACAGAAGATTACATACGAATTCCAGGTGGAGGAGGCCGGAACCTATTATCTGGCTCTGAACTACAAGCAGAGCGAGAAGGCTGACTTCCCCGTCTTTCTCAATGTGGAGGTGGACGGACAGATTCCCAGCAGCGCGTTCTGCAACTACGGGCTGGATTATGGGAAAAGCTACCGCACCGAGACCTTTGCGGATGCGGAGGGCAATTATTTGAGCCTGGATCTGGACGCGGGCCTCCATAGCATTTCTTTCATTATCTCAGCGGATCCGATCCGGCCTGTGCTGGAGAGCGTTGACAAGATCATGAGCGGTGTCAACAACCTGAACCTGGAGATCACCAAGGTGGCGGGCAACAATAAGGATAAGTACAGGGATCTGGATATAGAAAAGTATATACCGGACGCAATCGACCGCCTGGAGAGCTACGCCGACACCCTGGACGAACTCTGTGAGAGCATGAGGGTCTACAATCCCGACGTGAAGAAGATAGGCGCCTTCTCCTCCGCGGCGGTGGCCTCGGAGCAACTGCGCAGCCTGGCCTCGGAGCCGGACGACCTGGCCTACCGGGTGGCAGAGCTGACCACCAGCACCAACTCCGTGAACCAGTTCCTGGCCAACCTGATTGACAGCCTGAACAAGAACGAGCTGGGCATCGACAGGATTTATCTGTACCAGGAGGGCGCGAAGCTGCCGAAGAACGCGGGCTTCTTTACTTCCATAGCCGCCAGCGCCAGGCGCTTCGTCACGTCCTTCACGTCCCAGGCCTATTCTACCGGCAACAATGACCCCTCCCACATCCAGGTGTGGGTGAACCGCTCCAGGCAGTATTTGGAGATCATGCAGAAGATGATCGACGAGGATTTCACGGCCCGGACCGGCATCCAGGTGGACCTGGCGCTGATGCCGGACCAGAATAAACTGATTCTGGCCAACGCCTCCGGTGATGCACCGGACATCGCCACAGGCATCAACTACGCGGTTCCCTTCGAACTTGGAATCCGGGGAGCCGTCAAGGATTTGACGGAATTCGATGATTTTGTGGAGGTGGCAGGCCGGTTCGAGGAGGGCCTGCTGGTGCCCGCCACCATAGGGGACGGCATCTATGCCCTGCCGGAGACCATGAATTTCTGGGTGCTGTATGTGCGGACGGACATCTTCGACAAGCTGGGTCTGGAGACCCCGGACACCCTGCAGGATGTGAAGAACCTCCTTCCTTCCCTGCAGATGCGGGGCATGAATTTCTATTACCCCACGGCGGGCATGCTGGCCATGCGCAACTTCCATGGCACCACGCCATTGATCCTGCAGAACGGCGGCTCCCTTTATACGCAGTTCGCAGGGGATTCCAACCTGACCAGCGAGGAATCCGTGGCAGGCTTCAAGGAGCTGACGGAGCTTTTCACCATCTATAACCTGCCCAAGGACATACCGAATTTCTACCAGCACTTCCGCAACGGCTCCATGCCTGTCGGAATCGCGGACTATTCGGTGTACAATCTGCTCCTGAACGCCGCGCCGGAGATAGCCAATAGCTGGGAGATCCACATGGTGCCCGGCACGGTGACAGAGGACGGCGAGACGCTGCGCTATACCGCAGGGGGCGCGGAGAGTACGGTGATGTTCTCCTCCGATCCGGAGCGGGAGGCCCAGGCCTGGGAGTTCATGAAGTGGTGGTCCTCCGCCCAGGTGCAGGCGGCCTTCGGCCAGACTGTGCAGATTACCTACGGAAGCTCCTTCCTGTGGAACACGGCCAATATCGAAGCCTTCTCCATGCTGCCCTGGAAGACCAAAGACAAGGAGACCATCCTGGCCCAGGCGGAGTGGATCAACGAATCCCCCAGGCTGCCAGGCTCCTATATGGTAGAGCGTGAGATCTCAAATGCCTACAATTCCGTGGTGGTAGACGGCAAGAACCTGCGACGCACCCTGGACAACGCGGTGAAGCGGATCAACCGGGAGACGGAGCGCAAGCTGGAGGAATTCGGCTATAATGACGCGAACGGCAATGTGATTACGCCTTATGAGGTTCCCACGCTGGAACGGGTGAGGGAGATTCTGGGCAAGACGGAAGAAGAGCATTCCGCGGAAGAAGAGCATTCCATGGAAGAAGAGCATTCTGCGGAAGAGGAAAAAGGGGGTGAGGGCAAATGAGCGCAGCGGAATCAAAAAGAGCGAAAAAGAACAACATCGGCAAGCGCGAGAACGCCAACCCGGCGGCGAAATGGTTCCTGTCGCCCTACCTGCTTTTGTTCGCCGTATTCATCATCATACCCATGGTGATTGCCATAGCGCTTTCCTTTACGAATTTCAACACCATTGAATTTCCCGATTTCGTGGGATTCATGAACTATATCAACCTGATTACCCAGGACGAGATTTTCATGCAGTATGTGCTGCCCAACACCGTGGTGTACGTGCTGATCGTAGGAGTGGGAGGCTATGTGCTCTCCTTCTTCCTGGCCTGGATCCTGGCCCAGATCTCCAAGGTGCCCCGGACGATCCTGGCGCTGATTTTCTATTCCCCCAGCATGACCAGCGGCGTGGCCATGACCGTGCTGTGGAAGATCATCTTCACCGGCGACCAGACGGGCTACCTGAACAGCATCCTGATGAAGCTGGGAGTGATCACGGAGCCCATCGTATGGCTGGTGGATGCCAGGTACTTGCTGCCCATCGTTATCATCGTGGCCCTGTGGTCCAGCATGGGTGTAGGGTTCCTGGCCATGATGGCAGGCATCCTGAACGCGGACGAGGAGCTCTATGAGGCAGGGGCCATCGATGGCATCAAGAACCGCTTCCAGGAGATGATCTACATCACTGTCCCTACCATGAAGCCCCAGATGCTCTTCGGCGCGGTGATGGCAGTGGTGAACACCTTCGCCAACGGCGCCATCGGCGTGGCCCTGACAGGGACCAACCCAACGCCTGGCTACAGCGCCCAGTTGATCGTGAACCACATCGAGGACTACGGCTTCATCCGCTACGAGATGGGCTATGCCGCGGCCGTATCGGTGGTGCTGCTGTTGATTGTATGGCTCTTCTCCACCATGGCGAAGAAGCTGTTCGCCGAGAAAGACTGAAAGGGGGATTGAGAAATGGCTGGATATAAAGGGAGTAGCATCAATCCCAAGAAATTCGAGAAAGGGCAGATCAAATTGATCCTGGCGGTGACGCCTCTGGCGATCCTTATGCTGTTGCCGATCATCTTCATCTTCTGCCATGCCTTCAAGCCCATGACGGAGCTGTTCACCTTCCCGCCCCGGTTCTTCGTGGTGAACCCTACCCTGGACAACTTCCGGGGGCTGATGAAAGCGTCCCAGACCTCAGGCATCCCCATGAGCCGCTATGTGTTCAACTCTCTGGTGGTGACCCTGTCGGACGTGCTGCTGTCCATCGTCCTGTCCACCACGGCGGGATTTGCCCTCTCCAAGCTGAAATTCAGGGGCAAGGAGGCTTTGATGGAGATCAACAACATGGCGCTGATGTTCGTGCCTGTGGCGGTGATGATTCCCCGTTATCTTGTAATCGATACGCTGAATATCACCAATAACTACCTGGCCCACATCCTGCCCCTTCTGGCCATGCCGGTAAGCCTGTTTCTGGTGAAGCAGTTCATCGACCAGATTCCGGATGCCCTGATCGACGCGGCTTACATGGATGGCGCCACGGATTTCGTGGTCTACCGCAGGATCATCATGCCCATGATCAGGCCTGCCATCGCCACTGCGGCGATTCTGTCCTTCCAGCAGGTATGGGCCAATGTGGAGAGTTCCAATCTGTACATGAGCGAGGACGGGCTGCGCACCCTTGCCTTCTATATGAATACCCTGGCCAATGCCAACAATACGGTGGCCGGGCAGGGAATCGCGGCGGCGGCAACGTTGATTATGTTCGTGCCCAATCTGGTGATGTTCATCATCTGCCAGAAGAACGTCATGAACACCATGGCACATTCCGGCATCAAGTAAGGGAGGAAAAGAGCATGAAGAAGTGGAAAAAATATTTGCTGGCTTTCTTTTCCGTGTTCCTGTTCCTGCAGCCTGCCCTGCAGGCCCGGGCAGAGGTTCCCTACAAGACCTATACCATCGACGGTTACGGCTATGTGACGGAGACCCAGACCGCGTATACACCGAAAGCGACATTCAGCAAAATCGGCGATTGTTCCCTGGTCAGTCCCATGGACTTAAAGGTCACGGAGGACGGATATGTCTATATCGCGGATGCGGGGGCCGGTGTGGTCTACGTCTCTACCCTGGAGGGAGAGTATGTGAAGACCATCGGCGAGGGGGAGCTCTCGGAGCCCTACGGCGTGTTCGTGACGGAGAACAGGGACGTGTACGTGGCGGACCACTCCGGCAAGGTAGTGGTCTTCGATGACTCCGGCGCGGTGATTGCGGTGTACACCAGGCCCGACCATCCTCTCTACGGCAGCGGCGAGTTCAAGCCCGTCAAAATCGTGGTGAATGCCGGCGGGGACATGTACATCGTCTGCGAGGGCAATTCCAACGGCCTGGTGCAGCTCACTCCCACGGAGGGAGGCACCTTCCTGGGGTATTTCGGCACCAACTATGCCTCTGTCACCGTGCTGCGCATGATTCAGGAGGCGGTGTTCACGGACGAGCAGCTTGCCAGGATGGTGTCCAACCTGCCTGCCACTCCGGTGAACGTGGCCATCGACCGGCAGGGGCTGATCTACACGGTGACCCCGGGGGAGGGCCAGACCAGCTTGAAGAAGCTGAACATCGCGGGTTCCAACCTGATTGAACCGGACGCTTACGACGGCAAGGAGGCGGCGGTGGCGGTGGGGAACCATGACAATGTGTTCGTGGCTTCCTCCGACGGCTATATCTATGAGTACAATTCCGAGGGCGACCTGCTCTTCGTCTTCGGCGGCAGGGACGATGGGCGGTTCCGGATCGGCCTGTCCAAGAAGGTGGAGGCCATCGACGTGGACGCCCGGGACAATATCTACATCCTGGATTCCGATGCGGGACAGGTGCAGGTCTTTGAGGCCACGGAGTTCACGAACCTCCTGCACAGCGCTCTGAACCTCTACGAGAACGGCCGCTACACGGAGAGCAAGGAGCCTCTGGAGAAGGTGTTGGAGATGAACAGCCTCTTCGACTACGCCAACGAGGCCATGAGCCGCTCCTATCTCCAGGAGGAGGATTACGAGCAGGCCCTGAAGTACGCCAGGGTGTCCAAGGCCTTCAGCGTGTACTCCGATTCCTTCTGGGAGGTGCGCAATGCCTGGCTCCGCAACCACCTGATCAGCGCCGTGGGCATCATCCTGCTGGCATGCATCCTGATTTGGGCTCTGAAAAAGCTGCACCGGAAGAAGGGCATCTTCAACCCGGTAATCAAAGCTACCGAGAAGCCAAGGAACAGCGGTTACTGGCAGAGGCTCAAGTACATGGCGTATTACATGAAGCATCCCGTGGACGGCGCTTACGGCCTGCGCTACGAGGGCAAGAGCTCCTGGATCACCGCGGGGACGCTGCTGGTATTGACCACTGCGGTCTATGTCGTCAATAAATACTGCTGCGGCTTCCTGCTGCGCAATGTGCGGGAGGGCAGGTACACCATCATGAACGACGTGCTGTCCATCGTGGGCGTGTTCGTGGTGCTGACGGCATGCAACTATCTGATGTGTACCATCAATGACGGTGAGGGAAGCTTCAAGAGGCTGTTCTGCGGATTCGCCTTTGCGCTTGCGCCATACATCCTCTTCCAGCCCATATGCATCATCGTCAGCAATGTGATCACCTACAACGAGGTGTTCCTGATCGACTTCGGTCAGATCTTCATCACTACCTGGGTGGTGATCCTGATCTTCCTGACCATCAAGGAGGTCAACAATTACACGGTGAAGGAAACCTTCAAGATCATCTTCCTGACGGCGTTCACGGTGCTGATACTGGCGCTTCTGGCCTTTATCATCTACGTGCTGTTCAGGCAGATCGTGGAATTCATCACGGCAGTGGCGGGAGAGGTGGTGTATCGAATTGGCAGATAAGACTTTATGGAAAACAGTGAAGAAAGCGATGGCAGCCCAGGCAGCGGCCCTTCTGACGGCAGCAGCCTGCCTGACGGCGGCGGTGCTGTCAGCTCCGATACCGTCCTTTGCGGCCGGTGGAGACGGCAAGGCCCTGGAGGAGGCCATCGTGAAGGAGGAGGCCGCCGCGATTAAGGGCCATGAGCTGGTGGCGGAGAACGACGCCCTGGCGCTGTACCTCTATGAGCCAACATTGTCCCTGATCGTCCGGGACAAGGAGACCGGGGCCATCATGGAGTCCACGGTGTCGGAGAGCGACGGCACCCTGAACGCCACATGGGAGGGCTTCATCAAATCCGGCATCTGCTTCGACATCTTGAACGATGTGAACGAGGAGCGCACGGACCTCACCTCCGCCCAGGCGGACATCCAGGTCACGAAAAACGCGGACGGATTCTCCGCGGCGGTGAACCTGACCAAGTACCGGATTTCCTTTACGGTGAACGTGGCCCTGCAGGAGGACGGCTTTACGGTGGAGATTCCGGCGGATTCCATCTCTGAGGAGCAGGAGAAGGTCACCATCGGCAATATCTTCCTCTATCCTTTCCTGGGCTATACCTACGGCGGGGAGCGGGAGGGCTATATGCTGGTGCCGGACGGCAACGGCGCGCTGATCTACCTGGAGGACAATGACGGGCGGTTCAGCTCCCCGCTGACCCTGAAGGTATGGGGGGACAATGCCGGGGTGGACGAGAGCTATGTGCTGTCCCTGTTCTGGGAGGAGTACCAGACGGTGAACGACTCCGAGCCGGTGCTGGCCCCGGTGTTCGGCATGGTGCATACGGACTCTCAGATGGCGGTGCTGGGCATCATCGAGGAGGGGGCGGAGGACGCGCGGATTGCGGCCTACCCCAACGGAGCGGTGACCAACTACAACTGGATCGCCCCCAGGTTCACCCTGCGCAGGATTTACAAGCAGCTCATGAGCAAGGAGGGCACCAGCGCGGTGCAGCTCCAGGAGGCCAAGCGGGCCGGGTGCGACCTGAAGGTGCGGTACGTGTTCACCAGAGGTGAGGAGGCGGATTACGCGGGACTGGCCGTGAAATACCGGGAATACCTGCTGCAGGAGCTGACCGCGAAAGAGGATGCGTTCCGGATCCGCCTGGACTTCCTGGGCACGGACCGGGAGAACGGCATGATCTTCAAGAAGCCTGTGGTCATGACCACCACGGATAATATCCGGGACATTTACGCGGACTTGAAGGGCGAGGGCGTCACCGATATCTTCTCCGTCTACAAGGGCTGGCAGGACGGCGGCATCTGGAGCGTGCCCATCTCGAAATACAAGGCGGACTCCAAGATAGGCGGCACGTCGGACCTGACCAGGCTGGTGAAGGAATCCAGGGAGGCGGGCATAGACCTCTACCTTTACCAGGATGCCCTGCGGGCCAATCCGGACACGGTGAACACCACCTTCAACGTGATCAAGAAGCTGGACGAGAGCGTGTACCAGGAGAATACCTACAAGGAGATCTACGAGAGCTTCCGCTTCCAGACCCCTGACCAGGCGGTGAAGAAGCTGGAGGCGAGCCTGGAATCCTATGGGAAGAAGGGGGTGGACGCCCTGGCGCTGACGGGCGTCACCAACCACCTGTTCAGCTACAATTACAATGGAAAGCAGTACAACCGGACTGAGAACCTGAACCTGTTCTCCCAGGCGCTGGAAAGCGCGGCCCGGAATTTCCATCTGGCCATGGAGCAACCGCTTTCCTGCTACTGGGGCCTGACAGACTGCATCGTGGGCATGCCGGTGAGCACTTCCAGCTATATCTTCACGGACGAGGAGGTGCCGTTCCTCTCCATAGCGTTGAAGGGCGTGATTCCCATGTACGCGGACTACACCAACTTCGAGGCCAACAAGAGCGAGTACTTCCTGCAGCTGGTGGAGACGGGGATATATCCGTCCTTCTACCTGACCTGGGAGGATCCGGTGGATCTCCTGTACACAAATTCTTCGGATTTATATACCTCCCGCTACGGGGTGTACAGGAACGAGATCATCGATTATTACAGCCAGCTCAAGGCCTTGAGCGATGAGACCGCCGGGGCAGTGATCGCGGATCGGGAAAAGACCGCGGACAATGTGGCGGTGGTGACCTACTCCAACGGCGTGAAGATCTACGTGAACTACAATGCGCAACCCGTAACTTGTGACGGCATAGCCCTGGATGGCATGTCCTATAAGCTTGTAAGGTAGGTGAGGAAGCTTGAAGATAAACAAAAACAAAGAAACGCGGCAGGCAGAGCCGAAAGCGCCGGCCAGGAGGCGCCTGTCGCTGAAGCAGAGGGAGGGCATGATGGGATACCTCTTCGTGCTGCCCTGGATCGCGGGTGTGCTCATCTTCGTCCTGCGGCCTCTGGCGCAGTCCTTCCATTTCGCGCTGAGCCAGGTGAAGATGACGCCCAAGGGGCGGGAGATCACCTTTATCGGGATCCAGAACTTCACCCAGATTCTGCAGGAGGACGAGACCTTCCCCACGGAGCTGGCGGCCTATCTGGTGAAGACCGTCATGGCCACGCCCATCATCGTGGTGTTCGCCCTGATCATAGCGCTGCTGCTGAACTCCAGGATCCGGGGGAAGGGGTTCTTCCGGCTGATATTCTTCCTCCCTGTGATCATCGCCAGCGGCCCGGTGATGAGCCAGCTCATGTCCCAGGGGGCGGGCTCCATTCCGGCCATGAACACCTCGGCGATCCAGTCGCTGATCGGCTTCCTGCCGGGCTTCCTGGTGGACGCCATCATGGGACTGTTTGAGAACATCGTCATGTACCTGTGGTATTCCGGCGTGCAGATCCTGATCTTCCTGGCGGCGGTCCAGAAGATAGACACCTCCCTCTACGAGGCGGCCAAGATGGACGGCGGCTCCACCTGGGAGTGCTTCTGGAAGATCACGCTGCCCACCATCAAGCCCATGACGCTGCTGAACGTGGTGTACACCATCGTGTATCTGTCCAACAATGAACAGAACAGCATCATCGAGACCATCCGCAACGCCATGTTCGGCACCACAGGCAGCAAGGGCTACGGCTACGCCTCCGCCATGGCATGGCTCTACGCAGTGATCGTGACGGTACTGGTGCTGGCGTTCGCGGCGGCCCTGGCGTTAAAGAAGGACGTCTACGCCAAAAAGACCAGGCTCTATAAGAAGGAACAGAAGAAGCAGGAGAGACTGATCAAGAGAATCGAGAGAAGGGGGGAGCGATATGAGAAGCAGAAAGCAAGGCGCGCGGCAAAATCGGCAAAGGCCGTCCGGTAACGTGAAGACTGCGAGGGCCCCGGGAAGGAAAATCGACAGGTACACTGTCAGGAAATGGTTCTTCGGCTCCAAGGATACCCAGGGCGTGGGCAAGGTGGCCGCGATCTACGGGCTGCTGATCTGCATCGGCTTCGTGTACCTGTACCCTTTGCTGTACATGATAGCAAAGAGCCTGATGCAGCGCGCCGACCTGCTGGACAGCTCCGTGAACTGGATCCCCAGCACCCTGTATATAAAAAACTACATAGACGCCTTCACCAGCATGGACTTCGTGAGGACGCTGTGGCAGTCGGTGGTGATCGCCGGGCTGCCCACCCTGCTGAACATGGTGATGTGCGCCATTATAGGCTACGGCTTCGCGCGGTATGAATTCCCGCTGAAGAAGGTGATGCTGGGCATATTGATATTTTCCTTCATCATACCGCCCCAGATCACCATGATGCCCAATTACCTGCTGTACAATGACCTGAAGATACTGGATTCCATCAAGGCGTTCCTGCTGCCCGCATTCCTGGGGCAGGGCATCAAGGCCCAGCTATATATCCTGATATTCTTCCAGTTCTTCCGCCAGATTCCGCAGGCCCTGATCGAGGCGGCGAAGATTGACGGCTGCGGGCATTTCAAGACATTTGTCAAGATTGCGGTGCCCTCTGCGGCCCCGGCGATCCTGGTGGTGTTCCTGTTCTCGCTGGTGTGGTACTGGAACGAGTCCTACCTGACCCAGCTCTACGTGTGCGGCGTGCTGGGGGACAGCTACTGGAACACTCTGATGGTGGCGCTGAAGGGCTTCAACGACAGCTACACCCAGGCGGGAGGCTCCGTCATCGGCGAGGCCATGGGAAGCCTGAACGAGGGCATCAAGATGGCGGCTACCATGCTTTCCATCCTGCCCGTGCTGATCCTCTACTTCGTGCTGCAGAAGCAGTTCGTGGAGAGCGTGGACAGGACTGGTATTACAGGAGAATAATCATTTGGTTTCTTCCTGCCCTCTGAAAAGGGGGCGGGTGAACATAAATTCTTAGAAGGAGGATTTTTAGATGAGAAAGAAGATTGTGAGCGCACTTCTGTGCGCGGCGATGGCAGTCTCCATGCTGGCGGGCTGCGGCGGAAATGCAGGCGGTTCCACGGGCGGCTCCGGGGACGGCGGCAATGAGAGCGGTGCGGCATCCGAGGATAGCGGCGCAAGCGAGGATGCCGGAGCGGGCGCTGAGGACGGCGCAGGGGCTGAAGACGCGGGGAGCGCGGCCAGCGCGCTGCCGGAGATGACCACGGATGAGATTACCCTGACCTATATGAACTTCGACAATGAGGTGCTGACCAAGCATCTGGCAGAGAAGTTCACGGAGAAATATCCCAACATCAAGGTGGAGATCATCTATGTGCCGGCGGGGGACGAGTACAACGACACCCTGCTGAACCTGGTGAACACCGGGAAGACCCCGGACTGCTTCATGATTCTGGGCAACTGCGACTTTGCACTGTCCAACAGCCTGCTGGGCGACATGACCGAGTACTGGGAGAACGACCCGGAGAACGACAATATCCTGCCCTCCGTCAACGGCGCGAAGCTGGGCTATTACGGCACGGATCAGAAGCTGTCCACGCCCATGAAGTTCTTCCCCGACGCGATCTATGCGGACATGGCCGTGTTCGAGAAGCTGAACGTGGCAATGCCGCCCACCAACTGGACCTGGGATCAGATGATTCAGGCCTTCAAGGATGTGACCTCCCCGGACGAGGGCATCTATGGCTTCAACCAGTTCCACTCCATCGTCACCTATTATCCTGTGGCTGCCGACTCCGAATGCATCGGGGAGTTCGGCTGGAACGGCAAGGAGTTCGACCTGACCAACTGGGCGGTGGGCGTGAATGCCCTGGGCGATTTGATGAAGGGCAAGTACCGCGCGCCCATAAACGATGACAATGGTGAGATCACCGCATGGCTGGGCGCCAACGAGTGGGCGGGCTTCTCCGGGAAGATCGGTTTCCAGATCGACGCGTTCTGGACATACCTGAACCTGTTCGATACGGACGAGTACAGGGCGAAGGGCATCGAGTTCGTCCCCTATGCCACCCCTTCCGTGGAGGGCACCAATGCCAAGTACAAGTTCGGCGTTCTGGACTTCGGCGGCATCTCCTCAGGCACAGAGTATCCCAGAGAGGCTTATGAGCTGCTGAAGTTCATGGGCTGGGGCCTGGACGGCTGGAAGGAGAAGATGGAGGCTTACAAGACCCTGACGGATCCTGCCGTGGACGATACACCCATCTGGAAGCAGTCCATGCCCGCCCCTCTGACCATGGACGAGGCCATCTGGACGGATTACCAGACCAGCTTCTTCCCCTCTCTAAAGAAGGCGGAGAAGGATGAAAAGGACGAGAAGTACGGCCAGTATTTCGACGACTATTTCGACCAGGTCAAGCAGGGCGTGATTCCCTTCGGCGACTGCCAGATTCCTGGCTTTGCGGGCTTTGTAGGCGCTGACGGCCCTTACGCAGGCGTGGAGGATTCCGTGTTTGGTGGCGAGAAGAACGCCAGCGACTGGGTAGCAGAGCTGACGGAGAAGGCCAACGAGTACAACCGCCAGGCCATGGAGAGCGCGGGGCTGACGCCTGCGCAGTAAGCTGCCAGTCTGCATAATTCCCGCAGCGTATAGGCTTGATTGAGGAAGGCTTTGCTGTGCGGAGGCAGTATGGCTCCAGGGGAGGGATGATATATTCCTCCCCTTTCCCATGAAGATGCTTCCCGGCAGCGGGAAGCGGAGAAGAAAGGATAGAGTCCGCGGAGGCGGACGGATAGGAGCAAGGATGAACGAGAACGGACTGATATGGAACCGGCCCTGGATACTGCAGCGGGCGGATCCTTATGTATACCGGCATACGGACGGCAGCTATTACTTTACGGCTTCCGTGCCGGCCTATGACCGGATCGTACTGCGGCGGGCCCAGAGCCTGGAGGGGCTTGCCCAGGCAGCGGAGGTGGCTGTGTGGGAGAGGCATGTACACGGAATCATGAGCGAGCATATCTGGGCCCCGGAGCTGCATTTCCTGGACGGGAAATGGTATCTCTACTTTGCCGCAGGAGCCAGGGAGGACAAGTGGAAGATTCGTCCCTATGTGCTGGAGTGTGCGGGCGCGGATCCCCTGACAGCCCCCTGGAGGGAGCTGGGGAAGATGCAGTGCGCCAGGGAGGACGGCTTTTCCTTCCGGGGCTTTTCCCTGGACGCCACGGTGTTCGAGAGCGGCGGGGAGCGATATTATGTATGGGCGGAGAAGGTGGGCGTGGGAAAGCAGATTTCTAATCTGTATATCGCGCAGATGGAGACGCCCTGGCGTCTGAAGACCGTACAGGTCTTGCTGACCACCCCGGATTACGACTGGGAGAGGGTGGGGTTCTGGGTCAACGAGGGGCCTGCAGCGCTCAAGCACGGGGGGAAGATCTTCCTCACCTATTCCGCCAGCGAGACAGGGGCGGCCTATTGCATGGGCATGCTGACCGCCGAGGAGGGGACGGATCTCCTGGATCCAAAGTCCTGGAGGAAGGAGCGCTGTCCCGTGCTTTGCAGCGACCCGGAAAAAGGGATTTACGGCCCCGGCCACAATTCCTTCACCACGGACGGGGAGGGGCGTGACGTGATGGTGTACCACGCCAGGACGGAAGCCGAGATTACCGGAAATCCCCTGTACAATCCCAACCGCCATGCCATGCTGATGCGAATACGCTGGGAGGATGGGAGGCCGGTCTTTTCCTTTGGAAACGGGGACTGACAGGGGCTTCCCCCTATGGTAAAGATGACTGACAAATGCCAGTGTTTTGCAGGATTATGCACAAAAAAGGATTCCCGGATGAAAAGCAGTTGCGCGAAGGCACAGAAAGAGATATAATATTTTAGGAAAGTCTAAATAACAGGACGAGATCATCGGGGAGTGGGAGATCGCTTATGCTGTACATCAAAAATCTGGAGGATGGGGTAGAGCTGTTCAAGGTATTGGGATCCGAAGTGCGGGTGAACATCATTCAGCTCCTGCTGAAGAACAGGGAAATGAACATGAACGAGATTGCCAGCAGCCTGAACATCACCAACGGGGCACTGACCAGCCACATCAAGAAGATGGAGGACGTGGGGCTGATCCAGGTCCGGGCGGATTTCATGGGCCATGGGAACCAGAAGGTGTGCCGGGTGAAGCAGGAGCGGCTGGTGGTGGACATCATCCCCACGGAGGAGGACAGCAGCACGGGCTTCTACGAGGCGGAGGTGCCCGTGGGGCAGTACAGCAACTATGACGTGTATCCCACCTGCGGCATCTCCACCAGGAAGATGCTGATCGGCGAGGTGGACGATCCCAGGTACTTCGCCCACCCCGACAGAATCAACGCGGGAATCCTGTGGTTCTCCAAGGGCTATGTGGAATATCTGATTCCAAACGTGCTCCCCACTGCCCAGAAGATAGACGAGATCACTTTCTCCATGGAGCTCTCCAGCGAGGCCCCGGGGGTGAACAACGACTGGCCCTCGGACATCTCCTTCGTGCTCAACGACGTGCCCATCGGGGTGTGGATCTCCCCGGGGGATTTCGGGGACGTGAGGGGGATATTCACGCCGGACTGGTGGTTCCCCAACTGGAACCAGTACGGGCTGCTGAAGATGCTGGTAATCAACCATCGGGGCACCTTTGTGGACGGCCTGAAGATATCGGACGTGACCCTGGACAGGTTCAGCCTTGACTACAAGAGCACCATCCGCTTCCGGATGGAGGTGCGGGAGGATGCCGTCCATGTGGGCGGGCTGACCCTGTTCGGGAACGGATTCGGGAACTACGGGCAGGGCATCAAGGTGCGGATGCGATACAGCCCCATGGAGAGCGCCGGGGGACAGGCGTGAGGGCAGGATTAGGGATTGCAGTTCTTGCAGGGATCATATCCCATGGAAATGACATCGTCACGGCTGCCGGTATAATTCTGCTTATTCTCTTCCTTCATCTGCTTTACGCTGCGGCAGGTGGGATAGTGGAACTTGTGGGTATTCGTGTTCAGGATATAGGCGGTTCCCTGGGGCTGCTCTTCCTGGGAGACGCCCGGTTCGATGGACGGCTCCTGGGCAGATTCCTGGGGCAAGGCTCCTGCGGGGGACTGCTCCGGAGATGTGTCTGCGGCGGATTCGGAGACAGGCGCCTGGGAAGGTTCTGTGGATTCTGGCGGAGCCTGTGTCGCAGACGGAGCAGAGGCCGGTGCCTGGGCCGGGTCAATGGCGCTCTCCCCGGTGGCGTAGTCGATTGCGATGCCGGGCTGCACATTGTAGGCGTAGACGCAGAACGAGACGGCCTGGCCGCCGTCTTCCACGGACAGGGCCTCCATCAGCACGCCGGAGGCCAGCAGATTCTCTCCTTCGAAAACGGGCGTGACCCGGTAGAGGACATGGTTCCCGCTCTCTTGCACATAGTCCGCTATCCTGTTTTCATAGGGCAGCATTCCCTGGACGTTCAGATACCGGGTTCCGGTAATCAGGTTCCGCTCATTGGCATTCTCGCCGGACAGAAGATACCCAATCAGATGACATCTGTTATATAGATAATTTCCGTCTACAATATCGTTATATTTTACGGTATGCCAGCCTGTGGGCCGGACATTTCCGATAGAGCCGCGCTCCTCCGTGGGCATCAGGTCCAGTCCGACGCAGGCGTAGGCGGCGCCGCATCTGCCGAGGTCGTCCAGCCCGCTGTAGGATTCGAAGGACTGAGTCGTAAGCTCCTCCTTGGAAAAATAGGGGACATTGCCGTTCACCACCGCACAGGGCTCCCCGGAATACGGCGCGATGTCCGCAAGGCTGAAAGGGGGTGCGGGAATCTGCGGGGCCGGTTCCGGCAGATTTTCCGCCTGGTCGGATACAGAGACCGTATCCGGCTTGGACTGGGAGGATATGGCTGACCCGTCCCCGGACTGGGAGCCTGCAGCTTGCGGCGGTAGGGCTTCCGCCGATTCCCGGGGGCTTTCAGTTGAGGGCTCCGGGGAAGCGGACACAGCCGGAGACGGCGCTTCATAGCCGGAAGGGGAGCGCCCCGGACCTGTCGTCCCTGGCGACTGGGCGCAGGAGCATAGGAGCAGGGCGATAATGACAATAAGGTTCAGTCTCATCTTTTTCATCTTTGGTGTCTCTCCTTTTTTGCGTTTCCCTTATTTTAGCAGAAAGGAATCCTTATATCCAGACCTTGGGAAATATTTTCGGAAGCCTGAAAAAATATGCGAAAAATGTTGACAAGGCGAAGGATTGTGATTAAAATGAATTACATCAATTTTAAAAGACGATGACGGAGCGAGTACGTATTTTCGAAAAGTCACAGAGAGCCGCGTAAGCTGAGAAGCGGTACGAGTAGAAGGTATGGAAAATCCCTCCTGAGTTGCAGCACCAAAGCAGAAGTGCGAGTAGATGCTGACGGGTTCCTTCCGTAAAAGAGGACGCATATGTTGGTATGTCGTAGATGGGACAAGAAGAAAAGGCTGGCTTCTACCGTTTGCGGTGGAGGCCGTTTTTTATGTGCAGGCCCTTGGACAAAGCGTTTTGGCGCTTGAAATGTGCCGCTGAAGGGCTCAGGGGCCGCGCATATGGGAGCACGCCCGGCGTGGCTGTGCAGCGGGCGGGGCAGAGGGAAGTTTCCCTTTCGATTCGGAAAGCGAGGAGGCATGAACATGAAAAAATCGTTGGAAATCAGATGGCATGGAAGAGGGGGCCAGGGGGCAAAGACCGCGGCGCTCCTGCTGGCGGATGTGGCGTTCAAGGCGGGAAAGTTCGTCCAGGGCTTCCCTGAGTACGGCCCGGAGCGCATGGGAGCGCCCATTACGGCTTACAATCGGATCAGCGAGGAGCCCGTTACGGTCCATTCCAATATCTACTCTCCCGACTACGTGGTTGTAGTGGATGACGGTCTGCTGGAGAACACGGATGTGACCCATGGGCTGAAAGAGGACGGAGCCGTCATCATCAACACGGAAAAAGAGAAGGAAGAGGTGCTTCCCCTCCTGCACGACTACAAGGGAGCAGTCTATACCCTGAACGCCAAAGACATCTCTATGAAGACGCTGGGGAAGAATTATCCCAATTCCCCCATGCTGGCGGCGGTGGTGGCGGTGTCCGGAGCCATGGAGCCGGAGCGGTTCATGAAGGAGATGGAAGCCTCTTTCCATCATAAGTTCGCCAAGAAACCGGAAGTCATAGACGGCAATATGAAGGCTCTGGAGATGACCTTTGCGGAAATCGCCAAAAGCTGCTGAGGACAGGGGCCTCTGTACATACGACTGGACATATGAGAAAGAAAGGCAGGAGAATTCCATGATAAGCGACAGGATAAATGAGAACACCCCCTGGCAGGACATAACGGAGGGGAACAAGATCTTCCAGGCGGCCACCTCCAGGGAATTCCACACAGGGGAATGGCGCACGTCCACACCGGTGTGGGACAGAGAGAAATGTAAGCAGTGCCTTCTGTGCACGCCGGTATGCCCGGATTCCTCCATTCCGGTGAAGGAGAGGATGCGCGGGGAGTTTGACTATGACCATTGTAAGGGCTGCGGCATCTGCGCGAAAGTATGCCCTTTTGGCGCGATTACCATGAAGGAGGGAAAGTAAATGGCTGTGAGAGAACGTTTGTCCGGCAACGAGGCGGTGGCCTATGCCATCAGACAGATCAATCCTGACGTGATGCCCGCATTTCCCATCACGCCCTCCACGGAGATACCCCAGTATGTGGCGAACTACATCGCCAACGGGGAGATTGACACGGAGTTCATCCCGGTGGAGAGCGAGCACAGCTCTATGAGCGCCGCCGTGGGAGCCTGCGCGGCGGGGGCCAGGGCGCTTACGGCCACCTCCTCCTGCGGACTGGCCCTGATGTGGGAGGAGCTGTATGTGGCGGCTTCCAACCGGCTGCCCCTTGTGCTGGCCCTGGTGAACCGCGCCCTGTCCGGCCCCATCAATATCAACGCGGACCATTCCGACAGCATGGGCGCAAGGGACAGCGGCTGGATTCAGATCTACGCGGAGTCCAACCAGGAGGCTTACGACAATTTCCTGCAGGCCTATCCGATTGCCGAGCATAAGGACGTCATGCTTCCGGTGATGATCTGCCAGGACGGCTTCATCACGAGCCACGGCGTGGAGAATATTTTGCTGGAGGAGGATGAGAAGGTCCGGGCATTCGTGGGGGAGCGGAACCCGGAGCACTATCTCCTGAACCCGGAGGAGACGCTGGCGGTAGGGCCTTACGCCGTCTCCAGCTATTACATGGAGACGAAGCGGGGGCAGCGCCAGGCCATGATCGATGCCCGCAGGGTAATCCTGGAGGTGGCGGAGCGCTTCCGGGAAATGACAGGCCGGGAATACGGCTTCTTCGAGGCCTACCGGATGGAGGACGCGGAGTATGCGGTGGTGCTCATCGGCTCCGCGGCGGGCACATGCAAGGCGGCCATCGAGCAGATCCGCAGCACCACAGGAAAGAAAGTGGGCCTGGTGAAGATCAGGGTGTTCCGGCCTTTCCCGGAGGAGGAGATCGCCGCGGCCCTGGCGGACGTGAAAGCGGTGGCGATCCTGGACCGGTCGGAGATGTTCTCCGCCACGGGAGGCCCCCTGGGGGCAGAGGTAAGGGCCGCGCTGTACCAGGCGAAAGGGACTGCGGAGGCCGTAAACTATCTCTACGGACTGGGCGGCAGGGACATCACGGTGGAAGACTTCTGCCAGGTTTACGAGAGGCTGGAGCGGATCGGGACAGAGCACAGGATAACGGATATGTATGATTACATAGGGCTCCGCAGCCGGTAAAAGCGCGAAGACCTGCACCGGGTCATCGGGTGTTTGGGACAAGAGAGATTTTTTATAAGGAGCAGAGCATGGAAGCAGTATATAATTTTAAAGAAATGATGAATAGACCGGAGCGCCTGGCGCCGGGGCACAGGATGTGCGCGGGCTGCGGCGGGGCCATCGCGGTACGCGGGGTGCTGCGGGCGCTCCATGAAGGGGACAGGGCGGTGGTGGGCAATGCCACGGGCTGCCTGGAGGTGTCTTCCTTCATGTACCCTTATACGGCATATGAGGACAGCTATATCCACAATGCCTTTGAGAATGCGGGCGCTACCCTTTCCGGCGTGGAGACTGCCTACAGGGTGCTGAAGAAGAGGGGCAAAGTGAAGGAGGACTATAAATTCATCACCTTCGGCGGGGACGGCGGGACCTATGACATCGGCTTCCAGTCCCTGTCGGGGGCTATGGAGCGGGGCCATGACATGGTGTATGTATGCTATGACAACGGCGCCTATATGAACACAGGGACCCAGCGCTCATCCGCCACTCCCCGGTTCGCGGATACCACCACCACGCCTGTGGGGAGGGCTTCCGACGGCAAGGTGCAGACCAGGAAGGACCTGACTGCCATCATGGCGGAGCACCACATCCCCTATGCGGCCCAGACGACTTTCACCAACAATTTCAAGGACCTGCACACCAAGGCGGAAAAGGCCATCTACACACAGGGGGCGGCGTTCCTGAACATCTTCGCCCCGTGCCCCAGGGGCTGGGGGTATGAGCCATCGGAGCTCATGGACATCTGCCGGACGGCGGTGGACACCTGCTACTGGCCCCTGTATGAGGTGGTGGAGGGAAAATGGATCCTGAGCTATGAGCCGAAGAACAAGCTTCCCATAGAGGAGTTCCTGCGCTCCCAGAGGCGGTTCCGCCATCTGTTCAGCCCTGAAAATGAGGAGCTGATTGGGGAATTCCAGAGAGAGGTGGACAGGCGCTGGGAGGAGCTGCGGGCGCGGTGCAGCCTGTATTCCTGATGATTAGATTTACCTAAGTGATAGCCGCTCTCATTGCGTATGGAGAGCGGCTACGCTTTTAACCGGAAAGAAGGAAACCATAATATTTTTTACAAAGGCATTGAAAAAGAACAGATGTTCTGATAGAATGATGTAAGAGGAGAGAATCCTGTACGGCCGGACGGGTCTGGAAAGGGGGTAGCTGGGGATGCCAGGGGAGAAGAAGCGTATTTATGTGGCAATCGATTTGAAATCCTTCTATGCCTCGGTGGAATGCGTGGAGCGGGGGCTGGATTCCATGGACACGAATCTGGTGGTGGCGGACAGCAGCCGCACGGAGAAGACGATTTGCCTGGCGGTGTCGCCCTCTCTGAAAGCCTACGGCATCCCGGGCAGGCCCAGGCTCTTCGAGGTGATTCAGAAGGTCAGGGAGGCGAATGCCCATCGGCAGTGCCTGGCGCCGGGGCGAAAGCTTGTTGGCAGCTCCTACAGCGCAGCACAGCTGTCCGCTTCGCCGGAGCTTTCCGTGGATTACATCACAGCGCCGCCGCGGATGTCGCTGTATCTGGAATACAGTACGAAAATATACGATATTTACCTGAGGCATGTGGCGCCGGAGGACATCCATGTGTATTCCATCGATGAGGTCTTTCTGGACGTGACCCAGTATCTGGAGGCCAGTCGCCTGACGGTCAGGGAGTTTGCGGAGAGAATGATAAAGGAGGTGCTCCAGGACACAGGCATCGTGGCCACCGCAGGGATAGGCACCAACCTTTACCTGTGCAAGGTGGCCATGGACATCGTGGCCAAGCATGTGGAGCCGAATCAGGACGGCGTGCGGATCGCGCTGCTGGACGAGACGGCGTATCGGAGCCTCCTTTGGGGGCACCGCCCCCTGACGGATTTCTGGCGGGTGGGCAGGGGATACGCGAAGAAGCTGGAGGAGAACGGCCTGTATACCATGGGGGACATCGCCAGATGCTCCCTGGGAGGGCCTTCGGACTATCACAATGAAGAGCTGCTCTATCGGCTCTTCGGGGTCAACGCGGAGCTGCTGATCGACCATGCCTGGGGGTATGAGCCCTGCACCATTGCGGATGTAAAGTCGTACAGGCCCCAGGCCAGCAGCATGGGGGCGGGACAGGTGCTGCACTGCCCTTATGGTTTTGAGAAAGCGAGGCTGATCGTGCGGGAGATGACGGATCTCCTGGCCCTTGACCTGGTGGACAAGGGGCTGGTGACGGACCAGATGGTGCTGACCATCGGCTATGACGTGGAGAGCCTGACGAATCCGGAGATACGCAAAACCTACAAGGGCCCTGTCACCACAGACCGGTATGGCAGGAAGGTTCCCAAGCATGCCCACGGCACGGCCAACATAGGGCGTTTCACTTCCTCCACAAGGCTGATCATGGATGCGGTGATGGAGGTTTACGACAGGATTGTAGACAAAAACCTGCTGATAAGGCGGGTCACCGTGGCTGCCGGGCATGTGGTGAGGGAAGGTGAGGCCGTGTCGGAGGATACCTACGAACAGTTGGACATCTTCACGGATTACCAGGCGCTGTCAAAGCAGAGGGAAGAGGAGGAGGCCGCCCTGAAGCGGGAGAGGAAGATGCAGGAGGCCATACTGGAGATAAAGAAGAAATTCGGGAAGAACGCGATCCTGAAGGGGATGAACCTGGAGGCGGGAGCTACGGCAGTGTCAAGGAACGGGCAGATAGGCGGGCATAAGGCGTAGGGTGGGTGAAGGCACCGGCGCCGGGGAAGTGCACCCGGAGAAGGGAGCTACGGCAATGCCAGGGAAAGGGCAGATTGGCGGGCATAAGGCGTGGGACGGGCGAAGGCACCGGGGAAGTTGCACCCGGAGGAGGGAGCTACGGCAATGCCAGGGAAAGGGCAGATTGGCGGGCATAAGGCACGGGACGGGCGAAGGTGCTGGAGAAGCCGCGCCTGGAAAGCAATTTGGTGAAATGTCAAGAGGAAAATAAAAAAGATTTTCTGGAAAA
>NZ_CAJUCP010000027.1 GCF_910585425.1 uncultured Acetatifactor sp. | reverse complement strand
GGATGTCGGTTCATACGGCGGCCATGCCGCCGGTCAGTATTCGGTTTTGAGGGTACAGTGTTTGTTATAAAGACACAGGAAAAGAGAGGTTTCGTATATCGAAATACTCTTTTTTTGCGTATGGATTTCACGATGGGATATGCCGTCTGCGGGGGAGGAAGCGCATGGAGATTATGCTGGTGGAGGATAATGAGGCGATTATCATGGGGCTGGAATACCTGCTCTCCCAGGAGGGATATCAGGTGGTGACGGCCAGGAACATGGCGCAGGCAGAGGAGCTCCTTGCCAGGCGGGATGTGGGGCTCGTGCTCCTGGACATTGGGCTTCCTGATGGGGACGGCTTTGAGCTGTGCAGGAAGGTGAAACAGGAGGGGCAGGCGCCGGTGATATTCCTCACGGCGAAGGAGGACGAGACGGATGTGGTAAAGGGGCTTGACATGGGCGCGGACGATTATGTCATCAAGCCCTTCCGCAACAGGGAGCTGGCCTCACGCATCAGAAGCGTGCTGCGCAGGAGCGGAAAGGGTACGCCAGTGCTGCGCTGCGGGGACATCGCCCTGAATACGGAGACAGGAAAAGTGACGCGCGGCGGCAGCGAGATTGCGCTGACAAAGCTGGAATATAAGATTCTGAGCAACATGATGTCCTGCCCCGGAAAGCTTTTTACCAGGGATGAGATTCTGTCGGATATCTGGGATATATCCGGGAACTTCGTGAACGACAATACACTATCGGTGACCGTGAAGCGTCTGCGGGAGAAGCTGGGGGACAGTGAGGGCCGGTTCATAAAGACAGTGCGGGGCATGGGATACAGGCTGGAGCGCTGACGGTGGTACTGTAGAAAGGGATGGCTTGGATTCGATGCCTGATAGCAGGGAGCGTGCGAGAGTCCGCAAGAGCAGTGGAAGGACAGAAAGGGATGGAAATATGGTCTGGAATAAGGAGCTGAAGTGGCTGGCAGGGATGTTTCTGGCCTTTTTCTGTACAGGGGGCCTGGCCATGAACCTCTGCGTGGCAGTCTATGGGAGCCATATGCGGGCGGAATATCACAGTCTGTTGGCCGCGGTATTCGGAAATGTGTCGGAGGCCTATCCAGGGGTGGCCGAGGAAGAGCTGGTATCCATCCTGAACCGTGAGGGCAATGAGGACCTGGGTGCTGAACTCCTTGGGAGGTACGGTATCCTGGAGGGATTTGCGGGCGTGTCCTTTGCGGGACAGGAGAGACAGCTCGGGATGCTGTACGCAGGGCTGAACCTTTTCATGATTCTGTTTTTCTCCTGCATGGGCATTCTGCTCTATCGATATTTCAAAAATCGTCAGGAGAGGATTTCAGGGCTGGCAGGGTATATGGAGGCCCTGAACCGAAGAGGCTACCGGGTGGAGGTGGAGGACAATGCTGACGATGAGCTCAGCGGACTGCGTAATGAGCTGTATAAGCTGACGGTCTACCTGAAAGAGCAGGCAGAGGCCGCGATGACGCAGAAGCGCATGCTAGCGGACGCTCTGGCAGATATCTCCCATCAATTGAAGACACCCCTTACCTCCGCCACAGTGCTGCTGGACAATCTGTCCGAGAACATGGACATGGACCACACCACCAGGCAGCGCTTTCTGGCAGAAGCTACCAGGCAGCTCACCGGCATGTCCTGGCTGGTGACCACGGTGCTGAAGCTGTCGAAGCTGGACGCGGGGATGGTGGAGCTGGAGCGGGCCTGGATTTCGGGGAAGGCTCTGGTGGAGGATGTGGTGCGGCGGCTGGAGATCGCCGCGGAGTGGAGGGGGATTTCCTTTTCTCTGGATTTTCCGGAGCAGGTCAGCCTGTTCGTGGACAGGAAATGGACGGAGGAGGCGCTGCTGAACATCGTCAAGAACGCCATAGAGCATAGCACTGACGGCGGCATCGTGGAGATAAGCGGAGAGGAGAACGAGGTCTACGTCCAGATAGCCGTCCGGGATCACGGGGAAGGGATGACGCGGGAGGAGCAAAGAAAATTGTTTCAGCGCTTCTACCAGGGAAATTCCGCCAGGGAGGACAGCATGGGCATCGGGTTGTCGCTGGCCAAGGAAATCCTGGAGAAGCAGAATGGCTATATAACGGTGGACTCCTACAGGGAAGGGGGCACCGTTTTCATCCTGCGGTTCTTGCATAGAAATGCGTGAGGATGCAGATGGAGTAAAAATATAAAATGTCACGGAAATGTCATTTTAGCCTTTTATACTGGAAGCGTAAGGAACGGTTGAAAATGATTTCAGGAAAGGAAGGCAGATATGGGAAATATGGGACGGAAAGGCTATAGCGAAGCAGAGGAGGGAATGCCCGAAAGGGACTCCGCCCGCTCAGCGGAAATCCTGCGCACGGAGCATCTGCGCAAGGTATACGGGACAGGGAACAATGAGATCATCGCGGTGAACGATGTAGGCATCTCCGTGGCACAGGGAGAGTTCGTGGCAATCGTGGGGAGCTCCGGCAGCGGGAAGTCCACGCTGATGCACATGCTGGGCGGCGTGGACAGGCCCACCTCCGGCAGGGTGTTCATAGAGGACGAGGACATCTATCGGATGGACGATGACAAACTGGCGATATTCCGCAGGAGGCAGGTGGGGCTGATCTACCAGTTCTATAACCTGATTCCTGTGCTGACGGTGGAGGAGAACCTGACGCTGCCCTGCGAGCTGGACGGCCGGGAGCCGGATCCGGAGCTGGTGCAGGAGCTGGCGGGGATGCTGGGTCTGAAAAGAGTCCTGAACCGTCTGCCCAACGAGCTCTCCGGCGGCCAGCAGCAGCGGGTGGCCATCGGCAGGGCGCTGATTACAAGGCCTGCCATCCTCCTGGCGGACGAGCCCACGGGAAACCTGGACACCCGGGCCGGGAACGAAATCATGGAGCTGCTGAAAGTCTCCAACCGCAGATACAGACAGACCGTGATCATGATCACCCACAATCTGGAGCTGGCGAAGCAGGCGGACAGGGTCTTAAGCATCGAGGACGGCTATGTGTCCGAGGGATATTGGGGGGTGGCGGGATGAATGTATTGAAGAGATGCTGCTACCGCTCCATGAAGGAGAACCGCAAGCGCACCGTGGTGACCATCATCGGAGTCATCCTTGCCACGGCGCTGATCACGGCGCTGGCCTGTCTGGTGGTGAGCTTCCGCGTGAGCCTGATCGCCCATGAGAAGGAGCAGAACGGGGATTTCCATTATCATTTCCTGAACGTGAAGCAGGAGTACCTGAAATATTTCGAGAACAACAGGCAGATAGAGAAGTACGCCCTGACGGAAAAACTGGGCTATGCCTATCTGGAGGGCTGCCAGAATCCGGATAAGCCCTATCTGTACGTCATGGCCATGGACGAGGATGCGGAGGCCGCGCTGTCCTTGAAGCTGGCGGCGGGGCGGATGCCGGAGAACGGCTCGGAGATAGTGGTGGGCAGGCATGTGATCAGCAATGGCCTGGTGGAGGTAAGGGTCGGGGACAGACTGACCCTGTCCCTGGGAGAGCGGATTACCGATGACGGATATGTGCTGAGCCAGTGGGAGGCCTATCATGTCGAAGAGGAGGCGTTCCAGCCGGGAACGGAGAAGACTTTTACCGTGGTGGGCGTCATAGAGCGGCCCGGCACCGGAGTGGAGCCCGTGACGGCCCCGGGATATTCGGCCTTTACCCGCCTGGAGCATCTGGATCCGGCGGCGGAAGCGGACGTGTACGCCACTTACACGAAGCAGGGGCTGCGCCACAGAGACCAGGTGACGGCCGGCATCCTGGGCGTATCCCAGGAGCTGTACCTGCGCTGGAAAGAGGGATTATGGGACTGCACGGAGCAGGAGCTGGAGCAGATTCAGACAGTGGCGTCCTCCGTCCAGGAGAACTACTGGCTGCTGAAATGGGAGCTGATGCTTTTTTCCGACGGCATGATGCGCATGATATACGCCATGTCCGCGGTGGCCGCAGCGGTCATCATCGTCACCGGCATATTCTGCATCCGGGGCAGCTTCGCCATATCCCTGACAGAGAAGATGAGGCTCTATGGGAGGCTTGCCTCTGTGGGGACCACGGCGGCCCAGCAGCGGAAGGTAGTCTACTATGAGGCCAGGTTCCTGAGCGCCGTGGGGATTCCCCTGGGTGTGGCAAGTGGGCTGGCCGCGGCGGTGATTTTGGTAAAAGGGGTGGGCACCCTGGTAAGGGATGCCTTAAGCTTCAAGCTGATATTCGGCACCTCCCTGCCCATGATCCTATTGGCGGCAATCCTGGCTACGGTGACGGTGTTCCTCTCCGCAAGGGGCAGCGCCAGGCAGGCGGCAAGGATCTCGCCCATCAGCGCCATCCGGGCCAACGACACCGTGAAGCTGGGGAAGCGCGTCCGCTGTCCGGGATGGATCGGGAGGCTGTTCGGCATCGGCGGGAAGATTGCCTACAAGAATCTGAAGCGGGCCAGGGTGAAGTACCGCACCACGGTGGTGTCCATCGTGGTCAGCGTGGCCATATTCATCGGCATGACTACATTTGTAGACCTGATATCCCTGGCTGTGGGCACCCGTTTCGGGGACATACCCTATCAGATGCAGATCAGCATCTTTCAGTGGGACTTTTATGACGATGCGGTGGCCATTGCGGAGATGGACGGCGTGGAAGAAGGAGAGGTCGTGCGGAAGGCGAGCCTGGCAGTGGAGAAGAGCCGGATTCCCTATACGGCAGAGTGGCTGGGAGAGTATACGGAGGAGGAAAATGCAGGGGAGGACAGGATAACCGTATGCTCCCTGGGGGAGAAGGCCTATGCCCGTTACTGCAAGGAGGCGGGGGTTTCCGTGGAGGAGGCAAGAGGGAAGGCCCTGGTGATAGCGGATTGTCATCTGGAAAACATGGTAGACGGAAAGACCTATATCGAAGAGGGGAATATCGCCGAGTTCAGGCCGGGGGACATCCTCCGGGGAATCGGTGAATCCGCCGGGACGGACATCGAAGTCCTGAAGCAGACCACTGTGCGTCCCATGCATCTCTCAGACTCGGCGTACCGCATGATACTGATCGTGGACGAGGAATTCATGGACAGCGCGCCGGGGCTGCAAAGGTATGACAATATAGAGGTCTATCTGAAGTGCCAGGATCCGGACGGGTTAGAGCAGCGCATCCGCAGCGAAGCGCAGCTGCAATATTTTACGCTGTCAAATTATAGTACGATGCAAAGAAATGAACACAGCATGCTTCTGACAGTGGCAATCTTCCTGTACGGGTTCCTGGCGGTGGTGGCCCTGATAGGGATCACCAATGTCTTCAATACCGTCACCACCAATATGGAGCTGCGGGCGCAGGAGTTCGCCATGCTGCGCTCCGTGGGGATGACCGGCCGGGAGTTCAGGCGCATGATATGGCTGGAGGGCGCGTTCTACGGAGGAAGGGCGCTGTGCATCGGGATTCCGGCAGGGCTGCTGATTTCCCTGCTGTTCCACAGAGGGTTCGGGATAAGGTTCGTGATGGACTACCGGGTTCCGTGGATGGGGATCGTCCTGTCCGTTGCCGCCGTGGCAATGCTGCTGTACGTCATCATGCGCTATTCCATGGCCAAGATCAACAGGAGGAACATCATCGACACCATACGGAACGAGAATATCTGACAGGAAGGACTGCCCGGAAAAATTTTAGTAAGTTTTTTGGTAAGTTTTGAAGATTATAGTTTCCTTTTCCACGCAAGTATGTTAAGATAATAACATATAAATAGCGGAACTGTTCCTGTTTTGGAAAGGCTCCGGCCGGGAAAGGATATGGATAAATATGGACGACAGCAAGATTTTATTGGAAAACGGCACGAACGAATTGATGATTCTGGAGTTCAAGCTGGGCGACAACTACTATGGCATCAATGTGGCGAAGATCAGGGAGATTACGAAATATGAGCCGGTCACACCGATTCCCAACGCGCATCCCAGCATAGAGGGCGTGTTCATGCCCAGGGACGTGATGATCACGGCAATCGATTTGAAGAACTGCCTGGGCCGCGGCGAGTCGGATTCCAAGGGACTGTTCATCATCACGAACTTCAATAAGCTGGACATAGCGTTCCATGTGGACAGCGTCCTGGGTATCCATACGGTGTCCTGGACGGAGATCATCAAGCCGGAGGTCACGATCTCCACCGCGGAGGAGGGCGTAGCCATCGGTATCGTCAAGAAGGAAGACAGGCTGATAATCATCCTTGACTTCGAGAAGATCGTCACGGACATCAATCCTGAGACCGGCCTGAAGATTTCCGACATCAATGACCTGGGAGAGCGGCACAGGAGCACGGTTCCCATCCTGATCGCGGAGGATTCCGCTCTGCTCAACAAGCTGATCGTGGACTGCCTGAAGAAGGCAGGCTATGAGAACCTGATTCATGTGGAGAACGGAAAACAGGCCTACGATATCATAACCCACTACAAGAATCAGGGAACCCTGCACGAGAACGTGCGTGTGGTCATATCCGATATAGAGATGCCGGAGATGGACGGGCACAGGCTGACCAAGCTGATCAAGACGGACGAGGTCACGGCAAAGATTCCGGTGGTCCTGTTCTCCTCTCTGGTGAACGAGGAGATGCGCCGGAAGGGCGAGTCGCTGGGAGCGGACGCGCAGTTGTCCAAGCCGGAGATCGGCAATCTGGTAAAAATCATAGATCAGCTTGTGGCGGAGAGGCACTTGGATATGTAAAGTCCTGAAAAAGGCTGGGATGATGTCCCGGCTTTTTTCTTGTTCCAGAGAATGCAGGATGAGGATGGCAGGGTGGTTGAGATGGATAATCATGAGATTCTGGAAAAAATCGGGCAATCGGACATGGTGCTGGCAGGCCTGGGGGAGGACTTCGACGGCAGCGCTTTCCTGGGGAAGGACGAAAGGTATCTGACCGGGTGCGGGAAGCTGAAGGAGGCCGGATTCCGCTGGCTCATGCCTGCGTGGAACGAATACTGCGCGGAAAAGTCGGGGAACGGCTCAGTGGAGACCGCCCTTGAAAGGCTGGGGGAAATCCTCAGGGGGAAGAACTTTTTCGCAGTCAGCGTATCCACCGACAGCAGGGCAGCCGACCTGGGGAGGGTGGTGATGCCCTGCGGCTCCTGGAAGATGAAGCAGTGCTCCGGGGGCTGCGCGGGAGCGCTCTCGGAGGTGACGGAGCAGGACAGGGACAGGCTGTGGCATTTTTTTGAGGAGCTGTACCGGGGGCGCCTCCCGGAGGGGAATCCCCTGTCCGGAGTCTGCCCGCAGTGCGGGGCCGCCCTTGTGCTGAACAATGTGTACGCGGAGAATTATGACGAGTCCGGGTATCTGGACCAGTGGGGGCTCTACAGGAAATGGCTCCAGGGGACCCTGAACCGAAGGCTGTTCGTGCTGGAGCTGGGGGTGGGGATGCGCTTCCCCTCCGTGGTGCGCTGGCCCTTTGAAAAGGTGGCTTTTTTTAACCAAAAGGCCTATTTTTGCAGAGTCCATGAAAAGTTGTATCAATTGACCAAGGAATTGTCAGAAAAGGGATGCGGAATTTCTAAGAATGCGATTGATTGGCTGGGGGAGCTGTGATAAAATAGGGGTGGACATTCATAGAAACCGGAGGAGAGAACATGCCTTCCAATGAGGAAAAAAACGTAAACGGCAACGCGGAATCGGACAGCTATGGGATTGACGCTCTTACGGAGCTGTCAGCGGAGGAGATAGAAAAGCTCCTGGCAGAGGGCGCGGGGACGCGTCCGGAGGAGCCTGAGGATGTGCCCCAGGGGGACGTCCTCGACATGCTGGAGGAAGCAGGGAACCATGAGGACGACGATCTGCTGGACATTCAGGACATGCTGAAGAAGTCCGACAGGAACGAGACAATCGACGCAGGAGCGGAGGAGGAGACGGGCTTTCGCCAGGGCCCGGCAGACAGGCTGCTTGCGGACATAGAAGGGGCGGAAGAGGCGGCGTCTGCGCCTGCGGACGCCAAGGCGCGCAAAGCGGAGAAGAAAGCGCGGAAGGCCCAGGAAAAGGCGGAAAAGGCAGCCAGACGGAAAGAGGAAAAGGAGGCGGCCAAAGCCGGGAAGGCGGCGAAGCGGGGAAAGAAGCGCGGCGGAAAGGATCCGGAGCCGTCGGAGGCGAAGGCAGAGGGCTCCGGGGAGATTGAGGAGTTCGACATGCTCCTGGACAGGGACTTGCTGGACAGCATCGTCTCCGACGCGGGCAATGTGGGACGCGGGGAAGATAGGGAATCCGCCGGGGAACCGGGAGGATTCAGCGTCAATGAGCTGGGAAAGGAATATGACGCTGCCCTGGAGCGGGAGAAAGCGTCGGAAGCGGAAAGGATGAAGGAAGAGGACGTGGCGCCAGTAAAAGAAAAGACAGCGGAATCCGATATCATGGAGCTGGATATGGATGAGATAGATGCCTTTATTCCGGACATCTCAAGCGGGCCGCAGGAAGAGGCGGGAGCAAAGCGCAAGGGCGGCTTCATGTCCAAAATCATTACCATGCTGACCGAGGAAGAGCCGGAGAATGAAGACATCCCCATGTCTGAGGAGAACCAGGAGATCCTGAAGGATCTGGACAAAGAAAAGGCCGGCGGCAAGAAAGCGAAAAAGGCGAAGAAGCCCGCCAAGAAGAAAGAGAAGAAGAAAAAAGCGCCCAAGCCTGCCAAGCCGGCGAAACCCAAGAAGCCGAAGAAGGAAAAGGAGCCGGAACCCTATACCGGCAAGAAGCTGACCTTCAAAAAGTCCCTGCCCATCCTGCTGCTGGGCGCTACGGTAGGCGCCGTGGTGTTCATCTTCGTGAACCTGGCTACGGACTATTCCGTAAAGCAGGAGGCCGCGGAGGCTTTCAGCAACGGGGACTATCAGACCTGCTACCAGAACCTGTACGGCAAGAAGCTGGATGAGGAGCAGGCCCGGATGTACGGAAAGGCAGAGAGCATCCTCTATATGGAGCAGGAGTGCCGGAAGTACGAAATCGTCCTGAAAAACGGCACCGAGGTGCAGGCGGTGGACAGTCTGCTCCAGACGGTTGCGGATTTTCCGGCCGTCCAGGAATATGCCGCCCAGTGCGAGGCCCTGCCGGAGGTAGAGCAGCTCTACGCCGGCATCCTGGGCATCCTGTCCGAAAGGTATGGCATCACGGAGGAGCAGGCGAAGGAAATCGCGGCACTGGGGAGCCGCATTGAGTATACCAGAGCCGTCACCGCGCTGGTGGAAGGAAAGGGATACGGTTCCGGGAGCGCGCCCTCTGCGCCCCAGCAGCCGGAAGGGGATTCCGGAGATGCGGGGGAGGCTGAGGGGCAACCCGAGGGAGCGCCCGAGGACGGAGCGGATGCCATTGTGGACGAACTGCCGGAGGAGGCGGAGCTGGGAGAGGAAAGCTTTGCGGACTGATGCCGGAAGAGGCGGAGACGGAAGCGGGGAATTTCGCAGACTGATGCCGGAATATGCCGCGTCCGCCGAGAGGGAAGGATACAGCGGCAGAATGTGGGAAGATGCAATATGATAGCGATTATCGATTATGATGCAGGGAATATAAAAAGCGTCGAGAAAGCGCTGCTCCATCTGGGGCAGGAGGCGGCAGTCACCAGGGACGCGGAAGCGATTCTGGGGGCTGACGGCGTGATTCTGCCAGGGGTTGGGGCCTTTGGAGACGCCATGGAGAAGCTGCGGGCTTACGGACTGGTGGATGTGATCCATCGGTGCGTGGAGTCCGGGAAGCCTTTCCTGGGAATCTGCCTGGGACTGCAGCTACTGTTCGACAGCAGCGAGGAGAGCCCCGGGGTGGAGGGGCTCCATGTCCTGGAGGGGCGGATCCTTCGGATACCCGCTTCCGGCGGGCTGAAGATTCCCCATATCGGATGGAACGATTTGAGCTTTCCCCGGAAGGGGCGGCTGTTTGAAGGACTGGGGGAAAAACCGTATGTCTATTTCGTCCATTCCTATTATCTGCAGGCCGCGGATGAGGGCATCGTCACCGCGTGTACGGAATATGGGACACATATACACGCTTCCGTAGAGAAGGGGAATGTGTTCGCCTGCCAGTTCCATCCGGAGAAGAGCTCCGGGGCGGGAATGGGAATCCTGCGGAATTTCTGCGGAATCTGTATGGGGGAGGACTGATGCATACAAAGAGGGTGATTCCCTGTCTGGACATCAAGGACGGCAGGGTGGTAAAAGGAATCAATTTCGTGAATCTGCGGGACGCGGGAGACCCGGCGGACGTGGCCGCGGCCTACGATAAGGCCGGGGCGGACGAGGTGGTGTTCCTGGACATCACGGCTTCCTCGGACAGCCGCAATACCCAGCTTGAATGGGTGCGGCGGGTGGCAGCGGAGCTGTTCATTCCCTTCACGGTGGGCGGAGGCATCCGCACCGTGGAGGATTTCCGGGCAATCCTGCGGGAGGGCGCGGACAAGATTTCCGTGAACTCGGCGGCAATCATGAACCCGGGGCTGATATCCGACGCGGCGGACAAATTCGGAAGCCAGTGCGTGGTGGTGGCCATCGACGCAAAGCGGCGGCCGGGCGGGGGCTACAGCGTGTATAAGAACGGCGGCCGGGTGGACGTAGGGCTGGACGCGGTGGAATGGGCCATGGAGGCGGAGCGCCTGGGGGCCGGGGAAATCCTGCTGACCAGCATGGACGGGGACGGCACCAGGGCCGGATACGATTTGGAACTGACCAAAGCAGTGGCGGATGCGGTGGACATCCCTGTGATCGCCTCCGGCGGCGCGGGGGAGCTGGCGCATTTCTACGAGGCTCTGGCGGACGCGGGGGCCGAGGCGGTGCTGGCGGCATCCCTGTTCCATTATAAGGAGCTGGAGATAGGGCAGGTGAAGGAGTATCTGCGCAGCCGGGGCATCAGCGTGAGGCTGTAAGCGCGGCGGGCACCGGGACATTCTTCCGGCAGCTGGCGGCGTGACGGGCCGGAGAGAAGAGGCTGCAGAGCGCAATGGCGGACGACAGATAAAGAAAGGATGGACAGAAGAAGTGGCAATGATTGAAAATGACTGGCTGGCGGAGTTGGGGCCGGAATTCCATAAGCCTTATTACAAAACGCTGTATGAGTTCGTGAAGACGGAGTATAATACCAGGCAGGTGTTCCCGCCCGCGGAGGATATCTTCAACGCGTTCCATCTGACGCCTCTTGGCGAGGTGAAGGTGGTCATCATCGGGCAGGATCCCTACCACAATGTGGGACAGGCCCACGGGCTCTGCTTTTCCGTGAAGCCCGATGTAAACATCCCGCCGTCTCTGGTGAACATTTACAGGGAGCTCCATGACGACTTGGGCTGCTATGTCCCCAACAACGGCTATCTGGTGAAATGGGCGCAGCAGGGGATCCTGATGCTGAACACGGTGCTGACAGTGCGGGCCCACCAGGCCAATTCCCACAGGGGGAAGGGCTGGGAGGAGTTCACGGACGCGGCGATCCGCGCCCTGAACAAGCAGGACAGGCCCATTGTCTTCATCCTCTGGGGGCGGCCCGCCCAGGCCAAGGAGAAGATGCTGGACAATCCGAAGCACCTGATACTGAAGGCAGCCCATCCCAGCCCCTACTCCGCAAACAGCGGGTTCTTCGGCAGCAGGCCTTTCAGCCAGACCAACCGCTTCCTGGAGGAGAACGGGCTGGAGCCCATCGACTGGCAGATTGAGAATAGATGACTACAGCGCGTAATCCATGGGCGTGGATTAATCCATCGCCTGTACTGTAGGAACAGAGGAGAAGAAACATAGATGGAAAAGAAAGCGTTCGTCACCAGGCAGATGGTGGAGGAAATCGTAAAGACCTATCCGACCCCCTTTCATATCTACGATGAGAGGGGAATTCGTGAGAATGCCAGGGCCTTGAGGGAGGCATTCTCCTGGAATAAGGGGTATAAGGAGTTCTTCGCGGTGAAGGCGGCCCCCAATCCCTTTTTGATGGAGATTCTGAAGGAAGAGGGCTGCGGCAGCGACTGTTCCTCCTATACGGAGCTGATGCTCAGCGGCGCGGTGGGGATGAGAGGGGAGGATATCATGTTCTCCTCCAACGAGACGCCCGCGGAGGAATATGCCCTGGCGGCGAAGCTGGGGGCTACCATCAACCTGGACGATATCACCCATATCGATTTCCTGGAGAGGACTTTGGGATATCTGCCGAAGACCTTAAGCTGCCGCTTCAATCCCGGCGGGCATTTCGCCATGGGCACGGACATCATGGACAATCCGGGGGATGCCAAGTACGGAT
Source organism: uncultured Acetatifactor sp. (assembly GCF_910585425.1). Taxonomy (GTDB): domain Bacteria; phylum Bacillota; class Clostridia; order Lachnospirales; family Lachnospiraceae; genus Acetatifactor. The sequence continues at coordinate 50,643 of NZ_CAJUCP010000027.1, read as the reverse complement.
TTACAAAAGAGCAGATGTTTGAGGGCTTCCGCATCCTGAAGGAGAGGGGCGTGGAGCGTTTCGGCATCCACGCGTTCCTGGCCAGCAATACGGTCTCCAACGAATATTATCCGGAACTGGCCAGGCAGCTTTTTGAGCTGGCCGTGGAGCTGCAGCGGGAGACGGGGGCGGAGATCGCTTTCGTCAATCTGTCCGGGGGCATCGGGATTCCTTACCGCCCGGATCAGGAGCCCAATGACATCCGTGTCATCGGAGAGGGCGTGCGGAAGGCCTATGAGGAGATCCTGACCCCGGCGGGGATGGGGGACGTGGCCATCTACACCGAGCTTGGCCGGTACATGACCGGGCCTTACGGGCATCTGGTGACTAAGGTAATCCACGAGAAGCATATCCATAAGGAATATGCAGGGGTTGACGCCTGCGCGGTAAATCTGATGCGGCCTGCCATGTACGGCGCGTACCATCATATCACGGTGCTGGGCAAGGAAGACGCGCCCTGCGACCATACCTACGACGTGGTGGGATCGCTGTGTGAGAACAATGACAAATTCGCCATCGACCGGGCGCTGCCAAAGGTGGAGATCGGGGACTATATGGCTATCCACGACACCGGGGCACATGGATTTTCCATGGGGTACAATTACAACGGGAAGCTGAAATCCGCGGAGCTGTTGCTCAAGGAGGACGGGAGCGTGGAGCTAATCCGCCGGGCGGAGACGCCGAAGGATTATTTTGCCACATTTGACGGATTTGAGATATTTGACAGGATGTTTCCGGAGTGACAGGAGGCTGTGACGGGCAGGCGGTCACGGCTGTGAGAGGGCATGACGGAAGAGTTTCAGGGCCTGGAGCGTAGGACAGGGCGGGGCTGCAGCAAGGCGGACCGCGGATTGGGTCTTTCAGAGGCCGGGAGGGATTTGTATGAGGTATCCGAAACATTTGCCAAAGGGAGGCACGATCGGTTTTCTGGCGCCGTCCTTCGGCTGCAATATCGAGCCCTATCGGACAGCTTTTGGCCATGCCCTGGAAAAGTGGCGGGAAATGGGATATCACACGGTTCTCGGGCCGAACTGCTATCTGGGGGAGGGCATCGGCATCAGCAGCACGCCGGAGAATTGCGGCAGGGAAGTGATGGAGATGTTCCTTTCCGAAGAGCCGGACTGCCTGATTTCCTGCGGCGGCGGGGAGCTGATGTGCGAAATCCTGCCCCATGTGGACTTCGGAAAGCTTGCCCAGGCAGAGCCCAAGTGGTTCATGGGCTATTCCGACAATACGAACCTGACCTATCTGCTGGCCACCCTGGCGGATACGGCTTCCGTGTATGGGCCCTGTGCGTCCTCTTTCGGCATGGAGCCCTGGCATGAGGCATTGTGGGATGCGTTCGGGATACTTGCCGGGAAAAGTGGTGCCTGGATGCGGGGAACAATGGGAAAGACGGCTGTGGAAGCACATATGTCGGCGGCCGGAAGAGAAGCGGGCCGGAAGGGCGGCGAACCCACAGCGGCCAGCGGGGACTGCAGTTGGTCGGAGGAGCCGCATGGCGCGGCAGTGCGGGGCTACGGGCTTTGGGAGAAGGAATCCCTGAAGGGCCCGGAGAATCCGCTGGCTCCCTACAATCTTACCGAACCCCTGGCAATCCGCACATATGTGGGGCGGGAGCCTGCCTGCGGTGAGGTGGCATTTCAGGGCAGGCTCATGGGAGGCTGCCTGGACTGCCTGGTGAACCTGCCGGGCACCCGTTTCGACAGGACCAGGGAATTCGTGGAGAGATACCGGGAGGACGGCATCGTCTGGTTCCTGGAGGCCTGCGACCTGAACGTGTTCGCCATCCGTCGTGCTATGTGGCAGTTGGAGGAAGCGGGCTGGTTTGAGCATGTGAAAGGTTTCCTGATCGGCAGGCCCGCGAACGGGGAGCCCATGATGGGGCTGGACGCATACGGCGCGGTGCTGGAGGTGGCAGGGCGCAAGGATGTGCCGGTGGTCATGGACGTGGACCTGGGACATCTGCCGCCTATGATGCCGATTGTGGTGGGAAGCATGGCGGATGTGGCGGTGAAGGGGAACGATATCCGGATTGAGATGCGGTATGTGTGACACCATGTTTTATAGCGCTATTGCGAAAATTTTCTGATAATTCAGAGGGGCGCAGTGAATAGTGCGAAAGAAAGAAATGCCAAATTATTGCTTGTCAAGCGGCGCTTTCTGTGATAAAATTGATGTGTTGTGAGGTGTTCATCAGACTTCATGGCATAGATGCCGGCGTGTCGGAATGGCAGACGAGGCAGACTCAAAATCTGTTGTGGGCAACCACGTGCGGGTTCAAGTCCCGCTGCCGGCAGGCAAGACCTTACAAAATCTCCGGATTTGTAAGGCCTTTTTTATAAGTTGGCCACAGTGGAAGCTGTCTGGGGGGGAGAATATATGGAAGCATTGTGGAAAGGGGAGCTGTATACGGTTGACGATATCTATGCCCTGCCGGATGGCGAGAGGGCGGAACTGCTCGACGGGCGGATTTATTATATGGCGCCGCCGACTGCCGGGCATCAAAGGCTTCTGAGCTTTTTGAACACGGAGATCAATCTGTATATCCGCGGGAAGGGCGGCGAATGCGAAGTGTTTCCAGCCCCGTTCGCGGTTTTCCTGTACGAGGACGACAGGAATTATGTAGAGCCGGATATCTCAGTGATATGCGACAGGGACAAGATTACAGAAAAAGGCTGCCAGGGCGCGCCGGACTGGGTGATTGAAATCGTGTCTCCCAGCAGCCGCCAGAGGGATTATTTCCACAAATTGTTCAAGTACCGCACCGCAGGGGTCAGGGAATACTGGATAGTGGATCCGGAAAAGAACCGGGTCACTGTCTACAACTTCCAGCATGACATGGGAGAGGAGTATTCCTTTGGGGAGGAGATATCATCCGGAATCTACGAAGATTTCCGGATTACGATTCAATAGTCGAAACATGGGCGGGGAGATAGAATGGATGAAGTAAAAATGCTGGTTTCCTGCGTGGTGGAGAAGGAGGGACGGAAAATCGTCAGGGTTTCTTTCCTGCGCGGAATGGAAGAAGGGTATTCCATAGACTATGCGGAAGGCATTCTGCCGGATGGAATCATAGTGAAGTCGGAGGGCTTCTCCGAGACGGAAGTCCAGAAGCTGGAGGCCTATATGAGGGCGAACAGGAAGGATATCCTGAAACAGGCGAAGGAAATCAATCCGCTGCGGAACTGGATGAATGGCTGATCAGATAGAGTGAAGCCATCGAAAAGATAATCGAAAAAACGATGCTGCGCACGTGAAAAAACAAAATTGACGACAAAGGCGCAGTATACCCGGAGAAAAGGAGCAAAACAGCATGAAAGAGATATCGAATCTAATAGCATACCGCCCGGACGTCAAGGTGGTGGACGCCACCCTGCGGGACGGCGGACTGGTAAATAATTTCTACTTCACCGATGAGTTCGTCAAAGCGCTGTACCTGGCGAACCTCCGGGCGGGGGTGGACTATATGGAGTTCGGCTATAAGGCCTCCACGGAGATGTTCGACGTGGACAAGTTCGGCAAGTGGAAATTCAGCAGGGACGAGGACATCCGGAAGATTGTGGGAGAGAACGCCACGGACTTGAAGATTTCGGTGATGGCGGACGTGGGCCGATGCGAGAAATCGGACATCATCGACCGGGCGGACAGCCCCATCGACATGATTCGGGTGGCCACCTATGTGAACACCATCCCGGGGGCGGTGGACCTGATTGAGGATGCCAAGAGCAAGGGCTACGAGGTCTGCTGCAACATCATGGCCATCTCTCATTCCCTGGAGGGGGAGCTGCGGGCCGCCCTGGAGATTCTGGGGCAGTCCCCGGTGGACGTGCTCTACATTGTGGACAGCTACGGCGCCATGTACCCGGAGCAGATCGCGCGCTTCGCGGACATGTATACGGAAGTGGCGGCCAAATACGGTAAGAAGGTGGGAATCCACGCCCACAACAACCAGCAGCTTGCCTTCGCCAATACCATCGAAGCGGTAGGGGACGGCGTGGACTGGTTAGACGCCACTTACGCCTCCATGGGCCGAGGGGCGGGGAATTGCGCCATGGAGCTGCTATTGGGGTTCTTGCGCAATCCCAAGTACAATATCTATCCCGCCATCCAGTTCGTAGATAAATATATGACGCAGCTGAGGGAAGAGGGCGTGGTCTGGGGCTACGACCTGCAGTACCTGATGACAGGCCTTCTGAACCAGCATCCCAGGGCCGCAATCCAGTTCACCAAGGAGAAGCGGTCCGACTATACGGAATTCTACAGGGAGATGGTGTCCCAGGAGTAAGGAGAGGGGAAGCGGCCTGTCTGAACTGCGGCAGCGGAAAGGATGACTGGCCTGGTGCGAAGAGCCAGGGGGTATGGCGGACAGGAGCGGCTATCAGAAACGGAGGCAGAAGATGAGCGAGAGGGTCTATATAAAGGACGTAGCCGGGAAAATCGGCACGGAGGTGAAGCTGCAGGGATTCGCGGACAATATCCGTAACAGCAAGTCCATGCTGTTTATCGTCTTAAAGGATATTACCGGAAAGGTGCAGATTACCCTGGAGAAGGAAAAGGCGCCCGAACTGGCGGAGCAACTGGAGGCAGTGACCAACGATTCCGTCCTGACGGTAATCGGCCAGGTGGCGGAGAACGAGTACGTGAAACTGGGCGGCATCGAAATCATTCCGAAGGAGATTTCCGTGGAGAGCGTGGCGGAGGCCCTGCCCATTGCCAGAAAGGAGATTCCCGCCACCAAAAAGAAAAAGGCTGTAGAGCGCTCCAGCATCGACCAACGCATCGACTACCGCTGGATTGACCTGCGGACAGAGGAAAATCAATTGATGTTCCAGGTACAGACGACTTTGGTGAACGCCATGCGGCAGTACCTTTTAAAAGAGAACTTCATCGAAATCCACACGCCCAAGCTGATCGGAGCGGCCAGCGAGAGCGGTGCGGACGTGTTCCAGGTGGAATATTTCGACAGAAAGGCCTATCTGGCCCAGAGCCCCCAGTTCTACAAGCAGATGGCCATGGCCAGCGGCTTCGAGCGCATTTTTGAGGTAGGGCCGGTATTTCGGGCGGAGAAGTCCTTTACCAGCAAGCATACCACGGAGTTCACGGGCTTCGACCTGGAATTCAGCTATATCGATTCCTTCCGCGATGTGATGAAGATGGAGGAGAACCTTCTGCGGGCAGGCTTGGAGGCCGTCCAGGAAAGACACGGAGAACAAATAAAAGAGCTGTTCGGCATAGAGGTCATCGTGCCCGACACGCCCTTCCCTGTGGTCACCCTGAAGGAGCTGTACCAGGGGCTCGAACAGGAGTTCGGATATACCGTGGAGGAGGCCGAGAAGGACGACCTCACCACGGACGCGGAGCGGCTGAGCTTCGAATGGGTGAAGAAGCATTACGGCCACGAATTCCTGTTCGTGACGGATTACAGCGCCCAGAAGCGGGCATTCTATCACATGAGGGACGAGAACGGGGTGCCCCAGGGGTATGACCTGATTTGGCGGGGCGTGGAAATCACCACCGGGGCCCAGCGGGAGCACCGCTACGAAGTGCTGAAAAAGCAGGCGGAGGAAAAAGGCCTGGCGGAGGACGTGAAGTTCTATCTGGAATTCTTCCGGTACGGATGTCCACCCCATGGCGGTTTTGGAATCGGCGTGGACAGGCTGACCATGCTGCTTGTGGGCCTGACCATAAAGGATGCCATGTTCCTCTTCCGCGGCCCCAACCGTTTGACACCGTAGGTGTTGCAATTCCCTCCTAAAATGTGTATACTGGAAGACAGGTTTTACCAATGAGGAAAAACAACATATTTTAGGAGGAGACCGATATGAAAATCGACAGCATCTGTGTACAGGGCGGCTATACGCCGGGAAACGGGGAGCCGCGCCAGATTCCCATCATCCAGAGCACTACCTTCAAATATGACACCAGCGAGGAGATGGGGAAGCTCTTCGACTTAGAGGCCAGCGGATATTTCTACACCAGGCTCCAGAACCCCACCAACGACTATGTGGCGGCCAAGATTGCCCAGCTTGAGGGCGGCACCGCGGGAATGCTGACAAGCAGCGGACAGGCCGCTAATTTCTATGCGCTTTTCAATATCTGCAGCTGCGGCGACCACATCGTCTCCTCCAGCACCATCTATGGCGGCACCTTCAACCTGATCTCCGTCACCATGAAAAGGATGGGCATAGACGTGACCTTCGTGAGCCCGGATGCCACGGAGGAGGAATTGAACGCGGCTTTTCAGGACAATACTAAGGCCGTGTTCGGCGAGACCATCGCCAATCCTGCCCTCACCGTGCTGGATATCGAGAAGTTTGCGGGATGCGCCCATGCCCACGGCGTTCCCCTGATTATCGACAATACCTTCGCCACCCCTGTCAACTGCCGTCCCTTTGAGTGGGGCGCGGACATCGTGACCCATTCCACCACCAAGTACATGGACGGCCACGGCGCGGCGGTAGGCGGAGCCATCGTGGACAGCGGCAGGTTCGACTGGATGGCCCACGCGGACAAATATCCCGGGCTGTGCACCCCGGACGACAGCTACCACGGCATCACCTACGCGGAGAAGTTCGGGAAGGAGGGCGCCTTCATCACCAAATGCACCGCCCAGCTCATGCGGGATCTCGGCTCCATCCAGAGCCCCCAGAACGCCTTTATCCTGAACCTGGGGCTGGAGAGCCTCCATGTGCGCATGCAGCGGCACTGTGAGAACGGCCAGGCGGTGGCGGAATTCCTCTCTAAGCATCCGAAGGTAGCCTATGTGAACTACTGCGGCCTGCCGGGAGACAAATACTATCCCCTGGCGCAGAAATACCTGCCGAAGGGCAGCTGCGGCGTAGTCTCCTTCGGCCTGAAGGGCGGCAGGGAGGCGGCCAGCAGCTTCATGAAGAACCTGAAGATCGCGGCCATAGAGACCCATGTGGCGGATGCCCGCACCTGCTGCCTGAACCCGGCCTCCAGCACCCACCGTCAGATGACGGACGAGCAGCTGAGGGAGGCGGGCGTGCCTGCGGAGCTGATCCGCATCAGCTGCGGTATCGAGGACAAGGAAGATTTGATCGCGGATATCGCCCAGGCGCTGGAGGCCTGAGCGAATCGGCAGGAACCGGGGAGGCGTACAGAAAAGCGGCCTGATATGCCTGGGTAAGCTATGCGAGGAGCCGGGATTGACCGGTAGATTTTGGCTGAAAGCAAGGCCAGATTCGCCAGGCCGCGGAAGCGGGGGTGGGAGAAGTGGCACCGTGGGAGAGGAAAGAGGATACGGAGTGCAAGGAATTCGAGAAGCTGATTCCAGGATTCATCGGGAGGAAGCTGGACTTCCCCACCCTGAAGCGCTTCTATGAGCACTGGGAGCGGTGCGGGGAGTGCAGGGAGGAGCTGTCCATCCAGTTTTTGGTGGCGGAGGGCATGCAGCGCCTGGAGGACGGCAATGCTTTCGATCTGCAGAGCGAGCTGGGGCAGCGCCTGGAGGAGACCAGGCGGAAAATCAGCTACAACTCCGCGTTCCTCTATATCGGCTCTGCCCTGGAAATCGTGGCATCCGGATTTCTTGTGTGGATATTCGTTTGGATTTTGCTCTGACTATGCTATCAATGTCATAAACATCATTTTGTCAAAGGCGGTGGAACCATGGTAAAAGACAGGAAGCTAGTACTGATAGACGGACACAGCATCTTGCACAGGGCCTTTTACGGCGTGCCGGATCTGACCAATGCCAAAGGCCTGCACACCAATGCGGTGTACGGCTTTCTGAATATTATGTTCAGGATTCTGGAGGAGGAGAAGCCGGATTACCTTGCGGTGGCCTTTGACGTGCATGCGCCCACCTTCCGCCATGAGCTCTATGAGGCCTATAAGGGCACCAGGAAGCCCATGCCGGAGGAGCTGCGGGAGCAGGTCCCGGTGCTGAAGGATGTGCTGCGGGCCATGGGGGTGACAATCGTGGAGCAGGCTGGGCTGGAGGCGGACGACATCCTGGGGACGCTGGCCAAGAAGGCCCAGGCATCGGGGATGGAGGTATCTTTGGTGTCCGGCGACAGGGACCTGCTGCAGGTTGCGGACGAGCATATCAAGATCAGGATTCCGAAGACGAAGATGGGGAGGACCGAGGTGGAGGACTATTATCCGGAGGATGTAGTCAAGGCCTTCCAGGTGACCCCGCTCCAGTTCATCGACTTGAAGGCCCTCATGGGCGACAGCTCCGACAATGTGCCCGGGGTGCCCAAGGTGGGGCAGAAGACCGCCACGGAGCTGATGGTGCAGTACGGCTCCATGGAGGATATCTATGCCCATGTGGAGGAGATTTCCAAGAAGAGCATCAGGGAATCCCTGATCGCGAACCGGGAGCTGGCGGACCTGAGCAAGGTCCTGGTCACGATTCGGACAGACAGCGATGTGTCCATTGATTATGACGCTTCCAGAGCGGAGGGCTTCTATACAAAGGAGGCCTACGACCTGTTCAAGGAGCTGGAATTCCGCAACATGCTCGGCCGCTTTGAGGAGGAGCAGACCGATCGAAATATCGATATCGCCGCTACCTTTGGGAGGCTGGAGAGCCAGAAGGCTTTTCTCGGAAAGCTGAAGAAGGTAAAGGACGGTCAGCGCGTGGGCTTATTCCCGGTCACGGACGGAGATTGCCTGCTGGCTGTGGCGCTGTCCACGGAGGAAGAGGTCTCCCTCTACGTGCTTCCGGTGCGGGAGAATGTACAGCTTTCCCTGTTTGGCGAGCCCGGAGAGAACGGGGGCGGGGATGGGGAAGAGGCTGCGTGTGCCCAGGGTCTCAGGGCGCTTTCCGCCAGGGCGAGGATAGGGGCCTTTGATATCAAGAAGCTGTACCCATACCTGGAGCAGGATACCACGGAACGATATTTCGACATTTTGATAGGGGCATATCTGTTGAACCCCTTAAAAAGCGATTATATGCCGGAGACCATTGCATCGGAGCATCTGGGCCTGCAGATACCCGGCTGGGCAGAGCGCTTCGGCAAACAGAAAGCAATAGAGGCGTCCCGGGAGGCTCCGGACAAATTCATGGAATACTGCTGCTACGGGGCTTATGTGGCCCGGAAAGCGGCGGACGTGCTGGAGGGGAAGCTGACGGAGACCGGCATGGACCGGCTCATGCGTGAGATGGAGATGCCTCTGTCCCTGGTGCTGTACGACATGGAGCGGGAGGGCGTGGAGGTGCGCAGGGAGGAGCTGAAGGCCTACGGCGACGCCCTGGTGGCGCGGATAGAGGAGCTGGAGAAGTCCATCCATGCCCAGGCGGGGGTGGCGTTCAACATCAATTCCCCCAAGCAGTTGGGGGAGGTGCTCTTCGACACCATGAAGCTGCCCGGGGGCAAGAAGACCAAGACAGGGTATTCCACGGCGGCGGACGTGCTGGAGAAGCTTTCGGAGGAGGCACCCATCGTCAAGGACATCCTGGAATACCGCCAGCTTACCAAGCTGAAGTCCACCTATGCGGACGGGCTGGCCGTCTACATCGGGGAGGACAGGAGGATCCACACCAGCTTCAACCAGACCATCACGGCCACGGGTCGCATCAGCTCCACGGAGCCAAACCTCCAGAACATCCCCATGCGCATGGAGCTGGGCAGGCGCATCCGCAAGGTGTTCGTGCCCAGGGAGGGCTGCGAGTTCATGGACGCTGACTATTCCCAGATAGAGCTGCGGGTGCTGGCCCATATGTCCGGGGACGAACAGCTGATCGAGGCTTATCACATGGACCAGGACATCCACCGGATCACGGCGGCGAAGGTGTTCCACACGCCCTTCGAGGAGGTCACGGATTTCCAGCGGCGCAACGCCAAGGCCGTGAATTTCGGCATCGTCTACGGCATCAGCTCCTTCGGCCTGAGCCAGGATCTGAGCATCTCAAAGAAGGAGGCAGCGGACTACATCGAGCAGTATTTCGCCACCTATCCGGGGGTAAAGGCCTTCCTGGACGGGCTGGTGGCCGGGGCGAAGGAAAAGGGCTATATCACCACCATGTTCGGCAGGAGGAGGCCTGTGCCGGAGCTGAACTCCTCCAATTTCATGCAGCGCTCCTTCGGGGAGCGGGTGGCCATGAACTCCCCCATACAGGGCACGGCGGCGGACATCATCAAAATCGCCATGATACGGGTGTGGCAGGCCCTGCGGGACAGCGGGCTGAAATCCAGGCTCATCCTGCAGGTGCACGACGAGCTTGTCATAGAGACCTATCGGGAGGAAGAGGCGCAGGTAAGGCAGATCCTCCTGGAGAACATGCAGGGGGCGGCGGAGCTGGACGTGGCCCTGGAGGTGGATCTCCATACAGGAGACAACTGGTACGAGGCGAAATGACGGAAAACTGCCGTGTGCCGAAGGGGCATGGCGTCAGCGGCAACACAGTGAGTCGAAGGGTGCCGGGGCGGGAAGGGAAAATGATTTTTCAACCTGAGAAGAACGCGATTTCGAATGGCTGACAGGAAATGCCGTCCGCGACCGGGCTCGGAGACCGCGGCAAGCGCAGACCTGGCAGGATAGAGCGACAGAGGCCGGGAACGGCGGGGACAGGATGCGCCGGGAGAGCGGAAAGCCGCGGAGGACAGGAGGGCGAAGATGCGCTTCATAGGGATTACAGGCGGCGTTGGGGCCGGGAAATCCGAGATACTGGATTATATCCGGAAGCATTACAGCTGCGAGATCTATCTGGCAGACCAGGTGGCGCATCTGGTGAAGCAGCCGGGCACGAAAGCCTACCAGGCATTGCTCTCCCTGCTGGGACAGGATGTGGCGGGACGGGACGGCCTGATAGACAAGGGGCTGATGGCCGACAGGATTTTCGCGGACCCCTCCCTTTTAGAACAGGTGAACGGCATCATACACCCGGCGGTGAAGACGTTTTTGCTGGAGCGCCTGGAAAGGGCCAGGGCCGAGGGGCAGGCGGATTTCTTCTTCGTGGAGGCCGCGCTGCTGATCGAGGGCGGATATCTTGCGCTGGTGGACGAGATGTGGTATATTTATGCGGACGAGGCGGTACGGCGGCAGCGGCTCAGCGCCTCCAGAGGCTACAGCGAGGAAAAAATCGCCCGGATCATGTCCAGCCAGCTGGGGGAAGCCCAGTTCCGGGAAAGCTGCGACTTCGTCATAGACAACAGCGGAGAGCTGGCGGAGAGCTACAGACAGATTGACCGGCGGCTGTCCGGTCTGAAATGCCGGGAGTAGTGCGGGCGCCGGGACGGCATGCCGATCGCGGCAAATACATAAGGAAAAAATAAGGACTGCCGCAGGCCTGGGGATCGGCCCATGTGCGGAGGCGCATTCCCCATATGCCTATGACAGAGGGGGACGGCCTGCGGAGGCTCAAAAAAGGATGGAATCAGGGAAATGAGATTGTGCAGCATTGCAAGCGGCAGCAGCGGGAACTGCATCTATGTGGGGTCCGAGGCCGCCCATCTGCTTGTGGACGTAGGGATAAGCGGCAAAAAGACCGAGGCGGGCCTGAAGGAGCTGGCGCTCTCGGGAAACGACATTGACGGAATTTTGATAACCCATGAACATGCCGACCATATACAGGGGCTGGGAATCATGGCGAGAAAGTATGAGATACCCATCTACGCCACGGCGGGCACCATAGCGGCCATGAAGGACTGCAAGGGCCTGGGAAGCGTGGACCACGGTCTGTTCCATGAGGTGAAGGAGGACACGAAGTTCACCATCAAGGACCTGACCATCAATCCCATGCGGATATCCCATGATGCCGCCCAGCCCGTGGGATATCGGATCTCCTATGGCAACAGGCGGGTGGCGGTCTGCACGGACCTTGGGGTGTACAATGACTATACGGTGGAATGCCTCAAGGGCATGGACGCGCTGCTGCTGGAGGCCAACCATGACGTGAACATGCTCCAGGTAGGGCCCTACCCCTACTATCTGAAGCAGCGGATCCTGGGGGAGCGGGGGCATCTGTCCAACGAGAACACGGGCAGGCTGCTGTGCCGCATCCTCCACGACGGATTGAAGGCAGTGCTGCTGGGGCATTTGAGCAAGGAGAACAATCTGCCGGAGCTGGCCTTCGAGTCCGTGCGGATGGAGATCAACATGGGGGACAATCCCTACAAGGCGGGGGATTTCGATATCCGGGTGGCAAGGCGCAGCGAGGTGACGCCGGCGGTGGTAGTGTGAGAAGGAATGGAGGAATTTATTTATGAAAAGGACGATTATCACGGTAGTGGGAAAGGATACCATAGGCATCATCGCAAAGGTCTGCACCTATCTGGCGGAGAACGGCATCAACATCCTGGACATCTCCCAGACCATCGTGCAGGGATATTTCAACATGATGATGATCGTGGACACCAGCACCACCCAAAAGCCCTTCGGGGATATGGCGGAGGAGATGACGTCGCTGGGCGAGGAGACCGGGGTGCAGATCAAGTGCCAGAAAGAGGAGATCTTTGACAAGATGCACAGGATCTGATCCTGCCGGGACGGCGCAGTGGCCGGATCGGCTTTCGGAGGATCGTGGGCGCCGGGGGATGTCCCGCAGGCGGCGCATTGTCCGGGCAGAGATAGCCGATGCCGGCAGGGAGGTTATGTATGATCAATATTTATGAAGTGGCAGAGACCAACAAGATGATTACGGAAGAGAATCTGGACGTGCGCACGATTACGCTGGGCATCAGCCTGTTGGACTGCATCGATTCCGATTTGCGGAAACTGAAGGACAATATCTACGAAAAAATATATGACGCTGCCAAAGACCTGGTGCGGACCGGGGAGGAAATCTCCAGGGATTTCGGAATACCGATTGTAAATAAGCGTATATCCGTCACGCCCATTGCCCTGATAGGAGGAGCGGCCTGCAAGTCCCCGGAGGATTTCGCCTCGGTGGCGGAGACCCTGGACGGGGTGGCGAAAGAGGTGGGCGTGAACTTCATCGGCGGCTATTCCGCTCTGGTGAGCAAGGGGATGACGGCTGCGGACGAGCTGCTGATCCGCTCCATCCCCCAGGCCCTGGCGGCCACGGAGCGGGTGTGCGCGTCCGTGAACCTGGGCTCCACCAGGACGGGCATCAACATGGACGCGGTAAAGCTCATGGGAGAGATCGTCAGATTCACCGCGGAGCTTACCAGAGAGGCGGATTCCCTGGGCTGCGCCAAGCTGGTGGTATTCTGCAACGCGCCGGACGACAATCCCTTCATGGCCGGAGCCTTCCACGGCGTCACAGAGGCGGATAAAGTCATCAACGTAGGGGTCAGCGGCCCCGGCGTGGTGAAGACCGCCCTGGAGAAGGTGCGCGGAGAGAATTTCGAGGTGCTCTGCGAGACCATCAAGAAGACTGCATTCAAGGTCACCCGGGTGGGCCAGTTGGTGGCCCAGGAGGCATCGGCCATGCTGCAGGTGCCTTTCGGCATCGTGGACCTGTCCCTGGCGCCCACCCCGGCCATCGGGGACAGCGTGGCGGACATCCTGTGCGAGATGGGCCTGGAATACGCGGGCGCGCCCGGCACCACGGCGGCCCTGGCCCTGCTCAACGACCAGGTGAAGAAGGGCGGCGTGATGGCCTCGTCCTACGTGGGGGGCCTAAGCGGCGCGTTCATTCCGGTCAGCGAGGATCAGGGCATGATCAATGCGGTGCAGGCAGGGGCCCTGACCCTGGAGAAGCTGGAGGCCATGACCTGCGTCTGCTCGGTGGGGCTGGACATGATCGCCATCCCCGGGGACACCAAAGCCTCCACCATATCCGGCATCATCGCGGACGAGATGGCCATCGGCATGGTGAACCAGAAGACCACGGCCGTCCGCATCATCCCCGTCATCGGCAAGGGCGTGGGGGAGACCGTGGAGTTCGGCGGGCTCCTGGGCTACGCGCCGATTATGCCCGTGAACCGGTTCGGCTGCGAAAGATTCATCGACCGGGGCGGCCGGATCCCCGCGCCCATACACAGCTTCAAGAACTAGTACCCCGGCATCAGAGCGTCACCAGCGGCGTGGAGAATTCGTTCTTTGGCGGCCGCCCGGTATGTGCGCAGGCCATTGCACGATAGAGTGCGCTGCTTCGGACATCAAGCTCCAGGAGTCTGTAGGCGTCTGCCTCCAGGCTCTTTTTTGCGTCCGCCAGCTTGGTGACGAGCGGGACGGAGGAAAGCTTTCCTATGGCCCCGAGTAGCGGCGCGGCCTGGCGGCGGAAGCCCAGCACCCTGGCGTAGGGGGCATGGCCTAAGCTCTGTCCCAGCTCCATGTGGGCCTTCTCGATGCCCAGCAGGATGTGCAGCAGGCATCTGCTGATTCTGGTATAGGTCATATTCTTTGTCTTCAATAACTCACAAAAGCTCTCATAGCCTGCGAAGCCGTTCAACTGTCTCGCGATGCGGTCTGAAAGGCTCTGGGATACGTCCATATATTTTTCATATCCTTGCCCCTGCTCCATTAGTAGCCTGTAGAACAGGAGAGGAGAGAAGTCGTCTGCGTGGAGGAGCCTGGCCTTTTCCGTGTAAGAGCTCAGAATCTGCAGCGACTCCCCGGGCATGAAGCCAGCCAGCCGGGCGGGCGTGCATCCCTGTTGTAACGCCTGGCGGATGGCCAGGGCGGAGGAAAGGGACGGCCCCGGCTCCTGCCCCGGCCTGGAAGCAGGCTGCGCAGGCGCAGGGAATCCGTCATAGAAGCCCTCATGATATCCGGCTCCCACCCTCTGTATCGTCACGGGAACCATGTCGCTCTCAAAACGTAAAAGCGCCTTGATATAATCAATTCCCAGTATGTTATTCGGTGAAGCCAGGATTTCGCCGCATCCCTCCGGAAGCGCTTCCCCGGCTTCCCGGCAGGCTGATATGGCCCCGGCCCTGGCGCTTGGATAGGACAGCCCCTGCTTCAGAAAAGTCTTCAGCGCCGTGCGGTACTGCTCCGGCTCATCCAGGAGGAGTGCCGCAATCTGCCCCAGCGCATCCACATCGCCGCACTCGCTGCCGAAGCACAGATGGGTGACGGCCCCCAGCCCGTGGAGCAGCGCCACGGCCCCGGCGGCGAAGGACTCGGCGCTGGAGGCGGCGTAGAGCGCGGGGAGCTCCAGCACCAGGTCCGCGCCGCAGCGCAGGGCCATCTCGGCCCGGGCATGCTTGTCCGCCAGGGCCGGCGCTCCCCGCTGGACGAAGTCCCCGCTCATGACGATGACGGTATAGTCCGCCCCGGTGAGGCGGCGGGATTCCTCCATCTGATATCTGTGCCCGTTATGAAAGGGATTGTATTCCGCAATGATTCCGTTTACCCGCATGGGATGGCCTCCTGTCCTTGTTATCGGTTTTTCGAATATAAATATCAAATG
The DNA here is from genome assembly GCF_910585425.1 of uncultured Acetatifactor sp. Classification (GTDB taxonomy): domain Bacteria; phylum Bacillota; class Clostridia; order Lachnospirales; family Lachnospiraceae; genus Acetatifactor. Next base: position 35,309 of record NZ_CAJUCP010000027.1, on the reverse strand, counting down.
GCAATGTGAAAAAAATAACACACTTGAAAGCGTTTACAACAGCTTAACTGTGGATATTATCAGGTCAGGGGAAAATGCGCGTGTATCAGAAAATATACAATTAAGCGCATAGTTGATCCTTGTGTATTGTTCCCTTTTTTAGTATAATATGGATAATACGGTTTGTTAAGTGAAAATATTCTTAATATTTGCCGCGAGACGGCCGGCCTCTGAGGCAGAATGAATATGGGGATAGCGGAAAAAGCGCTGGAAAGGAGAAGGGATATGTCATATATTGACAAAATCAAGGACAGGGCGAAAATCGACAAGAAGACGATTGTGCTGCCGGAGTCCAAGGACAAGAGGACCCTGATAGCCGCGGCGAAGATCGTGGAAGAAGGCATTGCCGATATCATCATGGTGGGCAATGAAGAGAAGATCACGGACGGCGCAGGCTGGCTGGAGGTAGACCTCACCGGCGTGGTGGTCATCGATCCTGCCAAGACCTCCAAGCTGGATGAGTATGTGGAGCTGCTCTATGAGACCAGGAAGGCCAAGGGCATGACGCCGGAGAAGGCCAGAGAGACATTGCTGAACGACTATCTCACCTTCGGCATCGTCATGGTGAAGGCCGGCGACGCGGACGGCATGGTAGCCGGAGCCTGCCATTCCACCGCGGAGACCCTGCGGCCCGCCCTGCAGATCTTAAAGACTGCCCCCGGCGTGAAGCTGGTGTCCGCCTTCTTCGTCATGGACACCCAGTTCAAGGACCAGGGGGACGACGGCACCTTCCTCTTCGCGGACTGCGGCCTGAACCAGGACCCTACGGCGGAGGAACTGGCCGCCATCGCGGAGACCTCCTACAGGAGCTTCAAGTCCCTGATTGGCCCCAAGCCCGTCATCGCCATGCTGAGCCATTCCACCAAGGGCAGCGCCAGGCATGAGATGGTGGACAAGGTGGTGGAGGCCACCCGGATCGCCAGGGAGGAGTACCCCCATCTGCTGATAGACGGCGAGCTGCAGCTGGACGCGGCCTTAGTGCCCGGCGTGGCCAAGTCCAAGTCCCCCGGAAGCCCGGTGGGCGGCAGGGCGAACATCCTGATTTTCCCCAACCTGGACGCGGGCAATATCGGCTACAAGCTGGTGCAGCGCCTGGGCGGTGCGGAGGCCTACGGGCCCATGCTCCAGGGCATCGCGAAGCCTGTCAACGACCTGTCCAGGGGCTGCTCCTGGCAGGACATCGTGGGCGTGGTGGCCCTCACCGCCGTACAGGCCCAGCTTGCATAGGACGGAAGCGCGGCAGGACTGGCCGATGGGCGCGCGGCACGCAGACGGGACCCCAGATTCGGGAGATTCCGTCCCGGAAGAGCACGACCGATCGGCATCGGCATCGATGGAAACCGGAAAAAGGAAGCCGGAAACTGAAAGATATACTGCATAACGCTGGATACTGCCTAATGTAATCATGGGATTGAACCGGTCAGCGTCATGCAGTCTGGTTTCACGGCAGGTGAAGTCGTTAAGCAGCATAAAAAGCAGATCAGAAAGGAAGCATACAGCCATGAAAGTGTTAGTGATCAATTGCGGGAGCTCATCCCTGAAATTCCAGCTCATCGACGCGGAGTCCGAGCAGTGCCTTGCCAAGGGCATCTGCGAGAGGATCGGCATCGACGGAAGCATGATAACCTATGCGCGGGAGGGCGGCGAGAAGGAAAGAAAAGTCACCCCCATGCCGGACCACACCGAGGCGATCCGTCTGGTGCTGGAGGCTTTGACCAACCCGAAGACCGGCGTGGTGGCCAGTCTGGAGGAAATCGGCGCGGTGGGCCACAGGGTGGTGCACGGCGGGGAGAAGTTCGCCCAGTCCGTGGTGCTGGACCAGGAAGTGCTGGCCGCGGTGGAGGAGTGCAACGACCTTGCCCCCCTGCACAACCCGGCCAACCTGATCGGCATCGAGGCCTGCAGGAAGCTGATGCCGGATACCCCCATGGTGGGCGTGTTCGACACCGCTTTCCACCAGACCATGCCGGAGGAGGCGTATATGTACGGTCTGCCGTATGAATATTATCAGAAATACAAAGTCAGGAGATACGGCTTCCACGGCACCAGCCATTCCTATGTGTCCAAGAGGGCGGCAGAGGTGCTGGGAAGGCCCTATGAGGATCTGAAGATCATCGTGTGCCACCTGGGCAATGGGGCCAGCATCTCCGCCGTGAAGAACGGCAGGTGCGTGGACACCTCCATGGGCCTGACCCCCCTGGAGGGCCTGATGATGGGCACCCGCTCCGGGGACCTGGATCCCGCCATCATCGAATTTTTGGCCAACAAGGAAGAGAGGAACATCGGCGAGGTCATGGCCGTGCTGAACAAGAAATCCGGCGTGCTGGGCCTTTCGGACAATCTCTCCTCGGATTTCCGCGACCTGGAGGACGGCTACAACGCGGGGGATCCCAATGCGGTCCGCGCCATGAAGGCCTACTGCTACCGGGTGGCGAAGTACATCGGCTCCTACGTGGCGGCCATGAACGGCGTGGACGTGATCTGCTTCACCGCAGGGATAGGGGAGAACGCGCCGCTGGTGCGCACCTCTGTCTGCGAATATCTGGGCTACCTGGGCGTGGAGCTGGACCAGGAGGCCAACGGCAAGCGGGGCCAGGACATCGCGATCACCACGCCCGAGAGCCGCACTACGGTCATGGTGATTCCCACCAACGAGGAGCTCGCCATCGCCAGGGAGACGGTCCGCCTTGTAAAATGATCTCTGGAACTGAGCCGTATGATGGGCTGTCGGGGGTATTTCCCCACAGCCCATTTTATACTGCGCACCGGTTGACTTTACAGTGCAACCCGACTGCAGACCGCCAGCCAGGCACTTCCCCAGGGACACCACTGTAAATCCTGGCGGTCTGCAGTATACATACGGCGGGTTCTTCCGTAAGATTTTCCTGTATCAATCTGCCGCGCAGGGGCTTTTCGTTACAACTATGATACAGATATGTGGAAAATCTGTAACAATGATAGGGTATTCTCGTTATAGAAAGACAGGAAGACCACGGAAAAGGGCATTCTATGGAAAAGAGGGACCACAGCGTAAAAGGGCCGGACTGTGACAGATGGAGGAAAAGCGTGAGGGACGACAGGGGATACAACAGCAGGGAAGCATATGAGGAAAGAGGGCCATACGGCGGGGATGAATTCTATGGAAGGGATGAATTCCGCGGGAGAGGGCCATACAGAGAAGAGGGAGCCTACAGGAGAAGGCCTTTTCGCACAGAGGGCTCAGGTAGGCCGCTGCCCCATCGGATGCGGGAGCGGGGGACGGTGAAAAAGCGCAGGGAAATCTGCTTTCTGATCCTCTGTCTGCTTCTGGGGGCGAATCTGCTGCTCCTGCTGGATCTCAGATTCCGGATCAGGGGACTGGACAGGACCTTGGACCAGACGGTGAACCGGACAGCGTCCAGCGTCCGGGAGGAGGACAGCGTCCCGGAGACGGAGTCCCAGACCCGGGAGGATGTGCCGAATCCCACATATGGCTCCGCGGGATCGGAAACCGGAGACGACATCGTGGACTATGTGAGCCAGTGCGGCCTTGCGCAGGTGGACATGCCCATGGACCGCAGCCCCGAGGAGGTGCTGGTCTGCCTGCAGGAGCTGTCACAGGACAATGAGCAGATTGCGGAAATCTACAAGCAGCATTCCCGTTACTCCGATGACATGCTCAAGGCCCTGGCCAACAATCCGGAGATGGCTGATTTCGTGATGAATTCCCTGGACAGAGACGCAAGGCCGTCCTATACGGGCCTGTCGGAGCTGGAGCGGAGCCAGGACTATCCCCTTTTCCTGCAGTGGGATCCCAGGTGGGGATATGAGAGCTACGGGGACGACAATATCGGTCTGTCCGGCTGCGGGCCCACCTGCGTGTCCATGGCCATGTACTATCTGCTGGGGGATGAGAGCATCACCCCGGATGCCGTGGCCAGGTACAGCATGGACAATGGCCATTATGTCATGGGCACCGGCACGGCATGGGCGTTGCTGGAGGAGTTCCCGGAGACCTGCGGGGTCAGCGTGGAGCAGCCTGCCGCCTCGGAGCAGGCCATGAAGAATGCCCTGGATAAGGGAGGCGTCATCGTCTGCTCCATGAGCCAGGGGGATTTCACGGCAGGGGGACATTTCGTGGTCATCTACGGATACGATTCGGAGGGCTTTTTCGTCAACGACTCCAACTGCGTGGCCCGCAGCAGGGAGAAATGGGAATTCCGCAGGCTGGAGTGGCAGATCAAGCATATGTGGGTCTACTATTCTATGCAGGAGCGCCGGAATTGACAAATCTGTCCATGGCGGGTATAGAGGGCTGTCGGTCTTTCGCGGTGGTTTCCTGAAAGTATTATTGGCGCGTAGTGTAAAATGTGGTTGCAGTTTTGTCCAAAAGGTACTAAAATAGGTACATGATTAACTGTAGAAAGAGGAAGCGACCATGAAAATCAGAACAAGATATGCGCCCAGCCCTACGGGAAGAATGCATGTAGGCAATCTTCGTTCGGCTTTGTACGAGTTTTTGATAGCGAAGCATGAGGGCGGCGACTTCATGCTCCGCATCGAGGATACCGATCAGGAGCGCTTTGTGGAGGGCGCCACGGAAATCATCTACCGCACGCTGGAGCAGGTGGGCCTGCAGCATGATGAGGGGCCTGACAAGGACGGAGGCTTTGGGCCTTATGTGCAGAGCGAGAGGATGAAGACCGGCATCTATACCAGGTATGCCAAAGAATTGATCGACAAGGGGGAAGCCTACTATTGCTTCTGCGACAAGGAGAGGCTTGCTTCTCTGAAGACAGAAGTGGTGGAGGGCAAAGAAATCACCATCTACGATAAGCACTGCCTGTCCTTGTCCGGGGAGGAGATTGAGAAGAACCTGGCAGCCGGCAGGCCCTTTGTCATCCGGCAGAATAATCCGTCGGAGGGAACCACCACGTTCCACGATGAGCTGTATGGCGACATAACGGTGGAAAATGCGGAACTGGACGACATGATTCTGATAAAATCCGACGGCTATCCCACCTACAATTTCGCCAATGTGGTGGACGACCATACCATGGGCATCACCCATGTGGTGAGGGGGAACGAATATCTGTCCTCTTCGCCGAAATATGTGCGCCTTTACGAAGCTTTTGGCTGGGAGCCGCCGAAATATGTGCACCTGCCCCTGGTCACTGACGAGAATCATAAAAAGCTGTCCAAGAGGAGCGGCCATTCCTCCTTCGAAGATTTGATGGAGAAGGGCTTTGTGGCGGAAGCGGTGGTGAACTATATCGCTCTGTTGGGATGGAGCCCGGAGGAGAACCAGGAGATCTTCAGCCTGGAGGAGCTGATTCAGAAGTTCGACTATCACCGAATCAGCAAATCTCCCGCTGTGTTCGACATCGTGAAGCTGCGCTGGATGAACGGCGAGTATATCAAGGCCATGGATTTTGACGCGTTCTATGAGATGGCTGAGCCGTACCTGAAAAAGGCCCTGACCAGGGATTTCGACCTGCAAAAGATTGCCGCCATGGTGAAGACCCGCATCGAGGTGTTCCCCGATATCGCGGGGATGGTGGATTTCTTTGAGGAGCTGCCGGAGTACGATACCGCCATGTACACCCACAAGAAGATGAAGACGAACGCGCAGTCATCCCTGGAAGTGCTGACAGAGCTGCTGCCCAGACTGGAGGAGCAGGAGGACTACAGCAATGACGCACTGTATGGGACGCTGGCGAAATACGTGGAGGAGAAGGGCGTGAAGAACGGCTATGTGATGTGGCCGATCCGCACTGCCGTATCAGGCAAACAGACCACGCCTGCGGGTGCCACGGAAATCATGGAGGTGCTGGGCAGGGAGGAGTCGCTGAAGCGGATCCGCAGGGGCATCGAGCTGCTGCAGACGGCTGTGGAAGCGCAGTAAGCATCGCACGGGGCAACAAATTCCCGTGGACTGTAGAAATAAACGGGCGCAATGAGCTGCCGTCCGGGAGGAGGCCCTCCGATACAGGGGGCCTCCGGGCAGCCCTCTGTCACGGGCTGTAGATTTTACGGACTATCATTTCGAATCTGTATCATCATTCAGGCATCCTCTTATACGGTATATCAATGAAAAACGCACGAAACTACGATGAAAGACCGTCGGTCATATATGCTCTTCATGCCGCCATGGGCTGACCGGAAATCACGATTTTGCCGCCTGTCTGGGCATTCCCATCAGAATAGAAAAACTCATCATATCAAAAGGAATAAATAGCCGAAAAGGAGAGAATTATGGATTTAAGCAGCGCAAACGAACCACAGAAGAACGCGATCACGCATCTGCGCGGGCCATGCCTTGTCCTAGCGGGGCCGGGAAGCGGGAAGACCTACACCATTACGAACCGCATCCTGTACCTGCTGGAGCAGAAAGTGCCGCCGGAGCGGATCCTGGTGATCACCTTCATGAAGGAAGCCGCCCTGTCCATGCAGAACCGGTTCCAGCAGATGGCAGGCGCTGCCGGTCATGGCGGCCCTGTGTTCTATCCGGTGAACTTCGGAACCTTCCATTCCATCTTTTATCATATATTGAAAGAATCCAAAGCGCTCAAATCAGGCGAGCTGCTGAAAAATTCGGAGAAGAAAAATCTGATCATCCCCATACTAAAGACATACGAGAACAGCCGGGAGCATGCGGCCCAGGGCGGACAGGGACAGAATGCCCTGAGCGAGGACGCCGCCCAGATACTGTCCGCCATCGGCTACTATAAGAACACCATGGATATGCCCGCTGCCGCAGCCAAAGCGCCTGCCGTATGGCAGCAGGATTTCGAGGCCGTCTGCCGGGACTATGAGCAGGCGGTGAAGAGGACAGGCCGTCTGGATTTTGACGATATGCTGTACAACTGTAAGCGGCTGCTCCAGGAGGACGGGGCCGTCAGGAGCTACTGGCAGAATCGGTTCCGGCATATCCTGATCGACGAATTCCAGGACATCAATCCGGTGCAGTACGAGGCGGTAAAGCTGTTGGCGGCAGACCCCTACAACATCTTCGCCGTGGGGGACGACGACCAGGCCATCTACGGATTCAGGGGCTCCCGGCCGGAATGCCTCAAGCGTTTCCAGACAGAGTTCGGGGCCAGGCAGCTTCTGCTGGACGTGAACTACAGGAGCATGCCGGAGATTGTGCAGGCCTCCCTGTCCGTCATCGAGGAGAACAGGGACAGGTTCCTGAAGCGCCTGCGGGCCGCCGCGGAGCCCGGGAAACCTGAGGGCCCGAAACCGGTGGCCCTCCATGCCTTCCCGGACAGGGAGGGCCAGTACGGATATCTGTGCCGGGGCATTGCCGCCGGGCTGCAGACGGGGGAGAGCTGCGCGGTGCTGTTTCGGACCAATTCCTATATGCAGGGCTTTGCCGCCAGGCTGAAGGCCGCGGGCATCGCCTATGAGATGAAGGAGCGGGCCGCCAGCATCTACGAACAGTTCATCGTAAAGGACATCATGGCCTATCTGTGGCTGGCCAGCGGGAAGGGGAGCAGGGAGCATATGCTCCAGGTCATGAACAGGCCCTCCCGGTACATCAGCCGGGAAGCGGTGGGGGCCGGAACCGTGGATTTCGGGAAGATGCGGGAGTATTATGACAGGGTGGAGATGGCGGAGCGGCAGAGGCGGGAGGCGAAGGAAAGGCTGACCGGCCTTGAAAAGCAGCTTCTGGGCATCAGGGGACGGTCCCTGCGCCTGGCGGTGAGCTTCATCCTGAAAGGGATGGGGTATGAGCAGTATCTGAGAGACCTCTCCAGGACAGAACCGGAGAAGTGGGAGGAGTGGCAGGAGCTTCTGGAATGGCTGAAGGAGGACGCAGCCTCCTATGCCGATGTGGAGGAATGGGCCCGCTTCCAGGAGGAATACGCCAGGACCCTGGAACAGGCGGAGGGGAGGCAGCGCAGAGGCCCTCAGGACAGGCAGCAGGAGGGGAAACCGGCGGTGCAGCTTTTGACCGTGCACGGGGCCAAAGGGCTGGAGTACGACAGGGTATGGATTCCGGACTGCAACGAGAAGATCTTCCCCCATGGGACCATGCCGGAGGAAAGCGCTGTGGAAGAGGAGCGCAGGATTTTCTATGTGGCCATGACCAGGGCAAAAAAGAACCTGGAGCTTTCCTACCTTACCGGTACGAAGGAACGCCCCAGGCAGCCGTCCAGATTCCTGAATCCCCTTTATTCCCGCGAGCAATGAGCCAAGCGGCCGTTGCCTGCCAAGCCAACAAAGCGTTGGCTTGGCCAGTTGGCGAATGCCGCGGGAATCAGATGCCCCGTTGTACTAGGTATCTGATTCTTCCGTCAGTTCGTCGAATTCGCAGCCGTCCAGATATTCGTTGAAAGCCTCATCCACGATTTCAAATTCATCATCGTCCTCGATGTAATCCAGGACAGGCTCCTCGTTGGGGTCGTCGGGATTCTCGCTGTAGCGGTAGAACCAGACCTCGCCGTCCTGATTTTCCCCGTTCTCGTCTATGGGGAGCAGCACGATGTAGTCCTTTTCTTTCACTGTGAGAATCGTGATCACGGCACAGTTGACCACAGAACCGTCGTCCAGCTCCAGCTCCACAGTCATCTCCTCATCTTCGTAGTCGTTTTTCTTTCCCATGGAAAAACCTCCTCTCTGCCCCTATTATACCCGACTTGCCGCCACAGCGCAAGCAGAGAATCCGGCCGCTGGAAGAAAAGTTGCCGGGTTGCTGGTGCAGGTCATATTGACAACGGTGGTTGATTGACAAGCGAATAAAGGCTTTACACCTTGTCGAAGGGCTGTTATAATGGAAGCATCAGGTACACACAGACGGCGCGTTTATAAGTGGGAGGTGATTAGATGCCATTTGGTATTGAAGTCACAAAACAGGCCCTTGATGATTTCGAGAAAATTCAGGAGTATATGTTTTTGGCAAAAAAAGAAAATGCAACAGAGACATATGCAAAACTCAAAGAAAAGTATTTGACATTGAAGGCATTGCTGAATGTCTCAGGCGTCAACATGACAGACATCGACAGAATCAAGGAATAACCGGTTCTACAACTAAATATCAACCATAACGAAGGTGCAAAGTCTTTATTGAGTCATCAGGATGATTCAGGGCTCTGCACCTTTTCAAAATAAAAATATGTCGGAAAATACATTTTTTTCTTTCTATTGTTCCGGTGGTGTGATATAATCACAAGTACGTAACGGGCAGTGTATTGTGCAGATTGTGCAGATAACGGAATATGGAGGGGGAGCGATGACAAAAACATTTTCGCATAAGCAGCCGTACCCTTTAGGGGCCCACATAGAGGGCGGTGGAGTTCGTTTTTCCTTCGTGTCCGGGGAAGAGTCCTGTGGAATCCTGCTGTACGACAGGCAGACGGGCGCCCTGTCGGAGAGGATTCCCTTTGCCGGGGAGGACAGGATCGGCAATGTGTATTGCAGGACGGTGGAGGGCATAGACACGAAAAACTGCGCCTACCTGTTCTATGAAGGGGAGCGCCCGGTGCCTGACGAAAGAGGGCGCGCGTTCCCGAAACGGATTCCCTATGGGAAGGCGCGCACCGCGGAGGACATGAAGGCCGGCTTCCTGACGGAAGGCTTCGACTGGGAGGGGGACGTTTTCCCCCGGATTCCGTACAGTCAGGTGATCGCCTACTGTCTGCATGTGCGTGGATTCACGAAGCACGCCTCCTCAAATGTGGCTCACAGGGGCACCTTTGCGGGAGTGAAGGAGAAAATCCCCTACCTGAAAGAAATCGGCGTCACGACCCTGGAGCTCCAGCCCGCCTATGAATTCATGGAGGTCCCCCTGAAAGAGGAGCCTTCCGGGAAGCCGCCCCATGTGATGGATGCGGGCATGGCCTCCCGGCCTGCCGGGAAGGAGCTGAACTACTGGGGCTATAAGAGAGGCTATTACTATGCGCCCAAAGCGGCCTACGCCGCGTCCAGCGATGCCGCGGGGGAGTTCAGGGAGATGGTAAAGGCGCTCCATGGGAACGGCATGGAGCTGGTGATGCAGTTCTATTTTCCAAAGGAAGTAAAGCGCAGGGAGATTCTTGAAATCCTGTGCTTCTGGGTGCTGGAGTACCATGTGGACGGCTTCCATCTGCTGGGGGAGGACCTGCCTGTGGACATGCTGGCAAGGGACGATGTGCTGGCGGATACGAAGCTGTGGCATTATGGCTTTGACGCGGACGGCATCTATGAGAGGAACCAGCAGCCCCGGTATCCCCATATCGCCGAGTACAACGATGCGTGGTATTATGACATGCGCAGGTTCCTGAAGGGCGACGGGAACATGCTGGGCAGCGTGCTCTATCATATGCGCCATATCCCGCAGAAGGCAGGCGCGGTTCATTATATCAGCAACTATTTCGGTTTTACCCTGGCGGATCTGGTATCCTATGACTATAAGCACAATGAAGAGAACGGGGAGGGGAACAGGGACGGGAGCGACTACAACTGCAGCTGGAACTGCGGCGATGAGGGCGCTACACGCAGGCGCAGCGTCCGTGAGCTCAGGCTCCGGCAGATGAAGAATGCCATGTGCCTGGTGCTGCTCTCCCAATCCACGCCGCTGATCTTCATGGGGGATGAATTCGGAAATTCCCAGAGAGGGAACAATAACCCATATTGCCAGGACAATGCGGTGACCTGGCTGGACTGGAGGGGCATGGAACGGAATGCGGACCTCCACAGGTTCTGGAAGATGCTGGCGGGCTTCCGGCGGCGCAATCCCATCCTGCGGCCGGAGAGGGAGCTTTGTCTCATGGATTCCCTGGCCTGCGGCTATCCGGACATGTCCTATCACGGACAGTATGCCTGGAGGCCGGAGATGGAGGGGAATTACAGGCATGTGGGCATCATGCTGTGCGGAAAGTATGCCCCGGCCGACGAAAGCCGTGACGGCGAGTTCCTGTACCTGGCCATGAACATGCACTGGGAGAGCCATGCCCTGGCGCTGCCCAAGCTTCCCAGGGGGATGGATTGGGAACTGGCGTTCTCCACGGAACCGGAAAGCATGCGGCAGGACGGGGGCCGGGAGGGCGAATGCCTCCTGCGGGAGGTGCCGCCCAGGAGCATCGCCATGTATGTGGCGGAGAGGAGAGGGTGAACTGGCACGGATTGACGTAAATTCGCATATGATACCATAAATATATCATATGGAGAATTATATGAACTGTATATTTTTGCTGTTACTGCTTGGCTGCTGCGGCGGCTGTGGAAATGGCCGCGGCTGTGGGAACGGTTGTGGCTGCGGGAACGGAAAGGGCTGCTGCGGCAGACCGGAACGGGGCGGCTGCCATGAGCATCGGCACCACTGCCATGAGAAGGAAAAGCCCTGCTGCGAGCCCCGCAACGATGGCTGCGGCGGCCGGGACGGCGGGAGGGAAAGGCCCTGCTGCGAGCCCGAGCCCTGCGGCTGCGCCCGGGAGGAGAGGGAGTGCGGGTGCGACGCGCCCTCGTCCGGCATCATTCCCCCTCCGTGGCAGGACTATCCCAGGTTCCCCCGCAGGGACAATGGCGAGGACTGTGGATGTGAGCAGTAAGCCCGTCTGCGGAATGGGATAAGAGCGGTGAAAGGCGGTCCCCATGGAGGTTGACCGCCTTTTGTTCGTCCTTTTTTTGGAAAAGGTATTTAAAAGCGGAAATGATTATGCTATAATAGGGACATGTGCCGGGGAACGGAGGTTTTAAGCATGGAAAAAGACAAGTATGTGGCATATGTCTCCACCTATACGCAGGGAGACAAAAATGGAATAAAGATATATGATGTGGATATGGAGAAGGGGCGTTTCATCGAGAAGGACAAGGTGGAGATCACCAACTCGTCCTATGTGACGATTTCCCACAATGCGAAGTATCTGTATTCCATCACGGATTTCGGGGTGGAGTCCTATCTCATCCTGAAGGACGGCAGCCTGGAATTCATCAATTTCGCGTCCAACAACGGCATGCGTGGATGCTATCTGGCAACGGATTATACCGACAGATACCTCTTCGTGGCGGGATATCACGACGGGAAGCTGACGGTGCTGAAGCTGGCGGACGACGGATCCGTAGGCGACATCACCGATGAAATCTACCACAAAGGGCTTGGCATCATCGCGGAGCGCAATTCCAGGCCCCATATCAACTGCGCCCGTATGACCCATGACAACAGATATCTGCTGGTGGCGGATCAGGGCATGGACCATGTGAAGGTGTACCGCTTCGACCCGACGCTGGGCAAGGTGGCGCTGGCGGACATCGTCCACAGCGAGCTGGATGCCAATCCCAGACATATCAAGATTTCCAGGGACGGCCGCTTCATTTATATCGTGAATGAATTCAAATGCAGCATCGATGTGTTCTCCTACGAGGAGAAGAACGGACAGCCTATTTTTGAGAAGCTTCAGACGGTGTCCACCTGCGAGCAGGAGATGGGCTGCTTTAACGCGGCCAGCGCGCTGACCTTCTCTGAGGACCATAAATACTTGCTGAGCAGCAACGCCGGAGCCAATTCCGTGGTGATGTTCGAGGTGGATGAGGCTACGGGGCATCTCAGGGAGATTTTCGAGCTGCCTGTGGGCGGGGAGTATCCGAAGGACGCGAGCCTGTTCCCCAACAATAAATTCCTGGTGTCCCTGAACCATGAGACCAACAGCATGACTTTCTTCCATGTAAATGTAGAGCAGGGGACTATGATCATGAACGGGCCGCCCATCAAGGTGGACGTGCCGAACTGCATTACGTTCCACAAACTATGAGGTTGGATGGGTTGCTTGAAGCGGCAGCCCATTTTTCTTGAACGGGAGGACAGGAGGAAAAATGGCCGGTTCGACATATGGGACAGTTTTTAAAATCGCCACATGGGGGGAATCCCATGGAAAGGCTCTTGGGGTGGTCATCGACGGCTGCCCCGCGGGGCTGCCTTTGGAGGAGGCGGACATCCAGCGGTATCTGGACAGGCGCAAGCCGGGCTCCAGCGGCATCGCCACGCAGCGCAAGGAGGACGATGCGGTGGAGATCCTCTCCGGCGTGTTCGAGGGCAGGACCACCGGCACGCCCATCTCCCTGATGGTGCGCAACACCTCCCAGATTTCCAGGGACTACAGCGAGATAGCCTCCTATTACCGCCCGGGCCACGCGGACTATACCTTTGACGAAAAATACGGCTTCCGGGACTACCGGGGCGGCGGGCGCTCCTCCGGCAGGGAGACGGTAGGGCGGGTGGCGGCCGGGGCCGTGGCCTGTAAGATCCTGGAGCGGCTTGGGGTGCGGGTGTGGGCCTATACCCGCTCCATCGGCCCCATAGAGGCGGATATGGGCTCCTTCGACAGGGCGGTGAGCCTGCGCACGCCCACGGCCATGCCAGATGCGGCAGCGGACGCGGCGGCTGTGGAATATCTGGAGAAGGCGAAGCGGGAGACGGATTCCGTGGGGGGCTGCATGGAATGCATCGTGGAGGGGCTTCCTGCGGGAATCGGCGATCCTGTCTTCGAGAAGCTGGACGCGAACCTGGCAAAGGCCGTCATGTCCATCGGCGCGGTGAAGGCCGTGGAGATCGGAGACGGGATTCAGGTGGCTGCCAGGCGGGGAAGCGAGAACAATGACGCTTTCCATATGGAAGACGGAAGTGTGGTAAAGACGACCAATCACGCGGGCGGCATCCTGGGCGGCATCAGCGACGGGGATACGGTGGTGGTGCGGGCCTGGGTGAAGCCCACACCTTCCATCTTCCTGGGGCAGCGGACAGTGAACCGGTCCGGGGAGGAGATCGAGGTCCATATCAAGGGACGGCATGACCCGATCATCGTGCCCAGGGCCGTGGTGGTGCTGGAGTGCATGACGGCGCTGACGGTGCTGGACGCCATGCTGCTGAATATGTCCGCGCGGATGGATTATATTGCCGATTTCTATGCCGGGGGCCGCAGAAATGCCGGGGCACAAAGCGGGGCGCCACGGAGCGCTGTATCGCGCAGCGGTGCGGGACAGGATGCCACGGAATAGGGTGAAGATTACGGAAAACTATCAGAGTCGTCAAGGAGGAGAGACAGATGTATCGCATCTTAAAGCAGGAAGGAAGGGCGAAGCGCGCAGAGCTTGTGACAGTCCACGGCACGATTCAGACCCCTGTGTTCATGAACGTGGGAACCGCGGCCGCCATCAAAGGGGCGGTGGCCACATCCGATCTGGAGCAGATAGGGACCCAGGTGGAGCTCTCCAACACCTACCATCTGCATGTGCGCCCCGGGGATACGGTGGTGAAGCAGTTGGGCGGGCTGCATAAGTTCATGTCCTGGGACAGGCCCATACTTACGGATTCCGGCGGATTCCAGGTATTTTCCCTGGCGGGGCTGCGCAAGATCAGGGAGGAGGGGGTGTACTTCAACTCCCATGTGGACGGCAGGAAGATCTTCATGGGGCCGGAGGAGAGCATGCGCATCCAGTCCAACCTGGCCTCCACCATCGCCATGGCCTTTGACGAGTGCGCGCCCAGCAAGGCGGACAGGGGATATGTGCAGGCCTCCGTGGACCGCACGGCCAGATGGCTGGAGCGCTGCAAGCGGGAGATGGCACGTCTGAACGGCCTGGAGGATACAATCAACCGCAGACAACTGCTCTTTGGCATCAATCAGGGAGCCGTATATCCGGACATCCGCATAGAGCATGCGAAACGGATAGCAGAGATGGAGATGGACGGCTATGCGGTGGGCGGCCTGGCCGTGGGAGAGACCCACGAGGAGATGTACCACATTCTGGACGAAGTGGTGCCGTATCTGCCCCAGGACAGGCCCACCTACCTCATGGGCGTGGGCACGCCGGCCAATATCCTGGAGAGCGTGGAGCGGGGCGTGGATTTCTTCGACTGCGTGTACCCCAGCCGGAACGGCAGGCACGGGCATCTGTACACCAACCGCGGGAAGATAAACCTGTTCAACGCCAAGTACGAGCTGGACGACAGGCCCATCGAGGAGGGCTGCGGCTGCCCGGCCTGCCGGAGGTATTCCAGGGCTTACATCCGTCATCTGCTGAAGGCCAAGGAGATGCTGGGGATGCGTCTGTGCGTGCTGCATAATCTGTATTTTTATAATACGATGATGAGTGAGGTGCGGAACGCGCTGGACGAGGGGAGGTTCGCGGCGTATAAGAAGGGGAAGCTGGAGGGGATGGCGATGCAGGATTGACCGGGATTTCGGAAAAAGGTCAGGAAAATCCGGTCAGCCCCTTGACCGATTGGCTTTTATTGTGTATCATACTTATTTAGACAAGCTACGAACGTCTGGTTACCGTGACGTTAGAATGGAGGAAAGATGGGTATATTATTGACTGGTGCTGATGCGGCGGCAGGAGCCGGAGGAGCCGGACTGATTAGCATGCTGCTTATGTACGCTGTGGTTATCGGCGCGATGTGGTTCTTTCTGATGCGCCCTCAGAACAAGGAGAAGAAAAGGGTGGCGGCCATGCTGGCATCGCTGGCGATCGGGGACGTGGTGCTGACCACATCCGGCTTCTACGGAGTCGTAATCGACATGAAGGACGACATGGTCATCGTGGAGTTCGGCAGCAACAAGAACTGCCGTATTCCCATGGAGAAGAATGCAATCAGCCGGGTGGAGAAGGCCGGAGAAGGCTGAGGATTGTTCAATATGCCGGTGCAGACCGATACGGGGGGGTAGAGGTCAGGTTTTTCAAAGAAAAGATGCGGAATAGAGGCAAAAAAGTCGAATTAAACGGTCATTTATAGCAAAATATATAACATACCATTTGGAAAACTATCAAAATTACTAAAAAAATGGTAATTGTGAAATGGGACTTGCATTATGAGCGCATTAAGTATAAAATAAAAGAGGCGTTGTGAAAAGATAGGATTTGATAGGATTTGATAGGATTTAAAAGGAGGACTGCTTGGACATGAGGAAGAATGACAAGGATGCGGGTGGCAACAGGGCGCGTATCTGGAAGATAGCGAGCATGGCATTCCTCGTTGCAGCAATCGTGTGCACGGTGGTAGCCTGCGCGGGGAAGGCCAAGCAGGAAGAAGCGGAGGAGCAGTATGAGAGCCTTGCGGAGCAGACTACGAAGGTCGTACTGGAAGAGACTCCGGAGCCCTCTGTAGAAAGCAGCGAGGGCAGCGAGGCATCGGAAGAAGAGCCGGAAGAGGAGGTTGACCCCCTGAAGGCGCTGGAAGACATGGGTATCCCCGTTCCGGAAAAGCAGGTTGACTTCGACAATCTGCACGAGACGGTCAATAAGGATATCTACGCATGGATATATATACCGGATACCGCAGTCGATTATCCGATTCTGCAGCACCCTACGGATAATACATACTATTTGAATTACAATCTGGACGGCAGCAGAGGCTATCCGGGATGTATCTATACGGAAGACTACAATGCGAAGGATTTTACGGATCCCGTGACGGTGGTGTACGGCCACAATATGAAGGATGGCAGCATGTTCGCCGGGCTTCACAAGTATGCGGACAGCGAATATATGGAATCCCATCCTTACGTTTATATCTATACGCCGGACAGTCTGCTGGTATACGAGATATTTACGGCGCATGAGACGACGGATGAGCATATCCTCTATGCCCATAACTGGTTTGAGGAGAAGAGCGTTCTGGAAGATTATATAAAAGATATCAGCGATGCCCGTATCATGGGAAGTGTTCTCAGGGGGGATGTAGAAGTGGATGGGGATGACAGCATCATCACATTGTCCACCTGCATATCCACGAAGCCCAACAACCGTTTTGTTGTACAGGGGGTGCTATTGAATGCCAGCGAGGAATAGGGACGCCGAGGGAAAGGCAGCAGTAAAGAGGATACGGGGAGGCCGTATTGTGTTCAATCTGCTGCTGGGCGTGGTGGTGGTGATATTCGTCATTGCCATATCCTTCCTTCTGTTGCAGATATCCGGTAAGAACAGCCTTTACAGCAGGGCAGATGACGGCGAAGTGATTGGCACGTTGTCGGATATGGCCGTGGCCCTGGGAGGAAGCATTGATGTAGAGGAAGAAGAGGATTGGCAGGAAGGGGATTTCCGATTCGAAGGGGTTCACTATCGATATAATTCGGATATATTGACATTTCTTTTCATGGGTGTCGATAAGATGACTGAGGTACAGGATGCGGAGGACGGTGCAGACGGCGGACAGTCGGATGCGAATTTCCTTCTGGTGCTGAATCCTCACAACAGGAAGATTTCCGTCATCGGCATTCCCAGGGACACTATGACAGAGGTGGAGGTCTACGATTTGGATGGATCTTATCTGGGAATGACCAAGGCGCAGCTGGCCGTACAGCATGGATTTGGAGACGGCAGGAAGACGAGCTGTGAGCGCAGCGTGAAGGCTGTATCGAATCTGTTCTACAGATTGCCTATCCATGGGTACTGCGCTATAAATATGGGTGCCATTCCGTTGATTAATGATGCTGTGGGCGGTGTCGATTTACAGGCCGCTGAGACCCTTGACTTTGGTGAGTACCGGGTCACAGAGGGGGAGCAGCTGCATCTGGAAGGGATGGATGCTTATTACTATCTGCACAACAGGGATATCAACAAGGCCAGGACGGCAGATGGGCGGCTAAAGCGTCAGAAACAGTATTTGGTGGCTTATGCGGCCAAAGCTCTGGCAGCCACGAAGAATGATTTGACATTTCCGGTATCCTTATATGGAATTTTGAGTAAATATATGGTGACCGATATTTCAGTGGACGAGGTGGGGTATCTTGCCACTCAGATACTGAATTACAGTTTTGATAGTGATGATATGTATGTCTTGGAGGGCGAGATTAAAGACGGGGAGAGATTTGAAGAATTCTACGTGGATGAAGATGCCCTTTATCGGCTGATACTGAAAATCTTCTATGAGGAGATAGAGTAGGCCGGAGATGAAACAGGTATTAAGCTGTAAAGCTTGATATAACCACATGGAAGAGGAAAGGAGGAAATTTAAAAATGAAGAAATTCACAAAAATGCTGGCTCTTTGCTTGGCACTGGCTATGGTATTTGGCATGAGCGTTAGTGCTAAGGAGAACCCCAGCGTAGTAGCTAATAAGATTGCGGAGGACTTGAAGGAAAGTCTCGAGAATGGCAAGTACGGCAGAGATGTATTATATGTCGTAAGAGAATATGAGATTACTGAGCCTGGTACGTATTGGCTTAACGAGGCCGATGGCAGCAGTCTTCCTCACCCTTCAAAGGGCGGCTATGTATTGTTCCACTACAATAAGGATACCGGTGAGTTCCTGGAGGAAGTTGCTGTACACTACGATTCAACAGCAAAAAGGTATTATGCTATAATCGAGAGCTGCTCTCCGTTCATACTTGTAGTGGTGGATGACACGACCAAGCCCGCTCTTCCCCCTGTTGAGGGAACCGCTCCTACAACTACCACAACTGCTACTGGCGCTCCCGTGTCCCCTAAGACCGGTGAGACCCTGCCCGTAGCTGGCATGATGGCAGTTCTGTGCCTGGCTGGCGTTGTTGTTTGCGCTAAGAAGGCTCGCTGCAACGGCTAATCTGTTTTAAGCCCTGCCCATGCAGGGATAAGCATGGGATTAATCATGCATGATTAATCAGCAGTAAGAATCTGCTGTCAGGATGTGCTATACGTATTAAAATAAAAGAAATAAAATGAGAATCCTTTGACATGTGGTTATCCTGCCCTTCCCGGTTCGGGGGGGCAGGATGTTTAAAAAGGAAGTATGCTGCGGATTTCCGCAACAGATAAACGATTCTGCATCCTGCGCCGTAAGCCTCCGAAACGGACGAAAAAGGCGGCAGCTCGCGGCGCAGGATGCGGGATTGTGACAGGTAAGGGTTTACCAGAGAGAGGGGCGTTGCGGCCATGTATAGAAAAAAGGCCGGAGGATGGCTGAAACACCTTGATTTCATAGTGTTGGATCTGCTCTGCATACAGGCGGCCTTTCTTCTGGCCTATGCGGTGCGTATGGGGCCCTCCAGCCCCTACCAGGACGAGGCGTACAAAGAAATCGGCATAATCGTCCTGCTGGCCGAGGTGGCCGTGGTGCTCCTGACAGGGGCTTTCAGCGGCATATTGCGGCGGGGGCGCTATGAGGAGTTCGGGGCGACCATCCGACAGGCGTGTCTGGTGGAGGCAGTGGTCATTACCGGGCTGTTCACGACACAGACCAGCGCGGATTATTCCCAGTTCGTCATCTATCTGACGGGCGTTCTATATGTCTGTATGAGTTATTTCCTCAGGGTCCTCTGGAAGGCTTTCCTGATACGGCGCAGGACGGTGGCAGATCAGCGTTCGCTTCTCCTGGTGACGGATTTCAGTCTGGCCCGGGAATGTGCGGCGGATATCATGGAGCATGGCACGGAGGGATTCCTGATAACGGGGATAGCGGTTCTGGACAGGGACATGCGCGGCGGCGAGATTGACGGTGTGCCCGTGGTGGCGGGAGCCGGGGATGTGGTGGATGCCGTATGCCGCAGTTGGGTGGATGAAGCTTTGGTGGTATTGCCCCGGGAGCAGCCTTATCCGGAGCAGTTAGTGGAACGCCTGGCCGGGATGGGCGTGGTGGTCCATGTCAGCGTGTTCCGGGCAGAAGACGGCGGCGGGATGCGGCAGTTCGTGGGCCATGTGGGCGGCCATACGGTATTGACCACCAGCATCAGCTACGCCACGCCCCTGCAGCAGTTCGCCAAGCGTGCCATGGACATCGCTGGCGGGATTGCGGGATGTGTTATCACGGGTGTATTGTTCGTCCTGCTTGCGCCGGCGATTTTCATTGCCTCGCCGGGCCCGGTGTTCTTTACGCAGGAACGTGTGGGGATGAACGGTAAACGGTTTCGGATATACAAGTTCCGGAGCATGTACATGGATGCCGAGGAGCGGAAGAAGGAACTGATGGAGAGGAACCAGCACGGAGACGGCCTGATGTTCAAGCTGGAGGGCGATCCGCGCATCATAGGATGCAGGGTGCTGCCGGACGGAACCGTGAAAAAGGGCCTGGGGAACTTCATACGCGACTGGAGCCTGGATGAGTTCCCGCAGTTCTTCAATGTGCTGAAGGGGGATATGAGCCTTGTGGGAACCAGGCCGCCTACCTTAGACGAGTGGGACCGGTATGAACCCCACCACCGGGCCAGGCTTGCGGTACGCCCGGGCATCACCGGATTGTGGCAGGTCAGCGGCAGGAGCAAGATTACGGATTTCGAAGAGGTGGTGAAGCTCGACACCAAGTACATCACGGAATGGAGCATGGGGCTGGATTTCAGGATATTGTTGAAGACCGTGAAGGTAGTGTTCGGCCGGGACGGGGCGATGTAAAAATATTTCATAAAGGATGGTTGCTATGGATAATAGTCAGAGATATGAAGAAGAGATTGACCTGAAGGATTTGATGCTGCACATTTTGTACAGGTGGCGTTCCGTTTTGCTGATTGCGGTGCTGGTTTGTGCTTTGGCAGGCGGCTATGCCGCCATATACGACCAGAATGTCTATCCGAAGGAGCGTACGGAGGTAGAGGGAAGGCTGCAGGCGCAGAAGGATATATTGGCGGAGCTGAAGGAACAGGCACAGCCGGATGCGCCGGCACCTACGGATTCCGAAGGCCGGACAGCGGACCAGGTGCAGAAGGCGATTGAGGAGATAGAGAAGGAACTGGGCGAGGTGAAGGAGCTCAGCATCCCGAAGTATGCCGTCATCGGCTTTGTGGGAGGGATGTTCGTCCTGGTGTTCTGTTATTGCCTGGGCTATGTGTTCAGCGACATGATACGCGGCGAGAGGGAACTGAAGGAAAGGTATGGCTATTATATGCTGGGGGCCATTCCGAAGAAAAGGAAGAAGAAGCTTTTCTCAGGCGTGGACGGGCTTTTGACGAAGCTTAGCGGAACGGAACGGATTTCGGAGGAGGAAGCCTACAGAATCGTGGCCACGAACATAACGAATCTGGCGAAGGACGGAGGGACTTTCCTGGTGACGGGCACCGTGGACATCGGGAGGCTGGAGGAATTCACGGAGAGAATCGTGCCCCAACTGCCGGAGAGCGTTATGCTGATGACAGGCGCCAGCATGAATGCCAATGCCAGCACACTGGAGATGCTGGCGGAATGCGATGCCGTGATTCTGGTGGAGGAACAGGACGGATCCCTTCGGACCAAGGTCCAGAAGGAGTATGAAAGCATTTCCGCGCTGGAGAAGAATGTGATAGGCTATGTGCTGACGTAGGCTTGGGATAGAAACACAGAAATAATGTATAGCAGATGATTGCACCTGACAGAGCGTTGCGGCCTGTCAGGTGTTTTTGCTGCCTGGCGTTGCTGAATGACGCCAACGAAAGAGAGGATGGAAAACGGAAAATAGGAAAAAATGATAATTGGCAATTGTATCGGGCCTGCAAATGTGTTATAGTATTGTTCAGAAGCTATGATAGCTTTCATTCGATAAGCAGGAGATTCTAATCTGCGGCAGACTATGCCGGCAGAACTTGATGTCTGACATTCTATTATCTCAGAACTTCCCTGCTTGACACCAACCAGGATAATATGCAGGGAGGAGCAACGCGCGCGTTCTGTACGGGCCGGATTCCTGTCCCTGCGGAAAGGCGGGACGATGGGGGAACCGAACAATGCTTTGAACGTGTACATGAAAAAGCCGAACCGGATACGGTCGGTGCTGGAGTATTATTTGGGAGAAAAGCTGCCAGAGGACTGGAGCTTTGAGCCGGCCGATGGATTCTATGCCGTCAGGAACTCAAAGGGGAAGCTGTCTTTTCGGCAGAGAGATGTCATCAGACGGATAAAGGCTGGAGGATATAGCTTCTGGCTGGGGCTGGAGAATCAGGATGCAGTCAACCTGATTTTTCCATGGAGGCTCATGGAGATGGACAGTCTGGAGTATGGGGCCGGGATTGAGCGGATACAGGAAAGGAATCGGGCGGAAAATTCGGTATATACGGAGGATGACGACTTTATGTATGCATACCGGAAGCGCGACAGGCTTGAACCGATCCTGAACCTTACGCTGTATTGGGGACGGAAGCGATGGAAGCAGCCCTTGTCACTGGCGGATATGGTGGACATGAGTCTGCTGCCGGAGCGGTTGAGGGAGTTGTTTGCGGATTATCGCGTGCATCTGATCCACATGAGGCATATTCCGGATGAGGCGTTGCAGAAGATGGATTCGGATCTGAAATATGTCCTGGGCATCATGAAATGCAGCGAATCCAGGAAGAGGTACGAGAGATATATATGGGAGAACAGGGAGTATTTCAGCAGGATACCGAAGAGCGCGTTTGATGTCATCGATGTATGCACGAACATAAAGGGATTGAAGGAACATATGCAGTTCAGGGTAAATAAGGACGGAGAGGAGGAAGCAGATATGTGCAAAGCGCTGAGAGAGATTGTGGAGGAAGCGGAGAAGCAGGGGGTGCGTAAGGGTGTAAAACAAGGCAGACAGCAGGGCAGAAGGCAAGGCAGAAGGCAAGGGGAAGAAATCCTCGGACAGCTGGTGGGCAGGCTGCTATCGGAGGGAAGGACGGAGGACGCGCGCCTTGCCGCAGTGGACGAGGCGGCCAGATATAAGCTTTACAGGGAGTATGGTATATTGAACGGCTGAGAGGCCAGAGATTGATTCTTTATAACATTTTATTGATATTTATGCGTGAATCAGTTATTATAGTTAGAAAATATCCAGCGGAGCGACCCGCATATCAGGAAAGGGAGATGAATATGGAACTACATATCACATGTATTCCCGGCGACGGCATCGGGCCGGAAATCGTCCGGGAGGCAAAAAAGGTTCTGGAGAAGATAGCCGTTGTATACGGCCATAAAATGGTATTCGAGGACATCCTCATGGGAGGCGCGTCCATCGACGTGCATGGGGTTCCCCTGACAGAGGAGGCCATTGCCAAGGCAAAGGCGGCGGACGCTGTGCTGATGGGCTCCATCGGCGGCGACACTACGAAATCCCCCTGGTACAAGCTGCCCCCCAACCTGCGCCCGGAGGCGGGGCTTCTGGCCATCCGCAAGGCCCTGAACCTGTTCGCGAACCTGCGGCCTGCGGTGCTCTACGATGAGTTGGCGGCGGCCTGCCCCCTGAAAGAGGAAATCAGCAAAGCAGGGTTTGACATGCTGATCATGCGGGAGTTGACCGGCGGATTGTATTTTGGTGAACGAAAAACCGTCTGCGAGAACGGTGTCCGCAAAGCCATCGACACCCTGACCTATGACGAGAACGAAATCCGCCGCATCGCCATCAAGGGCTTCGACATTGCCAGGAAGCGCCGGAAGAAGGTCACCAGCGTGGACAAGGCCAATGTGCTGGACTCCTCCAGGCTGTGGAGGAAAGTGGTGGAGGAAGTGGCCGCGGATTACCCGGATGTGGCGCTAGAGCATATGCTGGTGGACAACTGTGCCATGCAGTTGGTGAAGGATCCGGCACAGTTCGATGTCATCCTCACCGAAAACATGTTCGGCGACATCCTCTCCGACGAGGCCAGCATGGTCACAGGCTCCATCGGGATGCTGGCCAGCGCCAGCCTGAACGACAGCAAGTTCGGCCTCTACGAGCCCAGCCACGGTTCCGCGCCGGACATCGCGGGACAGGACATTGCGAATCCCATCGCCACAGTGCTCAGCGCCGCCATGATGTTGCGCTACAGCTTCGACCTGGACAAGGAGGCGGAGACAATAGAGAAGGCCGTGAAGCAGGTGCTGAAGGACGGATACCGCACGGGCGACATCTATTCCCAGGGCTGCGAGAAGGTGGGCTGCACCAGAATGGGAGACCTGCTGGCGGAGCGGATCCGGTAGCGCTGACATTTGACTGCAAGGCCTGTACCCCTGTCTGACGGATACAGCTTTAACGGCAGGCTGTTCAGGGAGGAGATGCTGTATGAGAATAGAGTTAAGGGAAATCCATGACGGCAACCGGGTGCACTGCATTGCCCTGCGAACAACGCCGGAGCAGAAGGCCTACATCGCTTCCAATGAGGACTCCCTCGGGGAGGCGCAGAAGGAAGAATACGCGGAGATTGCAAGGCCGTTTGCAATCTATGCAGATGAGGTTTTAGTGGGTTTTGCCATGTTCGCTTTTGATGAAAATAATGAGGATGCTGACGACAGGTACTGGCTCTGGCGTTTTATGATCGATGCTTCTCTACAGGGAAAGGGATACGGCAGTGCGGCGCTGAAGGAAATCATAGATTATTTCAGGAGAAACGGGGCTGACCAGATTACTTTGTCCACCAAGGAAAGCAATGAGAAGGCGCTTGGCCTGTACCACAAATTTGGATTTCGCGAAAACGGTGAGATGAACGACGAGGAGATTGTCTTAAAACTCCGTTTGACAGAGTGAAAATTTCAGAAAGGTGTGAAAAAGATGAGGAGTGACGCAGTAAAGACGGGCACCGCACAGGCGCCCCACAGAAGCTTGTTCAATGCGCTGGGGTATACGGAGGAGGAGAGGAGACGTCCGCTGATCGGAATCGTCTGTTCCTACAATGAAATCGTGCCCGGCCATATGAACCTTGACAAGATTGCGGAGGCCGTGAAGATGGGCGTGGCCATGGCGGGCGGCACTCCCATCATGTTCCCTGCCATCGCGGTGTGCGACGGCATTGCCATGGGGCATGTGGGCATGAAATATTCCCTGGTGACCAGGGATCTGATAGCGGACAGCACGGAGTGCATGACATTGGCTCACGGCTTCGACGGGCTGGTGTGCATCCCCAACTGCGACAAGAACGTGCCGGGACTGCTGATGGCGGCGGCCAGGGTGAACATCCCCACTATTTTCGTGTCGGGAGGCCCTATGATGGCGGGCCGTATCCACGGACAGAAGAAGAGCCTGTCCTCCATGTTCGAGGCCGTGGGCAGCGTGGCGGCAGGTACCATGTCCATGGAGGAGCTGTGCGAATATGAGGAGAAGGTATGCCCTACCTGCGGCTCCTGCTCCGGCATGTACACGGCCAATTCCATGAACTGCCTGACGGAGGCCATCGGCATGGGACTTCGGGGCAATGGCACGATACCGGCGGTGTACTCCGAGCGCATCCGGCTGGCCAAGCACGCGGGCATGAAGATCATGGAGCTGGTGGAAAAGGATATCAAGCCCCGTGACATCATGACCGAGAAAGCGTTTATGAATGCCCTCACCGTGGACATGGCTCTGGGCTGCTCCACCAATTCCATGCTCCATCTCCCTGCCATCGCCAGGGAAGCCGGTGTGGATCTGAATCTGGACATCGCCAACGAATTGTCCGCAAAGACGCCGAATCTGTGCCACCTGGCTCCGGCAGGCCCCACCTACATGGAAGACCTGAACGAGGCGGGCGGCGTATATGCGGTGATGAACGAGCTGACGAAGAAAAATCTGCTGAATCTCGACTGCATGACCGTGAACGGCACACCCATCGGAGAGAACATCAAAGACTGCAGGAACCTGAATCCCGAGGTCATCCGCCCGGTGGAGAAACCCTATTCCGAGACCGGCGGCATCGCCATCCTGAAGGGCAACCTGGCCCCGGACAGCGGCGTGGTGAAGCGCTCCGCCGTTGTGCCCGAGATGCTGGTGCACCAGGGCCCTGCCAGGGTGTTCGACTGCGAGGAGGATGCCATCGATGCCATCAAGGGCGGCAAAATCGTGGCGGGGGACGTGGTGGTCATCCGCTATGAAGGCCCCAAGGGAGGCCCCGGCATGCGGGAGATGCTCAATCCCACCTCCGCCATCGCGGGCATGGGATTGGGCTCCAGCGTGGCTCTGATCACGGACGGACGGTTCTCCGGCGCGTCCAGAGGGGCCTCCATCGGACATGTCTCCCCGGAAGCGGCAGTGGGCGGCCCTATCGCCCTTGTGGAAGAGGGAGATATCATCAGCATCAATATTCCGGAGAACAGGCTGGATGTTCTGGTTTCCGATGAAATATTGGCGCAAAGGCGTGCAAACTGGCAGCCCAGGGAGCCCAAAGTCACCACCGGGTATCTCACCAGGTATCGGGAGATGGTCACCAGCGGCAACAGGGGCGCGGTGCTGGAGATTGCGGAGAGGTGAAAGGGTTGGAACGGCAGTACACAAGGGTTGACACAGTAAGGCAGTATGTGGACGGCATGTTGAACAATCTCACTGACCCGGACGAACGGCGGGCAGGGTATGTCCATCTGTATGGCGTGGGGCAGGCGGGAGCGCTGATTGCGCTGCGCCGGGGACATGACCGGGAATGTGCGGAATTGGCGCAGATTGCGGGAATGCTCCATGATTTTGCGGCGTACAGGGATGGTATACGGGAGAATCATGCCGAAAGCAGCAGTGTGGAGGCGGAGAAGATCCTCAGGGATGCGGGCTGTTTTACGGCGGAGGAGATAGCCCTCGTGTGCCATGCAATCGGGAAGCACAGCGACAAGGAGCGGACGGACGCCGCATTCGACGAAATACTGAAGGATGCCGATGTAATGCAGCACTGGCTGCGCAATCCCATGGAGGAGTATTATTTCCGCATGGACAGGACCCGGCGGATAGCCCGGGAGTTCGGGCTTGTGCGGGAATGAAGGGAACGCGTTTCGGTGAGAGGCAGGGAAAACGTTGGCGGGTGATTTCCCGAATGCGAGGGAGAATGCGGATCGGCATAGAACGGAGGATTATATCATGCAGTTGAATGGATCGGAAATCGTTGTGGAATGTCTGAAAGAGCAGGGCGTGGACACTGTCTTCGGCTACCCCGGAGGCACCATCCTGAACATATATGACACTCTTTACAAGCACAGCGATGAAATCAGGCATATATTGACGTCCCACGAGCAGGGAGCGGCCCACGCGGCGGACGGATACGCCAGGGCCACGGGCAAGGTGGGCGTGTGCCTGGCCACCAGCGGCCCGGGAGCCACGAACCTGGTGACGGGCATCGCCACGGCCTACATGGATTCCGTGCCCGTGGTGGCCATCACGGCCAATGTGACCCTTCCCATGCTGGGGAAGGACAGCTTCCAGGAGGTGGACATAGCAGGTGTCACCATGCCCATCACGAAGCATGGCTATATCGTGAAGAATGTGGAGGAGCTTGCGGACACCATCAGACGGGCGTTCACCATCGCCAGGAGCGGCCGCCCCGGCCCCGTGCTGGTGGACATCACCAAGGACGTGACCGCGGCTGTCTGTGAGTATGTCCCGAAGCCTGTGGAAGTGGAGCCCAGAACATACCGCTGCACCGAGGAGGAGATCGACCAGGTGGCGGAATACATCCGGGCCGCGAAAAAGCCCTATATCTATCTGGGCGGCGGCGCCGTGGCTTCGGATGCCTGCGAGGAGGTGGCGGCTTTTGCGGAGCTGATTGACGCCCCCGTATGCGATACCCTGATGGGAAAAGGCGCTTTCGATGGCAGGAGCGAGAGATACACTGGCATGATCGGCATGCATGGCACCAAGACGTCCAACCTGGGCGTCAGCCAGTGCGACCTGCTGATTGCCCTGGGGGCCAGGTTCTCCGACCGCGTCATCGGCAATCCGAAGAAATTCGCGGAGAATGCCAGAATCATACATATGGACATCGATGCGGCGGAGATCAACAAGAACATCCACGCGGACGCCAGCCTGGTGGGCGATTTGAAGCTGGTGCTCCAGGAGCTGAACAGGCGCCTGGAGAAGCAGGAGCACAGCGACTGGATGAAGACCATCGCTGATTTGAAAACGAAATATCCCTTAAAATATGACGATTCCCAGTTATCCTGCCCCTATGTGATAGAGGCCATCGACAGGGTCACCAAGGGGGAGGCCCTGATCACCACGGACGTAGGGCAGCATCAGATGTGGGCGGCGCAGTATTACCGCTATACGAAGCCCCGCACCTTCCTTTCTTCCGGCGGCCTGGGCACCATGGGCTACGGCCTGGGGGCCTGCATCGGCGCCCAGCTTGGGCAGCCGGATAAGCTATGCATCAATATCGCGGGGGACGGATGCTTCCGCATGAACATGAACGAACTGGCCACGGCCAGCCGATATCATATTCCCATTATCCAGGTGGTCATCAACAACCATGTGCTGGGGATGGTGCGGCAGTGGCAGACCCTGTTCTACGGCAAGCGCTATTCCCAGACGGTCCTGAGCGACAAGGTGGACTTCTGCAAGGTGGCGGAGGGGCTGGGCTGCGAGGCCATCCGGGTGACCAGGAAGGAAGAGGTGGAGCCCGCCATAGAGAAAGCCATCGCACTGAAGGCTCCGGTGCTGATCGAGTGCATCATCCCGGAGGACGACAAGGTGTTCCCCATGGTTCCGGCGGGAGCGCCCATAGCGGAGGTATTCGACGGGGACGATCTGTAGGAGCGGTCCCATCCAGCCCTGCTTTCCGGCAGGGCTGTCTTTCCAGGGAGAGAGGAATATATTTTGGGAGGAGAACGGCCGGCAGGTTCCGGCTGCGCTTATGAAGAGGATTTTACGGTTTCTGACGATATTTCTGTTAAGCGGCATACTGTTGGGGCTGGGGGGACTGCTGGCCCTGACTCTGTATTACCGGAACAATTTTCCTGTGAATACGTGGATCAACGGGGTGTACTGTACCGGAAAATCCATAGAACAGGTGAACGAGGAGCTGGTGGGCGCGCAGGAGGAATCGGAGGTATCTCTGATAACGATTGTGGATGCTGACGGCGCCGGTTGGGAAATCGATATGCGGGACGCTGACATCAGGCCGGATTACAGGGACGCGCTGAGGGCGTATCTGAAGCAGAACGCGTCCGTCTATTGGATGGACAATCTCCAGAAGCCCGTGTCCAGCGAGCTGGCGGCGGGAAAGTATGCCGTGGACAGGGAAAAGCTGCAGACCTGCCTGGAAGGGCTGCCGTTTATGGAGGAAGAGCGGAAACGGGCGGAGGGCGTCAGGGTACGGAAGTCGGAGGAGGGCTTCGTGCTCCAGGACGGGAACGCGGATCGGCTGAACCCGGAAAAGGCCTGCGCCTATGTGGAGGAGTGTCTGGCAAAAGGACAGACGGCCATAGACCTGGCGGCGGGGGGATGCTATGAGGATCTGCCGGACAGCGCTTATGACAGGAGGCAGCGGGATATCTGGGAGCAGGTGTCGGCATACGCGGAGAGAGGGAGCAGGATCGTATATGACATGGGGGCGGAGCAGATTCCTCTGACACCGGCTGTCACATCGGGTTTCCTGAAAACGGAGAGGGACGGCTGTCCGGTCCTGGATGAAGAAGGCGGAGTCGTAATCGACGAAGCCATGCTTCAGGCCTGGGTGGAGGCCCTGGCGGCGGATTACGATACCTGCGGCAGTGAGAAGCAGTTCCAATCCACCAGGGGAGACCTGGTAACGGTAAACTATGTCACCTACGGGACGAAGCTGGACGTGGAGGCCGAGAAAGCATACCTTCTGGAGGCGCTGCAGAACCGGGCAGGCAATCAGGCGGCCGACCCGGGGGAGGATGCCGGTACGCAGGGCGCGGCAGATTCTGATGTGCCGGACGGAACGGAAATGCATGTGCCCGCATATATTCAAAAGGGGTATGTGCGGGGGCTGGACGACATCGGCGATACCTATATCGAGATAGACATGACGGAACAGAAGATGTACTATTACGCGTCAGGAGAACTGGAGCTGGAGACGGATATCGTGACAGGCAATACGGGCAGGCGCATGGGCACGCCCCAGGGAATCAATTATATCCATGGGAAACAGCGGAACCAGATCCTGCGGGGTGCCGACTATGAATCTTTCGTCAAATACTGGGTGCCCGTGGTCGGAAACATCGGGATCCATGACGCCAGCTGGAGGGGGAGCTTCGGGGGACAGATATATCAGACAGGCGGCTCCCATGGCTGCATCAATACGCCCACAGCCAATATGTCGCAGCTCTATGAGATGGTGGAGGTGGGGATGCCGGTGATCATGTTCTACTGATTTTCCCGGATTATACTGCAGACCGCAGGAATTTACAGTAGGAAAATGAGCAAAGGTATCTTGTCGGCGGTCTGTGGCCGGAAATTGGTGCAGACTTTATCATCATACAGTATAAAGGGCGGAATAGCTTCCTGCAGCCTGAAACCGGAGTATAAATTGTACCCTGAGATTTTAACGATGTACTTGACTAAAGCGCCGGGAGCGTTTATTCTATATCTATGTGACGATTCATGTGACAAGCCATGTGACGGATCAGGCCGGAATCCCCGGAATTGCTGAAAGACTACTTTCTAAAGCTTTCAGAGGAAGTGGAGGAGCTCGCCCGGGCCATGCGGAAGGGCGCGAAAGCGCAGAACAGCCGGGAGATTAAAGGAACGATAGAAAACAGTTATACTGCAGACCGCCAGGATTTACAGTGGTGTCTCCGGGAAAGTATTTGGCTGGCGGTGTGCAGTATAATTTCCAGTCCATAGAAAGAAGTGAGGAGGAGCCAAGATGAAGAGAGTCTACAATTTCTCCGCGGGGCCAGCGGTCCTGCCTGAGGAGGTGCTGCGGGAGGCAGCGGACGAGATGCTGGATTATGGGGGGACAGGTATGTCCGTCATGGAGATGAGCCACCGCTCCAAGGCCTATGATACCATTATCAAGGAGGCGGAGGCTGATCTGCGTGACCTGATGAAGATTCCCGATAATTACAGGGTACTGTTTCTGCAGGGAGGCGCCAGCCAGCAGTTCGCCATGATTCCCATGAATCTGATGAAGAACAGGGTGGCCGATTACATCGTCACCGGACAGTGGGCGAAGAAAGCTTACCAGGAGGCGCAGATTTACGGCAGAGCCAACAAGATCGCCTCCTCCGAGGACGAGACTTTTTCCTATATTCCGGACTGCTCCGATCTGCCGATCAGCGAGGACGCGGATTATGTCTATATCTGCGAGAACAATACCATCTATGGGACGAAGTTCAAAACCCTGCCTGATACCAAGGGAAAGCCGCTGGTGGCGGATGTGTCCAGCTGCTTCCTGTCGGAGCCGGTGGATGTGACGAAATATGGTGTGATTTATGGCGGTGTACAGAAGAACATCGGGCCTGCCGGGGTGGTCATCGTCATCATCCGGGAGGATCTGATTACCGAGGATGTGCTGCCCGGCACGCCTACCATGCTGCGGTACAAAATCCATGCGGACAATGATTCCCTGTACAATACGCCGCCCGCCTATGGCATCTATATCTGCGGCAAGGTGTTCAAGTGGCTGAAAAGACAGGGCGGCCTGGAGGCCATGAAGGAATACAATGAGAAAAAGGCGAAGATTCTCTATGATTTCCTGGACCAGAGCAAAATGTTCCGGGGGACGGTACGGAAGGAGGACCGCTCTCTGATGAACGTGCCTTTCGTCACCGGGGATGGAGATCTGGACGCGAAATTCGTGAAGGAGGCCAGGGAGGCGGGCTTCGAGAACCTGAAAGGGCATCGCTCCGTGGGCGGCATGCGGGCCAGCATCTACAATGCCATGCCCATGGAGGGAGTGGAGAAGCTGGTGGAATTCATGGGGAAATTCGAGGCGGAGAACGCATAAGCTAAGGATAGAAGAAAATACATGAAACTTGAAGTAAAGTCGGATGGCGTCTGGTATCATGGATCCAATATGCTTTTTACGGAGTTGAGAACAGGCAGTACCATAACACAGTGGAAAGAACTTGCAGAGGCATTTTCACATCAGCCCAGAGTGCTATGTTATGATGACGATGGCGTAATCGAACATAACGGAAAAGAAAAAGGATATTTGTATCAAATTGATGAAGCGGTTGACATGCAGAACGACATATACCGGCATCCGGGAACGACAATGGACGAAAATGCAGAATTTCTGACCAAACGTCCCTTAAAGGTGAAAATGGTCCGTGAATGCTGAATGGCCGGAATGCGTTCGGATAGGAGAAGCTATGTACAAAATCAATTGCATGAATCCCATCGCACAGGTGGGTTTACAGAATTTCAGCAGTGAATATGAAATCACCGCGGACGTGGAGGCGGCGGAGGGCATTTTGGTGCGCAGCGCGTCCATGCATGAGATGGAGCTGCCCAAGGGCCTTCTGGCCGTGGCCAGGGCCGGCGCCGGGGTCAATAACATTCCGCTGGAGAAATGCGCGGAGCACGGCGTGGTGGTGTTCAATACGCCGGGGGCCAATGCCAACGGCGTGAAGGAGCTGGTCATCGCCGGGATGCTGCTGGCGGCCCGGGACGTGGTGGGCGGCATTGAGTGGGTGAAAGCGGCGAAGGAGGATGCGGATATCGCGAAGTCCGCGGAGAAGGCCAAGAAGAATTTCGCGGGCACGGAAATCAGGGGTAAGAAGCTGGGGGTCATCGGCCTGGGCGCGATTGGCGTGAAGGTGGCCAATGCGGCGGTGGCGCTGGACATGGAGGTGTACGGGTACGATCCATACCTCTCCGTGAACGCGGCCTGGAGCCTGAGCCGGGCGGTGCACCATGTGACCAATGTGGAGGATATCTACGCCCAGTGCGACTACATCACCATCCATGTGCCGCTGCTGGATTCCACCAGGGGGATGCTGAACGCGGATGCCATTTCCAAGATGAAGGACGGGGTCATTCTGCTGAACTTCGCCAGGGATCTGCTGGCGAATGAGGCGGATGTGCTGGAGGCCTTAAAGAGCGGCAAGGTGGCCAGGTATGTGTCGGATTTCCCCAATCCCACTACGGCGGGGCAGAAGGGCTGTATCGTCATTCCCCATCTGGGGGCCAGCACGGAGGAGTCCGAGGACAACTGCGCGGTGATGGCTGTGGAAGAGATGATGGACTACCTGGAGAATGGAAATATACGGAACAGCGTCAATTATCCCGCCTGCGACATGGGGATCTGCACCAAGGCGGGCCGCGTGGCGATTTTCCATCGGAATATCGCGAATATGATTACCAAGTTCACCGCGGAGTTTGGCGAGAAGGGAATCAACATCAGCGACATGACCAACAAATCCCGGGGGGAGGTGGCCTACACCATGCTGGATGTGGAGGAGGCTCCCACGGAAGAGATCATCCGTGCACTGGAGGCCATAGGAGGCGTGTTCCGGGTTCGGATCGTGAAAGGGTGAAATATCGGAAATCGGATGCCCCGCGGCTTGGCTGCGGGGCATTAACTGTTTAGAACAAAAATATGTTGACAATTTCCTCGTCGCTCTTTTACTATAGGGGTGTAAGAGGGGATAGTATTTGCAGAGATTTGCGGAGGATTCCAGAAGGGGAGGCGGGCTGCATGGACAGGATATTGGTGGTGGAGGACGACGGGAGCGTCCGGGAGGAGCTGACGATGCTTCTGCGGGCCAACGGATATGAGGTGGTGGGGCAGCCGCCCTGCGAGCTGGCGCTGCTGGACGTGAACCTCCCCGGGGAGAGCGGGTTCGAGCTGTGCAGGAGGCTTCGGATGGAGTCGGATGTGCCCGTGATTTTCCTCACGGGGCGGGACTCCGCAGAGGACGAGCTGCTGGGCTTTGGAGTGGGGGCGGACGATTACATCCGCAAGCCTTATCATTCCTCGGTGCTGCTGGCCCGGATGGAGAGGCTCTTGAAAGTCAGGAGGGGCGCTTCGCCGGAGCAGGGGGTGCCTGGGCAGGGCGATTGTGTGCTTGCCGTCAGGGGGCTTGCGCTGGATTTGGCGCAGCTTGCGGCGGAGTATCAGGGGCAGCGGCTGGAGCTGACGAAGAACGAGACGCGGATTCTGGCCTGCCTGATGAAGAAGGGCCTCTGCACCAAAGAGGAGATGGTGGAGGATTTATGGCAGAACAGTCTGTATGTGGATGAGAATACGCTGTATGTGAATGTGAACCGGCTGCGGGAGAAGCTGAAGCGGGCGGGAGCGGGGGAATTCATCCGGACAGTCCGAGGGGTGGGGTATCGGTTGTGAGGGCGGGGAAGATTTATACGGTTTTTCGTTATTTCAGGGATGCCTGTGAGTCCAGGCTGGTGACGCTGTGTTTCTTAGGCATGGGAGGGCTTGGTTTCGGATTGATTCTGGCTGTGGCGGGAGCGGGGGCGGCGCTGATCGGGCTTCTGGCGGGAGTGTATCTGGCGGTGGTCCTGCTCTGGCTTCTGGCAGTGGGGCTGCTGGAGGGGAGGCGGATGGAGGCGCTGGAGAAGCTGATTCGGGATTTGCCGGAGGTCTGGCTGCTGGGGGAGGTGCTGCCGAAGCCTGTGGGCGCTTTAGAGAGGCGGTATTTCCGTATCATGCTGGAGCTGTCCCGCTGTGCGGTAGGGGTGGCGGAGGAGGCCCGCAGGGAGAAGGAGGCGTACTGCGATTATGTGGAGCGCTGGATTCATGAGATGAAGACGCCGCTGACGGCATGTTCTCTGATTCTGGACAATGGAGGGGATGGGCGGAAGCTGCGGCGGGAGCTGAAGCGGGCGGACAATCTGACGGAGAGCATTCTGTACTACGCCAGGCTGCGGACTATGGAAAAGGATGTGAAGATATGTGGGTTTTCCGCGGCAGATGTGATAGAGGAGGCGGTGAAGAGCCAGATGGAGCTATTGATTGGGGCGGGCATCAGCGTGGAGGCGGAGGGGGACTTCTCCGTCTATTCAGACAGGAAGTCGGTGTGCTTCATGCTGAAGCAGCTTTTGGTCAACTGCGCGAAGCACTGTCCGGGCTGCCAGATAAGCATCCGGGCTGCGGAGGGCACGATTTCCGTCCGGGACGATGGGCCCGGGATTTTGGCCCATGAGCTGCGCCAGGTCACGGAGCGGGGGTTTACGGGAAGCTGTGCGGGAGCAGCCGCTTCCCGGACGGACGGGGATGGCTGCCCTGGAAGCGGCGCAGGCAGGGCGGTCAGGGATACCTGGCCGGGAGGTGCAGGGTACAGTGCATCCGGCGGTACCGGAATGGGGCTATATCTTGTAAAGCAGCTGTGCGACCGCCTGGGAATCTCCCTTGGGATAGCGTCCGTGGCAGGAGAATTCACCTGTATCAGCCTGGGGTTTCATAACAGAGGGTGAAAGCGGGGCGCATCTGCTCCATTGCAGCGTGGGTGAGGCCGTTCTTTCTGGCAAGGCGCTGCCAGTTTTGCCGGATGGTATCGAGCATTTCCAGGGCCATAGATTGCGCAAGCTCTTTTGTCAGGCCGTAGTAAGGGGCGGTATCAATGGCCAGCTCAAGTGAGATAGTGTTGTCGTCCGCATCGATGTTCAGGGCCAAGGTGTCGCCATAAGGCACGGGATTCACGTCATATAGCGGAGAAAGCCGCCAGCCGTTCTGCCCCAAGAGGAAACCGTGGTTGCGCAGATGGTCATCGCTGTTGGTGATGGCCATGTTGAAAAGGATTCTTTTCCAGAGTTCCACAAGGTCTTCCTTTGGGGCGGTGCCGTTTGCTTTTACTATGAAACACAACCTGCCGGGTAGCCAAAAAAGCGCAGACTGCCCCTGT
>NZ_CAJUCP010000026.1:70782-71495 GCF_910585425.1 uncultured Acetatifactor sp. | reverse complement strand
TTTTTATCAACCACCCTTCTTGGAATTCCTTACATTTGAATTATACAGGAAGCTCTTTTTTGTGAGAATAACATTGGCAATCAGATGTTTTTACATTATAATAATAATATCTGGGAGGGGAAAAGGCAATATTTAAAAAATATTAATGTTTCTTTTCGTGACGGATGGGCCGGGATGTGGTATAGTGCATCATAAGTCAGTGCAAGAGGTGAGAAGGTGGATGGACGACAACAATAAAAATGAGATGGAGCAGATTCAGCGGGGGCTGGAGGCGTTCCTGGAGAAGGAGATAGACGGGGCCGGAGATCCCGGAAGCGGCAGGAGGGAAACGGGGCCGCCGGAGTCCCCGGAAGTCCTGGAATTCCCGGATGCCCGGAGAGAGCCGCAGGATGTCCGGATCATAGAGGGGCCCTGGAGCGGGGGGCGCTCCCGGAGAGAGCGGGAATCCCGGGAGGACGAGGACGCGTATGCGGGGGACGGCGAGGACTGGGACGACTGGGAGGATTGGGAGGACGAGTCCCGCTGGAGCCCGGAGGACGGGGCATATGAAGAGGAGGAGCCCTATCCGGAGGACTGGCGGGAGGAAGCGGGGCCCCGCGGCAGACGGCCGGGATACGGGGAGGAGCCGTACCGGAGGCGACGGCCCGGATATGAAGCGGGGGCGGCTGGCGGCAGACGGCCGGAGTACGGGGACGAACCGCCCCGGAGGAGGC
>NZ_CAJUCP010000026.1:29438-70682 GCF_910585425.1 uncultured Acetatifactor sp. | reverse complement strand
GTCCGGAGTACGGGTCGGAGTCGGCTGACGGCAGAAGGCCTGAGTACGGAGAGGAACCGCCCCGGAGGAGACGGCCCGGATACGAGGAGGAGCCGCCCGGCAGCAGACGTCCGGAGTACGGAGAGGCGCCGCCCCGGAGGAGGCGTCCGGAGTACGGGTCGGAGTCGGCTGACGGCAGAAGGCCTGAGTACGGAGAGGAGCCGCCCCGCGGCAGACGGCCGGAGTACGAGTCGGAGCCGCCCCGCAGAAGGAAAGAATACGAAGGGTACGAAGAGGAGGAGAGGCCTCAGAGGAGAAAGAAGTCTCAAAAGAAAGGGAATTCCAAAGAGACAGAGCCGGAGCAGAGGGAGGGGGATTCCCGGATGACGAAGAAGCCGAAGACACCGCCGAGGGCGCAGAAGAAGCGCCGCAGGAAGAAACACAGGCTCAGGAAATTCCTGATAGCCCTGGTGCTGATCGTAGCCCTGTTGGGCGTGGGCCTGTACCAGCTTGTGGGAGCGGTGTATGGAAAGATGAATTATAAGGAACTGGCAGCCATGGCCGCGGAGCCCATGAAGGAAGACGGGGTTGTAAACATCCTTCTGATTGGCAACGACTCCAGAGAGAACGGGGAGGACGGCCGCTCCGACGCCATGATCCTCCTGTCCATCAGCAGCAGGACCAAGACCGTCTACATGACTTCCCTGCTGCGGGACATCTACGTGGAGATTCCCGAGCACCAGGGCAACCAGTACCAGGGCAACCGCCTGAACGCGGCCTACGCCTTCGGCGGGGCGGAGCTTTTGATGAAGACCATCGAGCACAATTTCGGCATCCCGGTGAACCGGTACATGCTGGTGAACTTCGAGGCCTTCGCCAACCTGGTGGACGCGGTGGACGGCATCGAGCTGGAGCTGACCAGGGATGAGATCGAGTATGTGAACGGGTATCTGGTGGAGTACAACATGCTCACCGGCAGGGAGCAGGGCACGGACAATATGGATCTGTCCGTGGCTGACAACGGCCCGGCGGTGGTGCACCTGAACGGCCCCCAGGCCCTGGCCTACAGCAGGAACCGCTACCTGGGCACGGACTTCGGCAGGACGGAGCGCCAGAGGAAGGTACTGACGGCAGTGATCGGCAAGCTTCCGGGAGCTGTGCTCACCAATGCGGGAGGGCTGATAGACGGCCTCATGCCGAACCTGACCACCAACCTGACCCGGAACGAGTGCTTTTCCTTGAGCCTGATGGCGGGGAAGCTGCTGACCTACGACATCGTGTCCGACAATATCCCCCAGCCGGACACCTACCGGGACGTGACGATCCGGGAGATGCAGGTGCTGGAGGTGGATTTCGAGACCAACGCCAGATATCTGAGAGAGAAGATATACGGAGAATAGGCCGGTGCCCGGAACATGCCGGAAGGGCAGATGCGGAAGGATAAATAGGAGGAGAGTATGGATCTGATATTGCTTTTGTTCATAGGAGGTACATGCGCTTATGTGGGCGCAAAGATTCTCAGCAGCGATGAGAGGAACAAGGTGTTCAACAAGTTCACCATCCAGGTGGAGGACGTGAAGAAGTACAATAAGTTCTGCGCCAAGCTGGTCTTTGGCTTTGGCGCTGTGGCGGTGCTCACCATGTTCTTCACCTATCTGTTCGGAGGGTGGGTCAGCCTTGTGGGTACGCTGCTTTTGATTGTGGAGGCGTATGTCACCATGAAGATTTACAATAAGGGCGAGAAAAAGATGCTGAAGAAAAGATAGCGCATCATAATGAATGGAGGAGAATAAAATGGAGAAAAGAAAACTGGAGAAACTGGGAATCGAGACGTCGCTGCTGGGATTCGGCTGCATGCGATTCCCGGTGACCGCAGATGGAAAGATTGACGAGCCGGAGGCGGAGCGGATGCTGGATAAGGCCATCGCCGCCGGAGTGAACTATATCGACACCGCCTATCCTTACCACGACGGCACCAGCGAGCCCTTCGTGGGCAGGGCCCTGAAGAAATACGACAGGCATTCCTTCTACCTGGCCACCAAGCTGCCCTGCTGGAAGGTGGAGAAGTTGGAGGACGTGGAGGCGACCTTTCAGGAGCAGCTGGGCAGGCTGCAGACGGACTACATAGACTTCTATCTCATGCACGCCCTGAACAAGGACAGCTTCCACAAGATGGTGGAGCTGGGCGCGGTGGAGAAGCTGGAGGCCCTGAAGGCCGAGGGAAGGATCAGGTATCTGGGATTCTCCTTCCATGACGACTATGATGTCTTCGAAGAGATCCTGAACTACAGGGACTGGGATTTCTGCCAGATTCAGCTCAACTACATGGACACGGAGGAGCAGGCCGGGATGAAGGGCTACCGCCTGGCGGAGGAGAAGGGCATCCCCCTGGTGATCATGGAGCCGGTCAAGGGCGGCTCTCTGGCGGCTTTCGCGGAGGACATCACGGGGCGATTCCGGGCGCTGGATCCGGAGGCCTCCATCGCCTCCTACGCCCTGCGCTGGGTGGGGAGCCTGCCCAATGTGAAGGTCATCTTAAGCGGCATGAGCACCATGGAGCAGGTGGAGGACAATCTGAGGACCTTTGCGGAATTCAGGCCCCTTTCGGAGAAGGAGGGAAAGACCATCGAGGACATCGTGGCGCTGATCAAGGGCCGCGTACAGAACGGCTGCACGGGCTGCCGCTACTGTATGCCCTGCCCTGCGGGGGTGGACATCCCGGGCAACTTCCGGGCCTGGAACACCTACCACATGTACCAGAACTACAACATGGTCAAGGGGAGCTGGGAGCGGAACCTGGGCGACGAGAAGCAGGCGAAGAACTGCGTGAAGTGCGGCAAGTGCGAGAAGGCCTGTCCCCAGAAGCTCCATATCCGGCAGGACCTGGAGAAGGTGCAGGCCGATCTGGACAGGAAGGAATTCGCGTTCTGAAATCGTGTTCTGAAATGCGGCCCCGGCCTTCGGATGAGGGCCGGGGCAAAGCCCTGGCCTGGAGGGTCAGGGCCTGCCAAAAGGAGATGGTCTCCCATGGAGAAAGCCTTTAAGCTGGACTTTGAGAATGATAAGGCGGGCAGCCTGTATGTGAACTGCTGCGGCTGCTCCCGGACGGAGGGGCTCCACAGCTTCGGCCCCGCCTCCAAGCCCCATTACCTGATACACTATGTGCTGAGCGGCAGAGGGCTGTTCCGGTTCCACGACAAGGAGTACAGGCTGGAGGCGGGGTACGGCTTCCTGATACAGCCCAATGAGCTGGCCTTCTACCAGTCGGACCGGGAGGAGCCCTGGAGCTATCTGTGGGTGGGCTTCGGCGGGACCCGGGCGGGGGAGTACCTGAGCGCCATGGGGCTGTCCGCCAGGCATCCTGTCTTTTCCTGCGACAGGGACCAGGAGCTGTATTCCATCATAAAGGACATGATGGAGCACAATACCTTCGGCGTGGCGGACGACCTGCGCCGCAACGGGCTGCTGGGGGTGTTCCTGTCCGTGCTGGCCGAGAGCGCCGGCGTGGTGGCCAGGGACCAGGAGGACAAGGGCAACCAGTATGTGAAGAAGGCCGTATCCTTCATCCAGAGCAATTACTGCAATCCCATCAAGGTGACGGATGTGGCGGATTATGTGTGCATCAACAGAAGCTATCTCTATACCCTGTTCCAGAACTATCTCGGGATGTCCCCCCAGCAGTTCCTCTCCACGTTCCGCATCACCAAGGCCAGAGAGCTGCTGGACTCCACCACTTACCCCATAGAGAGCATCGCACTGTCCTGCGGCTACAATGACGCCCTGGTGTTCACCAAGGCCTTCCGGGCCATGAAGGGCATGTCCCCCTCGGAGTACCGCAGGCTCAGCCACAGGGAGAACAGCAGGGAACAGCTCCATGAGGTGGAGCATCTGATCGCCCAGCTTTTGAAAGAGTGAGGGAGAGGAGCCTGGCGGCAGGATTCAGCGTTATGCAGTATATATTTGGGAGGAATGAAAATGAGGATTTTGCTTTTATTGAGGGGCTCCGCAAGCTGCGGGAAGTCCACCTGGATCGAGCAGCATGGCCTGAAGCCCTACGCCCTGTCTGCGGACGACATCAGATTGCTGTGCCAGAGCCCGGTGATGCTGCCGGACGGCACGGAGGGGATCAGCCAGGACAATGACGGTGTGGTGTGGAAGACATTGTTCGCCATCCTGGAGGTCAGGATGCAGAGGGGAGACTTCACGGTCATAGACGCCACTAACTCCAAGACCAGCGAGATGAACCGGTACAAGGAGATGTGCGAGACTTATCGGTACAGGATGTACTGCGTGGACTTCACGGACATCCCGATTGAGGAGGTGAAGCGCAGGAATGCGGCCAGGGAGACCTTCAAGCGGGTGCCCGAGGCGGTGATCGACAACATGTACTCCAGATTCCGCACCCAGAAGATCCCCTCCGGCATCAAGGTGATTCGGCCGGAGGAGCTGGACGCAGTCTGGACCAGGCTCTTCGACATGTCTTCCTATAAGCGCATCCACCACATCGGCGACATCCACGGCTGCAACACGGCCCTGCAGAAGTACCTGGCGGACAACGGCGGCATCAAAGACGATGAAATGTATATTTTTGTGGGGGATTACATCGACAGGGGGCTGGAGAACGTGGAGGTGGTACGGTTCCTGATGTCCGTCATGAACCGGAAGAACGTGCTGATGCTGGAGGGCAACCACGAGAGGTGGCTGTGGCACTGGGCCAATGACGCCGCAGGCAGGTCAAAGGAATTCGAGCTGGTCACCAGGCCGGCGCTGGATGCCGCGGGGCTGGACAAAAAGCAGGTAAGGCAGCTATACCGGAAATTCGGCCAGTGCGCCTATTATCGGTATAACGATAAAATACTCCTGGTCACCCACGCGGGACTGAGCACCCTGCCGGAGAACATCTCCTTCGTGGCCACGGAGCAGATGATTAAGGGCGTGGGCAGCTACAATGACTTCGAGGTCATAGCCGAGTCCTTCTTCGACACCACGCCACAGAACTGCTACCAGATCCACGGGCACCGCAACACCAAGCAATTGCCCGTGCAGGTCAACGACAGGGTGTTCAACCTGGAGGGGCAGGTGGAATACGGCGGCTGCCTGCGCTGCGTCCAGGTGGACGGGGAGGGCATCCGCTGTATCGAGGTGCCCAATGAGGTGTACAGGACGCCGGAGATTCTGGAGCAGCAGGCAGTGGCGGAGAGCGACATTGCAGATGTCATCATGGCCCTGCGCCAGAATAAGTATATCCAGGAGAAGAAGTACGGCAGCATCTCCTCCTTCAACTACACGGACAAGGCCTTCTACGAAAGAGTCTGGGACGCTCAGACCACCAAGGCCAGGGGCCTGTACCTGGACACTATGAAGGGAAAGGTGGTGGCCAGGGCCTACGACAAGTTCTTCAATGTGAACGAGCGGCCCGAGACCAGGTTCGACATGCTGCAGCATAAGCTGCAGTTCCCGGTGACGGCCTACGTGAAGGAGAACGGCTTCCTGGGGATTGCCAGCTACAACGAGTATGAGGACGCGCTGTTCCTGGCCAGCAAGTCCACCATAGACAGCCAGTACGCGGGATATTTCCAGGAGATGGTGCGGCGGAAGGTGTCCCCGGAGCATCTGGAGGAGCTGAAGGCGTACTGCAGGGAGCATGAAGTCTCCTTTGTCTTCGAGTGCGTGGACATGGAGAACGACCCGCATATCATCGAATATCCGGAGAGCAGACTGTTCCTGCTGGATATCGTGTACAACAAGATGGAATTCGGCAGATACGCCTATGAGGACATGTGCCATGTGGCGGAAAGGCTGGGGCTGGAGCCCAAGGAGAGGGCGGCGGAGCTGGGCACCTGGCAGGAATTCTACGACTGGTACATAGAGGTAATGGAGGCGGATTACGAATACCGGGGACGCAGGATCGAGGGCTTCGTCATCGAGGACAGCGCCGGGTACATGACCAAGCTGAAACTGGCCTACTACAATTTCTGGAAGTTCATGCGCGGCGTGTCCCACGAGGCCATCCGCAAGGGCTACATCGCGAAGACCTCCGCCCTGACCACGCCCCTGGCCAACGAGTATTACGCCTGGGTCAGGAAGCTGCACGACGCGGAGGACAGGGAGAGCCTGCCCAGGGATATCTGCGCGCTGCGGAATATGTTCTATCAGGAGAAGGGGACGGCGCGGTAAGGACGATTGCAATTGTAACGGCAATTCGAATATATTTTTGCGTTTTTGCGGAAATCACGGAGGAGGGGCAGCCTTTATGTGGGCTGTCCCCTGTGGGTCCGCCGGTATTCGTTGGGGGTCACGGCCTCCAGCTTCTTGAAGGACCGGATGAAGGTGTTGGGGTCGTGATAGCCCAGGCTCTCCCCGATGGCCTTGCAGGTCAGGTCGGTACCCGTCAGCAGCTCTTTTGCCTTTTCTATTTTCTTTCGCGTCACATAATCCAGGAATGTGATTCCAAAATGCTTTTTGAAATAATGGCTCAGGTAATTCTGGTTCATCCCCGCCACATCGGACAGCACGGTGAGGTTGATGTCGGCGAGATGCTCCTCGATGTACTGTAGAAGGGTCTGCTCCGCCTGCTCTATGGAGAAGTTCCGGTCCTTCATCACCTCAGTCAGTTGCCTGTAGGCCTCCAGACAGAGGTGGTCCAGGGGGCCTGGGGTGAGAATCCGCTCCGCCCGGACGGCCAGGTCGCTCTCGCTGTCGTGGAAGACAGCGGAGAAGGGGATGGTCAGCTCGCATAAAATCTGCTGCAGCAGGAACAGCAGCTCTGTCACGGTGTTCCGGTAATAGGCAAAGCCCGCGTTCTGCTTCTTCCAGGAGGACATCAGCTGGCTGATGTAGGCCAGGCACTCATTGGGGGAATGGCTGGCAAGGGCCAGGATTCTGTCCTTTTCCTTCGCGGAGAGGACGCAGACGGAGGCAGACCGCAGATCCTCCATGGAGTAGACCGCCTTTTCGGAGGCGATGCCATAATAGTCCAGAAGGTTCAGCACCTGGCGATAATGGTGGCATGTCTCATGGATGCTATGGTAATCGGCGCTCTGCCCGCAGACGAACTCCGGCAGACGCGGGGCGATGTCCTTCAGGCTATGGAGGAAGCGGCTCCGTAGGCTCTTCAGTTTCTGCTGGGTGGGCGCGGTGAGGAACAGCAGACAGTCCGCCCCGTCCCGCAGGGAGATGACATATCCGTAGTCCTTTGCCCTGCGCCGTAGCTGCGCCAGGATGTCACCGCATGCCCTGGAGCCCGGCGGTTCAGGCCCCTCATCGAACCAGAGATTCGTCCGTATCACCAGGAGGCAGAAATGGTCCTGGGGCTGGAAGGCGCTGAAATGGCCGCAGAATTCCAGGATTTCCTCATGGGTCACATCGTTCTGCAGGAGCCTGGACAGGAAGGAGACGATCAGGTTGGGGTAGTTGGCCTCGTACTGGGTGCACAGGAGATCCAGCGCCTCCTTCAGGGAGCGGATGTCGTTCATCTTCAGGGCCGGCGGGTTCTTGTTCAGATGGAAGGTCTTGTCCAGCCGCAGGAACATGGGCGACAGAATCCGCGCAAGCCACCGGGCGAAGAGCCTGTGGCAGAGGATCATGACGATCACCACCGCAAGGGTCACGGAATAGGTGAGCAGCAGAAAGGTCCGAAGCTGCCTGGTAATCAGGAGCTGAGGCTCCACGCAGATGTAGCGCAGCTTGCTGACGCCGGAATTGCACCAGAGGACGCGGCAGCTCCCGGAGGCATCGTAGAGGGTCATGGAGCCGGAGGAGGCGGCATACTCCTGCCCGGCCAGGTCCAGCAGGGAGGCGTAATCCGTGTCCGAGGGGTGGTTCAGGATATTCCCGGTGACGGTATCGCAGAGATAGATGTAGCAGCTCTGATTGGAATTCAGGGAATCCAGCATCCTGTCCAGGGCGGCTTCGCTGAGGAGGAAGAGGAACAGGGCGTCCGCGGGGGAGGAATTGACGGGATGGATGGCAAAAGGGATTACGGATTCGTAGTACACCCGCTCATTCCCATGGACATCTATGGTCATCACGGGCGTGGCGGGGCAGGGGAGGCTTTTGAAGGGCGTCTCCATGAGCCTGTCGAAGTAATCGGCAGGGTAGTCCGCGAAGATATATTTTTTCCGAAAAAAGGTCTGGGCATCGTAGGAGCCGGAAGCGGTGAGCACGATGCCCGGATTTTTGAAGTACAGGACTGTGGTGTCGAAGAGGGCCAGGCTGTAATTGCTGCCGAAGAGGGCATTGTTCAGGCGGTAGGAGGACAGGACGGCGTCGCTGTCGGAGATGGCGTCCGCATAGAGCAGGTTGTAGTAGTCCGGGAAGTTGGTCTCTATGATCAGGGAGCTCTGCTCGATGGGCATGCGTATGGCGCTGTCGATGGAATCGGCTGCCGCATAGAGGAAGTTCTGGTTGGCGGAGCGGATTTTCTCCGAAATCAGACGGTCCGCATAGAAAGTGATCAACGCGCAGGGGACCAGAATCAGGATGATGCACATGGACAGCAGCAGGAAGGTTCCCGGTACTGTCTCCTGAAATTTTGAAAGCTGGGACTGGATAAACCTTGATTTCATACGAAGCTCCTTTGGAAAACTGTGCACATTGAACAAAATCATTATAACATACGGCATGGAAAACACAATCGGCGTTATGTAAGGTGTAAAAATGCCGATTGGAATAAGCCGGAAATATAAGG
This sequence comes from uncultured Acetatifactor sp., assembly GCF_910585425.1. Taxonomy (GTDB): domain Bacteria; phylum Bacillota; class Clostridia; order Lachnospirales; family Lachnospiraceae; genus Acetatifactor. The sequence continues at coordinate 62,014 of NZ_CAJUCP010000026.1, read as the reverse complement.
AAAAACCTATATGGTGAGAAACTGCCGATTGCGTCCGGGTTGTGGAATCTATACAATATCAATCATCAAACGGCTTTACCAATCTGGCGGCAAGGAGGTCACAGGACTTTGGACAGGAAGAAAAAGAAAGAAGGAAACTCCGGGTGGAAGCGCATCTGGATGAGGGACAGGGAGCTGTACGCCATGTGCCTGGTTCCCGTTATCATGGTAGTGGTCTTTCGGTATTTTCCGATATACGGAATCGTCATGGCATTTGAGCGGTATACGCCCTCGAAGGGGTTTTTTGGAAGCGAGTTCGTGGGCCTGAAATATTTTATCCAGTTTTTCAGGGATCCATTCTGCTTCCGCATCATTAAGAATACGGTGCTGCTGAGCCTGTACTCCCTGCTGTGGACATTTCCGGCCCCCATCCTGCTGGCGCTGCTGCTGAATGAAGTGCGCTGCAGCCGGTATAAGAAGCTGGTGCAGACCGTGACCTACCTGCCCCATTTCATATCCGTGGTAATCCTGATCGGGCTGATGAAGGAGCTGTTCTCCTCCGTGGACGGAATCGTCAACAGGATGATCGCGGCGTTCGGGGGCAGCACAGTGAACTTCTTCTCGGAGCCGGGGTGGTTCCGGACGCTGTACGTCGGCTCCTCCCTGTGGCAGGGGATGGGGTACGGCTCGATCATCTATCTGGCGGCCCTGGCGGGAATCGACATGGAGCAGTACGAGGCAGCGAGGATAGACGGGGCGAACCGCCTGCAGAAGATCCTCTATATCACCCTGCCGGGCATCATGCCCACCACGGTAATCCTGCTGATCATGCGGATGGGGAGCCTTTTCTCCAATGATTTCCAGAAGATCCTGCTGATGTACAGCCCCGCCACCTACAGCACCGCGGATGTGATCTCCACCTACACCTACCGGTACGGCCTGGAGAATTCCAATTACAGCTATGCAGCCGCCATCGGGCTGATGCTGTCGGCGATCTCCTTTGTGTTCGTGTGGGGGGCCAACTGGTTCAGCAAGAGGGTGAGCGAGAACAGCCTCTGGTGAGGGGGCAGCGACGAGGGGCCGCGGGAAGGCCGGGAAGAGGGAAATGTCTATGAAGATGTCTGTGAAGAAGAAAAGCATTCCGTTTGGAGATATTCTGATATACGGGGGATTGTTCCTGCTGATGCTGGTCATCCTGTTTCCTATGATATATATCATATCCATATCCTTCAGCGACACGGGAGCCGTGTCCAGGGGGGAGGTGGTGCTGCTGCCGGTGGAATTCAACCTGGATGCCTACAGATATGTATTCAAGGATGCCAGGTTCGCCAGGGCCTACGGGAATTCCGTTTTCTACGCGGCGGGGAGCACGGCGGCCTCGGTGCTCCTCACCGGGCTCATAGCCTATCCGCTGTCGGTGGAGGGCTTCTCCGGGAGGAAGCCCCTTACGATCCTCCTGATGATCACCATGTTCTTCGGCGGGGGCATGATACCCACCTACATGGTGATCAAGAACCTGGGGCTTCTGGACAATCCGCTGGTGATGATGCTGCCCGGGGCCATATCCGCCTACAATGTGATCATTTACCGCACTTTTTTCCAGAATATACCCCCTGCCCTGCGGGAGGCGGCCTACATCGACGGGGCGGGGCATTTTAAGATTTTCCGGAAGGTGATCCTGCCGCTGTCCAAGCCCCTGCTGGCCACCATGTCGCTGTTCGCCATCGTGGGAAGCTGGAACAGCTATTTCGATGCGCTGATCTACCTGAACGACTCCAGGATGCATCCCCTGTCCCTGTATCTGCGGCAGCTGATCGTGAACATGGACATGAGCAGCCAGGGCATGCGGGACATCATGGTGCAGATGGACGTGAACCCCAGGACGATCCGGGCGGCCACCATGATAGTGGCCATGCTGCCGATCATGTGCGTGTATCCGTTCCTGCAGAAATATTTCGCCAGCGGCGTGATGATCGGATCCGTGAAGGGCTGAAGTAGGATTTCGCGCCTTGGGGCGTTGAATCATAGATACCATTTATCCTATGGACGATTACAACAGGAAGGAGAACAGTTATGAAAAGGAAGCATGTGAAAGCAATCGCGCTTTTGACCGCAGGAGCCATGGCCCTGCTGGCTACGGGCTGCGGAGACGCAGGTTCCGGGCCCGCGCCGGAGTCGAAGAAGGAGGAGACGGGCGGGGAGGCCCCGGCGGAAGAGCCCGGGGATGCCGCTGATGAAGCTGCCGCCGGTGAGGACGCCTCTAAGGAGGATGCCTCTAGCGAGGAGGGAGAATCCGCGGAACCTGCCGATGGGACGCAGGCGGAGGCGGCCTGTACATTCCCTCTGGCGGAGCCCATTGAGATTACGGCCCTGTCTGCGGATTTCGGCAGGGACAAGACGCAGTGGGCGGACGAACAGTACGAGAAGTACACCAATGTGAAGATCGACTGGACGCTGGCCCCTACCTCGGACGTGTGGACCGTGGTGAACCTGAAGCTGAATTCCGGGGAGCTGCCGGACATGATCCTGGTGAACAAGACGCTGGTGGACCAGTTCGCGGGGGAGGGCCTGTTCGTGGATTTCATGGATTACCTGGACAGGATGCCCAACCTGAGGGCCTGGATGGAGAAGATTCCCGCAATCTACTATGACACTGTGGACGCGGAGGGCCATCTGTACTGCCTGACCAATTTCAACACCAGAGGACAGGCTCCGATTATGTCGCTCTACCGAAAGGATATCTTCGAAAAAGAGAATATCCCCGTGCCCGCCACCATTGACGAGCTGTATGACGCGCTGGTGACGCTGAAGGCCAAATACCCGGATTCCATCCCCATCTCCAACCGCTGGGGCGCGAGCAATCTGATCGGCGTGGTGGGGAATCTGTATCAGTGCACCTCCGGCTTCTATCTGGATGCGGATACGGGAAATTATGAATACGGGGCCATGACGGACAAGTTCAAGGCCGCCATCGCCACCCTGCAGAAGTTCTACGCCGCAGACCTGATTGACCCGGAGTTCGCCACTGTCTCCGACGACCAGTATATCGACAGGGTGGTCAGCGGAAAGGTGTTCTTCTGGTTCGGGGAATATACCGGCGCATTGTACACGGAGTCCAAAGGAGACTGGGTGGGCAATGGCAAGAAGAACAATCCGGACTTCGAAATCGACGCCATGCCCTTCGTGGAGACGGAGATTGGCCAGGGACAGTCCTGGGTGCAGGCGCCCACCGGAAGAGGGGCCTGGTCCACGGCAGTCAGCGCACAGTCCGAGCATATCGATGAGATCATGGCGCTGATCGACTACCAGCTCTCCCAGGAGATGATCGACCTGGTGAACTGGGGCGTGGAAGGGGAGACCTACGAGGTGGCGGACGGACAGAAGAAATGGCTGATTGAGCCCGAGGAAAGGACGGAAAGAGGCCTGGACGCCAGGACGGGCATGTGGATTCCCATCGACCAGGACTGCTATGACGCCAGCCTTAACGACCGCAGCCGGGAAATCATCTGGGACGCCAACGCCAGGCTGAAGGCAGAGGACTTCGGCAGGTACGATCCAAAGAAGGCGATTCTCTTCACCGACGAGGAGCAGGAGCGGAAATCCGAGATCATGACGCCCATCAAGACTTACATGGAAGAGGAGCTGATGAACTTCATCACCGGCAAGAAGAACATGGACGGAGACTGGGAGGCCTTCAAGCAGCAGATAACGGACATGGGCTATGAGGAGATTCTGGAGATGTACCGCGACAAGTACAATGCCCTTCCGGAAGACCAGAAAGGATTTGACAAGGATCTGGGCCTGTAAGGGATTGGGGGGCGGCGTTTTGGGCCTGGCTCGGGGCTTCTTCCGGGCCCGCCCGTTTCGCCTGCCCGCGGAAGGCTGTCACGGAAGACTGCGCCCGGAAAGGGCGGACATGGAGGATGACAATGTATCTGACAGAACGACAGAGACAGACGCCTGTCATATGGCAGGGGGACTTGTGCGTGGTGGGAGGCTCCGCCACCGGCGTGTTCGCGGCCGTGCGGGCGGCAAGGCTGGGCCTTAAGGTCATGCTGATCGAAAAGCAGAACTGCTTCGGCGGCGTGGCCACCAACGGCCTGGTGAATGTATGGCATACCTATATGGACACGGAGAAAAAGAAGCAGATCATCGCCGGGCTCAGCGCCGAGGTCACGGATCGGCTGGAGCCCTACAATGCCGGATATGTGGACTGGGCGGATTCCCACTGCTTCAATCCCCAGGAGCTGAAGACGGAGCTGGACAGGCTCATGGAGGAGAGCGGCGCGGCGTATCTCTTCCATACCTGTTATGTGGGGCTGGAGGCGGAGGACGATAAAGTCAGCGCTGTCTTCGTGGAGAACAAGGACGGGCGCGGGGCCGTGAAGGCGGACTTTTTCATAGATGCCACCGGAGACGGGGATCTGGCCAGGAATCTGGGAATCCAGTCCTATGTGCATGAGAACATACAGCCGCCCTCCGCCTGCTTCCTGCTCCAGGGGGACACGGAAGGGCTGGACGTCCAGAAGCTGATCCGCAGGCACGGGAAGGAGTTCGGCCTGGAGGAGGATTACGGATGGAACAACAGGCTGCCCAGATGCCGGGACATCACCATGCGGGCGGACACCCATGTGGTGGGATACCGCTGCGACAGCGCCCGCGACCTGACCAAAGCCGAGGTGGAGGGCCGCAGGAAGGCCCGGGCCCTGGTGGAGATGCTGAATAAATACGGGAAGCCAGGCGTGACCTACAACAATCTTAACGTCTGCTCATATATAGGAATACGGGAAACAGTGCATTACAGGACGCTGTACCAGGCCAACGAGAACGACCTGCTCCTGGGGACGCGGTACGAGGACGCCATCCTCAACGGGACATACGGCGCGGACATGCATTTCGGGGACAAGGGGATCGTGCTGCGGTATATCGACGGGAGCTATACCAGAGAAAACGCGGACGGCACTGTGACCAGGGGGAACTGGCGCAGGGAAAAGGGCATCGGGGAGGAGGAGCCTGTCCCCACCTATTACCAGCTTCCCTTCCGCTGCCTGGTGGGGGAGAGGTGGCAGAACTTCATCGCCGCGGGGCGGATGCTGAACGCGGACATGGGGGCCTTCGGCGCCCTGCGGGTGATGGTGAACCTGAACCAGATCGGGGAGGCCGCCGGGGTGGCAGCGTACCTGTCCCTCCACCACGAACAGTCCGTACAGGAGCTGGACGGGGTCGAGGTGGCCAGGACGCTCTCCAGAGGGGGGTCTGCGAATCTGGGGTGAGGGAATTTTGAGTTTATGGGGATGAAAAAAGGTCTGCGTAGCAGACCTTTTTCTTTGGGATTTCTGTCAAGTCGGCGCGACAAGATTTGAACTTGCGACCTCTGCGTCCCGAACGCAGCGCTCTACCAAGCTGAGCCACGCGCCGATATGTCCGATAAGGAAGTACAACTGATAACATTAAAATAATAAATAAAAAATGCTTGCTTGTCAAGAGGAAAAAGGATATTATGTAAGAAATATTTCAGAAATCATATTTTCAGGGAAAGAGGACGAGAATGTACGAGGCAATCGTGACTTTGAAAAAGGGGGAGGGACGCACCCTGAAGGCCGGCGGCATGTGGGTGTACGACAATGAGATCGCCTCCGTCACAGGGGATTTTGAAGACGGAGACGTAGTGGAAGTCCGTGATTTCGACGGCTACTGTATGGGCTGCGGCTATATAAACAGGAAGTCTAAAATCACCCTGCGGATGCTGTCCCGCAGAAAGGACGCCATCATAGACGAAAGCTTTATGGAGAGGCGGGTCCGGGACGCCTGGGAGTACCGCAGGCAGACCATCGACACCTCCAGCTGCCGCCTGATATTCGGGGAGGCGGATTTCCTGCCGGGCATCGTGGTGGACAAATTCGCCGATGTGCTGGTGGTGGAGTCCCTGGCTTTGGGGATAGACCGGTGGAAGGGCGTGATCGTGGAGGCGCTGAAAAAGGTGCTGGCGGAGGACGGCATCCATATCCGGGGCGTCTATGAGCGCAGCGATGCCAAGGTGCGCCTCCAGGAGGGCATGGAGCGGGTCAAGGGCTTTCTCGGGGAGCCCTTCGACACCAAGGTGGAAATCGCGGAGAACGGCGTCCGGTACATGGTGGACGTGGAGGACGGACAGAAGACAGGCTTTTTCCTGGACCAGAAGAACAACAGGGCCGCGGTGGGGAGGCTCTGCAAAGGGAAGAAGGTGTTGGACTGCTTTACCCACACGGGATCTTTCGCCCTGAACGCCGGCATGGCCGGGGCGGAGAGCGTGCTGGGGGTGGACGCCTCGCAGCTTGCCGTGGAGCAGGCCAGGGAGAACGCCAGGCTCAACGGCCTGGAGGAGAGGGTGCGGTTCGAATGCGCGGACGTGTTCGAACTGCTGCCGCGGCTGGAGCGGCAGGGGGAGCGGTACGACGTGGTCATCCTGGATCCTCCCGCGTTTACGAAGTCGCGGAATTCCGTGAAGAATGCGGCAAAGGGCTATCGGGAGATCAATCTCCGGGGCATGAGGCTGGTGCGGGACGGCGGCTTCCTGGCCACCTGCTCCTGTTCCCATTTCATGGAGCCGGAACTGTTCGCCAAGACCATCCGGGAGGCTGCGGCAGGGGCCCACAGGAGGCTGCGGCAGGTGGAGTTCCGCACGCAGGGGCCTGACCATCCGATCCTCTGGGCGGCAGACCAGTCGTATTATCTGAAGTTCTACGTTTTCCAGGTGATTGGCGAACGCTGAGCCGCGCAGTTGCGGATATGGGGCAAAAGGGCCCCGATTTTGGCCCGGAGGAGAGGCTGCGGAGCCGAGAGAGGGAAAACGGAATCCCGGAGGGGCGGGGGCATGGGAAGGAGCCGGGCTATGAGGATAGGAAAATTCATTTTGCGGACAGTGCTTTTCCTGCTGCTGGCCGCGGCGGCAGGGGCGGGGCTGTATCTCTATCCCGCATGGAAGGCCGCGAAGGTTCTGGGGGATGAGATGAAGCTGCCCTGCAAGGCCTTTGCGCTGGAGGTGGAGCTGGACAGGGATGCGGTGCCCGGGGAGCAGGAGAAGATGCTGGGGATGCTGGCCAGGCTTACGGGAATACCGGAGGATGCCATGTACCGGCTTTCCATAGAGGGGAGCGCGATGGAGGGAAAGGTCCATCTGCTGATCTGTCCGGACGGCAGGACGGAGCCCCTGATTGAGCTGTATTTAAGCGATGACATGTGTGTCATAAACGAGACCATGCTGTACAGCGCGATTCGCGGCAACCTGACGGAAAAGCTTGGGCTGCTGGATTATCTGATGCCCCGGCAGGAGGAGACGCTGTATATGACCCTGGAGCAGGTGGAACAGCTCTTCGGCGCGGACCTGAGCGGAATCGGGGACATGCGCCTGCCTGCGCCGAAGAAGGAGATTGGGGCAGGGGAGTATTTCCTGCTGCTGGCTGTCATGGCCAGGGAGAAGAGCGGGAACGGATACAGCTTCGCGCTGGAGCGGGAGCAGATGAGCCTTGGCTTCGAGGTGGCAGATGAGGGCGGCGCGGCGATGCGGCTCCAAATACAGGACCCGGCACAGGCCCTTGCCAGGGCGGACAGGCTGCTTCCCTGGCTGGAGAAGGCGCTGCCTGGAGCGGGGGCGCTCCGGGAGGGGATGCGGGGTGTGGAGAGCCTTTCTGTGACGCTGACGCCACAGGAGGGCGGAAGCCTGACGATTCCCACCAACCTTGCCAATCAGGATACCATAAATATATTGTCGAATATCCGCACGTGGATTCAGGAGACCTTCGGCGGGTTTGGCGGGTAGCGCCGGGGGGCGGGGCTCAGATTGGGATTTTTGGCAGATATTTCAGGGAATACGGGGAGATGCAAAGAGGAGGGATGAGGATGGCGGCCAACTGGAAGGAAGACTGGAAAAAGGATTTGGGCAAGACGATCGTGGGCGTTGTGATCGGCAGCCTGTGGGTGGCGGGGCTCCTGCTCCTGGTGGCGAACGGCGGGAATTTCTGGACGGCGGCGAAGCCGGGGACAGACATAGCGCTGCTGATGGAAAACGGCGGGGCCAGGGAGGGGATGCATGTGACGGGGCGGGTGCCCTATGTCTATGACTGCTTCGCGAACCTGTCGGATTCCGAGGGCGGGGATGCCAGCGAATTCTATTACGCGCTGCCCTCCGCGGACGGGATGTTGATCCTGGGCGTTCCGGCCGAGCGCCAGGAGGCTGTGGAGGCGCTCTGGGAGGAGACCTGGGAGTACGCTGCGGACGGAAGCCTGCCCGACGCCGCGGTGGCACTGGAGGGCTATGTGGCGAAGGCCAGGGGAAGGCTTCCGTATCTGCTGTCGGAATATCTGGTGGATGTGCTGGGCTACTCCCAGGAGGAGGCGGACGCCATGGGGGAGCCGCTTTTGGTCCGGGATGCCGCCGAGGCGTTCCACAGGGCCAGGATCTACGCGCCGGTGGGCATGATCCTGCTGACTTCCGGAATCCTTCTTCTGATCCTGTACCTGTCCCTTCGGAAGCGTCATTTGCAAAAAGAAACAGGAAAATAAGAAATTTTAAAATTTTTTAAAAAATTTGCAAAAAACGCTTGCATTTATTCGCAGAATATAATATAATCTATCTTGTTCTTGTGAGAGACACATACAGCGAAAGCGGTATGGCACATAAGAGATGCGCCACTAGCTCAGTTGGTAGAGCACCTGACTCTTAATCAGGGTGTCCAGGGTTCGAGCCCCTGGTGGCGCACTGGAAGGACTGTTTTTGAGGACATATGAGCCTTGGGGACGGTTCTTTTTTTGCGTGCGGAATCGGGCTTGAATTACCCCGCCTTTTTTTGTATAATATTCCAAATAGCTCAAAGATGCCGGATGAAAGGAAGAAAGAGATGAAAAAGGTACGCAATATTGTGACAATGGTGTGCGCGCTGGCGGCAGCGGCGGCCCTGTGGATGCTGGCAGGGCCTCAGTTCCTGAAGTTCCGGGGAGGAGCGGTCCCCCTGGGGCCGGAGGACGACCCGGCCCAGGCGCAGGGGGAGTACGTATCCCGTGAGGTGGCGTATCCGGTGGCCTCCTATGTGGCGGAGTATTACTCCGGAGACCCGGACCGGGCGAAAGATTACGGATATGTCGTATACGATGCGGACAGGAAGAGCTTTTTCTGCATCAGGGAGTCCGACCAGAGGGACGGGGACTACGCGAGCCTGCTGTACAATCTGGAGCTGATGGCAGAGCTGCGGGCCACAAAGGACATGACGCCCGCCGTGGTGGAGGGGTCTTTGGAGCTTATGGATCAGGCCGGCATAGACCGGGCCCTGACGGCGCTGGAGGAGAGCGAGATCGTGAGCCGCTATTACGAATTGCGCGGCGACGAATCGTACTATGAGTCCTATGCCGATACTTATTACGGGGACGAATACGGCAAGGTCCTGGAGGAAATGGGGCAGGTGCTCTATGACGGAGCGGCACAGGCGGAATGGTACTGCATAGAGAGCGGAAGCGTAAACGGCCTGGTCATATCGGACATGTGGATCTGCGTCCTGACGGCGGGGCTGAGCGTGCTGATCGCTTTGGGCAGCCTGGTTTCCCTGATTGCCGGAGGCAAGTCTGACCGGGGCGCCAGGCCGGCGGATACTGCCAGCGCCATGGAGCGGTTCCTGTATGAGCAGAGGGGCTGGGTGGAGGAATGGTGCCAGTACAGCCTGGGCAGGGCCAGCCGTTCCGCCTACATAGCGGTGGCGATCTGGGTGGTGCTGCTGGGCGCCCTGGGTTATTTCATCAAAATGCCCACGCAGAAGATTTTCGTCTTCTACCTGCCTCTGGGGCTGCTTCTGGGCGAGCTCACGGCGCTTTTCATACTGTGGGTGCAGAAGGGCCAGTCCAAACCGAAGAAGATCCTGAAGCGTATGGCCAAGTATATCAGGAAGGCGTTCCCCGCTCCGGGGGCCCAGGAGGAATTCGCGGAGGATTTCCTGAAAGCGGGGGAGGAATGGGCTTTCCGGGAGAGGAAGAAGGACTCTATGCTCTACGGACGGCTGGGAGACCGGTACTGGAGCTCCTTCTGGGGCCATGGCGTCCCTACCATAGTGGATGTGTCGAAGCTGGAACGGGTGGAGCCGGAGACCATTTCCGGTTCCGTGCGCAGCGGCAAGGTGCGGGTGTCCTACGAGTCCTATTTGGCCAACTTCTATTACCAGGGCACCGCCCTCTACGACAATGCGGATAAAGCGTTCACCTTCCAGACCCTGTCCGGCAGGGCGGGATTCCTGGCGCTTGCCGTGAAGAAGGGCGTGGACGGCGTGAAAATCAGGGAGTCGTAGGGAGATATTTTACGGGAGGGCGCAAAGGTGGAGATATATCTATTCAGGCACGGGGAGACGGATTGGAACAAGGAGCGCAGGCTCCAGGGGCACAGCGACATTCCCCTGAACGGATTCGGCAGGGAGCTGGCGGTGGAGACTGCCGGTTCCCTGGCCGGGCTGACCTTTGACAGGGCTTTCAGCTCTCCCCTGAAGCGGGCCCTTGAGACCGCGCAGATTCTCCTGGCGGGCAGGAACGTGCCGCTGGAGACGGACGAGCGCCTGATGGAGATGGGTTTTGGCGACTGCGAGGGCGGGGCCTTCGACCTGCCGAAGACAGATCCGGAGCATCCGCTCCATGACTTTTTCTGCAGGCCCCAGCTCTTTTCGCCCCGGGGAGGCGCGGAGTCCTTCCAGGAGGCGCAGGCCAGAGGGCAGGCGTTCCTGCGGGAGAGGATCCTTCCGCTGGAGGGGAGCTGCGGCCGTGTCCTGATCGTAGCCCACGGGGCGCTGAACAGATGTCTTTTGAGCGCCATCGGAAATATCCCCCTGGAGAAGTTCTGGGAGATAGGACTGCCTAACTGCGCGGCCTCCATCCTCTCGCTGGAGGGCGGGAGGCTCCGCATCCTGGAGATGGGGAAGGTCTATTACGGCACGCCGGTGAACGCCAGACCCTGACAGGGAGAGAGGCCTGTACCGGCCGCAGGCATAGGCGAGGCGGCACAGGGACATGGACGGGAAAGGCTGTATGGGGAACCGGGGGGATGGAACAGCGGCCGGACCGGGATTAAGACATGGAAGGGCTGCCGGAGGGACGCGAACGGCACAAGGCATCGCCCGCTGACGAAAACGCAGCACCGGGGCAGACGGCCGGGGCTGATTGCTCAAGGATTCATGCATCGGAGTACCAGGGTGCAGGGGGAGGATATGACAGAGCTGACGGATATTTTTGACACCCATGCCCATTATGACGACAGGGCTTTCGACGAGGACAGGGAGGAGCTGCTGGCCAGCCTGCCGGAGCAGGCAATCGCCAGGGTGGTGAACGTGGGGGCAAACCTTGCCTCCTGTAAGCGCACCGTGGAGTTGACGGAAAAACATGATTTCATATACGGCGCGATAGGCATCCACCCCAGCGAGACCGCGGAGCTGGAACAGGAGGGCGCCTGGCAGAGCCTGAGGGAGCTGTATGGGGCGGAAAAATGCGTGGCCGTGGGAGAAATCGGACTGGACTATTACTGGGACGAGCCGGAGCGGGAGATTCAGAAGAAATGGTTCGCCCGCCAACTGAACCTGGCAAGGGAGTTGGGGCTGCCGGTCATCATCCATTCCAGAGACGCGGCCAGGGACACAGCGGACATCATGAAAGCGGAAAGAGCCGGGGAAATCGGCGGTGTGGTCCATTGCTTTTCCTATACGAAGGAGACGGCCAGGACATTTCTGGACATGGGGTTCTTCTTCGGCATAGGGGGTGTGCTGACCTTCCGGAACGCCAGGAAGCTGAAGGAGGCGGTGGAGTACATTCCCTTAGAGCGCATCGTCCTGGAGACGGACTGCCCCTATCTGGCCCCTGTGCCCTACAGGGGGAAGCGCAACAGTTCCCTGTATCTGCCCTGTGTAGCGGCGGCCCTGGCCGAGATAAAGGGAATCGGCGAGGAGGACGTGAGGAGGACCGTCTGGGAGAATTCCGTCAGGCTCTACCGCATGGAGGGCCTGTAAATGCAGGGAAAGTGCGGCCCCGGAGCGGGAGGTGGAGAGTGGAAGAGAAGCAGCAGAGGAAAAAGAAGAACCTGACCATGTGGACCAAGTATCTGCTGGATTTCATGTTTTATTCCGGAATCCTGGTAACGGCCACGCTGCCTTTTACCATCAGGCAGATTGGGAAAGCGATTCCCCATATGGCAGAGCATTATTGGGTGACGGTGGCCATCTATTTCGTGCTGGGCGTGGCGGCGCTGGCATTGATCCGGGAGCTGCGGCGGATTTTCCGCACAGTCCTCAGGGAAGACTGCTTCGTGCAGGAGAATGTGGACAGCCTGGGGAGGATGGGGAACTGGAGCTTCTTCATCGCGGGGATGTCGGTGGCGCGCTGCATCGTCTACATGACCGTGGCCATGGCAGTGGTGATATTGGTGTTCGTGATCGCCGGCCTGTTCAGCAAGGTGCTGGCCTGTGTGTTCCGGGAGGCCGTGCGCTATAAGCTGGAGAACGACCTGACGATATGACTGCCGGGCAGACAGGGGGCTGTGCCATGGGAAGCGGTTCCGGCAGGGCTTCGGGGGAACGTCTGAGGGAGTATGGCGCGACATAGGCCGGGACTGAAATCCGCCGAAAGCGGACATAGGGGTGTGGGTATGGGAATCGTAGTGAATCTGGACGTGATGATGGCGAAGCGGAAGATGAGCCTGACGGAGCTGGCGGGGGCGGTGGACATCACCCTGGCCAATCTCTCCATCCTGAAGAACAACAAGGCCAAGGCCGTGCGCTTCACCACGCTGGAGGCCATCTGCAGGGCCCTGTCCTGCCAGCCGGGGGACATTCTGGAGTATGTGGAGGATGCGGATCAGGGCAGCAGGATTTTATAAAAAGTTTAGCATTATAAACCATCCCCTCTATTGACGCTGTCGCCGGAGTGGGGGTACAATATATATCTGTGGCGTCAGGCGCCGGATTTTCAAAAGGATTCTTTCGAATCGGTCAAGGGGTGGAAAAGGCATATGAAACAAAAGAAATTTTCTCTGCTTCCATATATATTAGGATATAAATGGTACTATCTGGGCGGCGTCATCATCCTGCTGCTGGTAGACCTGGCGAATCTGTACATCCCTCAGTACACGGGGGAGATCATCGATGGACTGACCGCGGGGACGCTTGCCTATGAGGGCGTGCTGGGGCTGGTGTTCCGGCTGTTCCTGGCAGGGGCGGTGATGGCGCTGGGGCGGTTCGGCTGGCGCTTCTTCATCTTCGGCGCGGCCCGAGGAATCGAATATAAGCTGCGAAACGACATGTTCGGGCATCTGGAGACCCTGTCTGCCCGGTATTTCAACAGCCACAAGACCGGAGACCTGATGGCCCGGTTCACCAATGACCTGCAGGCCATCCGCATGGCAGTGGGCATGGCGGTGGTGACGGTGTTCGACGCGGTGGTGATGACGGCCATGGTGCTGGTGAAGATGGTGGTCTACGTGGACTTCAAGATGACCCTTCTGGCCCTTGTGCCCATGATCCTCATCTCCATAGGCTGCTACTTCTACGGAATCGAGGCGAAAAAGCGCCAGACCAGGAGGCAGGAGGCTTTCTCCAACCTGTCCGACAAGGTGCAGGAAAGCCTGGCGGGGGTGCGGGTGCTGAAAGCCTTCGTCCAGGAGGAAGAGGACTTCAAGGCCTTCGAGAGGGCCAGCCGCAACAGCATGGAGAAGAACCTCTCCGTGGTGAAGCTGCGGGCGGTGTTCGGCCCTGCGCTGGACACGGTCATAGGCATCAGCCTTTTGATGACATTATTGTTCGGCGGGCGGCTGGTGCTGGGGGGGACCATATCCATCGGGAAATTCGTGGCTTTCAACTCCTACATCGGCATGCTGGTGTGGCCCATGATTGCCTGCGGCGACTGCATCAACAACTTTTCCCAGGCGGCAGCGGCATTCCAGAGAATCGCCGCCATCTTCAGGGAGGAGCCTGACATCGTGGACAAGGCCCCGGCTTCCCTGGCGGGAAAGGACGTACATATCAAGGGGGACATCACCTTAAAGAACCTGACCTTCACCTATCCGGACGGGGAGACGCCGGTGCTGAAGGACGTAAGCCTTCATGTGGAGGCGGGGGAGATGCTGGGCATCCTGGGCCGGACGGGCAGCGGAAAGTCCAGCCTGGCGGATCTGCTTCTGCGGGTCTATGACTGCAGGGAAGGGGCGCTGCTCGTGGACGGCAGGCCGATTACGGATTTCCCGCTGGCCGTGCTCCACAGGGACATGGCCTATGTGCCACAGGACAATTTCCTGTTCTCGGATACCCTGGAGGAGAACATAGCCTTCGGGCTGGAGCAGCGGATCAGCGACCACCCGGAGCTGCGCTCCAGCATCCGGAAGGCGGCCCGGGCCGCCTGCATCCATGACAATATCGTGGAGTTCCCGGACGAGTACAGGACGCTGGTGGGCGAGCGGGGGGTGACCCTGTCCGGGGGCCAGAAGCAGCGCAGCTCCATCGCCAGGGCGCTTCTGATGGACGCTTCGGTATTGATTCTGGACGATTCCCTGTCGGCTGTGGATACGGACACGGAGGAGCAGATCCTGGAGAATCTGATGGAGCTGCGCAAGGGGAAGACTACAATTGTAGTCGCGCACCGCATCTCCACCCTGCAGAAGGCGAACCATATCGCGGTGCTGACGGAAGGGGAGCTGACGGAGTACGGCACCCACGAGGAGCTTCTGGAGCTGGGGGGCTTTTATGCGCATATCTATGAGAAGCAGCAGCTTGAGCAGGAGCTGACGGCTATATAGCCACTAGCCCGGGGCATTGAGCCTTGAGCAATCGGCACGCGCTGCCCGCAAATTTAAACGGTGTGCAGTATATCCTATAGAGCCATCGTGCAGCGATTTTAATTAGGAGGATTTCAGATGAGCGCTTTGACGGAAGATAAGATTGAATCCAATTATAAAGGGAACGCACTGCTTCATCTGCTTTCTTATATGAAGCCATACGCGGGGTGGATGGCAATCTGCCTGGTGCTGGTCCTGGTGTTGACCGGGTTCGATCTCTACCGCCCTATTCTGATAGGCGATGCCATCGACCTGTTCGAGACCCAGGGGGACTACGGCGTCATCGTGGACACGGCTGTGAAATACGGCATTGTCCTGGTGCTGAGCTTTGTGTTCAATATCACCCAGAGCTGGCTCCTGCAGAAGACCGGGCAGAGCATCATCCTCACTGTCCGCAAGGAGCTGTACGCCCATATCCAGTCCCTGAGCAGCCGCTATTTCGACCTGACCCCTGTGGGGAAGCTGGTGACCAGGGTGACCAATGACGTGGAGGCCCTGGATGAGATGTACTCCGGCATTCTGGTGCGGCTGTTCAGGAACATCGTGAAGATTATCGGCCTGGCCGCCGTGATGCTGATGCTGGACTGGAGGCTGTCCATCATCTCCTTCCTGCTGCTGCCCGTGGTGGCGGTGCTGACGGTGGTGTTCCGCAAGATCGCCAGGGAGACCTACCGCATCTCCAGGACCAGGCTCACGGACATCAATACCTTCCTGTCCGAGAATATCTCCGGCATGCGCATCATCCAGATATTCGGCAGGGAGAAGCGGAAGTTCGAGGAATTCAATGACAAGAACTATAAGCTGTACCGGGCCTTCTACCGGGAGATGATGGTGTTCGCCATCTTCCGGCCCCTGATATTCATTCTCAGCATCCTGGCTTTGATGACCGTGCTGGGGGTGGGCAGCAAGGACGTGCTGAACGGCACGATTTCTATCGGTACGCTGTATATTTTTGCACAGTATATCCAATCCTTCTTCGAGCCGATCCAGGAGCTGGCGGAGCAGTTCTCCACCCTGCAGTCCTCCATCGCCTCGGCGGAGAAGATTTTCACCATCATGAGCGAGGAGCCTCTGGTGAAGGAGGACGAGAATCCGGTGGTGCTGCCGGAGATCAGGGGGCGCATCGAGTTCTCCCATGTGTGGTTCGCCTATGACAACGAAAACTACGTGCTGCGGGACGTGTCCTTTGTGATAGAGCCGGGAGAGAGGGTGGCCTTCGTGGGCGCTACCGGCGCGGGGAAATCCTCTATATTGAACCTGATTGGACGGTATTACGATATCCAGAAGGGGAATATCTACATCGACGGCGTGGATATCCGGAAGCTTTCCAAGAAGCAGCTGCGCAGCGCCATCGGGCAGATGCAGCAGGACGTGTTCGTGTTCGAGGGGAATGTGGAGTACAATATCCGCCTGCACGACGGGGACATCTCGCCGGAGGATATCCGGGAGGCGGCGGAGTACGTGAACGCCTCCCATTTCATCGAAAAGCTCCCCGGCGGCTATCAGGAGCCTGTGACCGAGCGGGGCTCCACCTTTTCCGCGGGGGAGAGGCAGCTCCTGTCCTTCGCCAGGACCCTGGCCCACAAGCCCAGCATCCTGGTCATGGACGAGGCCACGGCCAATATCGATACGGAGACGGAGCTGCTGATCCAGGAGGCCCTGGAGAAGCTGATGCAGGGCCGCACCACCATCATGGTGGCCCACCGCCTGTCCACGATCCAGCACGCGGACTGCATCATGGTCATGCACAAGGGCAAGATCAGGGAGCAGGGCACCCACCAGGAGCTGCTGGCCCAGGACGGCATTTACAAAAAGCTGTATGAGCTTCAGATTCATCATGAGGCTACGGCGTAGAAAAGACTGCGCAGTAATTCAGATGTGGTAATAGGAAGTAAGAGGGATGACGATGTTAAGAGACGCGGTGGCAGCCAATCGTTTGGAGGAGGTCAGGCGGCTGTATGAGGCCTCCTTTCCGAAATCGGAGAAAAAGCCCTTCGGGTTCATCATGAAGAAGCGGAAGAAGGGCTTATTCGATGTGCTGTCCATTGAGGACGGGGAAGGGCGGTTCTGCGGCTTGGCCATCATGATGCTCTCTGGTGGGCGGGCATTGCTGGACTACCTGGCCATCGCGCCCCGCTGCCAGAGCAGCGGCTTTGGGAGCCGGACTTTGGAGGAGCTGGGGGAGCGCTACGGGAAAGAGCGGATTGTGGTGGAAATCGAGAGCACCGCAGGAGATGGGGACAGCACGGGGGAGCCCGCGGGGGAGAGCGGCCTGAGGCTCCGCAGAAAGGCCTTTTATCTCAGGAACGGGATGGTTCCCATGGCGTTTGTGGTGAATCTGTTCGGGGTGGAGATGGAGGTGCTCACCTTTGGGAGCGCGCTTACCTTTGAGCAGTATCATGCCATCTATAAGGAGGTCCTGCCGAAGGGGATGGCGGGGAAGGTACGGCTGCAGCCCTGATGCGCTGCGGGGGATCCTTTTCAGGACAGGTAAATTTGCACATACTATATATTGTATCGCAGGTTTGTTTTTCTCAGGCTGATATCAATATATAGTATGTGTTTTTTGTTTGCCCGTTTTTGGGGCATCTGCATTTTCTACGTCTGCAGGACTGGATTTGGCTTGCATATGTCCCGGGATATGGTATGATGTAAGTGGGAATCAGCCCATGTCGATAATCTATTATTATGGAAATGCTTTAAGATTCTGACGACTCAGTAAATTTTCCGCTAATCGCCTGTTTCAGGAAAGGAATTTGCCTATGGACAAAACAAGTGTTCCGTCTGGCGGCAGTCCTGCCCAGCGCCCGGATTATCTGGGCATGGCAAAGGGGCCTGTCGTCATCCGACTTACCAATGATTACCTGTTCCACGTGCTTCTCCAGTATGACAATGAGGCGCTGAAAGGATTTATCTGCGCTCTTCTGAGGCTGAAGGCGGGACAGGTGAAGTCCGTCGTAGTCATCAATCCCATTGAGCTGGGCGCATCCATCGAGGCCAAGGATTTCATCCTGGACATCAAGGTGCTGCTTAACGACAGGGCCATCATCAACCTGGAGCTGCAGGTCATCAACCAGCATAACTGGCCGGAGCGCTCTCTGAGCTATCTCTGCCGGGCCTTTGACAACCTGAATCCCGGCGAGGGGTATCAGATGGTGAAGCCCGTGATCCATATCGGGCTGCTGGACTTTACTCTGTTCCCCCAGCTTCCGGAGTTCTATGCCACCTATCAGCTGCTGAACATAAAAATCACATGCTGTATAGTGACAAACTGCAGCTTTCTGTGGTAGACTTGACTCACATAGACTTAGCCACACAGGAGGACATGCAGCATGGCATAGACCGCTGGGCAGCGTTCTTCAAGGCGGCCACATGGGAGGAGATCAAGATGATTGCACAGAGAGATGAAAACATCGCCAAAGCGGCTAACACCATCTGTAAGCTCAGCCAGGAGGACAAAATCCGTCTCCAGTGTGAGGCCAGAGAGGATTACTACCGCTGCCAGCGGGACATGGAGAACTACATGAATAAGCAGGCGGGGATCATAGCCCAGAGGGAGAGGGTGATGGCCCAGCAGGCCGAGCAGCTTTCCGAGAAGGATTCCACCATAGAGGCCCTTAAGGCTGAACTGGAACGCCTGAAAGGGAAAACTCACCAGGAATAAGTGATAAATATAGAAACGGCATTGAATTCTTGCCAGTCACATAGCACAGTACGCCATGCCGTTTATCCGGTTTTGGGGCAAGATTTAATCGCTGCATATATATACTCACGAGCGATGAAATTTACCGCAAAGTCCCCATTGGCTTTCGCTCGTGAGTCGGGCTGCCTGGCGGATTTTAGTGATTGTCAATATAGATTATGACATGGGCTGCCCCAAAATCTGGAAGCGTGGCAGGGGCAATGACGGATATGGCCCATATCGGAAAAGACAGTCCGGGGATGGTATTCCGCGCGGGCTGTCCATATCCGGGAGCTGGGACGGATTCCGGAGCCATATCCGTATTTGAAACCGATGCAGCATTCAGGGATTGCCCTCACGCAAAAGCATCGAACCTCCTGTATACAGCAGGAGGCTCCTGCGGTATCTCCTGCGGCTGGCCATAGTCCGGTTCCGCCATTTCCATGGCCTCCGGCACCTCCGCCGCCTGGGCGGGTTCCCGGTCCAGAGAGGCCTCCGTCTCGGCCATATCCTCCAGGGCCTCCGCCGCCTTGTCGGCAACCTGATCCAGGATATCGTCCAGCAGCCCCTTCCCCTCATCGATGCCCAGGGCTTCCTCCACGGCCTCTTCCTTGCGCTCCTCCGCAGTCTTGGGCTCGCTCTTCTCTATGGCCTTGGCGATTTCCTCGCCCCGCTCCTTCGCCTCGTCCATCAGATGGAACATCTGGGCATTGTTGTATTCCGCTTTGGCTGCCGCAATCTGGTCCTCATAGGAGTGCAGCAGCTCCAGCACCCGCGCCACTTCCTCCGGGCTGGAGCACTGGATGTCCTTCAGGCCCTGTTTCTTGTTTTCGAAGAAGGCGACCTGGCTGTCGCGCCTGGCCTGCCGCTCCAGCTTCTGGGCCGTGCTCTTCATCAGGCCGCCGCCGGATAATAGGTTCCGCCCCACTGGCAGGGGACTTGGATTCTGCAATCTGATATTCATAGTGACCTCCGTTTCGCTGACTGCTGCTATTTGCGATTCCGCGGTGGGAATGTTTCTGTCTACCAGGAATATCGACACCCTGCGGGAATTCTTTACGGAAATGTCATGAACCGTATCGGGAAAAGGCTCTTTCCGTGGAAGCGATTCCTTGGGATGCAGGGGCGATATGAATTGTATTCCTGCCGGAAATGGCTTATAATAAGAGGAGCCGATTCATGCAGAAGAAACAGAAGGGGCGCAGAAGGCCAGAGGAGGATCCCATGCAGAAGACAACCGTCATCATCCCGAACTACAATGGCATCAAATTCATCAGGGGATGCCTGGAATCTCTCCTGGCCCAGGACGTCCCGCCCTCGGACTATCACGTCATTGTAGTAGACAACGGCTCCACGGACGGAAGCAGGCAGTTGATAGAAGAGGCCTTCCCCGGGGTTACGCTGATCGCCCTGCCCGGGAACACCGGCTTCTGCCATGCCGTGAATGTGGGGATCCGGGCGGCTAAGACCCCTTACGTAATCCTGCTCAACAATGACACGAAGGTCCATCCCCGTTTCGTGGGGGCGCTGTGCGACGCGCTGGAGGCAAGGCGGGAGGCTTTCTCCGTCAGCGCCCGGATGCGCATGTGGGACAGGCCGGAGCTGATGGACGACGCCGGGGACAGATACTGCGCCCTGGGCTGGGCCTATGCCCGCGGGAAAGGGCAGCCCGCCTCCCGCTACGATGCCCCGGCGGAAATCTTCTCCGCCTGCGGCGGGGCCGCCATCTACCGGAAGCGCGTCCTGGAAGAAATCGGCCTTTTTGACGAGGCGCACTTCGCCTACCTGGAGGATCTGGACATGGGCTGGCGGGCCCGCATACAGGGCTACCGCAGCTACTACGAGCCGGGCGCGGAGGTCGTCCACTACGGCAGCGCCTCCACCGGCTCCCGCTACAACGCCAGGAAAACGGAGTTAGCGGCAGCTAACAGCATATATGTCATCGCCAAGAACATGCCCCCTGCGCAGTGGATCTGGAACCTGCCTTTTCTGCTGCCCGGTTTTTTGGTAAAATTTTTATTTTTCTGTAAGAAGAGAATGGGGATACTGTACTTAAAAGGGATTCGGGAGGGATTCGGGAAAGCGCTTTCTGAGGAGGGCAGAAGGGCGAAGGTTCCTTTCCGCTGGAAGAACCTGGGGAACTACCTTTCGATTCAGGGGCAGCTTTACGCCAATACCCTGCGACTTCTTAAGAAAACTTAAGAAACAGCTTCATAAAATCATAAGTTGTGCTTTTCAGAATAATATTGTATGCTAACCTTGGGTGGCGCTTATGATAAAGGACAATCAGAAAGTATTCAACCGTTTGATGGTGGTAATAGATGTGGGCATCACTGCCGCGTCTTTCGTGTTGGCCTATGGTTTTAAATTCTATATCTTGAACGACGGGCCGGGAATCGGCGTGCTGCCTGTGGGGGAGTACATCAATCTCCTGCCTTTTGTGCTACCTTTTTACGCGGTGATCTACTATGCCTGCGGCGTGTACGCGCCCAAGCGGACGGTGCGGCGGCGCTTTGAGATTTTCGGCATCATCAAGGCCAATACCATTGGGATCGTGGCGCTGATCATCGCCCTGTACATGATCATCCGCGAGATCAATTTCTCACGCTCGGTGATCGCCTTGTTCTATATATTCAACGTGGGCACCACCTCCAGTTTCCGGCTGGCCCTGCGCCGGGGGCTTCGGACGATCCGCAGGAAGGGCTACAATCTGAAGCATATCCTGCTGGTGGGGTATTCCAGGGCGGCGGAGGAGTACATCGACCGGCTGACGGACAATCCCCAGTGGGGCTATGTGGCCTGCGGGATTCTGGACGACCACATCCCGGCGGGGACGGTCTACAAGGGGGTGAAGGTGCTGGGCAGGCTTGGGAACCTGGAGGTCATCCTGCCGGAGAACAGGCTGGACGAGATTGCCATCTCCCTGTCCTTACAGGACTATGACCATCTGGAGGGCATCGTGGCCACCTGTGAGAAATCCGGGGTGCACACGAAATTCATCCCGGACTACAACAGCCTGATACCCAGTAGGCCTTACACGGAGGATCTGATGGGGCTGCCGGTGATCAATATCCGCTATGTGCCCCTGACCAACACGGGGAACATCATCATAAAGCGGATTGTGGACGTGTGCGGCGCGGTGTTCGGCATGGCGCTCACATCCCCCCTCATGCTGCTGGCGGCGCTGCTCATCAAGCTGACCAGCCCGGGGCCTGTGATCTTCAGGCAGGAGAGGGTGGGGCTCCACAACAAGCCCTTCTATATGTATAAGTTCCGCACCATGGAGCGGCAGGTCCCCGGAGAGGAGAAAAAGGCCTGGACAGTGCGCAATGACCCCAGGGTCACGCCTGTGGGGAAATTCCTGCGGCGCACCAGCCTGGACGAGCTGCCCCAGCTGTTCAATATCCTGCGGGGGGACATGAGCCTGGTGGGGCCCAGGCCGGAGCGGCCCTTGTTCGTGGATAAGTTCAAGGAGGAGATCCCCAGGTATATGGTGAAGCACCAGGTGAGGCCCGGGCTCACCGGCTGGGCCCAGGTGAACGGGCTGCGGGGCGACACCTCCATCCGGAAACGGATCGAGTACGATATCTATTACATTGAGAACTGGACCGTATGGTTCGACCTGAAAATAATCCTGATGACTTTTTTCACGGGATTCATCAATAAAAACGCTTATTGACAAGGAGACGGTATTATGGCTACGAGAGGAAAGATGAACGCGAGGCAGCGGGCCGCAAGGCAGAGGAGGAAGATGATTCTCTTCGCATTCGAGATCATCATCATCCTGGTGATGGTGGCAGTGCTGTACCTGGTGATGAACAAGACCAGCGAGGGGCCCAAGGTGACGGTCTTTGACACGGAGAAGCTGGCCATACCCTCACAGGTGCAGGAGATGAAGGAGGAGGGCGGCACCATGCATGGGTACATGAACATCGCCCTGTTCGGCGTGGACGCCCAGACGGACGGCCAGCTGTTCAAGGGGAGCCGCAGCGACAGTACGATCATCGCCAGCATCAACATGGACACCGGGGACATCAAGCTGGTCAGCGTATACCGCGACACCTATCTCAATATCGGCACGGACGAGTACCAGAAGTGCAACGGGGCCTACTCCTACGGAGGAGCGGAGCAGGCGGTGAAGATGCTGAACATGAACCTGGACATGGACATCACCAATTTCGTCGCCGTGGGCTATAAGGGCTTGAGCGAGGTCATCGATGGCCTGGGCGGCGTGTATGTGGACGTGGACAGCGAGGAGCTGAAGCATATCAACAATTACCAGGTGGACGTGTCCAATGTGCTCAAATGCCAGTATACCCCGGTGACGGAGCCCGGCTACCAGCTCTTGAACGGCGTGCAGGCCACATCCTACTGCCGCATCCGCCAGACCAAGGGGGATGACTTCCAGCGGGCGGCCCGCCAGCGGGAGGTGATACAGGCCATCGAGGACCGGGCCAAGGAGGCGGATCTGGCCACGTTGACCAAGGTGTTCAACAACTGCATCGACGATATCTATACCAGCCTCGATTCCAAGGATATCCTGGACCTGCTGGGGAACATCGCCAACTACCGCATCGTGGAAGAGGAGGGCTTCCCCCAGCCGGATCTCCGGGGGAACGCCAATATGGGGGCCAAGGGGGCCTGCGTCATCCCCACTGACCTGGTAACCAATGTGGAATGGCTGCACCAGTTCCTCTTCGAGGATGCCGCATACACGGTTTCGGACAGCGTGAGGGAGTACAGCCAGAGGATCCTTTCCGACACCTCCCCTTACATGGAGTGAGGATAAACGGACGCATATCTGAAAAGGAGAGTTGGCGCTCTCCTTTTTTAGATGTGCAGGCCTGTGTGTGAAACGATGTAACGTTTAAAGTATAACTATAAAACGGCGAATAGTCCCGCGGCGGGCAGGGAAAGTCCTTCCTCTGCCCGATTGGCGGCATTAGGAGAGCAGGGGGTAGTTCACTTGAAGATCGATGTCATCATTCCCATATATAAGCCCGATGAGGGGCTGTTCGCGCTGCTGGACAGGCTGCTGGAGCAGTCCGTGCCCATCC
Source organism: uncultured Acetatifactor sp. (assembly GCF_910585425.1). Taxonomy (GTDB): domain Bacteria; phylum Bacillota; class Clostridia; order Lachnospirales; family Lachnospiraceae; genus Acetatifactor. Next base: position 38,475 of record NZ_CAJUCP010000026.1, on the reverse strand, counting down.
ACAGGATCATCCTGATGAATACGGGGCGGGAATATTTCGATGCGCTGATAAAGGAAAATGAGTTCGCGCACAGGTATCCGAAGGCGGAGGTGCACCACCTGGATAAACGGAATTTCGACCATGGGGGGACGAGGAGAGAGGCTGTGGGCTATTCGGACGCCCAGGTATTCGTGATGATGACCCAGGACGCACTGCCGGCGGACAGGCATCTGCTGGAACGGCTGGTGGAGGCCCTGGACGGGAAAGTGGCGGCGGCGTACGCCAGACAGCTTCCGGATGCCGCTTCCTCGGCCTTCGAGAAGGCTTCCAGGCATTTCAATTATCCGGAGGCCTCCCGGGTGAAGACCCTGGAGGATTTGGAGGGCATGGGCGTCAAGGCCTTTTTCTGCTCCAATGTCTGCGCGGCCTACAGGAGGGATATCTACGATGAACTGGGAGGATTTGTGCGGCGGGCCATTTTCAATGAGGATATGATATATGCCGCCGGGGCCCTGCAGGCGGGATACGGAATCGCCTATGAAGCTCGGGCCCGTGTGATCCACTCCCACAATTACTCGAACCTGCAGCAGCTCCGCCGCAATTTCGACCTGGGCGTGTCCCAGGCTCAGCACCCGGAGGTGTTCGGCCTGGCGGCCTCGGAGTCCGAGGGGATGCGCTTCGTGAAGGGTACATGGAACTATCTTGGGGAGAAGGGGCAGCTGCACCGCTTCCCGGGCTTCTGTGTGCAGTGCGCCTTCAAATACGCGGGGTATCTCCTGGGGAAGCATTATGAAAGCCTGCCCCGTTTCCTGGTGCTGCGCCTGACTACGAACAGGGAATACTGGCAGAGATGACGGCAGGGAACTTTTCACAATCGTTTCATATGGAGAACACAATTCCAACACAATTGGAAGATATACTGAAGTACATAAAGATGAAACAACAAAGCAAATATTCATAGAGGAGGTAATCATTATGTACGAAAACGATATTTATTCCAATTCTGACAATGGCAGCTACACCACCTACCGGACAGAGGGAAACGGCAGTCAGCGGACGGACTTCGGCATGGCTCCCGAACCCGCCAAGGGCGGCAAAAAGAAGAAGGGGGCTTTCCGCAAGATCCTGCTGAGCATGAGCATGGGACTGGTGTTCGGCCTGTTCGCCGGGGCAGGGTTCTATGTGGTGCAGATGGGGGTGGACAGGATAGCCGGAGAGAAGGCAGAAGAGGTTTCCACGGAGAGCAACAACCAGCCCGGCCTGCCGGACAACACGGCGGAATCCATGCTGAAGAATGTCAGCAACATCACTTATGTGAACTCGGATGTCTCCGATGTAGTGGAGAAAGTGATGCCGGCCATGGTGTCCATCGTGAACAATTACACCCAGACCGGGACCACCTTCTGGGGGCAGCAGTACAGCCAGCAGGGCGCGTCCAGCGGCTCCGGCATCATCGTGGCCGAGAATGAGAACGAGCTTCTCATCGTGTCCAACAACCATGTGATCCAGGGCATGGACACCCTGGATGTCACCTTCATCGACGGCTCCGTGGCCCAGGCCTACATCAAGGGGACGGACGCGGACATGGATCTGGCGGTGATCGCGGTGCCCCTGGAGAATGTGACCCCGGAGACAAAGGCGGCCATCACCATTGCCACCATGGGGGACAGCGACAATCTGAAGCTCGGCACGCCGGTAATCGCAATCGGTAATGCGTTAGGTTATGGACAGTCTGTCACCAACGGAATCATCAGCGCCCTGGACCGCGAGATGACCATGGACGACGGGTCCACAGGCATCTTCATCCAGACCAACGCGGCCATCAACCCCGGCAACTCCGGCGGCGCGCTGCTGAACATCAACGGAGAGGTGATCGGCATCAACTCCAACAAGATAGCGGCGTCCCAGGTAGAGGGCATGGGCTATGCCATCCCGATCAGCTCCGCCAGCCCCATCATCGCGGACCTTCTGGAGCGCGAGACCAGGACGGACAAGGTGGCGGACGGCGAGGTAGGCTATATGGGCATCACCATGCAGGACGTGACGGACCAGATCACCCAGATGCTGGGCATCCCGGGAGGCGTGTATGTATACGAGGTGGCCGAGGGCTCCGCGGCAGAGCAGGCGGGGATCAGGCGCGGCGACGTCATCGTGAAGTTCGATGGACAGAAGGTCTCTACCCGCATGGAGCTGAAGAAGCAGGTGGAATACTATAAGGCGGGCGAGACTGTCAATGTGACGGTGAAGCGCTTCGAAGAGGGCCAGTACGAGGACCTGGAGCTGGAGGTGACGCTGGGGAGCCAGCCTGCAGCGGAATAGGGAATAGAAGAATGGCATTATGACAAAAGACCCGGGCGGGGGGACCTGCCCGGGTTTTTGTCTGCCACCGCATCTGATGGATGTCCTGTCTGCCGCTCACGTGTCAGCGCGTCTGGCCCAAAAGTGTCAGTGCGTCTGTCCCCAAATATGGGCTGGCAGATTGGGGCCGCTTGGCGCAGGGCTTCCGCACAGGCACATTTATGATTCCTTTAGAAAAAGTTCACTTGTACACAGCCGCATTTTCCAGTATACTGGAGACATGGTTCCAAATACACGAAAATAAGGAGACAATGCCATGTCTGACATATATGACGAAAAAGAGGAAGAGCAGAAGTCCGGGGAGGAGAACGGGGGAAAAGAGGCGGACCTGACCGAAGGCCACCCGGACGCCTCCGCCACCAAGAACGCGGGAAAGAGCGACAATAAGGACTACGAAGACGTCTGCTTCATCTGCCGCCGCCCGGAGAGCAAGGCGGGAAAGATGTTCAAGCTGCCCAACAATATCTGCGTCTGCAGCGACTGCATGCACAAGACCATGGAGACCGTGAGCCAGTTCGACTACCAGGGGATGCTGAACAATCCCCAGCTCCAGAACGAGCTGGATCAGATGACGAAGCAGGGGGGATTCCCCAACATCAGCTTCGTGAACCTGGCGGACCTGCGTGGGGACGGGGGCATCCCCAACAAACAGAAAATCAAGAAAAAGAAGAAGGAAGCAGACGCGGCGCCTGCGCTGGACATCCGCAATATCCCAGCGCCACATAAGATCAAGGCCAGCCTGGACGAGTACGTGGTGGGGCAGGACTATGCCAAGAAGGTCATCTCCGTGGCGGTCTATAACCACTACAAGCGTGTCGCCACCGGCACCATGGACAATATCGAGATCGAGAAGTCCAACATGCTCATGATCGGTCCCACGGGCTGCGGCAAGACCTACCTGGTGAAGACCCTGGCCAGGCTCCTGGACGTGCCCCTGGCCATCGCGGACGCCACCTCCCTGACGGAGGCGGGCTATATCGGCGACGACATCGAATCCGTGGTGTCCAAGCTCCTGGCGGCCGCGGACAATGACGTGGAGAAGGCGGAGCGGGGCATCGTCTTCATAGACGAAATCGACAAGATAGCCAAGAAAAAGAACACAAACACTCGGGATGTCAGCGGCGAGAGCGTCCAGCAGGGGATGCTGAAGCTCCTGGAGGGCGCCGAGATAGAGGTGCCTGTGGGGGCCAACAGCAAGAACGCCATGGTGCCCCTGGCCACGGTGAACACCAGGAACATCCTGTTCATCTGCGGCGGCGCGTTCCCGGACCTGGAGGAGATCATCAAGCAGCGGCTGAACAAGACCGCGGGCATCGGCTTCAACTCCGAGCTGAAGGACAAGTACGACAAGGACAGGGACATCCTCTCCAAGGTGACGGTGGAGGACATCCGGAAGTTCGGCATGATTCCGGAGTTCATCGGCCGTCTGCCGATCATATTCACCCTGCGGGGCCTCACCAGGGACATGCTGGTGAAGGTCTTGAAGGAGCCCAAGAATGCCATCTTGAAGCAGTATCAGAAGCTCCTGGAGCTGGACGAGGTGAAGCTGGAGTTCACGGAGGAGGCGCTGGAGGCCATCGCGGACAAGGCCATGGAGCGGGACACCGGGGCCAGGGCCCTGCGCTCCATCATTGAGGATTTCATGCTGGACATCATGTACGAGATACCCAAGGACGACAACATCGGCCGGGTCACCATCACGAAGGAGTACATCGAAGGGACAGGCGGGCCCGTCATCGACATCCGGGGGAACCGACTGCTGGAGACGGCGCAGCGGCCGAAGGAGATACCGGCGCAGTGAGGAGCGGGGGCTTGAACTGAACGCAAAGTTTGCCAATAGCCTTGAACTGCTTACGCCGGATGGGAAATATAATTATATCGCTTATTTGCTGGCAGACGAAAACGGAGTATCCATTAAGATTGCGAAGTATGCAGGGACGGACAAAGTGGATTTGATTGAAAATGAGGAGTATGGATACTGTTCGCTGATTAAGGCCACAAATAATGTCCTCGAAAAAATGAAGATAGAGAATACCACAAAAGCGAAGGTGACAAATACGAAACGAGTGGAAAAGAATCTGGTAGAACCGGTTCCCATGAGGGAGGCACTAATTAATGCCGTGGTCCATAATGATTTCACAAGGGAGATTCCGCCGGTTTTTGAGATTTTCAGTGACAGGCTGGAGTTGACGTCTTATGGAGGCCTGATTCCCGGACAGAGCAGAAAGGAGTTTTTTAGCTGCAGCAGCATGCCGCGGAATAGAGAATTGATGCGCGTGTTCAAGGATGTGGGCCTAGTGGAGCAGCTTGGTTCTGGAATGAGCCGTATATTGCGGTATTACGACAAGAGCATTTTTGAAATCTCGGAGCATTTTATAAAGGTCATTTTCCTGTTTTCTTTACTGGATGAAGGGGAGAATATTGCCAATGGCGATAATAATGGCGATAATATGTGCTCCCATGAAAGGCTTTCCCGCGATGTGGAGCTGGTATTGGAAATGCTAAAGAAGATGCCGAGCATTACGGCGACGGAAATGAGTGAACAGACTGGATTCAGCACAAGAAAGATAAGCCGAATCATGCGGGAATTGCGTGAGAGAGGCAGAATTGTCCGCATAGGTTCCACTCGGAAGGGATATTGGAAATTAAAAAAATGAGGTTGTCGAAATTAGTGATGATACGGGGGATTTCGGGAAGCGGCAAAACCCCAGTCGCGAAAGCGCTTCAGCATAGATTAGGGCGTAACATCATGGTCATTTCACAGGATGCCGTCCGCAGAGATACTCTGCATGTAAAAGACGGGAGAGATACCAAAGCTCTGTCTTTGCTGTCGGAGTTGGAAAAATGGCGGCATGAAAAGGACTATATGGAAATCATACCGGAAAAAACTATTTTGCAGGACATGAGCCTGGCGAATGCCGTGGAAATGATGATTAAAGGCATTTGCGGCGAATGAAATCATGGGAGTCAAAACCTAATATGGCAATAGCGTTAGAGCATATAGAGGATTAGGATCTATATGCTCTATTTTTTCATAAAGAAAAGACAAGCTTGATGGCATAGCTCTACATAATCGGATGATTTTCAGCGAGGATTTTTTCAATCAGGTATTGACATTCCCTGAAAATATGGTAATATAAACATATGAACAATGGTTCATATGAAAAACATCTATTCCTATAAAACCATAAATGAGGAGGAGACAGGACTTATGAAGAAAACCTACAAAATCGAGGTAGACTGCGCGAACTGCGCCCTGAAGATGGAGGAAGCGGCGAAGAAGGTGGAGGGCGTCCAGGGGGCCACCGTCAGCTTCATGACCCAGAAGATGAAAGTGGAGTTCGCGGAGGGCGCGGACGAGAAAGGCGTAATGCAGTCCGTGCGCAAGGCCTGCAAGAAGGTGGAGGACGATTGCGAGATTTTTCTGGACTAAAGGGACGGCCCGCAAAAGAATCGCTTCGGCGGTTCTTTTACGTCATATAGGAAAATATGTGCCATATAGGAAAACGCTTGGAGAGGGGGCTGGCCATGTCTACAGCAAAGCGGGGTGCTCTATTCCGCGTCGGAGAGTGCGTCGGGGCCAAATCCGGGACGGCTGCTTGGGTGGCTCCAAACCCTGCAAAAGGCTGGGAAAAGCCTGAGGGCGGTGTGAATTCGTTTCGCGATCGCCTGGGATTGATTATGGGAAAGGTAGGATAACGACATGACAAAGAAACAGAAAAAGGTGCTGTACCGCATCATCGCAGCGGCAGTCCTCATGGTGGCGCTGCACTTCGTGCCCGTGGAGGGGTATCCGCGGTTCGCGCTGTACCTGGTGCCCTACTTCATCATAGGCTATGACATCTTGCGCAAGGCGGTGCTGGGCATCTGCCACGGGGAGGTCTTCGATGAGAACTTCCTGATGGCGGTGGCCACGGTGGGGGCCATGCTGCTGGGCATCTACAATGAGAGCAGGGGGCTGGAGGGCGAGTTCGCCGAGGGCGTGGCGGTCATGCTCTTCTACCAGATCGGCGAGCTGTTCCAGGCCGTGGCCGTGGGGCGCAGCCGGAAGAACATCAGCGCCCTGATGGACATCCGCCCCGATTATGCCAACATCGAGGACCAGGAGGGCAACCTGGAGCAGGTGGACCCGGACGATGTGGAGGTGGGCACGGTGATTCTGGTGCAGCCCGGGGAAAAGGTGCCCATCGACGGCATCGTGACGGAAGGAAGCTCCACCCTGAACACCAGCGCCCTCACCGGAGAGAGCGTCCCCAGGGAGGTGCATGAGGGGGAGGAGATCGTCAGCGGCTGTGTGAACCTCACGGGCCTGCTGCGGATTCGGACCACGAAGGAATTCGGGGAGTCCACAGTGTCCAAGATTCTGGACTTGGTGGAGAATTCCAGCATGAAGAAGGCCCGGACGGAGAACTTCATCACCAAGTTCGCCAGATACTATACCCCGGCTGTCTGCTACAGCGCCCTGGCCCTGGCGGTGGTTCCCTCGGTGGTCAACCTGCTCCTGGGCAACCCGGCGGACTGGAGCACATGGGTCATCCGGGCATTGACCTTCCTGGTCATCAGTTGTCCCTGCGCTTTGGTGATATCCATCCCCCTGAGCTTCTTCGGAGGCATCGGCGGGGCGTCTTCCTGCGGCATACTGGTGAAAGGCTCAAACTACCTGGAGGCCCTGGCCAGGACGAAGTATGTGGTCTTCGACAAGACAGGGACGCTGACTAAGGGCGTGTTCCAGGTGGTGAAGGTATGCCCGGCAGAGGGATTCGAACGTGAGTTTGATAAAAGCGTGCCGCAGCCGGAGGGAGACGGGCAGGAAGCCGCTCATGTACGGCAGACGGAAGAAGCCGGAATTCCGATGGAGCCCGAGGGGGCAGAACCGGGAACCGATAGCGGGCGGCTGTTAAAGGAAGCCGACGGCGCGGCCCAGGCAGCGGAAAGCGTCCCGGCAGGCAGGCCCTGGCAACCTGCAAAGGAAGCCGACAGCGCGGCCCGGATGGCGGAGGAGCGCCTCCTGGAGCTGGCGGCCTACGCCGAGAGCTACTCCAACCATCCCATCAGCAAGAGCCTGAAGGAAGCCTACGGCAGAGAGCTCCGTCCCTCCCTCGTGTCCGATGTGGAGGAGATCAGCGGCCACGGCGTGAAAGCCCTGGTGGACGGCGTAAGCGTGGCGGCGGGAAACGCCAGGCTCATGGAGAGCCTGAACCTGCCCTATGAAGAGACGCAGCAGATCGGCACCATCGTCCATGTGGCGGTGGACGGAGCCTACGCGGGCTATATCCTGATAGCCGACGTGGTAAAAGAGCAGGCGAAAGAGGCCATCGCCGCCCTGAAGGCAGCAGGCGTGAAGAAGACCGTCATGCTCACAGGGGACGCCAGGCTCACGGCGGAGCATGTGGCGGGGCAGCTGGGCCTGGACGAGGTGAAGAGCGAACTGCTGCCCGGGGACAAGGTGGAGGCGGTGGAATCCCTGCTGACCCGGAAAGGGCCCAAGGAGAACCTGGCCTTCGTGGGGGACGGCATCAACGACGCGCCGGTGCTGTCCCGGGCGGACATCGGCGTGGCCATGGGGGCCCTGGGGTCGGACGCGGCCATCGAGGCGGCGGACATCGTGCTCATGGACGACAATCCCATGAAGCTGGCCCTGGCCATACGGATCTCCCGGAAATGCCTGGCCATCGTCTACCAGAACATCGTATTCGCCCTGGCCGTGAAGGCGGCCTGCCTGCTCCTGGGGGCCGTGGGCCTGGCCAATATGTGGATTGCCATCTTCGCAGACGTGGGCGTCATGGTGCTGGCGGTGCTGAACGCCATCCGGTGCCTGAAGGTTTCCGGTTCCGGTGCCCGGGGCATTGCCTGACAGGGAAAGAATAATTACAAAATTGCAGTACAAAAGGCCTTGCAGTGGTCTGCCGGGGGAGCGCCCCATGGCAGCCTGCAGGGCCTTTTTTGGACGGCCAGGGTGCATTCCCCGGGTTTTACGGGAGCTTTATTGGAAGCCTTGGATGGAAGCCCATCCCTTCAAGGGCTGCTTGAATCATGGGGATAGCTGAAATTCAAGCATTTCTTTATAGCAAGGATGCGGGTTTCTGTGTTACAATCCATTCAGAAAAAGCTTTTTCAAACATTCAAAGCGAGGGTAAGATTATGTTCAATATGAAACAGGTGGGTAAAAAAATTGTCTCATTGAGAAAATCCCGGAATATGACGCAGACAGAGCTTGCAGACAAAATGGACGTAAGCTTCCAGGCCGTGTCCAATTGGGAACGCGGCAACAGTATGCCGGACATCTCCAAGCTGCCCCAGCTGGCGGCCCTGTTCGACTGCACGGTGGACGAGCTCCTGGACGGAAGGGTGGAGCTCCTCCACAGCGCCATGGAGGACGGCATCCAGGAATATGTGGAGCACAACGAGGTGTCGAAAGAGGAGCTGGAGGCCGCGGTTCCCATACTGCGGCCGGATCAGGTGGAGCAGTTGGCAGACAGCATGCTGTTGAAGAACGGAGACCACATCGAAGCCTTCTACCCGTATCTGGACGACGAGACCCTGCGGGAGGTGGCGGAGCGCAGGATAGAAAGGGGCGAGTCCATAGAGGACATGCTGGAGTACCTGGACGATGACGACATAGGGGAGCTTGCGCTGGGGCAGTACAAGACGGGCGGCCCTGTGGAGGCGTTCTATGATTACATGGAGGACGAACAGCTCA
>NZ_CAJUCP010000026.1:0-29338 GCF_910585425.1 uncultured Acetatifactor sp. | reverse complement strand
GGAAGCTGGCGGAACAGAGGATAGGGAACGGGGAATCCATAGAGGACATGCTGGAATACCTGGACAATGACGACATAGGGGAGCTGGCGCTGGGGCAGCATAAGGCGGGCAACCCTGTGGAGGCGTTCTATGATTACATGGAGGACGAACAGCTCAGGAAGCTGGCGGAACAGAGGATAGGGAACGGGGAATCCATAGAGGACATGCTGGAGTACCTGGACGATGACGACATAGGGGAGCTCGCGCTGGGGCAGTATGAGGCAGGCAACCCTGTGGAGGCTTTCTATGAGCACATGGAGGACAGGCAGCTGGAGGAGCTGGCGATACGCAAGGCGCAAAAGAAAGAATCCATAGAGGACATGCTGGAATACCTGGACGGCGATTCCCTGAAAAGCATCATGCGCGAGCTTCTGTCCTGACAGCCGCTTTTTCGAAAAGGGCCTGCGCAACGGTCCGGGGCGCTGTCCGGCCTGTCGCGGGCCTGTGAAAGGCTTCCGGGTTTCCGGGAAGAGGCAAAAAAGAATGGAAAAGCCGGCTCATTGATGCTATAATGGGCTGGACTGGAAATCTGCGGCCAGGGCTGACAGAGAACTGCCGGATTTCGGAAGGAAAGAGGGGATTTTTATGGAAATCGAAAGAATAGACACCTACCGGGACGGGCGTTTCTCCCAGCGGGTGCTCTGCCAGCACGGCTGCTTTCTGGCGGACGGCATGCCCTGTGAGGTGGAGATCATATCCGACAGCGAGGCCGTCGTCAGAGGGGCGGGCCCGGAGGCCTGTGGACAGGTCATAGAGAGGTTCCGCTTCTATACGCCTCATATCACCCGGTTTTATGACGAAAGAGGTGTAGTTGTCAGGGAATATCCCCCGGCGCGGCTCCTGACCCTTGGGCTGGAGCAGATTCAGCCCTCCCAGTTTTATGTGGATGAGGACAAGGTCCGGGCAGTGGGCAGCTTCATCCACAAGGCCGACGACATCATCATCCAGGTGCTGCCCTGGGAGGACAGATTTATCTCCCTGGACGGGCACACGCGGCTGTACTACGCGGTCGCGCAGGGCTGGAGCCATGTCCGCGCCGTGGCGGAGACATCGGACGACTGGGGCTACAGGTTCGTGGAGGAAGCGAGGAAGCGCGGCGTATATACGCCCGCGGATCTGGCGCTTCTAAGCCACGGGGAATACGAAGAGAAATGGAACCGCTTCTGCGACAGGTTCTTCGGCGAGGCGGGGGAAGAACAGGAGGAAGGACAGACATGCGATTGCTGATCATCAGGCACGGAGACCCGGACTATGAGAAGGACTCCCTGACGGAAAAGGGATGGCGGGAGGCGGAGCTTTTGTCCCGCAGGATTTCACGGATGGAGGTGGCGAAAGTCTATGTGTCCTCCCTGGGCAGGGCAAAGGACACGGCCTCCCTGACTCTGCAGAAGATGGGGAAGACAGCCATAGAGTGCCAGTGGCTGCGGGAATTCTGGCCCGGCATCAAAAGGCCCGATGTGGCGGAGGGGAGCCGGGGCATTGCATGGGATTGGCTGCCTCAGGACTGGACGGCAGAGGAGGCCTATTTCCGGCGGGAGGGCTGGGCGGATACGGACATCATGCGGGAGGGCAGAGTGGGAGAAGCCTACGCGGAAGTAGTTGAGAAATTCGACGCCGTGCTGGCGGAGCATGGCTATGTCCGGGAGGGCGATTTCTACAGAGCGGAGCGCCCCAACCGCGACACGATTGTCTTTTTCTGCCACTTTGGCATGGAATGCGTGCTGCTGAGCCATCTGATGAACACTTCCCCCATGATACTCTGGCACCATCTCTGCGCCGCCCCTTCCTCTGTGACCACGGTTTACACGGAGGAGCGCTGCCCCGGGAAAGCCATTTTCCGCGTAAGCGCTTTCGGCGACATCTCCCATCTGTACGTGGCGGGGGAGGAGCCTTCCTTCTCGGCCAGGTTCTGCGAGACCTATGACAGTCAGGGGGAGAGGCATGACTGAGCGGGGGGCGGCATGGCGGTTCGGGACATGGAGCATGTAAGGATTGGGGAGTCCGGTGAGCATATGGAAAAGAAAAACAGGGCATTTTGCGCAACCGCCGCGATAGTAGCGGGCATATTGATTCTGGCCGTCATGGAGTGGCTGGGCCACAGGCGGATACCCTTCATGATGGACGATCTCTGGTATGCCACCAACCTGGCCACCGACCGCCCTCTGCAGGGCCTGGGGGATGTGATGGAGAGCCAGGTCTGGCATTTCCTGAACTGGGGGGGACGCTGCGTGACCCATGGCATCCTGCAGCTCACTTTGATGTGCGGGGAGCTGGGGGCGGATATGCTGAATATGGTTGCCACGCTTGTGCTGGGCTGGATGGTGTGCGTGACGGCAGGCTGGAGAAAGCCTTTCTGCTTTCTGTGCGCCTCTTCCCTGATCGTGGCCCTGAATGCCAATGTGAAGATGAGCATGTTCTGGCAGGCGGGGACGGTGAATTATGTCTATTCCACCGTGTGGATTCTGGCGTTCCTGTGGCCCTACCTCAGGCAGACGGAGGAGCCGGAAGCGGACGACCTGCCGCTTGTGAACCTCTGGATCTGGCCCCTGGGGCTGATGGCGGGCTGGAGCAACGAGAACATGGGCCCCGCCAGCCTGGTGACGGCCCTGGCGGCTGTGGGCTATCTGGTGAAGGGAAAAAAGCGCAGGCTTAAAGCCTGGATGGCGGGCGGCCCCGCGGCATGCCTGCTGGGAAGCATCCTGGTGGTGGCCGCCCCCGGCAACTTCGTCCGGGCCCAGGCTGTGGAGAAGCTGCCTTTGGGCGCTTTCCTGTATGAACGGCTGTTCTCCATGCTGCGGGCGGGGGCGGACTATCTGTTCCCGGCGGCCCTTTTGCTGGCGGCGGTGCTTCTCTTCTGGACGGTGTGCCTGAAGGAGAGGCTTCGGCCCGCCCAGTGGATGCTGCTGGCCCTGGCCGTCCTGTCCTACGGGGCCATGGTGCTGTCGCCCCATTATCCGGACAGGGCCACCTTCGGGACAATGGTGGCATGCATCGCGCTGAGCCTGTCGGTGCTGAAGGGCATCCTGGCGAAGCGGCGGGACATGGGAATCTACGCAGGGGGCATGGTGTTGTGCTACTGGGCCTATGGGGTGTATGTGCTGGCCGTGGTACAGCAAAATAGTTGACGGAAAAACGAACGTCGATTGCAGGAACAAATGGAAAATCAAATACCCCCTGCAAGAAACGGGGTATCAAGCTTGCAACGCCGCAGAGCAGAAGGTGTCCTTCGGACACTTTGGTATTTGAACCTCGCGGCATTCGCCAACTGGCCGTGCAAGCATGGCCGCTTGGCTCATTGTTCGCGGGAATAAATAGAAGCAGATGGCCATAAACGGCAATAAATAGAAACAAACAGGAACGAGTAGCGACAAATCGGGAAAGGACGGGGAAAGGATGAAAGGGAAGGGCTTGCGGAAGCGATATGCGGAATGGATTCAGGCACTGTCTGCCCTGCTTCTCATCGCGATGGCCGGGCTGACGCTCCATGACATGCAGACTGCGGAGGGCGCGGGCCTTTATCTGGCCATCAAGGCGGGGGCGGAGGATCGCCGGATGTACGATTTCGCGGTGGATGCGGCGGGGATGCTCTGCCTGTTGATGCTGCTCCTGCTGCCCTGCCTCCTGCAAAAGCGGCTGCGCCCGGCCCCGTTCCTGCGCTTTGCCTCCGCCAGCCTGGCCTTTCTGCCTGTGGTGAGCATGGCCCTGCTGGTCCACCTGGCGGACGGCACGGAGGAAATGGCCCTCCGCCAGGCGATTTCCATGGGGCAGCCGGGGGCGGCCCTGCTGGAATGGCTGGGGGAGCTGCTGCCTGCGCTGTCGGTCGGTCTGCCGGTGCTGATACTGGCCTTCGGCATGGTGCGGGCAGGGAGTGCGGAGGAGCTGGCAGGGAGAGCTGTGAGCGTGGAGGACCTGGCAGAGAAAGCGGAGAACCCGGAGAATCTGGCAGGGAAAGCAGGGAGCCCGAAGAACCTGGCAGGGAAAGCAGAGGGAGCGGGAAGCTCCGAAAAGACGCGCCCCCATCCCTGGCTTCCCCGGGCCGCAGGGCTTGCGGCGCTTGCGCTGTCGGCTGTCTCATTGCTGTTCCCCGCACTGTCGGACCTCTGTGTCTATCTCATTGTATATCTGCTGCTGGCGGCCGCCTTTTCTCTGTGGGAGAAGCTGCACGATGCCCATCCGGGCCTGAACGCCTGGGGCTGGATCCTGTTCGGCGGCTTCTGGCTGCGGGCTGTGGAGCGGATGCTGGAAATCATGAGCGTGTACCACCTGTGAAAAAGATTCGAAGGACCAAAAGCCGTGCAAAGGAGCATATCATGAAAAGAATCTTCAAAGCCTACAAAGAGCTCATCAGCATCCTCTTCTCGGAATCCCCCTGGATCGTCATATTGACCTTCCTGGCCACGATCATAGACGGAACCTGGCGTCCTATCCCCTGTCAGTGCGGACGAAGATGTTCGCCCCTGTGTTCCAGGATTTCTCCCGGTACAGCATCACCATAGGGGAGAACATCGGTGTGGGGGATGTGGAGGAAATGGAGAACCGGGAGAAGGTCCGGGCGGCGGCCGGGAAAGGAAAGGCTGACGAGTTCGCCGAAAAGCTGGCGGAAGGGTACGATACGCTGCTGGGCCGGGACTTTGAGGGCGGCACCGACATCTCCGGGGGCCAGTGGCAGAGGATCGCCATATCCCGGGCGTTCATGGGCGACAGGCCCATACTCCTCCTGGACGAGCCCACCTCCCAGCTGGATCCCATGGCAGAGGCGGATCTGTACCATGAGTTCGCCGGGATGGTGGAGAACAAGACAGCCCTGTTCATCACCCACAGGCTGGCCTCCACCATGATCACGGACAGGATCTTCGTCATCCGGGACGGAAAGGTGGCGGAGGAGGGCACCCATGAGGCGCTGATGGCGGCGGAGGGCATCTATGCCCGGATGTTCCAGTCCCAGAGGCAGTGGTACAGGCATGGGGGCAGCCCCGGGAGCTGCGGAGAGGAGGGGACGGATTATGGCGAAGAAGAATAAGGCACGGGAGGCCCAGGCAGGCCCGGCATATGAAATCCGACATGATGACCACACTGCCGTCTTCGAACGGGACATCCTGAGGGAGAATCCCCGCAGGCTCTCCTATCTCACCAGGCTCTTTGTCTATGTGTTCTCCTCGGCGAAGCTGATGTGCGGCATATTCCTGGGGATCGCGGTGTTCCTGAGCATCCTCCAGCCCATCGTCGCCTTTCTCTGGGGAAAATATCTGGACAATGCGAACCTGTACGCGGAGAGCACGGATCCGGCCGCAGCCCAGCTTGCGTCTCTGGTGGGGCTGGCGGTGCTGTACTGGCTCCTGCGGTTCCTGGGGGACATGGCTAACCGCTATCTCTACGGCGGGGAGGACATCGAGCGGCTCAGCAAGGTCCAGGACCACAGGCTCCAGGAGAAGTTCCAGGCCAGGCTGTTCGAGAAGATATCCAGGCTCTGCCCGGACTATATGGAGGTGCCGAAGATCAACGACATGATCGACCGCTGCTTTCAGGCCATGGGCGGGGAGTGGAGCTCCCTGCAGCGGGGCGTGGTCATCGAGGGGTATGTGATCATCGCCAAGGCGGTGTCCGTGGCCATGGTGGCGGCCTCCCTGTACCTGTTCCACCCGCTTTTGTGCCTGCTGGTGCTGATTGCCCCGATTCCCACCCTGTACACCACCTACGTCGGCAACAGGCTCACCTTCAGATTCTCCCGGGACAACGGGAAGGTCCTGCGGGAGGCCGGGTATTATCAGAAGCTGATGCTGGGAACCTCCGCCAAGGAGGTGAAGGCCTTCAACCTGTTCGACTTTTTCTACGGTAAGTGGAAGGCCCTGACGGACGAGTATGTGGTGAAAGAGAAGCGCAACCAACGGAATGTGTTCTTCCTGGGGCTGGCCAGCGGGCTGGTGGCCAATCTGGCTGCCGCCGGGGCGAATATCTTCGCCATCCTGCTGATGGCACAGGGGAAGCTCTCCGTGGGCGCCCTGGGGGCGGTGCTGGCCCTGATCGGCACCCTCATGGGGAGCACCTCCCAGCTCTTCGCCTCCATCGCCTCCTTCCTCTCCAAGAAGAACGAGGCCTCCCAGTTCTTCGAGCTGATCGACCTGGCGGAACAGGAGATGGGGCAGGGGGAGAAGGCCCCTGTGGAGATAGAGGCCCTGGAGGCCAGGAACGTGACCTACCGCTACCCCCTGACGGACACCTGCCGGATCAGGGACGTCAGCTTTGCCATCCGCAGGGGGGAGAAGGTGGCCTTCGTGGGGGAGAACGGCGCGGGGAAGACCACCTTCGTGAAGCTCCTGACGGGGATGCTGGAGCCCTCGGCGGGGGAGCTGCTCATCAATGGCAGGAGCGCGGGGGACATGGGCGCTGCCAGGCGGTACGCCTCCCTGTCCTGCGTGTTCCAGGAGCCCGCCCGGTTCCACACCTTCACCGTTGGGGACAATGTGTTCCTGGGGGACGTGGACAGGGAGCGCGGTGAGGAGGAAATCGGCAGGGCCCTGGACTTTGCGGGGCTTGGGGATGTGGACAGGGACGCCGACCTGGGGAAGGACGTGGGAGGCACGGACCTCTCCGGGGGCCAGTGGCAGAAGCTTGCCATCGCCAGGGCCTATTACCGGGACAGGAACTTCATCGTGCTGGACGAGCCCACCAGCAACCTGGATCCGGTGGCCGAGGCCGAGGTGTTCCGGAAATATATGGTCATGACCGAAGGGCGGACGGTGATCATGGTCACCCACCGGATCAGCATCGCGTCTCTTGCTGACAGGATTGTAGTATTCCGGGAGGGCCGGATCGTGGAGGACGGCTCCCATGAGGAGCTGCTTGCGAAGAACGGGGAGTACGCCAGGCTGTACGCGGCGCAGGCGCAGTTCTATGACCGTTAAGAGTGTGCGCCTTTGCGCTTGGGCTGCAGCGGTTCGCTGCTTCGCAGTTCCCGGCCGTCAAGGGTGTGTGAACTGCCGATTCTTTTCAGGCCGTGGCGCGCCTGATTGAGACTGCCGCAGACAGATTGCCGGTGCGGGCTGGGGCGGTATGCGGAAGAACAGACTCTCGGAATTTCAGAAAGCAGAATCAGGCATTGGGGCAGCAAGGCGCCTGGAAAAGCGGGGGAATCGCTTAAAGGAGCTCCGGAAAGAGATTCCGAGAGGATATGAAGAAGCATGAGGTGGAATCCCGGCGAGGGGAGAGGGGCCTGTCAGGTAAGTGAAATTGCCTGGCGGGCCTTTTTCGGCGCAGAAAATTTCCGGCATGGCGGATATGGGATTGGGGCGGGATTGCAACAGGATTACAACAGAATCGGGGCGGCATCGCGGCGGCATGAAATTCATGGTTGACAGCGCACTGCAAATGTGCTATTTTATATCTATCATCGATATGTCGAGGCTCGACATGTTGATGGTAGACATACTTTCGAAATCTTACGTCAGGAGGGATATCGTTGGATGAGGCTTTACGGAAAAAGTACATACCCATGACCGAGACCACCTACTACACCCTGCTGGCAGTGACCACGCCCCGGCACGGCTATGCCATCATGCAGTTCGTGGGGCGGCTGACCCAGGAGCGGCTGCTGCTGGGCACAGGCACCCTCTACACCATGGTGGGGCGGCTGACGTCGGACGGCATTATCGAGGCGCGCCAGGAGGAGGGCAAGAAGGCCTACCTGCTGACACCGACGGGCCTGGAGCTGCTGGGGGAGGAGACAAAACGCCTGGGCCAGCAACTGTCCGACGGGCTGAAAATCCTGTCAGGGGGGGCACAAACGGTGGATTGAGGAGGCTGCTGCGGCAAAACGCCGCGCGGCATGGGCCCGGAGAGCACAGTGGGCCTGGAGAGCGGGCTGTGCCTAAATGGCGCGGTCTGCCGGGAGGCATACCGTGTCTGGAAGGAGGGCTGTGCCTGAATGGCGTGATGCGCATAGAAGCCGCACTGCGCCGGACAGGAGGGACGGCCGGATAAAAAAGCGCATCCGGCCGGTTATGTGTGAGCGCGCGCCGCAGCGCGCAGATTGGTGTCATGATGAGATTAGAAGTGAAAGGCATACGCAAGAGCTTTGGGGACAGGGAAGTGCTCCATGGCGTAGACTTCCATGTGGAGAGCGGTAAGGCGTTGGGATTGCTGGGCAGGAACGGCGCGGGCAAGACCACCACGATCCGCATCCTCATGGACGTGTTCCATGCGAACAGCGGGGAAATCCTGCTGGACGGTAAGAAGTTCCTGCCCTCGAAGCACAGGATAGGCTACCTGCCGGAGGAGCGGGGGCTGTACCCGAAGAGGACAGTCATCGACCAGATGATATACCTGGCATGCCTCCGGGGCATGAACCCCAGAGAGGCCAGAGAGAGCGCGAAAAAATGGCTCGCCAGGCTGGAGGTCTCCGAATATGAGACCAGGAAGCTGGAGACCCTGTCCAAGGGCAACCAGCAGAAGGTGCAGCTGGCGGCCACGCTGGTGAGCAACCCGGAGATCGTGATCCTGGATGAGCCCTTCAGCGGCCTGGACCCGGTGAACTCCCAGATTCTGAAGGACGTGGTCAACGAGCTCATCGCGGAGAACAGGATCGTGATATTCTCCAGCCACCAGATGAGCTATGTGGAGGAATTCTGTGATGAGATCGCCATCATCAACCAGGGAGAGGTGGTGCTGGCCGGAAGGCTGCGGGACATCAAGCGGGAGTACGGAAAGAACCGCCTGATGCTGGCCGCGGAGAACCTGTCCGTGGAGGAGCTGGCCGGGAAGGTGGAGCGGGAATGGCCGAATCTGGTGAGCCTCTCCGGCAGGAAGAAGGAATTCCTGATCCTGGAGCTGAAGGAGGGCGCGGACAGGCGGGGCGTCATGGCTGCGCTGGCGGCTTCCGACATGGAGGTGGAGCGGTTCGGCATCTACGAGCCGTCGCTGAACGACATATTTGTAGTAAAGGTAGGTGAGGACGAATGAAAAGATTCGCAATCGTACTGAAATATGAACTGAAGGAATATTTTACCAACAAGGTGTTCATGGGGCTCACCGTAGTCCTGGCCCTCCTGGGGGTGGCGGCCCTGTTCCTGCCCCGGTTCGTGGACATGTCCGGCTTTACCGGCGTGCAGGTGACTGGCGGCGGCAGCGGCGAGGAGACGGAGAGCGACAGCGGGGAGGAATCCCTGTACCTGTACGTGGACCAGGCGGGCGTCCTGCAGGAGGAGGCGCTTGGGGGAATGTTCCCGGGAGTGCTCTGGCAGGAGGCTGAGGACGCGGATGCCCTGAGGGCCGCGGTGGAGGCCCAGGAGGCTGAGGCCGGATTCGTGATAACCGGGGCCACCCAGTATGAATACTATGTCTACAACAAGGCCATGACGGACAGCAACACCGCTGTCTTCGACCAGGCCATGAAGCTCTTCTACAGGATGAACTACAGCCGGGAGAAGGGCTGGGATCTGGGGGAGATCGCGGCCATGTACGATGTGCCGATCACGGTCACGGAGCAGATTCTGAACAAGGACTCCGGCAGCAACTACTGGTACTGCTACGTGCTCGTCATCATCGTGTTCATGCTGATCGTGTACTACGGCCAGATGATCGCGGTGTCCGTCACCAATGAGAAGAGCAACCGGGCCATCGAGGTGCTCGTCACCAGCACCTCCCCCAACAGCCTGCTCTTCGGCAAGGTGATCGCCGGGGCCATCGGCGGCGTGTTCCAGATGGGCGTGATCCTGGGGGCCGTGCTTCTTTCCTACCAGCTCAACAGGGACCAGTGGGGCGGCATGCTGGATATGTTCCTGCACATCCCCGGGGACGTGCTGCTGGCCTTCGCCTTCTTCGGCCTGGGTGGCTATCTGTTCTACGCCTTCCTCTACGGGGCCATGGGAGCCCTGGTGAGCAAGACCGAGGACATCAGCAAGAGCGTCTCCGGCCTGATGGTGGTGGTGATGGGCGTGTACTTCTTCTCCCTGCTCCAGCTGATGAATGTGGACGGGACGGTGATCAAGGTGCTGTCCTTCCTGCCGATCAGCTCCTACAGCACCATGTTCGCCCGAGTGGCCATGGGCAGCGTGGCGGCATGGGAGATCGTGGTGTCCTTCCTGATACTGATGTTGTCCATCATAGGCACCGGCGTGCTGGGGGCAAAGCTCTACCGCATGGGTACACTGCGGTACGGCAATCCGATTAAAATCGGTACAGCGCTGAAAGATATGCGCAAAAGCGACTGACATGCCAAAGCCAGGCCCGCAGAGCGGATGCATCCGCCTGCGGGCCTTTTGCGATTCCGGGTTTGAATTTATGGTTCGATCGTATGGTTCGGTTCTTCGGCCCGCTTCCGGGGCCTGGTCCCGGGGCTCAGCCCTGCTCCCCGGCGTCCGGCTCCGGTTCGGGGGGCCGATAGCTCTCCAGGAAGCGGAAGAAATCCTCCGTCAGCCCCGGATCGTAGATGCGGCCGGCCAGCTCTGCCATTTTCTGCAGGACCGCTTCTCTGGGATAATTCCCCCCTGAAATGGTGGGCATGGTCCAGTAGGTGTAATCGCCCACGATGTGGATGATACGGGCCTCCAGGGGGATCTGCTCCGCGGCCAGCTGGTTTGGATAGCCGGAGCCGTCCCAGTTCTCATGGGAGTGGAGAATCACGTCCGCCACCCTGTACAGCTCCTCGAACTGCCTTGCCATGGTGTAGCCCAGGGTGACATGGGTCCTGATCCGCAGGGTCTCCTCCTCCGTCCTGGACTGCCCCCGGATGTAGAAGGATTCCGGGAGCTTCGCCATGCCGATGTCCTGGAACCGGGCGGCTGTGCCGACCTCTCCGGCCTGTTCCCGGGGGAGGCCCAGATAGAGTGAAAAGGCCAGGGCCATCTCCGCGGCACGGGCCACCACGGCCCTGCAGAGGATCTGCCTGTCGTACAGCCGCTCCATGATGTACTCGGGGACGTGCTGCTCATGCTTGAGGGCCTGCTTGTTCTGGTACATCTTCACGTCCGCCCTGGAGAAGCAGTCCTGGAGGGTCTCTTTCTCGCTGTCCCAGTCCGCGGCGCCCAGAGCCACCGACAGGGGCAGGGAGAGGGTGGTGTCCTTGCCGCAGTCCCTGGCCACCCGGCGGCAGTAGTCCAGGGCGGTCTCCAGAGTGGTGTCCGGCAGGATGACCCGGAACTCGTCCCCGCCGCAGCGGGCCACCAGCCAGTCGCTCTTGGCCAGGCTGTCCATGATCTTGGCGATATTGATCAGGAGCTGGTCCCCGGCCTTGTGGCCGAAGATATCGTTGGTCAGCTTCAGGAAATTGGCGTCCGCGGACACCATGCAGATCTGGCGGCCCTTCTGGCCGGCGTACATGCCCGCCACCTCCTCGAACTTCCGGCGGTTGTAGAGACCTGTCATGGAATCCTTCTCCGCCAGGGTCTCCAGGACGGTCTTCTCCTGCTGGTGCAGGAGCCGCTGGCTCTCCAGGGAGTTGATCGCGTCCTGGAGCCGCAGGTTCCCGCAGCCCAGCTGGGAGAACTGGCCCGCCAGGAGGGACAGGAGGTCTAAGATATGCTCGAACTGGGCCCTGGTGATGGTGGGGATCGCCCGCACATGCTCCAGGAATTCCTCCTCGTCCAGCTGCAGGATGCGGGCATTGGTGCGGTATTCCTCCTCCTCCGGCACGTCCTCCGCCAGTCGCACCTGCCCTACCAAAATGCTGGCCAGATGCCGGCCCTCCACGATGATCGGGACGCTGGCGTCGGTGAGCCCGGCGGACTGGCAGTGGCAGATATAGGGTTTTTCGTCATTGTGGGCGCTTAAGGCCCTGTCGGACAGGTCGCAACGGGCCCTGCCCACCGGGGACTTCTTCACCACGTCCCGGCAGAAGCGGCAGTAGTCGCTGTCTTTGGTGAAGCGCTCGCCCCTGGGGCCGCGGATGCTGATGCCCACCTGCAGCGCCACGGACAGGGAATCTATCAGCTTCTGCAGGAAATCCATGTCGAATATGTCCTGAAATGTATATGTATCCATAATTCACCTCTTTTAGTAATTCTAATTTACCACAGCTACAGGGCATTTGTCTATAGAATATGGCCTTGGAAGGGTTTAATTTTGTGCATTTTCTTTTTGTGCTGCGAAGCTTTAATGAATTGACATTCTTTTTGGAAAGTGGTATCATGATTTCGTAACGAATACATTCAGAAATAATGGTGGAGAGATGGATAAGCAGCAGATACTGGTTGTCGATGACGAGGAAATAAATCGTATCATACTCATGCAGATGTTCGAGGACAGCCTGGACGAGTATGAACTGCTGGAGGCGGGGAACGGCCTGGAGGCAGTGGAGCAGATTGATAGGAATCAAAATATCGTACTGATCCTGTTGGATGTGGTGATGCCCATCATGGACGGCTTCAAGGTGCTGGAGCATATGCAGGAGAAGAGGCTGTTGGAAGCCATCCCTGTAATACTTATCACCGGGGAGAGCATCGAGGACAGCGAGGGCCGGGCCTATGACTTCGGTGTGGCGGACGTGATACATAAGCCTTTTCTGACCCATATCGTGAGGCGCCGCAGCAAGAATATCATAGAGCTGTACCAGAACAAGCGCAACATGGAGCGGCGCTTAAAGGAGCAGGAGATCGCCATAAGGGCCCAGGAGAAGGAAATCAGGGAGACCAACGAGTTCATGGTGGACGCCCTGAGCACCGTGGTGGAGTCCCGGAGCGCGGAGACGGGGGACCATACCAAGCGCATCAAATACTACACCCGGATCATGGCGAACCACCTGATGGAGCATTTTCCCAAGTACGGCCTGACCCCCGTGACGGTGGACGGGATATCCAGAGCGTCCGTCATGCATGACATCGGGAAGATCGGCATCTCGGACACCATCCTGCTGAAGCCGGGCCGCCTGACCAATGAAGAATTCGACATCATGAAGACGCATACCACCATCGGCTGCGACATCCTGGAGAAATTCTACAAGGACAGGACCAGCGAATTCTATCGTTTCTGCTATGAAATCTGCCGCCACCATCATGAGCGGTGGGACGGGAGGGGATATCCGGATCACCTGGCCGGAGACGATATCCCCATCAGCGCGCAGATCGTCGCCATAGCGGATGTCTATGATGCGCTGGTGAGCCCGAGAGTGTACAAGAGCTCCTTCTCGGAGGAGAAGGCGTTCGAGATGATTACCAACGGCGAATGCGGCCAGTTCGCGCCGGATATATTGGAATGCTTCAGGCTTGCCAGGGAAGATTTCCACAATATCATGGAAATGCTGGGAGCGTCCTAGTTATTGCAATAGGAACGGCAGCAAAGTGGGGATGACGCTTCTGCTGCTGTTTTCATTCATGACAATAGAATTTTCGCGAAGCGGGAATTCTATTGTTGGGCTGTTTTCATTTATGGGGAAAGCGGATGCCGGCGGAGGGACGATATGGGAGAGGATTGGACGGGCGCATTTCCCGTGGAGGACGCGCTGGAGATGGTGCTGATGTTTGACGGGACAGGTGAGATCACCTATGCCAATGCCGCTGCCAGGAGCAGGCTGGGATACGCGCCGGAGGGCGCGGAGGACGGCCTCCGGGGCAGGCAGATGGGGGAGGTGTTCCCCGGCGTCTTCAGATTCCCGGGGAGCGTATCCGGCATCCCGGAGGGGGAGGAGAGGCCCCATCTGGTGATGTACCGCAGGAACCGCACCTGCTTTCCGGTGGAGGCCAGGTTCCTCCGGGATCCGGACAGAGGCATCTTCGTCTGCATGGCCAACGATATCCTGGAGCAGGAGCACCTGGGAAGGGAGATCGAACAGGTGCGGGAGGAGGCCAGACAGGCGGCCAGGGTCAAGTCGGAATTCGTGGCCAATGTGACCCATGAGCTGCGCACGCCTGTGAACGGCATCCTGGGCAATGTCAGGGAGCTCCTGGGCGGGCCCCTGGAGGAGGGGCGCACCGCGAAGGCCCTGCAGCTCATAGAGCGCTGCTGCGGCGACATGAACAAGATCATCGACAATATCCTGGATTTTTCCAAGCTGGAGGCGGGGAAGTTCACCCTGGAGCTTCGGAAATTCCATTTTCGAAATATGCTGGATTACGTGAAGGCCCAACACATCAGCAGAATCACCGAGAAGGGGCTGGATTTCTTCCTGACCGTATCGCCCCAGGTGCCGGAGCAGGTGGTGGGGGACGAACTGCGCATCGTGCAGATTCTGAACAATCTTCTGTCCAATGCCCTGAAGTTCACCGCGGTGGGCAAAATCACCGTCCAGGCGCTGCTCACCGCCAGGGTGGGCGACAAGGCGGAAATCTTCTTCATCGTGTCGGATACGGGGATCGGCATCGCCGAGGAGGACCGGGATAAGCTGTTCCAGAGCTTCTCCCAGGTGGACGCCTCCATCTCCAGGAAGTACGGCGGCACAGGCCTTGGCCTGAACATCTGCAGGCAGCTGGTGGAGCTCATGGGAGGCGGCATCGACGTGGAGAGCAGGAAGGGCGGCGGCAGCAGCTTTTCATTCTCCATATGGGTGGAGGACTGCGGGGAGGAGACGGCCCCCAGTGCCCCTGCGGACGACGTTGAAGCAGCGTTTTCCGGCATGGCCCATACAGATGCCGATGAGGAGGACGGCCAGGCGCTGAAGCGTTACGGCACTCCCGCCAACAGGGAGGCGCTGAAGAAGAATCTGTCGAAGCTGATTCTGAGCGTGGAGATGGAGAACCTGGAGAAGGCGGAGATGTTCATGGAGACGGTGAGGCAGCTCACCGCGGACGCGCCGCCGGACATCAAGCGCATGGCCCTGCGGCTGAAGATGGCGATCCAGAAGGGGGACTACGAGAAGACGGCCGCGGAATTCGACAGGCTGTACCAGAGCAGCCTGGGTCAGGGCGGGGCCGCCCGGGACGCGGACGCGGCGTCTGACATTTGAGGAAGAGCAGGGAGGCTGCAGGCAGGGAGGTGCCGGGGATGGAGCACGCGGACAAAGGCGCGGCCAGGATTCTCATTGTGGACGATCTGGAAGTGAACAGATGCATCCTGGAGGAGATCATTCAGGACATGGGCTGCCGTCCCGTGGCGGCGGCCAGCGGGGAAGAAGCGCTGCGGCTGATCGGGGAGGCGCGCCCCCGGCTGATCCTGTCCGACATCTCCATGCCGGGAATGGACGGCTATGAGCTGTGCAGGGCGTTGAAGAACGATAAAAAGACAAAAAATATCCCGATTATCTTCATTTCCGCATACGATAATCCGAAAGATATCATTGAGGGCTTTTCGCTGGGCGGGGCGGACTATATCACGAAACCCTTCTTCCCGGAGGTGGTCCAGGCCAGGGTGGGGGTGCACCTGCGCCTCTATGAGGCCAGCAGGGAGCTGGAGGAGATGAACCACAGGCTCCACGCCTCCCTGAGCGAGCAGCTGAAGCAGATCGAGCAGGAGAAGAAGGACGTATTGTACGCCCTGGCGGGAATCGCCGCCAGGAATTCCTGTTACCGGGGGGAGCATATAGAGCGCCTGAAGGAGAACTGCAGGATTCTGGCCCAGGGGATGCAGCTTTCCCCGCTGTTCGAGGATAAGATTTCCGATGCCTGCATCGATACCGTGGAGCTGGCGGCGCCGCTGTGCGACATCGGCAATATCGGAATCCCGCTGGAGCTTTTGCGCAAGGCGGAGGCGCTGGACGCAGGGGAGATGGCGATCGTCCAGACCCATACCTCCATCGGCGCAAAGCTCCTGAGCGATCTGCATGTGGGCAGCGACTACAATGACTTCGTCCGCATGGCCGTGGACATCGCCCATTACCATCACGAGAACTGGGACGGCAGCGGATATCCGGAGGGGCTTGCGGGGGAGGCCATTCCCCTGGCGGCGCAGATCGTATCCATCGTGCAGGCCTACTGCGCCCTGACGGACAAGAAGCACTACAGCAGGGAAGAGGCCTTCCGGATCCTGGAGGGGGAGGCGGGGATAAAGTTCAATCCGGATATTTTCCGGATATGCCGCAAGATATCCCGGCAGCTATGCTGAGGCGGGAGGGCGGACATAGATTTATTGACGTACAGCAATATTATACTGCACATCAGGCAGTATTCAGCGTTATGTAGTATAAGAATGTGAGCGCCCGTGCAGGCCACGGGGCAGGAGGTGGGATGAACTGTGATCAAGGATGAGGAATTTATACGGATCGCCTCTCATATGAAGCAGCGCTACGGAATCGACCTTTACCAGAAAAAGGTCATTGTAAACGGGCGGCTGGAGAATTATATTAAGAGGGGCGGCTGGAAGACATTCGATGAATTCATGAACGCTGTGGAGCATGATGCCACGGGCAATCAGGAGAAGATGCTGGTGAACTTCCTCACCACCAATCATACATATTTCATGCGGGAATTCGAGCATTTCGACTTCTTCAAGAGCCAGGTGCTCCCCTGGCTGCGCCAGAAGGAGGCGGCGAGGAAGGATCTGCGGATCTGGTGCGGCGCGGCTTCCTCCGGGGAGGAGCCCTATATGATAGCCATGGTGCTGGCGGATTTCTTCGGGATGGAGCACAGCCAGTGGGACACCAAGGTGCTGGCCACGGATATCTCCACCAAGGTGCTGCAGAAGGCCATGGCGGGAATCTACTCGGACGAACAGCTCAAGAATATCCCGGAGCACTGGAGGAAGAAGTTCTTCCATAAGCTTGCGGGAGGCACCCAGTATCAGGTGAAGCAGGAGCTGAAGAACGAGGTCATCTTCCGGCAGTTCAACCTCATGGATCCGTTCCCCTTCCGGCGGAAAATGCATACCGTATTCCTGCGGAACGTGATGATATATTTCGACGACAAGACGAAGCGGGAGCTGGTGCAGAAGGTCTATGACGCGCTGGAGCCCGGGGGCTATCTGTTCATCGGGACCACGGAGACCATCGACAGGAACAGTACGCCGTTCCAGATCATCCAGCCCTCCATTTTCCGGAAATGAGCCAGGGAGCAGGAGCCGTAACAGATAATTGGGATAAAGATAATTGCGATAAGAAATGGATAGAAAAGCAAAGAGGGGGACAGGGTGATATATGCTGCCGATTAAGGTTTTGATAGTGGATGATTCCATCGTGTTCCGGGAACTGCTGGTCCAGAATCTGGGCAGGGATCCGGCGATACAGGTGGTGGGGACGGCCAGGGACCCCTTTGAGGCCAGGGACGCGATCCTGGCCCTGAAGCCGGATGTGATGACGCTGGACATCGAGCTGCCCAGGATGAACGGGATTGAGTTCCTGCGAAAGCTCATGCCCCAGTACCCGCTTCCCGTGGTGGTAATCAGCTCCCTGAGCGACAAGGTGTTCGACGCCATGAACGCGGGGGCGGTGGACTTCGTGGCCAAGCCCGCGGTGTCCAGCAGGAAGCAGTTGGAGGACTTCGTCCGCAACGAGCTTCTGGTAAAGATAAAGATAGCCTCCAGCGCCAGAATCAGCAATATCAAGAAATCGGTGATGCTGAACCACGCGAACCCGGAGCGAATGGCTGTAAAAGGCAGGAATCTGGTGGTGGCGATCGGCGCCTCCACGGGGGGGACGGAGGCCACCTCCGCCGTGGTGCGGCAGTTCGGCACGGACATTCCGGGAATCGTCTGTGTACAGCACATGCCGCCGGGATTCACGCAGATGTACGCAAAGAGGCTGGACGACGAGTGCCAGATCCGCGTCAAGGAGGCGGAGACCGGGGACAGGGTGCTGCCCGGACATATGTTGATAGCCCCCGGAGGCGACAGGCATATGAGGCTGGTGAAGGTGGGCGGGAGCTACCAGGTGGAGATCAAGCCCGGGCCCAGGGTGAACGGGCACTGTCCCTCCGTGGAGGTGCTGTTCGACTCCGTGGCCAAGGCGGCGGGGCCTGACGCGGTGGGCATCATCCTGACAGGGATGGGCGGAGACGGCGCGAAGGGGCTGCTGGCCATGCGCAAGGCGGGGGCCAGGACGATCGGGCAGGACGAATCCACCTGCGTGGTCTATGGGATGCCGAAGGTCGCATATGACCTGGGGGCGGTGGAATATCAGGAGAAGCTGACGGACATCGCCCAGAGGACATACGCGTTATTGAATAAAATGTAAAGGAGATAAGACATGAAAATTCTGCTGGCGGAGGATGATTTCGCGACAAGGAAATTTATGGCAAGCTTTCTTGCGAAGTACGGTGAGTGTGATGTGACGGTGGACGGCATGGAGGCCGTGGACGCGTTTCTGATGGCCCTGGAGGACAAGGAGCCCTACGACCTGGTCTGCCTTGACATCATGATGCCCGTGATGGACGGGTATCAGGCGCTGATGGGCATCCGCAATCTGGAGAAGGAGAGGAACATTCCGGCGGACAAGGCGGTGAAAGTCATCATGACCACTGCCCTGAACGAGGAGAAGAACGTGAAGATGGCGTTTGAGCTGGGGTGCACCATATACTCCGGAAAGCCCATCGATCAGGAGCGGTTCGAGCAGGCGATGAAGAAGCTGAACCTGATCTGATCGGCAGCTAAGAGATTAAAGTGCGCTGTCTGCGCACCCAGGAAAGGAGATAGATATGGCGGGAGATTTTAACACAGAAAGCATGCTGGACATGTATCTGTTCGAGAACGGTCAGCTGCTGGAGCAGCTTCAGGAGACTGTTCTGGAACAGAAGGATGCGGACTGCTTTGACGAGGACAGCATCAACGAGATATTCCGGACCATGCATACCATCAAGGGCTCATCCGGCATCATGATGTTCGACAATATCACGGCTGTGTCACACAAACTGGAGGATGTCTTCTTTTATCTGAGGGAGTCCCATCCGGACAATGTTCCCCATGTGGAGCTGGTGGAGCATGTACTGGAGGTGGAGGATTTCATCTCGAATGAAATGGAGAAGATCCGGGGCGGCGAGCCCGCGGACGGCGATGCCACGGACATCATCGCGAATCTTGACAAATTTTTGAACCAGATCAAGAACGGAGGCGCGGGAGGAGAGGGCCCGGCCGCGGAGAATGTCCATGAGGAGCCGAAGCATTTCTACATCGCCCCCGTGGCCACCGCCGCCAGCCGTTTCTACAAGATTTTCATCCACTTTTTCCCGGAGACGGAGATGGCCAATGTACACGCTTACAAGACCGTCTACGCCCTGAAGGAGATTGCGGAGGACATCCTGTACTCCCCGGAGGACCTCCTCACGGACGAGAAGTGCAGCGAGACCATCATCAAAGAGGGCTTCCGCATCCTGCTCCAGGCACAGTGCAGCGAGGAGGAAGTGCGGGAGCTGATAGGCGTCGGATACGACATCGAGAAGGTGGACGTCTTCGAGTGCGATGCCAATCAGTTCCTGCTGGGCTTTGACTTCGGCGACACGGAACCTGCGCCCCAGATCGACCTGGAGTCCAGCGTGGAGGTCATAGAGGCCAAGCAGGAGGCGAAGCAGGCCGATGAGGCCAAAGCGGAGGAGAAGAAGCCCGAGACGCCCAAGATCACGCCGGGCGATTTCGTCATCCAGTCCAAGGAGCCCGGCAGACAGAAGAAGCTGGCCAAGGATAAGCCCAAGGGCGAGAAGGCCGCGTTCATCAGCGTCAACGTGAGCAAGATGGACCAGCTGATGGATCTGATCGGGGAGCTGGTGATTTCCGAGTCCGTGGTGCTGCAGAGCTCGGATTTGAAGGTGCCCGGGCTGAACCTGGACAATTTCAACAAGGCGGCGGCGCAGCTTGCCTCTATCTCCACAGACCTGCAGAATGTCATCATGTCCATGCGCATGGTGCCCCTGACCAACACCTTCCAGAAGATGAACCGCATCGTCTTCGATGTGTCCAGGAAGCTGGGCAAGGACATCGAGTTCGTGATGGTGGGGGATTCCACTGAGGTGGATAAGAACATCATCGAGCATATCTCCGATCCTCTGATGCACCTGGTGCGGAACGCCGTGGACCATGGCATCGAGACCAACGAGGAGAGGGCGGCCAGCGGCAAGACGGAGAAGGGCAAGGTCACCCTGTCCGCCAAGACCGAGGCCGGCAAGGTATGGATCAGCGTGGAGGACAACGGCACGGGGCTGGATCGGGAGAAGATTCTGGCCAAGGCCCGGAAGCAGGGCATCCTGGAGGACAATAAGCCGGATTTCGCTTACACCGACAAGGAAGTGTACCAGTTCATCACGCTGCCCGGATTCTCCACCAATGAGCAGGTGACGGAGTACTCCGGACGAGGCGTGGGCATGGACGTGGTGGTGCAGAACATCCAGGCCATCGGCGGTGCTCTGGAGATTGAGAGCACGCCGGGCTGCGGCAGCGTCATGAGCCTGAAGATTCCCCTGACCCTGGCCATCATCGACGGCATCGTCATGGAGGTGGGCACATCCTCCTTCGTCATGGAGACAGGCGTCATCAAGCAGTTCATCCGGGTGAAGGAAGATATGATGATCCATGAGCCCAACGGCGATGAGTTCGTCATGATCCGCGGGGATTGCTTCCCAGTGATCCGCCTGGGCAACTGGTACGGCCTGGAGGAGTATCAGGAGTCCGTGGAGGACGGCGTGATGCTGATTCTCGAGGTGGAGGACAGGAAGATCTGCCTGCTGGTGGATAAGCTGGTGGGAGAACAGGAAATCGTGGTAAAACCGATTCCTTCCTATATCAAGAAGGTGAAGGGCCTGTCCGGCTGTACGCAGCTGGGCGACGGCAGCATCGCCCTGATACTGGATGCACCCGGATTGGTAGAATAAAATCATAGAAAGGAACGGCTAATCATATGGATGAAATGATGAACACCGGCGCCAGCAGTGCGGACACGCAGGAAGGCAAATATATGACATTCAAGTCCGGATCCGAGTATTTCGGTCTGGAGATTCAATATGTACAGCAGATTATCCAGTTTCAGGCCATCACCAAGATTCCTGAGACGGAGGATTACATCAAGGGCCTGATCAACCTGAGAGGAAAGATCATCCCCGTGGTGGACGTCCGTGTGCGGTTCAAGCAGGGGGAGTGCGAGTACAACGACAAGACCTGCATCCTGGTCATCACCGTCAAGGATACCACGGTGGGCCTGATCGTGGAGCAGATCGCCGAGGTGGCGGAGATCCAGAAGGAGAACATCCTGCCTCCGCCCACCATAGGACGGAACGACAAGGGACATAACAAATATGTCTACGGAATCGGAAAGGTGGGCACTTCGGTAAAGCTCCTGCTGGATCCGGAGAAGCTGCTGTACGATGAAGAGAATGTGGATGCGGCAATGACAGAAAATGAGGAATGAGAGGAGATAATTCATTATGAAAGACATGAAAATGAAGACAAAATTGATTATCGGTTTTTTTGTGCCGAGCATTCTTGTGCTGATAAATATCATAATCGGCCAGTTGTCCACAAAGAACGCGATTCATATCGTGGATCCTGAAAAGCAGTCGTCCTATCTGCTTGGTTCCACCATATTCACGATGGCCATGGCGGTGCTCTCCATGGCGGTGACCTTCTTCATCGCCCTGGTGCTGATCAGGACCATTGAGAAATCCGTGAAGCAGCTCTCCGATGCGGCCAAGGAGATTGCCCAGGGCCGGGTGGACATCAAGATGGAGAAGTACAACAATGACGAATTCGGCGAGCTGGTAGATGAATACATGCATGTGGTCGAAAACATCAAATATCAGTCCCATATTGCGGAAGAGGTGTCCAACGGCAATCTGACCATTACGGTCAATCCGGTATCCGCGGACGACCTGCTGGGCAATTCCCTGAAGAAGCTGGTGGACGATAACCACAATGCACTGAGCAATATCAGCGACGCGGGCTCCCAGGTCACCATCAGCTCCTCTCAGGTGGCCAGCGCCAGCCAGGCACTGGCACAGGGCTCTACGGAGCAGGCCAGCGCTATCCAGCAGATTACGGCTTCCATCGATGAGATTGCCGAGAAGACCAGACAGAACGCAGAGCAGGCCAATTCCGCGGCAGGCCTGGTGGTGAAGGCCATCGAGGACGTGAAGCGGGGCAATGTGCAGATGCAGGATACCATCTCCGCCATGCAGGGCATCAACAGGGCTTCCGAGAATATCTCCAAAATCATCAAGACCATTCAGGATATCGCTTTCCAGACCAATATCCTCGCGCTGAATGCGGCGGTTGAGGCGGCAAGGGCCGGCGAGGCAGGAAAGGGCTTTGCGGTTGTGGCCGAGGAAGTGAGAAGCCTTGCGGCGAAGAGCCAGGAGGCGGCGGAGGAGACGGCCGAGCTGATTGAGGATTCCATCGAAAAGGTGAACTCCGGTTCCAAGATCGTAGACCAGACTGCGAAGGCCATGGAGGAGATCACGAAGGTGGTACAGGAGAGCGAGGTCATCATCAATGGCATCGCGGAATCCTCCAACTATCAGGCGACGGCTGTGGCTCAGATCGAGCAGGCCATCTCCCAGGTGTCCCAGGTGGTGCAGACCAACTCTGCCACCAGCGAGGAATGTGCGGCTGCCAGCGAGGAGCTGTCCAACCAGGCTTCCAGGATGCGCGAGATGCTGTCCATCTATAATCTGGGCAACGAGACCGGTGGCGGCGCAAGCTCCTCCTTCAAGAGCGCTCCCTCCTATTCCTCCCCTGCGTCCAATGAGCAGGTGATCTCCCTGGGCGACGGCTTCGGGAAGTATTGAGTATAGAAAGAGGTGTAGAAATGAATCTGTTAGATGAGCTGAGAACTCTGGGCGTGGACGTGGATGACGGACTGAAGCGTCTGATGGGGAATGAGAAGCTTTACAAAAGGCTGTTGGGCTCCTTTGTGAAGATGATCGGGACACAGGCCGTGGACCCGGACTTCGACGAGAACGATTACAAAGAAGCCATAGAGAAAGCGCATTCCATCAAGGGGACAGCCGGAAACCTGTCGCTTACCCCGATTTATGAGTCCTACAGCGAGATACTGAACCTGCTGCGGACAGATAAGCCGGCGGAGGCAAAGGCGGTTCTCGCGAAAGTATTGCCCGTTCAGCAGGAAATCATTTCCTGTATAGAGAACAACATGGATTAAGAGAAACGAGAGCAGCGCTGAGAGGATTCTTCCCGCAGCGCTGTTTTTCTCCCCGGATAAAGCTTTTGGAGGGAGCCTGTATACGATATCAGACAAGATGAGCGGAGGCATGAGGAATGGGTATCGTCAAGAAATTGTTTGGCAGGGAAGATTCTGACACGGAACAGGAAATCATGACTGATGGTAAGCCGAAAGGGAATCCCGGGCAGGAAGGGGAGGCCCGGGATTCCGGGGACGACCGGAATCGGCTGGAGGGAGGGGACATGGAATCTGTACATCTGAAACCACAACGCGGCGAGAAGCTGCAGCCCTTGGATGAGATAGGCGGCTTCAAGGTCAGGCCGGGATTCTACAACAGGGACGGCGCTGCGGCGTCCTGGAACGGCGTCAGCTTTACGATCCATTCTCTGGGCGCCACGAAGTGCACCTTGCTGCTGTTCCGTCCCCAGGAGACGGAGCCCTATGCGAAGCTGGAGTTCCCCGAATCCTATCATATCGGGAACACCTATTCCATGCTGGTGTTCGGACTGAAGATCGAGGAATTCGAGTACGCGTTCCAGTTGGACGGCCCCTATGACAGGGAAAAGGGGCTGCTTTTCGACAGGGACAATGTGCTGCTGGATCCTTACGCCAAGGCCGTGACGGGCCAGCGCAAATGGGGAGAGCGGCCGGAGAACGGCAAGAACTTCGAATACCATGCCAGGGTGGTGGAGAACAACTTCGACTGGGGGAAGATCATGCACCTGGAGACGCCCCTGGAGGATCTGGTAATCTATGAGCTGCATGTGAGGGGATTTACGAAGGATGCGTCCTCCGGCGTGACGGCCAGGGGCACCTTTGAGGGGCTGCGCCAGAAGATTCCCTATCTGAAGGACCTGGGGGTGAACGCGGTGGAGCTGATGCCCGTCTTTGAGTTCGATGAGATGGAGGACGCCAGACTGGTGGACGGGGAGCAGCTCTATAATTACTGGGGCTACAACACGGTATGCTTTTTCGCCCCCAACACCAGCTACTCCTCCGTGGTGGAGCACAACCACGAGGGGGATGAGCTGAAGGAGCTGATCTACGAGCTGAAGGAGAACGGGATCGAGGTCATCCTGGACGTGGTGTTCAACCACACGGCGGAGGGAAATGACGACGGCCCCTGCTTCTCTTTCAAGGGAATCGACAATGATGTCTATTATATCCTGACGCCGGACGGGAATTACTACAATTTCAGCGGCTGCGGCAACGCGCTGAACAGCAACCACCCTGTGACCCGCAGGTTCATCATCGACTGCCTGCGCTACTGGGTGACAGAGTACCGGGTGGACGGGTTCCGCTTCGACCTGGCCTCCATACTGACAAGGGACCAGAACGGCGAGCCCATGGGCAAGCCTCCCATCATCGAGGAGATTGCCCATGATTCCATCCTGGGCAAGGTGAAGCTGATCGCGGAGGCCTGGGACGCGGTGGGCCTCTACCAGGTGGGGAGCTTCCCTGCGTTCCGCAGATGGTCGGAATGGAACGGCAGATACCGGGACGACATGCGGCGCTTCCTGAAGGGGGACGGGGGCCTGGCGGGGACGGCCATCGCCAGGATCACCGGCTCCAGGGACATGTACGATCCGCTGAAGCGGGGGGAGAGCGCGTCCGTGAACTTCCTGACCTGCCATGACGGCTTCACCCTGTACGACCTCTACTCCTACAACGTGAAGCACAATGAGAAGAACGGCTGGAACAACACGGACGGGGACAACAACGGCAACAGTTGGAACTGCGGCGTGGAGGGGGAGACGGAGGATATGGAGGTGGAGGCCCTGCGCCGCCGCATGGTGAAGAATGCCTTCGCCACCCTGATGTGCAGCAGGGGCCCGGCCATGTTCTACGCCGGGGACGAATTCTGCAACACGCAGTTCGGGAACAACAATGCCTACTGCCAGGACAACCGCATCTCCTGGCTGGACTGGAAGAGGCTTGAGGAATACCGGGAGATACACGATTTCTTCCGGTATATGATAGCCTTCCGCAGGGAACACGGTGTGGTGAGGAAGGACATGGGGAGCGCGGCGTGCGGGTTCCCGGAGATCAGCCTCCACAATGGCTATCCCTGGAACGGCAGGACGGACTACAATTGTAGGCTGATAGGGATCATGTATGCCGGCAGGAACGAGGAGGATACGAAGGACGACATCGTCTTCTACGGGATGAATGCCTACTGGGACCCGCTGGACATGCAGCTTCCCAACCTTCCGGAGGGCAGGAGCTGGAAGGTCTGCGTCAATACCTTCGTGGAGTACGGGGACGGGAAGGACATCCAGGCGGAGACGGACTTCCAGTATGGCACTATGCTGAAGATTCCGCCCCGGACTGTGATCGTGCTGGTGGCGGAGTGACCGGTACACCGGCGCATGAATTCCCGGGTAATCAGTGCCGGATGCCCGCGCCAGGACAAGGCGGAGGAAGAGGCGATGCGGGGCACCGTCCACTGACGACAACGCAGTACAGGGGGCGGACAGCCAGGGCTGATTGTTTAAGGAGCCATGCACTGGGGTACTGGGATTTTACAGGGATTTACCATGGGCGGCGGGCTGTGAGGGCCTGCTGCCTTTTTTGCGGAGTTTTTGACATTCCGGGAACAGGTTCCGGCATCCCGCATAGGATAATAGGGATACCACAGCGCCTGCTGCGGAAAGGGATCCGGTTATGGACTGCAGAGACAAGATTCTTTCTGGCGAATACTATGACGTGATTACGGATTTTCCCATTGATGCTTTGAGGTACGCCTTTTTCGACCTGTGCTATCTGGAGGTGGATGAGTTCTACAATATCGTGTACATCAGCCGGGAAAATGTCAGGAACGTAAATGAGTACATTTTCGACTACAAAAGCGTACCGAAGCTGTACGGCCTGATGCAGGGGGAGGTGGGAAGCCAGGGCTTCGACCCCAACAACCTGATCGTCAGCGGCATCACCCAGGCACAGAGGGCTCCTTTGGGCCTGACGGGGCGGGGGGTGGTCGTCTGCATCATCGATACGGGGATAGACTATACCAGCGAGGCCTTCCGGGACAGCCAGGGGAACAGCCGGATCCTGGCAATCTGGGATCAGACCATTCAGGACGGCGCCCCTCCGGAGGGCCTCCACTATGGCACCGTATATACCAGAGAGGACATCAACCGGGCGCTGCAGTCCCCCGATCCCTACAGCATAGTGCCCAGCAGGGACGAGAACGGCCATGGGACCGCCATGGCGGGTGTGGCCGCGGGCAGCAGGCTGGGGAACGGCCTGACCTATATCGGGGCCGCGCCGGAGGCGGATATCGTGGTGGTGAAGCTCAAGGAGGCCAAGCAGTACCTCAGGGATTTTTTCATGGTGCCTGGGGGCGTGCCGGCCTATGAGGAGACGGACATCATGCTGGGGGTACGGTACGCGGACAGCTTCACGGAGCAGTTCCACCGGCCTGTGGTCATCTGCCTGGGGCTGGGCACCAGCTATGGGGATCATGCGGGAAACGCGCCGCTGCCGCGCTACCTGGACGCCATCGCGGCGAAGCGCAGCCGCGCGGTGGTGGTATGCGGCGGCAATGAGGGGAACGCGGGCCACCATTATCAGGGGAACATGGAGCCGCCGAGCAGGTCAGGCGGGGCGGCCGTGAAGCCGGTGGAGGTCAGGGTGGCGGAAAACGCGGAGGGCTTCGTCATGGAGCTGTGGGGGAATGTGCCGGATGTGTTCACAGTGTCCGTGCGCTCTCCGGGCGGGGAGACCATACCGTCCATCCGGCTGGGCATCCAGGACAGCATCACCTACAGCTTCGTCTATGAGAGGACGAAGATCACCGTAGCGGGGACGCTGGTGGAACCGTCCTCAGGGGAGGAGATGATCCTGCTGCGGGTGGCCCAGCCCACCCCGGGCATCTGGACATTCCTGGTGGAGGCGGTGGGAAGCGTCCACAATGGAAGCTTCCATATGTGGCTGCCCATCACGCAGTTCATGAGTGCGCCCGCCTATTTTCTGGAGGCATCGCCCTACATCACCCTGACGGAGCCGGCCATGGCGAGGGACGTCATCAGCGTCTCCACCTACAATGCCGCAAACAACAGCTTCTACATCGATTCCGGGAGGGGCTTTACCAGGAACAATGTGGTAGCCCCGGATTTCGCCGCGCCCGGGGTGGACGTATCCACGCTCCGGGGCAGGGAGACCGGCAGCTCCCTGGCCGCCGCCATCACGGCGGGGGCGGTGGCGCAGTTCCTGCAGTGGGCGGTGGTGGAGAAGAACAACCAGATTGTGGCCAGCAGGGAGATTAAGAATTACTTTGTCAGGGGGGCGTCGCGGAGTGGGGAGTTGACGTATCCGAACCGGGAGTGGGGGGAGAGTGTTATTATAGTGTCAAGTTAGAGGAAATCCCGAGAAATCAAGGGGTTCCACTGATTTCGTCCGAGACTGTAAATGCCGTGAAAACGGTGAAATGGGATGGAAAGGAGGCGTTTTTTATCCCAGTGAGGAAGAAATCGGGCAACTTGACACTAATTTAACATTAAGCTCTGCGGTACATTGCATTCATCTAAAATGTTCTCTATGCTGGTGTTTTTTGTGAGGGCAGCAATGAAATTTAGGTACTCTCCGCCATACAAATCATCCAGCATATCTTGTGTCTGTAGCTGGAGCAAGCGTTCTTTGGATGCTATGGACTCTACATAGGCATGTGTCCGCTCTACAAGCTGCTTTTGGTCTAAACGGTATAGCAAGGTATTGAGGGTTTGCCTTTTCCAGTTTTTACCGGAGAGGTTCATTTTACCCAATACCTCCTTTGTCTTGATTCGGCCTGGATGTTGCCAGAGCAGACACATGATTTCATATTCAGTTTTTGTTAGTTGATGTTTTCCCTTCATTGAATTCTCCTTTTTCTTCTATTTTACTACTTTCCAGTAGTATTGTCGAAGAGTTTTAAAGCGAAGGGTTCTGGAGATAGCACGCCTCAAGGATATTGCTAAGTTCTTTGACTATGGAGAACTCTAATGTGGTAAGGCTATCGTATTTTTCTAATATTTTCATTTGAATGTCATTCTTTTTGATATTGTATTTCATAAGTGTATACAAAATGGTGGAACTATATTTTAGAGCCTCATCCATTTCTGCCAAAAAGTGCTGATTGTTTATCTGTAGGATTTCAGCTCGTATTTTCATGACATGGTTAAATATCTGAATGATATAAAATGGCTTAAGGTTTATATGTGTTTTCTCCGCCATACATTTTTGTAAGTACTTTCGTATCTCAATAAAAAATTCAAAACCAAAGCTTAGTTTATCTTGCATATTGATGGAATATTCAGTATATATGGTAGTATCTGTTCCGTTAATAAAATCTTGGGTCAACTCATACATCAGCATATAATCTATTTTGGGGGAATTTTGATTTAAACTCAGTAGTTTTATTTCATGACCGTACTCTAACTCCAGAGTCTCTAAGTTATTTAGATATTCGGTTTTTGATTGGTCATTGGCTTCATCGGTTAAGTTCTTTTGAGGAATATTATTTGTTTGATTATAGGTATCATAAGCCAGTATAAAGTTTTCATAGCTTATTTTTGTGGTTTTATATATTCCGTTAAAAAAGTCAGCGATTAACATATGGCCTTGCTTGTCATCATATCCCAATACTAGGCATTGATGCTTATATGGATATCTGTGTTCCCCTTTTGACCAGAAATCATCTACATAATAAGCATTGTATGAGATATAGGCATATCTATTTTGCGAAATGAAGTGTTTAAACGCATCGATAGGAGAGCCATACTCTCTTTCTATGAAATCTCGGGACAAGATATCGATATTGAGCAATGGACACCATTCGGAAATTTTTTCCTCCTCACCAAACCGGAAATCTACCCAGTAGGGTACAACACAGGGTTCTTTGTGGCACCAGGGCAATAAGTAATTACTGATAAGCCATTCTTTTGCGCAATTATGGGTCTCCAGGATACCGAGGACAGTTGCAAAGAAAGGGTAATTACAGACTGTGGGTATGCAAAAGGGCAGCCTTGTCAGTGAGCGGGAGTCTGTGAACTGCTTATTGCTGTTTTTTCCAAACAATATTACGTAAACTTGAAAGGATATACCTTTATATGAAAATTGCAGCGTAAAATTGTCATCCAAGACCAATTCGCTTTTTGGCATAGAACAATTGGAGAATCTGATAACAATTTCGGATGAGATATCTGATAGGACAATTTTGGTGCTGACTATTGTTAATCGAAAAAATGTAATTGTCTGTCCAGGCAGCTTACACATATTTGATGAGAGAAGCAGTGTATCTTTAAAGATTAATTCTATACTATAAATGAGCAAATTTGAATTTTTACCAAAACTGCTATAAATACTTTAAAA
>NZ_CAJUCP010000025.1:4914-72862 GCF_910585425.1 uncultured Acetatifactor sp. | reverse complement strand
AGCTTTAGTGGCATAGGCTTATTGTGCAATTTTTTAAATTTGCTCATTTATAGATATAAAAAGAATGATCGTCGCATGTATATTGTCCGCGGGACATCCTTCGCAGCATCATTTAACATTTTGACAGGTACAATAAACAAATGAATGTGGCGGTCCCACAGCTTTTCCGTGTATAATGGATTTCAGATGACAGCGCATGGAAGGGCGCGGAACGGAGGCAACATGAAGAACGAGATTTTGAAACGGTTTGAGGAAGTATTTGGAGGCGGCGAGGGCGTGAAGGCCTATTTCGCGCCGGGGCGGGTGAACCTGATCGGAGAACATACCGACTATAACGGCGGGCATGTGTTCCCCTGCGCCCTGACCATCGGCACCTACGGCGCGGCCAGGAAGCGGGAGGACAATAAGCTGCGCTTCTATTCCATGAATTTCGAGAAGCTGGGGGTCATCGAGTCCTCCCTGGATCAGTTGGTGCCCGCCAAGGAGGCAGGCTGGACCAACTATCCCAAGGGGGTCATGTGGGCTTTCGGCGAGAAGGGCATGAAGATGCCCTGCGGCATGGACCTGATGCTGTACGGGAATAT
Source organism: uncultured Acetatifactor sp. (assembly GCF_910585425.1). Lineage (GTDB taxonomy): Bacteria > Bacillota > Clostridia > Lachnospirales > Lachnospiraceae > Acetatifactor. The sequence goes on along the minus strand of NZ_CAJUCP010000025.1, from coordinate 72,278 downwards.
CCCCAATGGCTCCGGCCTGTCCTCCTCGGCGTCCGTGGAGGTGCTCACCGGGTACATCCTGCGGGATTTCTTCGGCTTCGACGTGACGAACCAGGACCTGGCCCTGATCGGACAGTACGCGGAGAACAATTACAATAAAGTGAACTGCGGCATCATGGATCAGTTCGCCATCGCCATGGGAAAGAAAGACAATGCCATCTTCCTCGACACGGCTGACCTTTCCTTCGAGTACGCGCCCATCGTGCTGGAGGGGGCGAAGATCGTCATCGCCAGCAGTAACAAGAAGCGGGGCCTGGGGGACTCCAAGTACAATGAGCGCCGCAGCGAGTGCGAGACGGCCCTGGCGGAGCTGCAGCAGGTGGTACAGATAAACGGCCTGGGAGATTTGGACGAGGAGACGTTTGAAAAATATCAGTCCGCCATCCAGGATGATGTGCGCAGGAGGCGGGCGAAGCACGCGGTGTATGAGAACCAGCGCACCGTCCGGGCGGTAGCGGCCCTGAAGGCCAACGATGTGGCCCTGTTCGGCCAGTTGATGAATGCCTCCCATGTGTCCCTGCGGGACGACTACGAGGTGACGGGCATTGAGTTGGACACTCTGGTGGAAGAGGCCTGGAAGGTGGAGGGCGTCATCGGCTCCAGGATGACCGGCGCGGGCTTCGGCGGCTGCACCGTCAGCATCGTGAAGGACGAGGCCATCGACAGCTTCATCGAGAAGGTGGGCAGGGCCTATCAGGAAAAGATCGGATACGCGGCGGACTTCTATGTGGTGGAAGTGGGCAACGGGCCTGTGGCGCTGTAAAACTGCGGCTCCGGTGTCTTCTTGAAATCTCGCCGGGGAGCAGGGGAAAGGGGATAGCCCATCCGCTGCTTGACAGGATCCTTCAGGACGCCGGGTTTTCAGATGGTCTTAGAAGGAAACGGATTCTGCATTATGCAGAAAAACTGCAGGAATTGAATACAGGCAATGAATACAGGCAATGAATACAGGCATTTTACAGGTCGGGAGCTTACAAATCAGGAATCATACAGGTTACGGAAAGGCGGCGTGGCAGGGATGGAGAGAATAGGAACTGATATCAGAAAACTGGTGTCCTACGGAATCAGGACAGGACTGGTTCCCAAAGAGGATGAGATTTTTACCATAAATAGATTATTGGAGCTGTTCGGGCTGGAGGAGATAGCGGAGCCGGAAGAGGGCGAGGATGGAAAATGCGGCGCGGCCCCCCAGGAAGAGGCTGCCACGGATTGGGCCGGAGAGGCCGCGCTTGCCGGGGAACTGGAGGAGATTCTGAACCGTATGTGCGACTACGCCTACGAGAACGGCCTCATCGCGGAGGACGGCATCGTGTACCGCGACCTCTTCGACACCAAGGTCATGGGGCTCTTGATGCCCAGGCCCAGCCAGGTCATCCGCAGGTTCCGGGAGCTGTACGAGAACGAATCCCCCAAAGCGGCCACCGATTATTATTACAGGCTCAGCCAGGATTCCGACTACATCCGCAGATACCGCATCGCAAAGGACATGAAGTGGACCGCGCCCACCAAGTACGGCGAACTGGACATCACCATCAACCTGTCCAAGCCGGAGAAGGATCCCAAGGCCATCGCCGCCGCCCGGAACGCCAGGCAGTCCGGCTACCCCAAATGCCTGCTCTGCCGGGAGAACGAGGGCTACGCGGGCCGGGTGAACCATCCCGCCAGGCAGAACCACCGGATTATCCCCGTGACCATAAACGGCAGCCAGTGGGGCTTCCAGTATTCGCCCTATGTGTACTACAACGAGCACTGCATCGTGTTCAACTATCAGCATGTGCCCATGAAGATAGACCATGCCGCGTTCTGCAAGCTGTTCGACTTCGTGAAGCAGTTCCCCCACTATTTCGTGGGCTCCAACGCGGATCTCCCCATCGTGGGCGGCTCTATCTTGAGCCACGACCATTTCCAGGGAGGCCATTACGAGTTCGCCATGGCCAGGGCCAAAGTGGAGAGGCGCTTCACGGCGGAGGGCTTTGAGGATGTGGCAGCGGGCGTGGTGAACTGGCCCATGTCCGTCATCCGCTTAAACGGTAAGGACAGCGACCGGGTCATCGCCCTGGCAGACCGGATTCTGGAGAAATGGCGGGAATATACGGACGAAAGCGCATTCGTATACGCTTACACGGATGGAGAGCCCCACAACACCATCACCCCCATCGCCAGGAAGCGGGGGGAGGACTTCGAACTTGACCTGGTGCTGCGCAACAACATCACCACTGAGGAGCATCCCCTGGGAGTCTACCATCCCCACGCGAGGCTCCACCACATCAAGAAGGAGAACATCGGCCTCATCGAGGTCATGGGGCTGGCCGTGCTGCCCGCCCGGCTGAAGGAGGAGATGGCGCGGCTGAAGGAGGCCATCCTCACCGGGGCGGACCTGCGCTCGGACCAGGTGCTGGCCAAGCACGCGGACTGGGTGGAGGAATTCTCGCCGAAGTACGGGAAGATAGACGCCTCCAATATCGACGGCATCATTGAGAAGGAGAGCGGCCTGGTGTTCATGGAAGTGCTGGAGGATGCCGGGGTGTACAAGAGGACGCCGGAGGGCCAGGCGGCCTTCGACAGATTTCTGCAGAGCTTATAAGAAATCCCCATAACTCGCCGGCGAATGCTGTGCTGACATATCCTTAAAAACCATGAGCTGATCCTGGGATTGGCTCATGGTTTTTTATAAAAATGCATAAGGTGGAAAGCCGGGGGAGAATATGCTACACTAACAGCCAAGAGTAAGGTCATATAATACCATGATTACAGGCCAGTGCCGAACCCGGAGAAGGAGGGGATTTTATGGATTATAGCAGAAAAATATCGGAACGTCTGTGGAATTTGCCGGACAAAGGGGAACTGGAAAGCCGCCGTGAGGAGACCTTCATAGATGACATCATCCAGAAAAGCCATATTGAAAAGGAGCTGCTTTCTCATCTGGACGGAATAAGGACCGTGTTCGACGGCGGCGCAGGATGTGGGCGATTCTCGATTCTCCTTGCAAAACATGGCTGCGAGGTCACACATTTCGACATTTCCCAGCCCATGATAGACAAGGCCAGGGAACTGGCGGAAAAAGAAGGCGTCCTTGACAGAATCACGTTTGTGAAAGGGGCGTTGGAGCATCTGGAAGCTTTCAGGGACAGCTCCTTCGACATGGTGATTTCCTTTGACGCCCCTGTTTCCTATACCTATCCCAATCAGGAAAAGGTCATCGCCGAACTGGTGCGCATATGCCGCAAACGAATCATGATAAGCGTGTCAAGCCGTTTAGGGTATCTTCCATACCTGGCGAACCCCATCCAAAAGAACCAATTCATCTTAGAGCCGGATTGCGGCGATCCCTTTGTGAAATGGTGCGTGGCCAACAGGGCGGACGCGATTGAGGCCTTCCGCTTCCCCAGGGAGGCCGTCGGGAAGCTGTGGGAGGAAGGGCTCATGGGCGGCGACGAGGAGATCGCCGAGTATGAAAGGGGAGGCGCGCCCTGGTGCATCACATACACCTTCATGCCGGACGAACTGGAGGGCATCCTGAAACGGAATGGCGTGAAAAATATCGAGCTGGCGGGCCCCGGTGCCTATGCGAGGACCCTTCCCAATGAATTGCTCGTAAAGATGATGAAGGATCCGGGACAGCGTTCTGACTTTTTGGACTTTTGCCATCGTTTTGATTCCAATCCCTTTGTGTGCGGCATGGGAAAAGACAATCTGTTGGCCCAGGGAGAGGTATGATGGCCTGATCTTATGTACCTGTGGCACAGCACCCAGACATCTCCCAAGGGAGAAACGGGCTGCCCGGAAAAGCGCATCCCCTCCTACAGCTTCAACAACACGGACGCGCAGAACATGCCGTCCCTGCATTCCGTGCGCAGCATCCCGCCGTAGCGGGCCGCGATATGGCGCACCGACTCCAGCCCCAGCCCGGAGCCGCCCCGCTTGGTGGACAGGAGGGCTCCATTGGGATCCTGCCGCAATTCCCCCTCAAAGGTGTTGTCCACTGTGACGAGGAGGCACTGTCCCTCCATCTTCCCCCGGAATACGATCTGCCGCCTGGATCCTTCCTGGGCCGTGCAGGCCTGTAGGGCATTTTCCAGAAGATTCCCCAGGATGACCGAAAGGTCGCTCTCCGCGATCCCCAGATCGGCGGGGAGATTCCCATATGCGGCGAAGCCTACGCCCGCGTCCGCGGCCTGTCTGGCAAAGTAGGACAGCAGCAGGTTGGCCGTATGGTTCCGGCAGAAGACTGCCTGCGAGTCTTCCGGCAGGGAACTGCGGTACTCGTCCAGGTACGCCCGCAGCCTGTCGTACTCCCCGTCCTCCAGATAGGCGGCCATGAGGGCCATATGATGCCGCAGGTCATGCTCCGCCCGCCTGGTCTCCTGGATTCTGTCCTTCAGGTTGACATATTGCAGGTTCTCCAGCAGGAGCATGTGGTTCTGCTGTTCCAGCTCCATGTTCCGGTAGTATTCACTGAGCAGCCGGGCCACGATGTGGTAGATCAGGAAAGCCCCCAGATTGATGCACAGCAGGAACAGGGCATTGGCGGGCTGCAGGGCCACATCCAGGCCGGACTGCCCGCTGCCATAGAGATGGTAGAACCACAGCAGATAGAAGGTGGCCGGAATCAGCCACAGATACCGCCATATGGAAGCGTCCGCCTCTTTCTCCACCGCGTCCGAATACACATTCCGGATGTAGAGGAACAGCGGGATCAGGATGACGGCCTGCACCGCTGCCATGAGGACGGTAAAAGAGCACCTATATGTCTGCACCGCAAGCCCGGGGAAGATCTGCCCCTCCAGGCATTTGGAGCAGACCACCACCAGATTGGCGATGTTGGACAGCATGAGCAGGGTGAACAGGGTCTTCCCCGGGTGCGCCCGGACGGACCAAAAGTAGAACAGGAAATAGAGAGCCGTGCTGGATGCGCTGACAAATCCTTTCCGGTCAGTGGGTGAAAAGGACGCCAACAGCCCCAGAGCCATCTGCAGGAGCGCCACCAGAGCCGCCAGCATGCAGGTAGCCTGCCTGGAATAGCGCAGATGCTCCCGGAAGGGATAGAGGGCCAGGAACAGATAGGGCAGGAAATTCAGCAGGGAATACACGCTGATTTCCAGGATTCTGTAGAAAGGCGGCATCATTCCCCCATCTCCTTTCGCATCCGCTGGAAGAGGAAGGCGGCGTATGCCTCCTGGACCTCCTTCTCCCTCCGGCGGCTGACGGCCACGGCGCTTCCGTCGCTCATGGTGAACATGGCGCCCTCCTGTGCGGACACCTCGTGGAAATTAAGGAGGATTCCCTTGGCACAGCAGCAGAAATAGGGATACTCCAAAAGCAAATCCTGGAATCCTGCCTGGGAGATCCTTGTGCGCAGCTGTCCGTCCTTTTTCATGTGCATTGTCACTACGTGGTTGTGGTATTCTGTATATATGATGTTCCGCGGAAAAATCCTCTTCCCGTCAGGCAGGGTGATGAAGCGGGTGGACTCGTAGCTTTCCAGATCCAGCTTCCGGAGCATGTTCATGATGTCTCTGTCCGAGAAGGGCTTGTGCAGATAATAATGGGCCCCCACCTCGTAGCTTTCGCTGGCGAAGGCGTTGCTGGAGGTGCAAAAGACCAGGCGGCAGTCCGCGTCCCTCTCCCGGATCCGGCGGGCGGCCTCTATCCCCGGCATGCCCTCCATATAGATGTCCAGCAGGATCAGGTCGCACCCGCCGGGGCGCCATGCCGCCAGGAACTCCTCCGCGCTGCGGTAACAGCGGATTACATTTTCGGTATAGCCCAGAAGGGAGAGCTGATGCTCCAGCCTGCGGGACAGGCAGTCCAGCTCGTCCTGTTCATCCTCTACGATAGCGATTCTCATAAGATTCCCCCTACATATGGCAGCCCTGCATCGGGGCCTGGCGGCATTGCCCTGTCTCTATTATGCCCACGAGCGATAAGGTTTGCCATCGGTTCATAGCATCTGCCGCTCGTGTGTCCGGATGTCGATGGAAGAGGAGCATTCCATGGCAAATTTCAGCGGCTATCAGTATATATTATAGTGGAATTTAGGGGAAAAGGAAAGGCTGAATTTCGGTCGGAAGGGCCATTTTGGCTACCGCTTGAGTCGAAAAACTGCCGTTTGAGTCGTCCGGCTTGTCTCCCTCTTCTGCAGCCGCATATAATCCATTTATACACTGTCAGCCCGGGGCGGCCTTTCTGCCGGGGCAGCGTATGGGAGAAAGGAGCGGAGGTGCAGAGCTTATGAGAAAGAGGATGGGAAAGGCGGCCGTGAGCCTGGTGCTGGCAGCGGCCATGGCAGTATGGATGCCGCCGGCGGGCGGGGCGAGCCTGGCGGCTTCGGGTGGAACGGCTTCGGAGGGGAACCTGGGGGGCGTGTCTTTTAGCGGGACGGCTTCGGAGGGGAACGCTGGAGGCGCGGTTTCTGGCGGGACGTCTATGGAGGGGGAGCTTCCGGAGGAGGGGGCAGTGGACGGTGCGCCTGGGAAGGGCACGGCTGCGGAAAGGGGCGTTCCTGGGGGGGCATCTGCGGGTGCGGAGGAATCGGGAGAGGCATCCGGGGAGAGCGTTTCGGGCGATGCTTGGGGAAATGAAGGGAACCAGCCTGGAGGCCCTGCAGAGGGGGAAGGAAGCTGGGGTGAGACGTCCGGAAATGTAGGAAATGAACCTGGAGAAGCTGCGGAGGGCGAGGGAGCTGGCGAAAGTCCCGAAAAAGGAGAAGCCACAGACAAAGCGCCCGCAGCCGGAGAGGACGGTTCGGGCGAGGCTTCCGGAAATGAGGGGAACCAGCCCGGAGGCTCTGCAGAAGGAGAGGACGGTTCGGGCGAGGCTTCCGGAGATGCGGGGAACCAGCCCGGAGGCTCTGCAGAAGGAGAAGGAGGCTCGGGCGAGGCTTCCGGAGATGAGGGGAACCAACTTGGAGGCTCTGTAGAAGGAGAAGGAGAAGGAAGCTCGGGCGAGGCTTCTGAAAGTGCAGGGAATGAGCCGGGAGATTCTGCGGAGGGAGAAGGCGCAGAGGAGAAGCCCGGGAAGGAGGACTCGGACAGCTCCTCTTTGGATGAGGGAAGCGCGGACGGGACTTCCGGATCAGGGGAGGCATCCGACAAGCCCTCTGCAGACATGGCGCTGCCGGATGGCCCGGAGGGCGATGCCGCCATGGACGGGGCGCTGCCGGAGGGACTGCCCGGGGACGGCGAGCTGTCTGGCGCATTATCGGCAGAAAAGGCATCGGCCGCGGACAGCAAGGGCGTGGCGTATGAGACTGTAGGGGACTATGCATACAACATATATGCCAACGGACAGCCTCTGCTGCTCGTGGCCGGAGAGCAGGCCGGTTATGCAAAGCTGTATGTGGATTCCAATAGAAACGGTATCGGCGAGGATGAGGAGGAAATCACGTCCTTCCAGGGAGACGGACAGCCAAACGGAAACGGGATTCCCTATTCGGAGCAAAGCGGCGGCTATTTCCTGGCGAACTCGTCCATCTACGGCGGTGCGAAGGAGGGGACATGCCAATATGACACTTATGTCATGCTCGCCGGATCATCTTTTGAGCCAGATGCCGACAATCCTGCCTACACCGTCTGGGGGATTTATGGCGGGAATGCGGGAGGGACCCTGACAGGCAGCACGAATGTGACTCTATCCGGCGGCAATGTAAGGAACATATATGGAGGCAATCAGAAGGGAGTTTTAACCGGGGATACCCATGTAGCCATATCTGGCGGCACTGCCCAATATGTCCTGGGGGGCGGGTGCAGCGGCCAGGTCAACGGAAACACATCGATATGGGTTACAGGCGGATCTGTGGCCAATGGCATATGTGGCGGCCTCGCCGAGGGGACGCTAGGAGGCAATACCAGCATTCACATAGAGAATGCCCAGGTGGAATCCGTATACGGCGGCAATGAATACTCCGGAATGGTAGGCGGCAATACGGAGCTGTTCTTTGGCGATGGCGCGGTGGTGAACGGGTGGACTTATGGCGGCGGAGCGGGAAGGGATGCTGCCATCCCCACAGAAGTGGCCGGGAGCACGAACATCACCATCAATGGCGGACGATTTCTTCATAACATCTATGGAGGCGGAGGCTGGCGAGGCGCGAAAGTGGGCAGCAGCAATATTACGGTCAATGGCGGAGATTTGGCAGGTGTGTGGGTCTACGGAGGCGGAGAAGAGGCCTCCGAAGTGACAGGTACGGCCTCCATCGCTATACAGGGAGGCACGGTGGGGACAGTCTGCGCTTCCGGAGCCGGATTCAACAATACGGAAGCGGTCGTTGGGGCAGCGGACATCCGGCTTTTGGGAGGTACAGTGGGCGGTTTCCGGGCTCTGGACAACGACGAGCTGTCCATTCAGGGGGATCTGTCCGTCATGGTGTCAGGGGACAGCTTTGCCAATATGGGGCTCTATTTTGGCGAATCCGGCTACAAGGCGTTCCGGACAGTCTCTGTGACGCTGAAAGACGGAAAGGCGGCCAGCCTGCGAATCGCCTCTAAGGTAGAGGATAGGCTGGAGATCACCTTTGAAAATGCGTCCGTGGGCTCCCTGGAGCTGGCGGAGGGGGTACTGGCGGATGCCCAGGAGTCCACCCTGTCCTACATCGGCTGCGGCAGCGGAGCGGGCGGCTGGGGAACCTGGGGCGGAGACTTCATTGGGCCGAACAGCTTCATAGCGGGGGACAATCCGCTCCTGTGGGGCTCCCGCCTGAATAAAAACCGGTTCAAGCAGGTGATTTTCCGGGACAGCTACGTGGATTATTATGACGATTCCACTGTAGGCAATGAGAATGGGCCGACTGCCTGTGCGCAGAAGCTGGTGCTGGACGGAGGGGCGCTTCGGCTGACCGGGAGCATGCTGACCTATATGCCGCAGACGGAGCTGCTGCATGAACCGCTGCTGATTCGCAGCAGCAGCAACTGGGAGGGCATCCATTTCCGTGAGAACCCCACAGGCCAGGCGCGGATACAGTGGATGGCTACCGACGGAACCGAGGCTCCCGAATCTGTGGGACGGGGCCTGGCGGAGACGCCAAAGGATGGGCCGGAGGAGCTCTTCCTCCCGGCGGCAGAGGGCTATGCGGTGGTATATGAAATGGCCCACAGCGGCGGTTCCGATGGGAATATATGGGACGGAAGGCTCTGGAAGACCGACCTGACGGAAAACCTCTGCAGATGCCAGGTGATAAGCTCCTCGCTGAAGGAGACAGTGTTCCCGCTGACGGAAAGCGGCGGGGCTACAGTGACGCTGGAGGATGTCAGAGAAGGAAGCGCCGCTGGCTCTCAAAACTGTCCTATATTCACCCATAGGGACACTGCCTCTGTGTTCACCTATACCCTGTTGGAGGAAGGGACTACCGCCCCGGGGGCAGCGCTGGAGGGGAACAGCCTTACAGCGGAGGGCCCCGGCACGGCACGTGTGGAAATAAGACAGGAACTAAACGGTAAAACGAATACTTATGATGCTTTCGTGGACTTCATCAGGGTTCCGGAAAAAGATTGCTATATCTTCGCCCAGGGCATGACGGAAGATATCTCCTTCGCTTTAGAAGGAGCTGCCTTCAACGAGAATCATTCCTATATATGGAACCAGTCGGATCAGCCCCAGCACGGCTACGTGGACTGGAATATGTATACAAAGACCCTGGAGGACAGCGCTCTGCGCTTCGATTTCAGCAGGGAATATTACAATGGACTGCCTGTAGGGGAGTACAGCTTTCAGGCGACAGCCTATTTCCGATCCGGAAGCGGACGGGAGAGACTGTATGTCTACGAGTTCACCATAAAAATCGTCCTTCCTACGGAGGTGGAGAATCCTGACATCCGGCTATCGGAGAGCCGGTTCCACTATGACGGGACGGCGAAGGAGCCTCCGGTGGTGGTGATGGATGGGGACACGGTGATTCCGGAGACGGAATATACTGTCACCTATCAGAACAATGTCAACGTGGGCACGGCCACCGTCACCGTCGCCAACAAGCCCGGAGGCTTCTATATAGTGGGCGAGGCAAGCGCGACCTTCCACATCGTGAACGAATACCAGCCGGAGAAGGGCAGGGACTATCTCACGGCTCTGAACGAGAATGGCTGGACGAAAGACGATTTTGTAGTATCCGCCGGGGAGGGCCGCCTGCTCTCCCTGGGAAACACGGCATCGGACGACTGGACAGAGCAGCTGCGGCGGACGGAGGAGACGGGAGAGGGCTCCCTGACCTTCTATGTAAAAGATAAGGCGACGGGCCGCATCTCCCTGGCGGCCACGGAGACCTACGGGATTGACCGGACAGCGCCGGAGGCCTTCGACATCCGCTTCAACGGGACTTCTGTCAGGAGGCTGCCCGCGGACGTCGCTTTCGGACTGTTCTCCCGGAAGGGAATCGACGTCTCCCTTCTGGCGGAGGATGCCCTGAGCGGCATAGGCAGCATCGCCTACTACCAGTCAGGGGGCATATTGACCCAGGCGGAGCTGCTGGAAGTAAAAGGCTGGATGCCCGGGAACCGCTTCACGGTTACGCCTGGAGATGGAAGACGGATTGTAGTCTACGTCAAGGCCGCGGATTTGGCGGGGAACGAGGTGTATTATGCATCCCGGGGCGTGGAGTTCGACCTGACGCCGCCTGTAATCGCAGGGGTAAAGCCGGGCGGTACATACTATACCACCCAGACTGCGGAGGTGACGGATCGGAATCTGGCTTCCGTGGCCCTGAACGGGGAGACGGCCTCCGGCAGCCTGGCGCTTCCGGGGAACAGGGAGGCGGTCTATGTCATAAAGGCCACGGATCTGGCGGGGAACGAGACCCTGGCCACAGTGACCATGAAGCCCATCAGCGTCTTGGCCCAGGCCATAGAGGGCCTGACGGAGGGGAATGCCACATCCGCCCACAGGGAAGTCCTGGAATCCGTCCGGGCCGTGGAGGCAGACTGCGCCAGCGCCACCTGGGAGGAAAAGGAGGAGCTACAGGAAATCCTGGACACCTGCCACAGGCTCCTGGACAGGATCGACACGGCGCAGGGGGAGCTGGCGGATGTGGAGGGCACAGTGGAGGGGATATCCAAAGACACCGTGCAGCTCACAGACCGGGAGGCCCTGGAGAAGGCTAGAGAGGAGCTGGAAGCCCTGCTGGACGAATACGGCGGGAACTACACGGAAGCCGAGAGACAGGCCATTGAGGCAGACCTGGACCGCATCGCCGGGGCCCTGGAGAGCATCGGGAAGGTGCTGGAGGCAACGGAGCTGATTGCGGAGCTGCCTCGGCCCGAGGACGTGAGCCCGGACGATATGGACGCGGACAGCGCCGCGGCACAGGCAAAAGCGGCTCTGGAGTCCCTGACGGAGCATGAGAGATCCCTGGTGGATGCCGGGAAGCTGGAGAAGGTTCTTACCGCCCTGACGGATTACAAAATCCTGGAGGGCGATGGGAGCCAGTGGATTCAGGAGACAGAAGGGAGCATCGCCTTCCGGGTGAACGGGGCGGTGGAGAAGTTCACGGGGCTGTTGGCAGACGGAGAGCCGTTGGATGCGAAGCACTATACAGTGAAGTCCGGCAGCACCATTGTCACCCTGGAGGAAAGCTATCTGGACACCCTGCCGGTAGGGTCCCACAGCCTGACCTTCCTCTATCTGGACGGCCAGGTTTCCGGTGAATTCGAAGTCCAGGCCAAGGACGGCCCTGACAATCCGGACAATCCAGGCGAGACCGCGCCGCCGGACGGCCCCGACAGGCCGGGTGGCCCGGGCGAGACCACGCCGCCGGACGGCCCCGACAGGCCGGATGGCCCGGGCGAGACCACGCCGCCGGACGGCCCCGACAGGCCGAATGGCCCGGGCGAGACCACGCCGCCGGACGGCCCCGACAGACCGGGTGGCCCAGGCGAGACCGCGCCGCCGGACGGCCCCGACAGGCCGGATGCCCCAGGCGAGACCACGCCGCCGGAGGGCCCCGGCACGCCTGATGGTTCCAGCAGGCCCTCTGGCCCGGCCGCGTCCGGGAGCCAGGGCGACAGCGCCATGTCCGGCGCTCCGCGCAGCCCCCAGACAGGGGACAGCACGCCGCCTTTTGCCGCGCTTGCCTGTACATCGGGAGCTTTGCTGGCGGCTATGGCCTTATGGCGATTCCTGGGACGGAAAAGGCGTGAGGACAGGTTGTAGAAATTCGATTGCCTGCGGATTCGTGTATAGCATGGAGGAAATGTGCATAGAACATGACAGAGCTGTCAGCTATGGCAGTTCTGCCAGCAGTGTAATAAATCTTGAAGGAGAAGCGGTGCTCCGCAGAAGATAGGTCAGAAATAGTAAATACTGAAAAATGGTGCAAACTGGAAGTAAAATCAGTAAAAGGGTCGTTTATCGGCCCTTTTACAGCATTATATCGAGTAGTTTAAAATGGACTTTAACTGTGTCTCTGATAGAAAATAATTTGACATACTTGTTTTCCGCTTTTACGACCCTGAAGTTTTTTAAGAAATCAAATATGTCCGAAGTGGAATATTTGTTTTCCAGAACATGGAATTGCAGGATGCACTCCAGGAGGACAGCGATGTAGCAGACCAGGAAATGACCCTTGATCGAATCTTCTCATCCTCCCTGTCGATCTCAAAGAAAAAGTTGGTGCAGTCGAAGTATGTCTTGTCAGTGGAGATGCCGTAGACTGCACTGGTCTGCGCCGAGAAGAGCTCAGCAATCTTTTCATAGTTTGCCCCTAAGAAGGAAAGGCCGTCAAGGAGCTGGTCATAAGAATAATTGCAGGGATGGAAGAGGCTGGGGAGGACTTCATGGAATGTCCTGAGCTTGCTGCAGGGGTTTACGCTCCTGGCATAGACCAGGGATGAGAGAAGCCCATAAAGGTCGAACTGGAAATCATTGGTCAGCTTGAAAAGGTCCATGTATTTTTTGACCTTAAGTTTCTCCATGATGCTTTTCAACGGGAAATAACCCATGTAGATGAGCGGGGAGACGGCAGAGATTTTGGGCGTACCCCCTGCTTTTTTGCCTGGTTGAGGGAATCGACTTCAGCTTGGAAGAATGCAACATGGTCAGCCATCCCGCCTGCGGTGAGTGTCTCCATTGAACCCAGCGACTTGTAGCATCTGTAGGCTTTCAAGAGGGTTTTGGGTGTCGGTCTGCTCCTAAAGATTATGGTGCCAACTTCTAAACACGGGGCAAAAATTCTTTGATATACTTTTCGCTTTCCTATATAAATAATAGTGAAGAGTAGCGATACTCGCATGAAAAGCGCTCTGCCGCTTTGAGAGCAGATCATTTATGAAAGGTGCACCCTCACCCCTGTTTGATTTCTGATTTCAACTTATATTCAACACATATAAAATAACTCAGGAGTATTATCAAAGATATCATACTATTAAAAATCAAAAGCCCATTTGATGAAGCCCATTCAAAATTCTTTATGATAAAATAGACGATGCACCATACAAAATTATATGCAATTGAGTAAGTGAAAAACCTGCGCATATAATAGCAAGCCAGTTTTTGCGCATAGTCCCATATTCCTTTTGATTTTCTGGAGGTTACTGTATTATAGCCAGTCCCGGAGCCATAACTGCTTGGATGTCTAAGGCTTATATACATAACGAGAAACATTACAGATAAAAATACATTTGGTAAAAAAGAATACATTCCCCACCTCCCATAGCAGTTCTTTCGTCTCCGCATCCGGCCCGGAATCGATTGCATCCAATATTATCAGGGGCTCCCTCCCTCTTCCAGATATAGCCCCACCCGGCTCTCCAGATGATCGATTACCATTTCCTCACTTCCCGGCCAGCTCCAAAGCCTTGCGGAAATCGCTGCTGTCAAAATTCATTGTCCCCGTCTCCGCGTCCAGAAGATATGTATCATCGATTCCATGGCTGAGAAAGCTTGTGATAAAATAAGACCCGTAATCGCCCCCATAAAAATTGAAAATCGCTTCCAGCTCCGGCCTGTCCTCCACACACTGTATAAATGCGCCATAATCCCAATCTTTCAGGGCCGGATCCCCGGTGACCAGTGTGCGCAGCCGGAAGTCCGTCACGACTCCGTATAAGGTCCCATGAATCCTCCCCATGTCCAGAACGGAAGGGAACAGCTCTTCCGCCATATCCGCCCCTATAAGGGTATCCAAGGGCTCCCACTGCTTTTCCTGGGCCTCGAAGCCTGTGAGCAGACTGTCGATCAATACCGGGCCCTTTCCCGCAACCAATTCCGTCAAAAGCGCAGTCTCATCATAATCGCTCTTCAATTCGACATGGTATTGGGGATACCTTTTGTTGAATTCCACCACCATGGGCTGATAAGCCGACATTCTGTAAGGAGACACTGCCATCGTGATTTCACAGAGCTCCACATCTTCCGTGGTAGGCTTCAGGCAAAGATAGTTATAGTTCTCGCTTTCCTCATAAATAAGGGCGATCTGCCCCTCTTCGTCTGCCTGGATGGCGGGCACCCGGGATGTCAGGATTCCATGATCGGCCCAGCGGTAGAGCAGCTCCGGCTTCTTTCCGGACAGCCCACTGCGGTACACGCCCTCCTGATCCGCATACAGCAAGGTGCCTTCGTCGAGGAGGTTAAGGCAATAGGCAAAACTTTCCAGGGAGGCCAATTCCGTCGGCCTGCCGGTCTCCGGGTCCATATACAGCAGCACGGTCCCCTTGCCGTCCCCGTTTGCTGCGGAAGAGAAAGCGACACGACCGTCATAAAGAGGGGCCAGCCTCATGCTATGGCTGTCCTTCGGAACGTATTCCGCCAGAACCTCGCCTGCTGGTGAGACCAGCAGATACTGCTGGCCCTCCCCTGTCTGCCGTATCAGGTGGACCGCTCCGGAGAGATCCACCGCAAAGTCCGAGAAGCTCATGATGGCCTCTACCCCGGAGGGAACGCTTCCCTTCAGGAAATCCAGAGGGAGCTCCCTCAATGCCGCGTGGGTTTCATCCCTCTCCGTCAGAAAGTACCGATAATCTGTCCCATTCTCCAGCGCTTCCATATCGAAGGTCGCATAATGGTCCGTGCCGGCCACCGGCCCTACGTCCCACGCCTGGTCCTCGCGGTCAAAGCGTTCCGAACCCGTCCTGCCCTCTGCGGTCACGAAAGAAAGCTCGTCCCAGCATTCGTCCACGTTTTCGAAGAGATGCTTTTTGAAGCGATAGGCCCTGGAGGCTCCCAGGAAAGCCCTTTCCCCGCCTCCGCTTATGGCGTCTGCCGGACTTTCCAGCGGCAGCGGGGCGTTCGCCGCCGCGGAATAGGTGCCCAGGGAATTGTCCCGTCCGCCCGAATCCGAAACTGCCGAGGCATCCGGGGCGCTCCCGGAATCGGCAGTTTCTTCCCGCTCCTCCGCTGCGCCGCAGCCGCCAAGCTGCTACTGCCGTTCCAGCAAATCCATATACTTTTGCCGCTCTGCCTCTGGAATTTCCAACACAGACATAGCCTGTTCAACGGATACGTCCATGTTTTTTACCAAGTTTTTGATAGAGGATAAGATGCCTTTTGCAATGCCCTTTTCCTCAACACCCTTGCTTAGATTGCACATGACCGACACCTCCCTTTCCATTGTCTGCGTCATTTGAATGTCGTAATCGTCCTGCAAAATCTTCCGCTTCTCCGTCTCGCTGGTTTCGCTGGAGAGAAGCACATCCAGCATCCGAAGTACGCCGTCATAGTTTGCCCCGTTCGGCCCGCCAAGGCACAACATGATGATGGACAGCAAATCATAGTTCCTGACAGGTTCTTTGCCATCGCCTACCAGGTGCTCCTCCACCAGCCGATAACGGGTGATGGTGTTCGCACGATACTGCGGAGGCTTCATGCAAATCCAGATGTGAAATAGACCTTTTTGATTTTTTCGTAATGGGAATCAGTAAACTCCCTGCCATACTGGGAAGAAATCATGCGGCAACAGTAGTATATGCCGCGCTTTATCAGTGGATAACCGGGGTAAAAATCGTTCTGGGCCTCTACGTTGATAATGAGGGCAATCCGTTCCCCGGAGCCGGGGACGATGGCACGGAAGCGAATGTCATAGGTGACTGTCCCCTCATGTACCAATTTATCCGCGGTGTCCATACCGCTGATGACTGTGCCGCCCTCATCCGGCAGCACTGGGACGGCAGACACCTGGGGCTGACCCTCTATGTACTTTTCGGCAATGTCGTTGACATCGCAGTCTTTGTATTCTTCCAGGCAGGACTTCATGATCCGCGCCAGGATTGACTTTTCAGACAGGACACGCTTGCAGGCAGCATCATAGCCCGCATTGTCATCCGTAACATGCAGCCCTTGGGCGATTGTTGTTTTCTCGTCCACCGTCCTCCCCTTCTTTCACTTTATTTTACCGCAGTTTTGCCGAATCGTCCACTACTTTTATAGTTATTGTCTGTATAATGGGGCTAAAACCCTTGCCTTACGGCGAAACCTTTAGGATGATTCCGTTACTACAAGATTAGAGTGATCCGTGCCGGCTGCCGGCCCTACGTCCCAGAGCTGATCCGTCCGCCCCCGTCTATGGCGTCTGCCGGACTTTCCAGCGGCAGCGGGTTCTGTCATGATATCAAAATTGTTCCTATAGGAATGGATTCGAAAGCCTATTCCTCCAGCTTATCTTTCTATAGAGACATAGGAACGATTTTACCTGCGCTAAACTCAAAAATGTAATCCGAGAGTTCCTCGATATCACCCGAAATATGGCTTGTGAGCAAAATAAGCCTGTCTGGAGATTTTAATTTTAAGAGCAATCGTTTTATCCGTGCTACACCTTGCTTATCTAAGCCGTTAAATGGCTCATCTAAAATAATGATTTTTTGGTCTTCCATAATTGCCTGAGCAATGGCAAGCCTTTGGCGCATGCCTAATGAAAAGTTTTTTACTTTTTCCTTATTGTCAGGATTCAATCCGACTACTTTTAATGCGGCTATTATATCGTTGTCGTCAATTATTTTGTTTATCTGTGCCAGGTATCTTAAATTCTCAAATTGTGTATAGTTTTCTATAAATCCAGGTTTTTCTATGAGAACGCCTAAGTCCGGTAAAAAATCAATGTCCTTTCCGATTACCCTGTCGTCTATAGTTATAGTGCCTCTATCGGCTTTCAGGAATCCGCAGATGGTTTTGAAAAATACGGATTTCCCTGAACCATTGGCACCTATAAATCCATAAATATTGCCAAAATGCAATTCTAAATTGACATTATTTAAAACTACATTCCCCTTAAATCTTTTTGATAAATTTTTTGTTCTTAACATACATTTATCCTCCTTCTCTTAATTAGCTTATAATACAAAAATATTAAAATGAAATCCATGCCTGCGACTAACAGTAAAAGCAGTATTATTGGAATTTGGCTTTTGAGAATTAAAAATCTCACTGTTGACATTGCAAGTAAAATTGGTACTGGTAAAACTGTGTTCAATATATAAATAGCAATAATATATAGGTAGCTGTTTTCTACTAAATAGCAATTGCTCAATATTATGTATATGATTATCATTCCACAAAATCCTAAAGCATCCATTAGTAAGTATAAAAGGCATGCCGTGGCCTGCTCAAAATAAAATCCAACAAAACAATAATATACAATGTGGGAGATGGCAAGACCTGATTCCCCTAATATGATTACGACTATGGTATACGCGCATATCAATTTATTATAATTGGTTATTCTGGCTAAAATATATACCATTATATCGCTTGATAGTTTATCTATGATTTTGCCTACAGTGATAAAAACTATCGAGATATTTAAAATCTTTAATATAACAGTGCTCAGATTGAATAAATAGGTATCGTTTCCGCCCTGCCAAAGTATAAGGCCACTTTCCCTGTTAAGGTGGACTCCGGTAAAATTTACATAGATAAAGTCTGCTAAAACCAAAAGGAAAATTGAAATAAAGATATCCTTTTTAAATTCTTTCGCAATTATTTTAAAGAGTGGAAACACTTTCATTTTCTAAAAACTCCCATTTTTTAGACAAGCAATCTATCGTCAGCCAGATATAAAATATCAGGTACCCTATCAAATGAATATTGTAAAAAATGATAGAATCCCACAGTACGATATCATCAACAATAAAGGAATAATTTTTGCCAGCCGAGAAGTCTAAAACAGGAATATAATCTCCTTTTGCTGACAGGAACTCCATGGGAGCTGTGAATGCAAAAAAAAGAAGAAAGGGGAAAAGGCAGATGCTTCCTCCTTTTTGCTGGAGCTTCGGAAATGCATACATAATAGAATATATTATATACTGGACAAGCAATCCGAGCAAAATATACCGTATTGACAAAAAGAAAAAGTTTGCAAACAGTTCCTGGCCGGCGAATGTCTTTGTCTTAATGATAAAAAAGCATAGCGGTATAGATAATACTATACAGGCAGAGATACAAGTGGAAATCGCCAATGATAAAAAGTCAACAACAACCATTCTTTTTCTACAATGAATTCTGGAAAGGCAATTGTAATATGTCGAATAAACGCTCACTTTATGCTGGACCACCAAAAGGGGGATAAAGATGATCCATAAAAAGAAGTCAGTTTTAAAAATATGAGTATAATCAGAAACAGTTGTAATTTTATTGGCACATATATAAATAATCAAAAAAGAAACTTGAAGAGCTAGCATGAAATATGCCAAAGGGGATGTATAAATTAATTTGAGCTTATATTTTATAAAACCTGAACGCTTCATGATCTAATTGCCTCTTTTTTGATAGGATGATTCTGATAATGTCAATAAGATAAGACCCGTAATAACATACATGCTGATCAATATACCATACCCGTTAAGGCTAAATGTTTGAGAATATGGCTGCATCACGACATTTGGCTGCAATGTTATTGGCAATGCCATATCCAACACTCCTACTACGATAAAGGGAGCCGCAATGACAGCTATTCTGTTTTTCAAAAATGAGGTTATTCCGACAGCAAAAATCGTAAAGCAAAAATAGTATATAATATGTGAGATATATATTAAGGCAAAATATGACATGGGATTACTCATAAAGTAACTCTCTTGAAAAGATACTATTTGCTGCATAAATTCTGCAGCCGTATCCTTTTGCGTCAATAATCCGGAGAAAAACGCAAAAAGCCCCTCGGCAGATGCTAAAATAATGGTGCCTGATAGTGCAATGGCAAGTGTTTTTTGCATAACATACTTAAAATTTCCTTTTCGGCTAACGCAAAAAAATCTGAAACGATTTGCCTTCTCTGATAAAAAGGTATTCAAATACGGAGCGACAAGTATCATGGGCGCTAATGCCTGAACCATGTAATATGAACTTTTCCATACCCTGTAAATATTGCCGAAATATTTTTTATAATAGATAGCGTCCTCAGCATTCAAAATGTCCTGAGCAGAATCCGCTGTCAGAGCAGTTTTCCAGCCATCAAAGTAAGCGTTTATAAACATCAGGCTAAAAACAACAAGAATAAGAATGATATTTGTTTTTTTCAGCAAAGCTCTTTTTAACTCATTTTTCATAAACTTTGATTCCTTTCCAATTTGAGATTCTTGCCCATTTTTTAAAAGTCGCTTTCATTACAATAGCACGGCTTGTAGTTAATTCACAAGGGACAGAGTTGTTAAAAAATCCAGAACTTTTTTTAACAACTCTGTCCCTTGCTGGCGATTGCTGACATTGGTATAATTGTAGTCAAGTCTCGCTTTCGGCGCAGACAACTGAAAGGAGGATGACCAATATGAAAAACAGGTCTAAAAAAGCTATTGTTACTATAGGAACTATCTTATCCATCGGGCTGCTTCCGCTGCCGGGGCTGTCGATACCGAATCCGTACCCGCTGGAACCTCCCACAGTGGAAACCGGGGAGGAACCTGGGGGCGGGCATGGATGTGAGCCGCTGAGCAATAAACCGGAAGGAGAAAATAAAGAAGTATAATTATGGATGAATCAATTCTGTAGCTTGTTGAATATAGAAGGCTTCATAAAATGTTTCTTTACAAAATCTTGCGAGTTGGATGCACTTCTGCAGCTCCCGGTCAATTGGAATAGCCGGGACTGCAGAAGTCCCTTTTTTGGCAGCCTCTATTTGATTCCAAAGTTTGTTGTACAGGCAATCATGAAGCATGCCCATCCTATGTGCCAAGAGGCATTCCTCCATTACCTTTTCGCTGATTTCCGTAGATTTTTCGTATTCGCCAGCATCTCCCAGGCGGCTCGCCACGCCGGTCATAATCAGCTCGTACATGTTGATGAACGTATGGATGCTGTCTTCGAAGATGCACTGTCTGGTGACGCTCTGAAGCAGGTCTAAATTGAACTCTTCTGCTTCATCCCTGGATTTCATTGCAATATTGTATACACATTCCAACTCTGCGCAGGTCAGATAGATGTCAGGCCCATCCTTCGCCGTTTTGATGCTTTCCAGCGGAATAGTGTACTGCAGCGCTTTTTTGAGCCTGATGACGCATTCTTCGGCTGTGATTTCTTTCTTCTGGAGCTTGTTCAGACAGTCCTTGCGCTCCAGTTCCTGCCTGTTGATTAGGACGTCCATGGGGAGCAGGTCTTTCAGTTGCTCCAACAGCCTCTGGGTCTCCTCGGTGTCGTGATTGTTCAATGCGTCTCCCGATGCGCGATACAGGAGAAGCACATCTCGCTGCCCTGTGACGACGCTTTCCCGCTGGTACTCCGGCGACAGCCCCAGTCGGCAGAACAATTCGCTCCAGACGGCCCGCTGGCTCCTCGTTTTATTGTTTTCCAGCCTTCTCAGGGTCTTCTCGCTGCAGATGCCCTCGCACAGCTCCCGCACCGACAGGCCCAGCATCTTTCGCCGCTTCCTGATTACATCGCCGATGCGGTAGTTCTGGGTCTGGCTGTACAGGTAGCAGCAGTTCTCCGTGTTCATCGGTATGCCGTACGCCTGATATAGCTCTGCCAGGAGCATGCGCCATTCCCTGATCTGGGCGGTCAGCAGCGCCAGGCTCTCAGGATCCTCCGACAGCGTCCAGGCTTCGGGACGTTCCGGGCCGCCCGCCGCAGCGCCCGCCGGAGACTGGGGCTTTGCCGCGGTTCCCCCGAGCTGATTCCAGACCTGTTCGAAGGAGACCGGGGCGGGTTCCTTTGGCCCGGGCTGAGTGAAGCCTGCGAAGATGCCCAGGACGCGCTCCATGAGCTCCAGCAGCTCGTAGAGCCAATACATCCGGTGGCAGGAGCGCAGGGTCTCCAGGGCTTGCGCGGATATCCGCAGTATCCTGCGGCAGAGGGCGATGTCCAGGGGAGCCTTCATGAGCTCCAGGCACAGGAAATACGCCGCCTTGGGGTACACCTTGGCATAGCTGTAGCTGTCCATGGAGGAGCCGCGCAGTGCGTCCAGCAGCTTTTCCAGTGCCCGGGCCGTATAAGCGGCGGAAGAATCCGTGCCCGTGACAGGCCCTGCGTCCCCGCCCAGGCGGATGTATTCCAGCAGCAGGTTCCATTCCTGGGCGGCAAGGAGGCGCCCGGTCCATGTCCCGGACGCGACGTCTGGCATGGTGAGGGACATGGCCCTCCCGAAGGCTTCCCGCAGCTCTTCCCGGGAGGCTTTTTTGTACTGCATCAGCTGTGCCCGCATGGTCAGGACAAACTGATGGAAGACAATTCTGTCTTCGCTCTTTTTCTGTTCCAACAGCCTCAACAGCCGCTCCGCCTCCGGTATGTCCCCTGCGTACACGGCCCGCAGCAGCCTGTCCTGATCCTGCCACTGTTCATATTCGTCCGGCTGCAGGAAGTCCTCGAAGCCGTCGTTCTCGAAGCCCAGCCGCTCTGTCAGGCGGTCGCGCGTCAGCTTGTCCGGCTGCCGTTCGCCCGCCTCTATGAAGCTGAGCATGGCCGGGGTGCACAGGCCCAGGCTTAGCTGCTCCAGGGTGATGTCTTTGCCTGTGCGCATCCCTGTGAGGAAATTGTGGAAGTATATTTTATCCCTGTCGTGCATTTGGTTCCTTTCTTTGGTCTGAGGATATTAGCGGTGTAATTGTAGTCCTCCGGGACTCATTATAACAAATTTCAGTACAGAAATCAACGATTGATGCGGTATGGCTTTACGCTTATTAAGGTGATGTTATAATCAGAAATACCAGATACTTGCATATAGCGCTTAAGAAAGAGGTGAGGATATGGGAAATCCGGAGCTATGTATTTTGCTGGATTCCATTCTGGCCCTGCTGGAGACGGACAACACGGAAAAGGCAAAAGAGGTCATCAAGAACGGCATAAAAAGGATTGACAGAGGGATGACATCCGGCAGCACGGACACAGACCAAAAGTAGACCGGGAGCTGGATAAACAGGAGACATAGAGCAAGGTGTAACGCCCTGATGGATTGAGGAGGGGCTTTACACCTTGCTGATTTATACTGACGATCACTAAAACTTGCCAAGCAACCCGACTCACGAGCGGCAGACATCATGAATCGCTGGCAAATTTGAACGCTCGTGAGTATATAAAAGCATATCTTGCGTAAGCCATATTGACAATGAGCCTCAAAGGAATATAATATAATTATGTTTATCATAAAATAAATTATCCAAATACCATAATCTGTAGGCCATAGAGCCCAGGGAGGTAGAGATATGCAATTCATAGGCAGACAGGCCGAATTGGCGAAACTGAACGAGGAATACAGCCGGGACGGCAGCTTCGTGGTAATCTACGGGCGGCGGAGGGTGGGCAAGACCACACTGATCAAGGAGTTCCTGAAAGGGAAGAGGGCCTTTTATTTCCTCGCCACGGAGGAGCTGGAGGGCCAGAGCATGAAGCGGTTGTCCGGCGTGGTAGCGCGGGCCACCGGGAACAGCCTGCTGCAGAAGGCGGCCTTCGGTGACTGGCTGGATCTGTTCCAGGTGATAGCCGAGTACAGGCCGAAGGAGAAGAAGGTCCTGGTGCTGGATGAATTTCCCTACCTGGTCAGGGCGAACCCGGCATTCCCCTCCATCCTGCAGAACGCATGGGACGAGCTGCTGAAGGACAGCGCAGTCATGGTGATCCTCTGCGGCTCCCTGATGGGCATGATGCAAAAGCACGCCCTTTCCTACGACAGCCCCCTGTATGGGCGGCGGACGGCGCAGATCCGCCTGGTGCCCCTGCCTTTTACGGAGGTTTACGCGGCGCAGGATCTGACCTTTTCGGAGGCGGTGGAGCAGTATTCCGTCACCGGCGGCGTCCCCAAATATCTGGAATTCTTTCAGGATGGGCAGGGACTGCGGAGACAGCTCATGGACACGGTCCTGTCGAAGAACGGCTTTCTCTATGAGGAACCTTACTTTCTGCTGAAGAGCGAGTCCATGGCAGCGGTGAATTATTTCTCCATCATCAAGGCCATCGCCGACGGCAGCCACAAGCTGGGGAAGCTGGCCGGCGTGCTGGGGCAGGAGACGTCCGCGCTGACGCCCTATCTGGCCACCCTGGCGGATCTGGGGTTCATCGAAAAGCAGACGCCGGTCACGGAGAAGAATCCGGAAAAGTCCAGGAAGGGACTGTATTTCATTGCCGACGGCTTCCTGCGGTTCTGGTTCCGCTATGTCTATCCCTATAAGGGGGAGCTGGAGCTGGACAACAGGCAGATTGTCCTGGACGAGCTGGACAAGGACTTCGTGGAGCGATTCGCGGCATTTGCCTATGAGGACATCTGTAGAGAAATCTTTGCCAGCCTCTGCCGGAAGGGAGAGGTGGATTTCCTGCCCTCCCGCATCGGCTCCTACTGGAGCAACGACTATGACAACGACACCCAGATTGACGTCATGGCTGTGGACCATCGGAACAGGAGGATATTCGCCGGGGAATGCAAGTACCATAAAAAGCCTGTGGACGCCCCTGTGTATTTTGCTCTGAAGGAGAAGGTGGCCGTCTCCCGGGAGATACGCAGCGCCTTTCCCGGCTATGGGGTTGTCTACGGCGTATTCAGCAGGAGCGGCTTTACGCCCAGGCTGACGGAGCTCGCCAGAGAGAGCGGGGGGCCAATCCTGATCCAGGAGGCCCATGTGGTCTGAGGTCTGCCGGATCCGGCACGGAGACGCCGCGCCCGGGCGGGGTGCCGAAAAGCATTGATAAAATGTAGGAATGCTGATACAATAGATTTCAATCAAGGACAGGACGAGGGAAGCAAAAAAGTGTGCAATCAAATACCCCGCTGCAAGCAACGGGGTATTTGAAAAAAGCGGCGGTTCCTGACGGGAGTGGAGGACTGGGAGGAGAGAGTGCCATGCGGGGATTGTATACAGAGAAGGTGGCGCCGGGGAAGATTCCCTTCGGGCGGCTGGTAAGAGAGATTCTGGAACCGGGTGCCGGAGAAGCCGTTTCGAGCCGGATTCGGGAGATCGGTCCGACTCAGGATGCCTATGGCCGGACTTCGGATGTCCGTGAACCGATTCGGAAGGCGGATGCCACGGATGCGGACGAGGCAGCCTTCCTCTTGGGGCAGATTCAGGAAACGGATTCGGAAAGCCGCGCGGAAGAAAGCACGGATGCCCCGGAGACAGAAAATACGGACATTCTGGCAGAGCGATTCTGCGATGACGGAGAGGGCGAGGTCAACCGCTACAACGTATATAAGATAACGACAGAAGGGAAATGCTATGTGCTGAAGAAATCCGATGAGGCGGAAATCGGTGTGTATGAGCGTTTCCTGAAGGGCCAGGGGCTTCCGGCCCCGGATTATTTCGGCAGCGCCCGGTGGGGCGGGAAGCAGTGGATCCTGATCGAGTATGTGCCGGGGACAGACCTGCGGGACTACACATCGGACATGGCGCTTCCCTGCGCGGAGAGCATCAGCCGTATCGCAAACCGCTACTGGCAGGAGGATGAGGCGGCGTTCGTTCGGAAGAAACGGGACGACCGTTTTGAGCGCTACTGGAAGCGGATCAATAAAAGGGCGGAATGCCTGAAGGGGGAGCCGGTCCTGAAGGAGGCCTATGACCGTTTCCTGGAGCGCCAGCTCACCTGCCCAAGGACGCTCTCCAATGGGGACTTCCTGCAGTTCAACGCTATTTTCCGGGACGGGAAGGTGACGCTGGTGGACTGGGCATTCGGCGGCATCATGCCCTATTCCCTGGACATCGCCAGAATGATTGCCCACGGCACCGAGGACAGGCGGACCTTCCCTTTTTATATGACTCAGGCCCATAAGAGGCTGTTCGTGGAAAGGACATATGAGCTGCTGGAGCATAAGCCTCCCCATGAGCGGTATCTGGCGGACATCCGGCTGGCGGTGCTCAACGAGTATGTGGAATTCATCGAGAGCGACCTGCTGGACACATCCCGGGCCAGGGACCAGGTGTTCGATTATTACTATGCGGGGGCGAGGAAGCTGGCGGAGGAGATTTTGGGGGAAGACGGCACCTGACGCGCCGTGCTGCCCCGGAAGGCCGGGACAGGATTCTGTGTGGGGCCATGCGCAGGCTTCGTGGGAAAGCGTAGGCCGGGAAGGGATTCCGCAGATGGCACGCTGCATGAGCCTGCCAAATAGATATCCGCGGAATCGGATAAAGGAGATTGCTATGAAGAGAATCGCGCTGATCAGCGACATCCATGGAAACTACAAGGCTCTGGAGGCCTTTCTGCAATACATCGCCGGACACCCGGTGGAGGGCATCATCTGTCTGGGGGACTATGTGACGGACAGCCCCTACCCGGAGCGCACCATGGCGCTTCTGTACGGGATGCGCAGGCGCTATGAATGCTGGATGCTGCGGGGCAACAGGGAGGACTATCTGCTGAACAATAAGGACAACAGGGAAGGCTGGAAGCCCTCCTCCGCCAACGGCACGCTGTTCTATACGCTGCAGCGCATGACGGAGACGGACCTGGATTTTTTCGCATCGCTCCCCACGGAGGGGGAGCTGTGCCTGGAGGGCTGCCCTGCCCTGTACCTCTGCCACGGCACGCCTGGCCGGGTGCGGGGCAATGTCCATGAGGAGCCGGGCCTGAAGGAGAAGGTCATGGAGGCTTTGGCCTATCCTTATCTGCTTGGGGGCCACAGCCACCATCAGGAGATCGACAGAATGTACGGCAAGACCTACATCAACCCGGGCTCCCTGGGCTTTGCCGTAGACGGCGTGGGGCGGCGGGCGCAGTTCGCCATTCTGACAGGCATGTCAGAAAAATGGGAGGCGGAGCTCCTTTCCATCCCCTATGACGTGGAGTCCTATCTGCAGGACTTTACGGAGAGCGGCGTGGACGAGATGGGCATGGTCCTGAACCGCGCGACCAAGAAGAGCCTGGTGACGGGGGTCAACTATTTCTTCAAATCCATCCTGGCCATGGAAGCCCGGGCAAAGGAGATGGGGCTCGCCTCCATGCCGCAGGTGCCGGAATCGGAGTGGGAGAAGCTGGCGGAGCGGTTCGGGCTGTGAACAGGAAAGGTCTGATGCGGAAAGACTGACAGATAAAAGAAGCGGTAACAGATTGAAAACGGAGGCGGAAAACCAGTCATGAACGAAAGGCAGCAGATCATATATATGCAGGCGAGAATCATGCGGCTGGCTTCTGAAAGATGGAATAAGCCAATGGAGAAGGTGGCGGCACTGTTTACACAGTATAATGCCTTGCGCTATATAGAGGAATGTTTTGACATGTTCCATGTGGAAGGCGATGAGGCCATACTGGAAGACGTAGAGACATATTTAAAAGGCAGGGGGATGCGGGAAGGTGCAGAAATCGGCGGATGATATGCGTCTATATACGGACATGCTTTTATACCACGGAAGCTTCTGGCCCAGATTTATCCTGCAGCCGATGCGGAATGGCTCCATTGCGTAGTCGGACACAGGAAGGGACGGACATTTCCTGATATAGTGCGGAAATTGAAGAAGTATGATGTGATTGCCGGAAAGATTGCCAATGATAATACGAATGCAACGATTACGGCATACATGGCGGGTGTCTTCGGAGAAGTGGGCACAAAGGCGGCGGACGACATATGTATCAGTCTGCTGCTTCCGGAACGGCTGCAGAATCAGTTCTGCTTTCGGACGGACAGCGCGCTTCGCAGCCTTGCATTTGTGGAGAGTGAGCAGGTATGGCGATAATGAAAACAGTTTCGGAGGAAACAAAGAAAAATGCCATTGACTTGATGGTCGCGATGGTAGTGGATGAGCTTGCGGAGGAAATGCGATTGAACCCCACAGACCTGCTGTCCTGTTTCATCACCTCCCGGACAGGCAGGCTGCTATATGATGAGTCCTCCAAGCTCTGGTGGAGCGGGCCGTCCGATATCGCCGAAATGTACAAGGCAGAACGGAAGAATGCAGAGGTGCGCTGTGGGCTTTAAATTTTTGCTGGTGGCAATAAACGCAAAATATATCCATTCCAACCCCGCCGTCTACAGCCTGCGGGCCTGTGCGGGAGAAAAACTGCGGCGGCATGTGGAGCTGGCGGAATATACCATCAACCAGCCCATGGCGGAGATTCTTGCGGACATCTATGCCAGGAGGCCGGATGCCATGGGATTTTCCTGCTATATATGGAACTGGCGGCTGGTGCGGGAACTGCTTGGAGAGCTGCCCAAGCTCCTGCCGGACGCGGCAGTCTGGCTGGGCGGCCCGGAGGTCTCATATGACGCGGATGTCATATTGAGGGAGTATCCGCAGGTCGCGGGCATCATGGTGGGCGAGGGCGAGGCTACCTTCCGGGAGCTTCTGGACTATTATGTGAAGGGGGCGAGGGCAGCCGGGAGCGAGGGTGAAGAACCTGTGACTGGGGCCGGGAGCGAGGGTGAGGAACCCGTGGCCGGGGTCGGGAGCGAGGGTGAGGAACCTGCGGCCGAGGCCGGGAGTGGGGGCGAGGAACCTGTAGCCGGGGCCGGGAGTGGGGGCGAGGAACCTGTGGCCGGGGCCGGGAGCGAGGGTGAGGAACCTGTAGCCGGGGCCGGGAGTGGGGGCGAGGAACCTGTAGCCGGGGCCGGGCGCGAGGCGGAGGAACCTGTAGCCGAGGCCAGGCGCGGGGGTGAGGAACCTGTGGCCGAGGCCGGGCGCGTGGACGTGGAATCGAGGGATAGGGCAGCGGAAGGGTCTGCCGTGGCGGAATGCCCGTGTGCGGCAGAAGAGGGAAGGGGCCGCCGGAAAGCCGGCCCTGCCGTGGGACTTGCAGACATCCCCGGCCTGTGCCTCCCCACAGGCTATACCCCGTGCCGCCCCCTGACGGACTTAAGCGCCATCCCCTTCCTGTACGATGACCTGGCCCCCTTCGAGAACCGGATCCTGTACTACGAGACCAGCAGAGGCTGTCCGTTCCGGTGCAGCTACTGCCTCTCCTCCATCGACAAGGCGGTGAGGATACGGGACATGGGCCTGGTAGAGGAGGAGCTGCAGTTTTTCCTGGACCACAGGGTCAGGCAGGTAAAATTCATAGACCGCACCTTCAACTGCAGCCATGCCCACGCCATGGCGGTCTGGATCTATCTCCTGGAACATGACAATAGTGTCACAAATTTCCACTTCGAGATTTCCGCGGACATCCTGCGGGAGGAGGAGATAGAGCTGCTGAGCCGCTTCCGCCCGGGGCTGGCGCAGATGGAGATCGGGGTCCAGACGGTGAACCCCAGGACCCTGGAGGCCATCCGGCGGACCATGGATATCAAAAGGCTGGAAAGCGCGGTGGCAGCCATCCGCCGGGGCGGGAACGTGCACCTGCACCTGGACCTGATAGCCGGGCTCCCCTATGAGGGCTATGAGAGCTTCGGGAAATCCTTCGACTGGGTCTACCGGCTGCGCCCCCATCAGCTGCAGCTGGGCTTCCTGAAGGTGCTGAAGGGCTCCGAGATGTGGGAGCGGGCGCAGGAATACGGCATCCGTTACCTGGAGCAGCCCCCTTACGAGGTGCTGTGCACGGACTGGCTGTCCTACGAGGAGGTGCTGCGGCTGAAGGGCGTTGAGGAGATGGTGGAGCTCTACTACAACAGCGGCCAGTTCGTCCATACCCTGAACTTTCTGGAGAATGCATTTCCCGGCCCCTTTGCCATGTACGAGGCCCTGGCGGACTTCTACAGGGTGGAGGGGCATCTGGCCATGAGCCCGGCCCGTGCCAGCCGGTATCAGGTGCTGCTGGACTTTGCCGGGAGGCGGGACCCGCGGCGGCGGGAGGTGTACAGGGAGCTTTTGACCTATGACCTGTATCTGAGGGAGAACGCAAAGAGCAGGCCTGGATTTGCCCCGGACATTTCCGCCTGGAAGGAGGCGGCGAGAAGCTTTTACAGGGAAGAGGAGCAGAGGCGGAGATACCTGCCGGACTATGAGGGCTTCGACAGCAGACAGCTTGGCAGGATGACCCATCTGGAGCCCTTCGCCTATCCGGTGTGGGACATTGACCGGATGGCGGCGGGCTACGGCGCTTTCGGGGCCGGGGAAAGCATGGGGCATACGTTTGTGCTGTTCGATTACCGAAGCCGCAGCCCTCTGAACCATGAGGCCCTGGCCCGGCCGATTCATGGCGGACTGGACAGTGCAACGGGCTGCTGTACCGATTTATAGAGTTGAATCGGATAAAGGCGGATAAGGCCGAAAAAATACGGTTGCAAATATGCCGCTATGGACATATAATTAAAGTAAGCATAGACTAACCGCCGGGAGGACGCGGGGAGATGGAGAGATACCATGACCGATTCCCCGGCGGATGCGGTAAGGCTGACAGCGCAGGAGAGGGCACGGCATTGACTGAAAGCAGGAAAAGGAGCATGCTGATATGGAAGACTTGGAAAAAAGGGAAAAGCAGGAGAGGAACAAAGGGAGCCGGAGCATAGTCCTGCCGATTGCGGCGGCAGTGGCCATCCTGGCAGCGGCGGCGATTGCCATCGTAGCCTGGGGCGGAGGCAGAAGCCGCGTCATGGACAGGAGCGAAGCCATGGAACATGCGCTGTCGGATGCGGGGCTGGCGCTCGCGGATGTCACCCTGACCAGACAGGAGCTGCAGCGGGACGGCGGCAGGAATTGTTATGAGATTGAATTCGTCTCGGAAACACATGTCTATGAATATGAAATCGATGCGGCCACCGGGGAGGTCAGGGGCGTGAGCATCCATGCCCTGGGTACGGAGGGCGCGACAGCGTCCTCAAGCCAGGGGCAGACAGGTAAGGGGCAGCTGGATGCCGAAAACGGGCAGTCGGAACCCAGCGGGCAGCAGCCTGGCACAGCAGAAGGCCAGCCCCAGCCGGAGGGAGGCCAGCCGGAAGCGTCAGGGCAGCAGTCCCAGTCGGAGGGAGACCGGCCGGAAGCGTCAGGGCAGCAGTCCCAGTCGGAGGGAGACCGGCCGGAAGCGTCAGGGCAGCAGCCCCCGACAGCAGGGCAGACGAATCCGCAGTCCCGGCCAGCCGGGGCGGTGGAGACCATTGACGCCGCCAAGGCGGCAGCCCTGGCGGACGCGGGGCTGGCGGAGAGCGACGTGACCTTTACGAAGGAGAAGCTGGACTGGGACGATGGCATAGCGGTGTACGACATCGAATTCCTGACAGCCGATACGGAATACGACTATGAAATCGACGCGGCCACAGGAGCCGTCCTGGACAAAAGCGCAGAGCTGCTCAGGCCCAACGAATCCCCGGGACAGGCCATAGACGCAGGCATCGGCGTGGAGAGCGCAAAGGAAATAGCGGCAGCGCACGCGGGCCTGTCGAAGGAGGAAGCATTCTTCACGAAAGCGGAGCTGGAGCTGGAGCACGGCCGCTCCGAGTACGAAATCGAGTTCTATCACGACCGGATTGAGTACGAATATACCATAGATGCCGCCACAGGGGCCATCCTGGAGTACGAGAGTGAGTACGACCACTGAGGCCCGCCCCGGCAGTTCGGACCGGGCGCCGAGCCGCTGCGGCCTGTCAGCGGCGGACAGCGGACAGAAGACAGCGATGGACGGCGGCAAGAAGACAACGGCGGACAGCGGACAGAAGACAGCGATGGACGGCGGACAGAAGACAGCGATGGACGGCGGCAAGAAGACAGCGACGGACAGCGGACAGAAGACAGCGATGGACGGCGGACAGAAGACAGCGATGAACAGCGGATAGAAGACGGCGAGGCATAGCAGACGCAGACAGCGGCGGACAGCGCCGAAGTAAGCTTCCGGCATCACCACAATACGCCCACAATGCCGTCCAGGCTCTGCTTCAGGTGGCGCAGGATAGCGCCCTTGTTGGCGGAGCGCAGCCCCTCCGCGATGCGCATCATCTCTTCGATTTTGTCCCCTCTGCCCCGGGCGGCCCAGTAATCCGCAAGCTGACAGTAGGTGCGGCTGATGTCCGTATGGGTGCTGACAGCGAAGTCCATGAGGACGACGGCTTCGTCGTCATGACCCGCCTCCAGCAACGCGTCCGCCCACTTCTGCAGGGTGCGGGCCAGCAGGGTATAGTTCTGGTCGTACTCCGACAGGGCCGTGATGTTGGCGGCGCCGTATTCCAGCTTCAGCTCCGTGTTGGTCCAGCCTGTGAGATTGACGATCTTCAGGGGGGTGAGGGATTCCATGATGCCGATGCACTCCAGCACCTCCGGATTCTCATTCAGCACATGGGTGGGGAAGCGCTCCAGGGGGATCTTGACATAGTTCAGCCCGTCCAGCGGCTTGCGCCGGACGGAATTGGCCTGGGCCTCCCTGGCCCAGAAATTCTTCTCATTGCGACGGCCCCTGCGGGCCTGTTTTTTTATATTATAAGAAACCAACAGGGAAAAGGTAATAAAACTTGCCAAAAAACCGATATTCATATATAATCCTTTCATAAGGGACTGTCTGCAGACAGTTCCCGATAGTATTCGCCACAGAGGTGCCGCAGGGACGTCAGGGCATCCGGAGGGCAGACAGGAGCCGCCATGTTCAATATGAACAACAAAAAAAGGACGCAGCGCATCTCCGCGGTCATCGTCATTTTGCTGGTGATAGCGATGGTTGCCTCCACTGTAACATATTTTATCTATTAATTCAACAACAGAATCAGAGAGGATGCAGACTATGGGAAAATGGATAAGGAAAGGCTGCTTTCTGGCCTGTCTCCTGGCCAGTGTGCTGCTGTGGGGCATGACCGCGGCGGCAAAGGAGGGAGACGCCATCAAGAACGGGATTTTCGTGGGGGAGGTGGATCTCTCCGGCATGACCGCCCAGGAGGCGGCGCAGGCCGTGGAGGCCTATGTGGAGACCCTGCGGGAGGTGGAGATCACGCTGCTCTACGCGGAGGACAGGGAAGTGCCCGTGAGCGCAGGGGAGCTGGGGATCTCCTGGTCCAATCAGGAGGTCATCACCGAGGCCCTGGAGGTGGGGATCCACGGGAACGTGATAGAGCGATACAAGATACTCAAGGACCTGGAGCGGGAGAACCTGGTCTACCCGCTGGAGCTGTCCTTTGATTTCCAGGGGCTTACGGACATCCTGATCGAGGAGTGCGCCAAGTACGATCAGAAGGCGGTGGACGCCACTCTGGTCCGGGAGGACGGACAGTTCCGGGTGGTGGGCGGAGACACCGGGTACGCCCTGAATGTGGAGGCCTCCTTCGACAAGGTGCATGAGCTTTTGTCCGGCGGATGGGACTGCCAGCCCTGTAGCATCCCTCTGGTGGTGGAGGTGACCCAGCCCAGGGGCAGCGCCGAGGAGCTTGCCAGGGTGAAGGACGTGCTGGGCACGTTCACTACCTCCTACGGCTCCTCCAACTTCAACCGGAGCGAGAACATCTCCAACGGCTGCAACCTGATCAATGGCACGGTCCTGTATCCCGGGGACGAGTTCTCCATGCTGGACTGCGTGACGCCCTTCACCGCGGAGAACGGATACTATATGGCGGGATCCTTCATGAACAACCAGGTGGTGGACAGCATGGGAGGCGGCATCTGCCAGGTATCCACCACGCTGTACAATACCGTCCTGCTGTCGGAGCTGGAGGTCACCGAGCGGTCGAACCACTCCATGATCGTGACCTATGTGGACCCTTCCGCGGACGCGGCCATTGCGGAGAGCGCGGACAAGGATTTCCGGTTCAAGAACAATCTGGACTGCCCGATCTACATCGAGGGGCGCACCGAGGGAAAACAGTTGACCTTCACCATCTATGGGGAGGAGTACAGGGATCCCGGCCGGGAAGTCCGCTATGAGAGCCAGGTGCTGGAGGTCATCAACCCTCCCGCGGACCTGATCACCGCAGACCCCGCGCTGCCCCTGGGCTATATCGCGGTGGACAATAATCTCCATGTAGGATACCGGGCGGAACTGTGGAAGATTGTCACGGAGAACGGGCAGGAGACCAGCCGGGAGAAGATAAACAGCAGCAGCTATCGTATGGTGCCCAGGGGCGCCGTGGTGGGAGTCTCCACGGAAGACCCCGTAGCCTATGAGGAAATCATGGCGGCCATCGGCACAGGAAGCATAGAGCATGTAGGAAATGTATTGGCGATCCTCGTGCCGCCTCCGCCGGCAGATCCAGCCGCGGAAGGGGCGCAATGAGCTTCCCGGGCCCCGATCCGGGCGGACATGAGACGGCGCGGAGCATTGGGATGAAGACAGGAAAACTGCCGGTAAATGCCATGAAGCGTTCTGTCTTCGGACAGATCCGGAGAAATAGAGAGGAAGTGTTGAATGGCGCAGGATTTGGAGAAGACTGCGCCATCTTCTCATTCCGGCCGGAGGTTGCCGTGGCTGTCTGCGTGCAGGAGGCTGTGGTGGCCCTGGACCGGACATCTGCCGCTTCCCGGGCCGGAAGGCGGGCGGGAGACGCGACCCAGGGAGAGAAGCAGCCCGGCGAAGAGCCCCGCGGGCCCCGACACGAAGAAGCGGCCATGTCCATGGCAGATTTGATTGTGAAATGCGCCAACAACCTGGCGGCAGGCGGCGCGGAGCCGGTGGCAGCGACGGTGGCATTGCTCCTGCCGGAGACCGTGGAGGAGCCCCAGGTCCGGGCGCTCATGGTTCAGGCGCAGGAGAAATGCGCGGAATTACATATGGAAATAATCGGAGGCCAGACAAGGGTGACAGCGGCGGCAGCCGGGCCGCTGGCGGTGGTGACGGGATACGGCGCGGCAGCCCGGGGAGAGGGCCACGGGCCGGGAGCCGCTGCCCCGGGACAGGACATCGTCCTGAGCAAATGGATCGGCCTCCAGGGCACCGCCCTGCTGGCGCGGCGCTTCCGGGAGAAGCTGCTGGCGCGCTATCCCGCCTGGCTGGTGGAGGAAGCGGCGGGCTTCGGGCGGTATCTGTCCGTGCTGCCGGAGGCCCGGATGGCGAGGGAGCACGGCGTCTGCGCCATGCACGATGCCTCGGAGGGCGGCATACTGGGAGCCCTCTGGGAGTTGGCGGAGGGCGCTGGCCTGGGGCTGGAGGCGGATCTGCGCGGCATTCCCCTGCGCCAGGAGACCGTGGAGGTATGCGAGTGCTGCGGGGCGAACCCCTACGAGCTGCTCTGCGGCGGGTGCCTGGTCATGACGGCCCGGGACGGGCATGGGCTTGCGGCGGCGCTGGAGGCGGCCCATATCCCGGCCACAGTGATCGGGAAGCTGACCGGGGGCAGAAGCCGGATACTGAGATGCGGGGAGGAAATCCGCTACCTGGACAGACCCCGGAGGGACGCCGTATATCAGATGCCGGAACCCGGGTGAAAAATTGGAAAAGAGAGGGACAGGAAATGAGAGAAGAATTGTTGGCATTGATTGAGAAGAACAGCCGGATCGACTTAGGGGAGCTGGCAGTGCTCCTGGGGGCCGGGGAGGCGGAAGTGGTAAGCGAGCTGTCCACCCTGGAACAGGAGGGCATCATCTGCGGATACCACACCATGATCGACTGGGAGAAGACTTCCCGGGAGAAGGTGTCCGCGCTGATCGAGGTGCGGGTGACGCCCCAGAGAGGACAGGGCTTCGACAGCATCGCGGAGCGCATCTACCAGTACCCGGAAGTCCAGAGCGTGTACCTGATGTCCGGGGGCTACGACCTGATGATCATCCTGGAGGGGAAGACCCTGCGGGAGGTGTCCTCCTTCGTGTCGGAAAAGCTCTCCGCCCTGGAGTCCGTCATCAGCACGGCCACGCATTTCATCCTGAAGAAATACAAGGACCACGGCACGGTGCTTTCCAGGAAAAAAGAAGACGAAAGGCAGATGATCACCCCATGAGAAATCCGTTAGCAGACAGAATCGTAGAAATCAAGCCGTCGGGCATCCGGAAATTCTTCGACATCGCCCAGGAGATGAAGGATACCATTTCCCTGGGGGTAGGCGAGCCCGACTTCGACACTCCCTGGCACATCCGGGACGAGGGCATCTATTCCCTGGAGAAGGGGAAGACTTTCTATACCTCCAACGCAGGCCTGAAGGAGCTGCGGGAGGAGATTGCGGAATATCTGTACAGGAAGCAGGGAATCCGCTATGAGCATCCCATGGAGGAGATCCTGATTACCGTGGGCGGATCCGAAGCCATCGACATCGGCTTCCGGGCCATGATCAATCCCGGGGACGAGGTGCTGATCCCGCAGCCCAGCTTCGTGTCCTACGAGCCCTGTGCCGTGATGGCCGGAGCAAAGCCCGTGATCATCGACCTGAAGGAGGAGAACGAGTTCAGGCTCACCGCCGCGGAGCTGGAGGAGGCCATCACCGACAGGACCAAGATTCTGGTGCTGCCCTTCCCCAACAATCCCACCGGGGCTATCATGGAGAGGAAGGATCTGGAGGCCATCGCGGAGGTCATCCTGAAACATGACATCTATGTCATGTCCGATGAGATCTACGCGGAGCTTTCCTACAAGGAGAAGCATGTCTCCATCGCCCAACTGCCGGGCATGAAGGAGCGCACCATACTGATCAACGGCTTCTCCAAGGCCTTCGCCATGACCGGCTGGCGGCTGGGCTACGCCTGCGGGCCGCAGGCCATCATAGAGCAGATGACCAAAATCCACCAGTACGCCATCATGTGCGCGCCCACCACCAGCCAGTACGCGGCTGTGGAGGCCCTGAGGAACGGCGACAGAGACGTGGCCGAGATGTGCACGGCCTACAACCAGAGACGGCGCTTCCTGGTGCATGCCTTCCGGGAGATGGGGCTGCCCTGCTTCGAGCCCTACGGGGCCTTCTACATCTTCCCCTGCATCAGGGAGTTCGGCATGAGCAGCGACGACTTCGCCATGCGGTTCCTGAAGGAGGAGGGCGTGGCCGTGGTGCCGGGGACTGCCTTCGGCGACTGCGGGGAGGGGTATCTGCGCATCTCCTACGCCGCATCCCTGGAGAACCTGCGGACTGCCATGGAGAGGCTCGGACATTTCCTGGAGAAGCTGCGCGGGGAGCGCGGAGACAGATAAGGAGGAGCGGCTATGAAGAAGAGGATCGGCATTGCGGTGATCGCCATTGCGTTGCTTTTGTCCGGCTGCACCGTCCCGATGCCCATGGAAATCCTGGAACAGATTGCCCGAAGCGGGAACAGGGACAGCGCTGCGGAAAGCCCTTCTCCGGAGACAGAGAGCCGGCCGGAAGAAGGCGCAACAAAGTTGAAAGAGAAACGGGATAACGATAAGCAGGTGTTGGTCGTCCATGGCGGGGAAAGCGAGGAGGACTCCGAAGAGGGTCGTCAGACGGGAAGCGCCGTGGAGAGCGGCGATGACGAAAGCGGCGAGGCGGACAGCTCCTATGTGAAGGGCGTCACCACGGACAACGGATGGGAGAGCGAATACTGGAACCTGCGCTTCACGGCCCCGGAGGGCGTCTTCATGCTCAGCGACGAGGGGATGGAGGCCCTGATGGGGATTGGAGAGGACATCATCTCCGAGAACTACAGCGAGAAGCAGCGGGAATACCTGGAAATGACGTCCCTGTATGAAATGCTGGGCACGAATGCCGAGGGGGACGCCAATGTGGCTGTGACCGTAGAGAAGCTCATGGTGAGGGGCATGGACACGGAGGACTACAAAAAGGCCGCGCTGCTGCACCTGAGGATGATGCAGGATCCGGTCTATGAGATACTGGAAGACAGCGGCACCGCGGAGATCGCGGGGGAGACCTTTGCGGTGGTGAACACCAGGGTGGACAGCGGCGGCGAATACTTTCAGGACTACTATTTCCGGGTATCGGGCGACAGGGCGCTGATCATCACCATCACATATGCGGAGGCCACATCGGAGCAGGCCGCGGCGCTTTTAGGCGGCTTTGGCGTATGCCCCTGAGCGCGTCCGCCTACACCGGGGTACTGGCCGGCAGGCATAGATTGACACAGGAGGGAATGGACAGATGCATATCGTACTGCATCAGCCGGAGATACCGGGGAATACGGGAAATATAGGGCGTACCTGTGTGGCTACAGGCACGCCCCTGCATTTGATAGAGCCGCTGGGCTTCCGGCTGGACGAAAAGTCTATCCGCCGGGCCGGAATGGACTACTGGCATCAGTTGGAGGTCCACAGGTACATGAATTTCGAAACATTCACCGAGCTTCATCCCGGCGCGAAGATCTGGATGGCCACCACCAAGGCCAGGCACGCTTACACGGAGGTGTCCTACGGACCGGATGACTACATCATGTTCGGCAAAGAGAGCGCGGGCATTCCGGAGGAGATTCTGGTGGAGCGCGAGGATAGCTGTATCCGCATCCCCATGCTTCCCGCCATCCGCTCCCTGAACCTGTCCAACTCTGTGGCCATCGTACTGTACGAGGCGCTGCGGCAGAACGGCTTCGGGGGCATGCAGCAGGAGGGGGAGCTGCATCGGCTGGAATGGAGATGAGAGGGGATCCGGACAAAAAAGTTCGCCTTACCGGCAAGTAAGGCGAACTTTTTTTATACGTTTTGACGGTTTTTGGTGATTTTCCGCTCCGAAATTCCATATTTTCAGAAAAAATGACCATGGTTCGGGATACTCCTGTATGTTTATGGATGAAACATAACACTCCAAGGAGGTACAAAAGATGAATGAGACGGCATCCAGAGACAGCGAACTGAACCAGAGGCGGAAAACGGTATTGGAAGAAACGGAGCAGCCCCATCCGGCCCAGGGGCAGCCCCGGGAAGGGGAGACGGCCATGCCCTGCGGCACATTGAAGGACTTGAGCGCCGGCTGGCTGCAGGATCGGCAGGAGGCGGTGAAGAAAAGCACTTTTTCCACCTACAGCTATTGCGTAAAGGTGCATATCCTGCCCCTGGCGGGGGATGTGCCCCTGGCGGAACTGGACGGGGAGGCGGTCATGGCCTTTGTCCAGAAGATACAGGAGAAGGAGCTTGCGGACACCACCACCAGGTCCATCCTTGTGGTATTCAAGTTCATCATAAAATACGGGATCCGCAGCGGGCTGATAGGCCGCGAGATTCTGGAGTATTGCCACGCAAGCTGCCGCAGGACGGAATCCAGGGTGCTGGCCATACAGGACAGCGCCAAGATGAAGGAATATCTGCTGCGGAAGAGGACGATTTTCCCCCTGGCCATCCTGCTGTGCCGGGGCACAGGGATACGCATAGGAGAGCTGTGCGGCCTGAAGTGGGGCGATATCGACTTTGAAGCATGTACTTTCAATATCAAGCGTACAGTATCGAGGATTCCGAATCCGGACACCTCCGCAGGGCAGCCAAGGACCATCCTCTATATCAGGACGCCCAAATCCCACACATCCTCCCGGGAAATCCCCATTCCCGGATACCTGATAAACGCCCTGAAGCGGCTGCGCAAAGGGGATGACCTCTATGTGCTGACCGGGCGGAGCACCTGCACGGAACCGCGGAATGTCCAGAAACGCTTCAAGACGATCCTGAAGCGCTGCGAAATGGAGGACTGCAATTTCCACGCCATGCGCCACGGTTTCGCCACGGCATGTCTGGAGAACGGGGTAGACTGCAAGACCGTGTCCGCCATCCTGGGCCACGCGTCGATACGGACTACCATGGATTTCTACGTACACACTTCCATGCGCCAGAAGAAAGACTGCATCGACGGTATCGATTGAAAAAAGGTCCGCCTTATATGCCGGTAAGGCGGGGCTGATGAAATTGTTCCCCGCTTTCTGCAAATCCCTTGCCAAATACAACAGGCTCTGCTATACTGCATTCAAAAGCATAAACTCTTTTGAAGCCGCATGGAAGAGCCGTTTTTAATAGGAAACTGCTCTTCCTGGCTTCAAACGAAACCTGTGCTTTTCGAAAAGTGGCCCACACGGAGGCGTTCCCCATGGTAAGGCAGACCGGCATCGGCATACAGGATTTCAGCAAAATAATCGAAAACAACTGCTTCTACGTAGATAAGACCGCTTTCATCAGGGAATGGTGGGAAGGCCGGGACGATGTGACTCTGATCACGCGGCCCAGGCGCTTTGGCAAGACTTTGGCCATGAGCATGGTGGAACAGTTCTTTTCTGTACAATTTGCAGGCAGAGGAGATTTGTTCCAGGGCCTTTCCATCTGGAAGGAGGAAAGCTACCGTGGGCTGCAGGGAACCTATCCCGTGATAGCCTTAAGCTTTGCGGACGTAAAGGAAAGCAGCTTTGCCGCCGCAAGGGAAAAAATATGCCGCATCCTGGCAGAACTGTATGACAGGTTCCGGTTTTTCCTGGGCGAAAGCCGCCTGACAGAGGAGGATGCCTCTCCTGGGATGTCGGACTCTGCCGCAGCCTGTTCCCTGAAGTCCTTATCC
Organism: uncultured Acetatifactor sp.; assembly: GCF_910585425.1. Taxonomy (GTDB): domain Bacteria; phylum Bacillota; class Clostridia; order Lachnospirales; family Lachnospiraceae; genus Acetatifactor. The sequence continues at coordinate 32,725 of NZ_CAJUCP010000025.1, read as the reverse complement.
CGGTATCTTTCGCGCCGTTACGGGAAAAAGGTCCTGATCCTGCTGGACGAATACGATACTCCCATGCAGGAGGCTTTTGTCAATGGATATTGGGAGGAAATGGCTGCTTTCATGCAGAGCCTGTTCAACTCTACTTTTAAGACCAATCCGTATCTTGACCGGGCAATCATGACAGGCATCACCCGAATCAGCAGGGAATCCATATTCTCTGACCTGAACCACCTGGAAATCGTGACTGTCACATCCGATAAATATATGGATTCCTTTGGTTTTACAGAGGAGGAAGTATTTGCCGCCATGGATGAATTCGGCCTTACGGACAGAGACAGGGTCAAGGCGTGGTATGACGGATTTACGTTCGGGTCGCTGCGGGATATCTATAATCCCTGGTCGATTCTGAACTATCTGGATAAGCGGCAGTTTGCGGCCTATTGGGCCAATACCAGTTCCAACAGCCTGATTGGAAAGCTTGTCCGACAGGGAAGCCCTGACATTAAGATGGACATGGAGGGCCTGTTGAGAGGAGAGGTGCTCCACACCCGGGTAGACGAACAGATTGTCTTCAGCCAGCTGGGCCAAAGCGAGGTGTCTGTTTGGAGCCTCCTGCTGGCTGGCGGATACCTGAAGGTGGAGAGCCGTGGGACGGAGGACGGGGCTGACAGCGGAGAATATGTGCTGTCTCTGACGAACAGGGAAGTGCACATTGCCTTCGAGCGGATGGTGCAGGGGTGGTTCGAGCCCTGCGCGGGCTGTTACAATCGGTTCATCCGCGCATTGCTTTCAGGCAATCTGGATGATATGAACGGGTATATGAATGATTTGGCTGCTGAGCTTTTCAGCAGTTTTGACGGCGGTAGAAAGCCTTCGGAAAAAGCCCGCCCGGAACGATTCTATCATGGATTCGTCCTGGGGCTGTTGGTAGAGCTGAAGGACAGATACGGCATTTCCTCCAACGGGGAGAGCGGCTATGGCAGGTATGATATCATACTGGAACCGAAGGAGGACGATCTGGACGCCTTTTTGATTGAGTTTAAGGTGGCTGACGCCAGGCACGGGGAGACTCTGGAAGCATGCGTGGAATCCGCATTGAAGCAGATTGAAGAAATGCGGTATGAAACAGTTCTGTGGAAAAAGGGGATTCCCGCAGAGAGGATTCACAGATATGGATTTGCTTTTGAGGGAAAGACAGTGCTAATCGGGTGAACCAGGGATGGGCCCAGGGAGCGGAACCTGCGGCAAAAGCAAACTATCGGGAAAGGAAAGCATTTAAGCAGAAGGTACGGACATATGGAATTCAGCAGAGGAAAAATCAGACAGATCAGACATTTGATGGTTTTGGCGGCGCTGTTGGTGCTGGCAATCATATACAGCCAGGAGGTGCTGCGGGGGGCGGCGTTTCTGGTCGGCATCGTTTCGCCGTTTTTGGTGGGCGGGGTCATGGCCTTCGTGCTGAACATCCCCATGCGGGCCTTTGAGGAGAAGGTCCTGGGCCGGTGGCAGGGGAAGAACGCCGGAAAGGTCAAGAGGCCCCTGTGCCTGACGCTGTCCATCGTGTCCCTGGCAGTGGTGCTGGCCCTGGTGGTGGGCACGGTGGTGCCCCAGGTGGTGTCCACCGCCTCTGAGATTGGCAGGAAGATTCCGGCCTTTACGGAAGAGGTCATGGAGGGAGTGGACAGGCTGGCGAAGGACTACCCGGAGCTGACGAGGCAGATAGACCAGCTGGAGCTGACGGAGATCAACTGGGATTCCATGCTGGACAGCGTCATCGATTTCCTGAAGAACGGCGCGGGGGATGTGCTGAATTCCACGGTCAGCGTGGCCAGCGGCATCATATCGGGCATCGTGAACACGGTGATAGCCTTTATATTCGCACTGTATGTGCTGGCCCAGAAGGAAAAGCTGGCGGAGCAGGGCAGACGGATTCTTTCGGCCTATCTGCCGGATAAGGTGGGAGCCAAGACTCTGGAGATCTTCAGCCTCCTGCATAAGAATTTCAGCAGCTTCATCACCGGGCAGTGTCTGGAGGCGGTGATTCTGGGCACTATGTTCGTGGTGGCCATGAGCCTGTTCGGAATGCCCTATGCTTTGATGGTGGGCGTGCTGATTGCGTTTACGGCGCTGATTCCCATTGTGGGCGGATTCATCGGCTGCGCTGTGGGAGCCTTCATGATACTGATCGACAATCCGCTGCAGGCCCTTTGGTTCGTGATACTGTTCCTGGTGCTGCAGCAGATAGAGGGGAACCTGATATATCCCAAGGTGGTGGGGAATTCCGTGGGACTGCCCGCTATCTGGGTGCTGGTGGCGGTGAGCGTGGGCGGCAGCCTGTTCGGGATTTCCGGGATGCTGTTCTTCATCCCGCTGACATCCTCCGGCTATGCGCTGCTGCGGGAGAGCGTGAACGACCGCAACGCCAGGAGGCGGATGCAGGCGGCGCAGAGGAAGGGGAACAGGTCGGAAGACGAAGATGTAGTAATGGAAGAGGACGGAGGGACGGACGCTCCGGCGAAGAAGGTTCCGGAGGCGAAAGCTCCGGAGAGGAAGGCCGGGGAAAGAAAGAACGGAAAGAGGCTGTAAGTGCGGCCCCTGAAACAGGATGCCCCTGATAGAGCATCCCGGATTCCTGACGGAAGCCTGAAACGGAGGCTTCCGGCAGGATATCCGGGATGTCTTTGCGTGCCAGGCCCGGCGGGGGCTGCTGTCAGAACAGGCTGTTGCCCAGCATGCCGGCCATGCTCTGGTAGGCCGTCCAGGGGCTGTAACCGGACAGGGGATAGTTCAGGGCGCTCTGGGAGTAGAGGTTCCGGGACAGCATCCGGAGCATAAGCTGGTTGGTGGTATCGCACTGGTCACAGCATGTGTTGCCGGAGGCGGAGACATCCTGTGTGGCGGATTCTCCGGAGGCGCTGCCGGGCCCTGCCGCCGCGTCTGTTTGCCTGGCCGAAGATGAATTGATGGCCTGACGTGCATCGGCGGCATCATACAGGGCGGAACGGGTCTGCGCGGCGGTGTTCCGGGGGGCAGTGCTGCGTGTCCCGGCGGCCTGGGAGTCCCTTTCCGCAGCGGCCACGTCTGTAGCCGTCTGCGCTGCCCTTCCGGCCTGTGCCGCCGCCCGCTGCATCAGACCGGAAAAGCTGCCCACATTGGCATAGCCTTTGACATTTGCCGTCCGTATGCCGCCCCGGCGGGCATAATAGGTGTTTACTTCTTTGATGCTGAAATCGTCTAAGTACATAATCTCTCCTTTCGAATCCTCCTGTTCTTCTGCTTTTCGCAGTGAATCAGGCATTTTCCTACAGTAAAACAGTCACCTGGAATTCGTTCCTCTGGGCCCGGATGTCCACACTCCCCTGTAGTTCGCGGCCTCCCGCTTGACACTGCCTTGCTTTTCGCAGTGGATCAGGCATTTTCCTGCAGTAAAACAGTCACCTGGAATTCATTCCCCTCTGCCCGGATGTCCACGCTCCCCCTGTACTTCTCGGCCTCCCGCTTCACATTGGACAGGCCGATGCCGTGGAGGGCCATGAGGGGAGTCCGGGGAGAGCCCGGCCCAGGGGGCGCCTCCTTGGTGGACATGGGGAGTCCGGTGTGGCGGTGGAAGCGGACATCCCCTTGGAAGGAGTTGCGTACCTCCAGCAGATAGAACCGGTTCTTCCTTTTCCCGGAGAGGGAGATATACCGCTTCCCGGGCTCCACCCTTTCACAGGCCTCCAGGGCGTTGCGCAGCAGGTTGTTCAGGATGATGCCCATGTCGTAGGAATCGAATCCTCCGGAGGCGGGAAAGGTGAAATCCGCCTGGAAGCGGATGCCCAGCCTGGCCGCGGCCCGCCCGACATCGCCCAGGATCACGTCCGAGACGGCATTCCCTGTGGACATGCCGGGCTCCAGGGCCTGTATGCTCTCCTCCATCTTGGCCATGTAGCGCTCCATGTCCCCGTAGCAGTTCCTCTCCGCCAGGCCCCTGATGTTGGCCAGATGGCCCCGCAGATCGTGTTTCATCCGGCGCAGCCCGTCGTAGAGCTGCTCCACCTGGGCCAGCCGCTCCTGAATGCCTGCCAGCTGCTGCTGTTCCACGAAATGCCTGCCCCGCTCCTCCTGGAGGGCCATGTTCTTCTGGCAGAGGGCAATCGCGGCCAGGGTCCCCGCGTAGAACAGGGCGGCCAGCAGGGGCACGATGCCCACGGCCATCGGCACCTGCTCGTAGAGCTGGAAAATGGAATCCCCGTCTGCCACGATGAGGAGCTGCAGGGTGATGCGGACGAAGAGGATTCCCGTCACCGGCGTCAGCAGCAGGTAGCACAGCTCCCTGACATGCAGGGCAAAGGGCCGTCTCCCCAGCACCAGAACCAGGCCCCGGAGCATGAGGGCAAAGAGGAGGAGCGTCAGCGCTTCGATGCAGATGTGGTTCAGCGCCGCGCCCAGGAAGACCTTCTCCGGGGTATTTGCGCCCGCCAGGAAGAGCCGATAGGTAAAATGGTTCAGGCTCTGTGCGGCCATCAGGCTCAGATGCCGGGTGCAGAAGAACAGCACTCCCAGCAGGAACAGGGCTTCCCGCCCGATGCCCAGAAACCGCCTGCAAACAGCCAAAAGCGCCGTCAGAAGCAGCATGCACAGCCAGCCGCGGAAGGAGAACACAGCGCCCAGAGAGAAGACGATAATATAGTCAACCAGCACGAACAGGCATTTTCGGCGCGTGCTCCGCCCGCCTCCCGCGCCCTCGTCCAGGAAGGGGCGCAGGAAAGCCGCCATGCAGGCCCCATAGAGGACCACCTCTATCCCTGCGGTTATCCGGTAGAGCAGTATGAAATCTGATTCGCGCAATTTCGCCTCCCTCCGGCTCCGCCTCCCTGGCGAGACTACAAGGCCGTAGGCCTGTCCGCAGGGAAGGAGCGTTTACTGTCGCAGGAAGCGCAGGTGCTGCTTCACGAAAGCATCGTATTTATATTTGGAGATCACCAGCTTTTCGCCGTCTGTCAGCGTGACCTGTCCCCGGGCATATTCCTCCACATGGCGCAGGTTCACCAGATAGCCCTTGTGGATGCGGGCGAACTGTCCGCACAGTTCCTGCTCCAGTTCCCCTATCTTCCCGTAGTATTCCACTGTGCCTTCCTTCAAATGCAAAAGGAGCTTATGCCCACGGCTCTCCACATAGCGGATGTTCTCCAGCGGTATCACCCGGCTGGCCCCGGCGTATTGGACGAGCAGCGTCCTCCGGCGCTGTTTTTCCAGAACCGAGAGCTTCTCCGCCGCCCGCCGGAAGACATCCGCGAAGCGTCCCTCGTCCACGGGCTTCACCAGATACTGGAAGGCCTCCACGTCAAAGGCCTGGTACACATAGCTTTCATAGCCTGTGACGAAGATGATGAGGGGCTGCCTGTCCGGAGGAAGGCTCCGAAGCCTCCTGGCCAGCGCCATGCCGTCCATGGAGCCGGGAATCCCCGCCCCGCCTCCCAGCTCGATATCCAGCAACAGCAGATCATGATCCTCTCCCGCAGCCAGATAGGCCTCCGCGGAGGCATACTCCGAAATCCGGCATGAAGAATCCTCCCGCCGGATCAGCGCGGCCAGATAGCTGCGGATATTCTGTTCGTCATCACATATCGCGATCCTGATTTTTCCCATCCCTTTCCGCCCCATTCCCCGTGCCGACTTTCCGGCCGGGACGCGGGCCTTCAATTCCTGTATCGTAAGGAAACGGACAAATCTTAACGGCCATAGCGCAAGTAGCCGTTTTGACAGCGCAACTGGCAGATATACTCACGAGCGATGAAATCTGCCGCAATGCCCCCATAGGCTTTCGCCCGTGAGTCGGGCTGCCTGGCAGATTTTGGTGATTGTCAGTTTATACTGTAGACCGCCAGGATTTACAGTGGCATCTCCGGGAAAGTGCTTGGCTGGCGCTGCAAATTTAACCGATGCGCAGTATAAATGGCAGAAGATGGCAGAAGATGGGAAAAAGGATATTGTCAAAAACCGTAATATCATATATAATTTACAGATGAACAGATGATGCCGGCAAGCGCCTATGACGAGGGGGATATGACAACACTGGACGACACCAAAACGCGAATCATCCATGCGACGATAAAGGCCGTGCGGCAGTATGGCCTGGAAGGGGTGCGCATCCAGAATGTCAGCAAGCTGGCAGGGATTTCCTCAGGCGCGATCTACCGGCACTTTGAGGGCAAGGAGCAGCTGCTGACAGAGTGCTTCACTTATGTGGACAGACAGGCCGCGGCGATTTTCGAGGATCTGCAGTTCAATCCTCTGGTCATGCTCACTGACCCGATGGGAGCGGTAAAGACGCTGTGGCTGCCCTATTTCCGGTTCTGGACGTCCCGCCCGGACGAGACGGTCTTCTACTACCGGTTCCGGGACAGCGCCGCGTTCCCCAGTTATGACAGAAGCCGGGACGTGACATACTTCGGAACCTTCATCGGGATGGTCCGGATTTTCAAAAAGGTGTTTCCCAGCCTGGACCGAATCAATCAGGACATGCTGTGGCTCCATGTCCTCACGTCCACATTGCTGTACGCGAAATATGTGGTGGAGGGAATCCTTCCAAATAATGAGGAGACCGAGGAGACGGTGTTCCGGCTGCTGACCACCGGGCTGAGCGGTTACCTGAAGCCGGAGAGGCTCTCAAGATTGAGTCGGAAATAAATACATGCCGCTGAAGGGCGGTTTGTTTTTGACCATATGATAGTGAACGTTTATTTACATTTTCTGGAGGAAGTATGAAAAAAATTCTGATTGTTGACGACAGCGCCCTGCAGGCGACCCAATTGAAGTCCATCCTGAAGGACGAGTATGAAATCACCATTGCACAGAAGGGGGAGGAGGGGCTGCGCCTGGCAGGGGAGGGGGATTTCTCGCTGATCCTGCTGGATGTGGTGATGCCGGGGATGGACGGTTTTACGTTGCTGAAGAGGCTCCAGGACGATGACGCTACCAAGAGCGTGCCGGTAATCCTGATCACCAGCCTTTCCGACGTGGCCAGCGAGGAGCGCGGGCTTATCCTGGGAGCCGTGGACTATATCACGAAGCCCTTCCATCCCCTGATCGTCCGGGCGAGGGTCAACACCCATGTGAAGCTGTACCAGTACCGCAAACAGGTGGAACAGCAGTCCATGACCGACCAGCTCACGGGGATCGCCAACCGGCGCAGGTATGAGGAATACAGCATCACAAGGTGGAACGAGGCCATCCGGCTGCATGCCCCGTTCTCCATCTGCATGTTCGACATCGACCGCTTCAAAGTATATAACGACACCTTCGGCCATCCCGCCGGGGATAAAGTGATTTCCGCCGTGGCCCAGACTGCGGCCTCCTATCTGCAGCGCAGCACGGACTTCCTGGCCCGCTATGGCGGCGAGGAATTTGTGGCGATCACCATGGGGGATCCGTCCGATAAGATATTCGAGCATATGAAAAAGATCCGGCAGGCCATAGAGGACCTCCACATTCCCCATGACCCCTCCGTAGCCCAGTGGGTCACGGTCAGCATGGGCGGCATTACCGTCTGTCCCCCGGTGGAGCACGGCTACGGGTTTTACCTGCAGTTCGCGGACACACAGCTGTACGACGCCAAGCGGCATGGGCGCAACAGGGTGGTCTGGGCTGACGAAAAGCTGAAGCAGATGCTGGAAAAAGAGCGCTGAGACCAGGGCGCGAGGCGCGGATGCCGCCCGCCCGGCGGGGGATGGAAAGGAAATCGCAGTACATAAGCGGCGGGAGCCCGGGAGGAAGGGGCTCCGCTGCTTTTTTCATGCAATAAATAAAAATTTAAATAAACAGTATATAACACTTGACAACAGTTGCATGCTGTTATATACTGTTTGCAAGGAGGAAGGATAGATGCGCATTATAATAAACAGTTCTTCCATGGTCCCTATCTATGAACAGATTGCAGACCAGATTAAGACCCTGGTACGCGACGGGGAATTGAAAGAGAACGATAACCTGCCCTCTGTCAGGGCGCTGTCGAAGGATTTGCGGATCAGCGCGCTGACCGTGAAAAAGGCCTATGACAGCCTGGAGGGGGAGGGCTTCGCCGTGACTGTCCACGGCAAGGGGACCTACATTGCGGCAGTGAACCCGGGCCTTTTGATGGAAGAGCAGAAGAAGGAGCTGGAGGCCGATCTGGAGATGGCTGTCCAGAAAGGCAGGAGATACGGGATAAGCGATGAGGACATCAGGACTTTATTTGAACTGATTTTGGAGGGATGACTATGTTGAGGATTGAAAATTTACGGAAAAGCTACGGCACATTCCGGCTGGACTGCTCCATGGAAGTCCTGCCGGGGCGGGTGACCGGGCTGGTGGGACAGAACGGGGCGGGGAAGAGCACCACGTTCAAGGCAGTGTTGGGGCTGGTTAAGCCCGACGGCGGCAGGATAGAGATCCTGGGGAAAGACAGCGGCCAGTTCGGCGCAAAGGATAAGCAGAAGCTGGGCGTAGTCCTGTCCAACGCGGGATTCAGCGGCTACCTGACCATAAGGGACATCGTCCCTGTCATGAGCGGCCTCTATGCCCGTTTCGACAGGGCGTTCTTCCAGGAGCAGGTCAGGCGGTTCGGGCTTCCCGACAACCAGAAGATTAAGGAATTCTCCACGGGGATGAAGGCGAAGCTGAAGGTCCTGACAGCCATTTCCCACAGGGCGCAGCTTCTAATCCTGGATGAGCCTACGGCGGGCCTGGACGTGGTGGCAAGGGATGAGCTTTTAGAGCTGCTGCGGGCGTTCATGGAGCAGGACGAGGACAGGGGGATTCTGGTGAGCTCCCACATCTCCGGCGACCTGGAGAGCCTGTGCGACGACGTCTATATGATACATGATGGGAAGATCGTCCTCCATGAGGATACGGACGTGCTGCTGGACAGCTACGCGGTGCTGAAGATGGACGAAGAGCAGTACCGGACGATCGAGAAGCGCTATATCCTGCGCAGCAGAAAGGAGAGCTTCGGCTATAGCTGCCTGACGAATCAGAAACGCTTCTACAGCGAGAACTATCCGAAGCCTGCCGTCCTGAAGGGCAGCATTGACGAAGTGATTATGATGATGATACGGGGGGAGGCATTATGAAAGGATTATTGATCAAGGATCTGAGACTGATGAAAAATATGGGGAATTCCCTGGCGCTCATCCTGGTGATGGCAGTGGGCATGTCCTTCTACATCAAGGATATCAGCTTCATCGTGGTCTATATGGCGATCATCGGGACGACGCTCACGTCCAGCACCATCAGCTACGATGAGTTCGACAATGGCAACGCGTTCCTGTTCTCCCTGCCGGTGTCCAGAAAGGACTATGTGCTGGAAAAATATCTGTTCTCCCTGCTGATGTGCGGCGTGGGATGGCTTCTGGGGAGCATAATCGCCATTGTGGCCGGAGCGGCCAGGCACGCCCTTGTCCCCGCGGAGGGCCTGATGACAGCGGTGGCGCTGCTGCCTGTAGCGATCGGCCTGAACGTGGTCCTGATTCCGCTGCGCCTGAAATTCGAGGCGGAGAAGAGCAGGATAGCCCAGATTATGGTCATGGGAGGCTTCTTCTTGGTGTGTGTCCTGGGGGCAAAGCTTGCCGAAAGGCTGGGCATCGACCTGAACGCGCTGGGGGAGCGGATGCCCGCAATGAGCGAAGGGGCGGGCATAGCGGCCGTCCTGGCCGTCAGCGTGGCCCTGCTGTGCATCTCCTGCCATATCAGCATCCGGATCATGGAGCGCAAGGAGTTCTGAGGAGGGTTGGATAATGCGCGCTGGTGATGCAGAATGCGCAGACCGGAAGAGCTGATTGCGGAACTGTGCCGGGATGGGATTGAGCATAAAAACGAAATATGGCACAGCGACGGGAAGCCTGAAGGAGGCTTCCCGTCGCCTGTCATATGGCGGAAGCTACATCATGGTATCGTCCCGCAGGACCTCCGCCAGGCTGATCTTCCGCACATTCCGCCAGGCCAGGAGATAACTGAGCGCCACGCAGGCCAGGATGGCCAGCATGAACAGGCCGATGGGAATCAAAGGTGCCTCCGCCAGGAATTCCCCCGCATCCACATAGCTCAGCTTCAGCATGGCGGCCACGACAGCAGCCGCCAGGGGAAGGGTGATCAGGACAGGCCGCCCCGCTAAGACCAGCGCCTCGATGCAGAACATCTTCCGCAGGGACGCCGGCGTCAGCCCCACGGACATGTACCTGGCGAACTCCCGCCTGCGCTGGCGCACGAAGCCCAGGGTGTTGGAGAATACATTGCCCAGCCCGATGACAGCCAGCAGCGCGCAGAAGCCGCCGAAGATGCCCGCCATGCCCTGCATCTGGGCATTGTTGGCGTCCCATTCCCGGATGCGGTTTTCACTCTCCGTCCTGTAGCTTTGGCCCAGGAGGGCATGGATCCGCTCCTCCAGCTCGTCCAGCTCCTCCAGGGTGGCGTCCTCTCTCCCCAGGATGCAGACAAAGGAATCTTGATCGGTGCCGCCGATCTGCCCGCTGATTTCCTTCCACAGGGACGCGGGGAGGAAATGTACTAATTCATAGTAGTCAAGCTTGGCGTACTCCTCTCGCAGGGCGGGAACCTGTGTGGTATAGGCCGTCACCGGAACCTCGGCCGTCATATCCTCCCTGCCGGACTGCCGCAGGATGCTCACAGGGGCTTCCCCCACACTGTCCTTTTTCAGGTAAGGGAAGAAGACCGGATGCCGGAAGTCCGGATTCGTCACGTCCCGGATCTGGTTCAGGATCACCGCCCCGTCCAGCCGGGGATCGGCCCCAATCTGCCCGCAATAGGCCAGAAAGCTGCTGTCGTCCAGTATGACCAGGGGCACGTTCACCAGCCAGCCCTCCGCCGTCTGCGCCGCATGATGCCCGGGGGCCTGGGAAAATCCGCCGAAGGCCTTCATCTCATCGCTAAGCTGGTCCTCCGTGATCAACCGCTTTGCCCATGCCCTCCGGTACATGATGGCATTCTCCACGCCGTCCAGCTCCCGGATGCGCTCCGCCGCAGGGAAGCCTTCCTCCTGGCTGTCCTTGACAGTGACATAGATGTCCCAGGTATCCAGGTATCTCATGAAATACGTCTCCTTGGTGCTGATGCCGGAGAGGGTGAAGAAGCACTGCATCATGGTAAAGGCCATAAAGGAGAACAGGAGGGACAGCGAGGCCGTCCGCAGGGCCCTGCGCTGGGCCTTCAGGGCATTGCCCGCCAGCTCCCCCTCCACGCCGAACAGGAGGCTGAGGATGGGGGAGCGTTTCCTGCGCTTCAGCCCCAGCTCCCCGGTGTTGCGGATGGCCTCCAGGGGCGTGAGCCTGCTCAGCTTCCTGGCAGGCAGCCAGGCGGAGATCCATATGGTGGCTGCCGTGACCAGCAGGGTGGCTGCCAGAACCAGGGGATGGTATGCGGGGCTTGCCTCATGGCGGCCCATATCGCTGCCCAGCAGGACATTCGTCAGGAGCATCAGCCCTATCCCGCCCCCGATACCGAGGAGATTCCCCAGAAGCACCGGCAGGGCGCAGAGCGAGGCGGCCTCCTGCAGGAGACAGGTGCGGATCTGCTTCGGCGTGGCCCCGATGCTGGAGAAGATGCCGAACTGATGGATCCTGGCGTTCATGGACACGGCAAAGGAATTGTGTATGATGACAATCAGGGAGGAGGCCGCCACCACCGTGATCAGGAGGAACAGGGGAAACACCAGCCTGGGCGCGGTGTCCTGGGGATCCCGGATCAGGTACAGCGCCAGGAGCTGATGGTGATAGGAAATCTTCTCCGGGGGAATCCCCGCCAGCGCGGCGATGCGGGGCGTGTCCGCCAGGACGTCCCTGTAATGGCGGAAATAGAGGTCTGTCACCGTCTCTCCGTCCCGGCTCCTCTGCTCGTTCACGACTGCGTCCTCCACAGTGGCAAAATCCCGGATGGCGTCCAGGGCGTCCCCGTGAAGCTCTCCCGTCAGACGGCTCTGCCAGCCGCCCTCCTCCAGCACGATCCGCTCCACCTCATATTTCCACATGTTATAGAACAGACAGCACAGAAGGGAGAGCAGCAGCGCCGAGATCAGGGCCGAAAGCCTCACGGACAGGCTGGAGGAGGGGTTGTTCTTCCTGTAATCGGATGAATATTCTTTCCACATGATGCCCAGCGCCGTCATGCCTCCGCAGACAGCGCTTTCACCTCCCTCCGTTCATCGCTTATGATGCGCCCGTCCTGGACGGTGATGATGCGCTCCGCCTCCAGGGCTATCTTTTCGTCATGGGTGATCAGTAAGATGGTCTGCTCCAGGCTGCGGTTGGAGAGCTTGAGCATGTCCATGATTTCCCTGGAATTCTTCTGGTCCAGGTTCCCCGTGGGCTCGTCCGCCAAAAGCAGCGCGGGGCGGTAGATCAGGGAGCGGGCGATGGCCACCCGCTGCTGCTGGCCGCCGGACAATTGGCCAGGCAGCGCCTCCAGGCGGTCTGCGATTCCCAGGGTGTCTACCACTTTTTGAAAATATTCCTGATTGGGCTTCTTTTTGTCCAGGGCCAGGGGCATCAGGATGTTCCTGCGCACGGTGAGGGTGGGGATCAGGTTGTAGAACTGGTACACCAGCCCCACCTTCCTGCGCCGGAAGATTGCCGCCTGGGTCGGATTCAGCCTGGAGAGGTGGGTGCCGTCTATGATGACAGTCCCCTCTGTGGGCTTGTCCACGGTGCCCAGGATGTGCAGCAGGGTGGACTTGCCCGAGCCGGACGCGCCCACGATTGCCACGAATTCCCCCTTGTCTACGGACAGGTCGATTCCGTCCAATGCTCTTACCTGATTGTCGCCGGCGCCGTATACTTTTCGGACGCCCTGGCATTTTAGGATTTCCATATTGAGTTGCTCCTTTCTGATCTGCAGGATTGCCTTACAGATACAGTATAGCAGATGAAACTTACAGATCAGTGACTGTAGAAGCGAATCTCGAAAAGAGCGCCTCCGGCCGACCGGTTCCTGGCCCGGAGGGTGCCGTTCTGGCGTTGGATGATCTCCTTTGCCAGGGCCAGCCCGATGCCGATGCCGCCCCTGGCAGCGTTCTGCCCCCGGTAGAAGCGCTCGAAGAGATGGGGCATGTCCTCTTTGGCGAAGCCCTGGCCCTGGTCCCAGATCAGGATTTCCGTATACAGGGGGTTCTGGGCGTAGGAACAGTGGATCGTCCCTCCTCCGCCGTGCTCCATGCAGTTCTTCATCAGGTTCATCACCGCCTCCATGGTCCAGTCCAGATCCGCCAGGATCCGCATGCCACCCTGCTCCGGTATGTCCAGGGAGACGGCGGATGCGGCCAGCAGCTCCTGCAGGTTTTCCGCCGCAAGGGTCAGCAGGGTGAAGACGTCCACTTCTTCCCTCTGCAGGGCCAGGGCCCCGGCATCGATGCGGGACAGGAGCAGCAGGGCCTCCTCCAGATGGGTCAGGCGCTGGAGCTGCTTTTGTATCTGCTCCAGATGGGCCTGGGCGCCGGAAGCTTTTCGGGCACGGTCATATTCCAATATTTGCAGGGACAGGGAGATGGCGGTGATGGGAGTCCTGATCTGATGGGCGATGTTGGACAGGTTCTCCGCAAAGCCGTTCCTGGCCCGGAGGGCAGCCTCCTTCGCCTGATAGAGGGATGTGACGGTCTTGTAGATCTCATCCTCCAGCCTGGAGAAATCGTCCTCCCCTGTGGCAGGCTCCCCGGAGGACGCTTCCCTGGAGGACGCTTCCCTGGAGGACGCCTCCACGGAGGCGGAAAGGATGGGGGCGGCGCCGGTGCAGGCCTGTTCCAGATATGCCGTCAGGGCCTGGACGCGCAGGGCCTCCCGGCGGTTGCGGTAAGCCCAGGTGCAGGCGAAGAGCAGGCTCCCTGCCAGGAACCCGGCCCCGATGCACCAGAGGCTCTGCCTGTAGGTGGGGACGGAGAAGTCGCTGACCCGGTATCCCAGGGACCACAGGATGTCTTCCACGGCAGTACCGTCGGCGTTCCCGCCCGTGTACTCCTTCAGGGCGGCGGCAATGATCCTCCTGGCCTCCGGATCCTGCTCCACAACCTCCCCGCAGACCGCGTTCAGCAGGTCGAACTGCAGGCGCCCGTAATGGAAGGTAAAGAACAGCACGGCCAGGGCGGCGGCCAGGAGGCTTGCGGACATCGTCAGCCCCAGGGTGACAAGAACATTCTTCCGTGTGCTCATAAGGTATCCTCCATGCGGTAGCCCACGCTCCTGACGGTCTTCAGGCAGGCGGGCTGGCGGAGCTTGTCCCGCAGCCGCTTCATGGTGACCGTGAGGGTATTGTCGTTCACATAGCTTCCGTTCACGTCCCATACCTGGGCAAGGATCTGCTCCCTGGTGAGGGTCTTTCCCCTGTGCTGCATCAGGTACAGGAGCAGTTGGTATTCCGCTGCGCTCAAGGGGATTTCCTCCGATTGGCAGGTGACTGTCCGGCGGTTCCGGTCTATGCGGATGCCGCCGCAGGATAGATACTGCTCCGCCACATTGCCTGTCCTGCGCAGCAGCGCTAGGATGCGGGAGTGCAGCACCTCCAGCTGGAAGGGCTTGACTACATAATCGTCAGCACCATCCCGGAAGCCGGAGACGATGTCCGAGGCGTCGCTGCGGACAGTGAGGAAGATGATGGGCAGCTCTCTCCATCTGTCCCGGATCCACCGGCACAGCCTGTCCCCGTGGCCGTCCGGCATGTTCCAGTCCAGCAACACCAGGGTGGGCAGATGGTTCTCCAGCGCCTGCCTGGCCTGGGCGAGGGTGGCGCAGAGGGTGACGAGGAAGCCTTTCCGCTCCAGATATTCCTTTACGGCAGCGGCGATGTCAGGATCGTCTTCTATATAGTAGATGTGGGTCATAGTCGTGTTCCGCCTTTTTCTTTTAGAGTGTCATGAACACATTATAGCAGAAAAAAGTTACAGGTGTGTGACGGATTTTGCGTGAAAAGGCTTCAAACCTTGGATTTGTGCCGCAGTCATCCTGTCTGTTTTTGGCAGTTGGGGATGGTGCTGGTTCTTGGCTTTCATTTCATATGCTATGTGGCTTATGCCCGAAACTGGGCAGGAACAATATAAGCGTGGACGGGCGGGAAATATGAGGATGTGAAGCTTCGGTATATTCTGATGCATGAAACCACGCACAGGAAAAGGCTCGACATTTTCGTCAAGTGGCTGCTGATTTTTCCGGGGGCAATCCACACTGCAAAGAGTAAGGGCTGTTGTTTATTTCTTCTGGTGAATACACCTATTCTCTGTAATACGTCACAATATCTCCAATATCACATTCAAGGATATCGCAAAGCCTATTGATGGAGTGCATACTTACCGACTGATTATGCCTTAATCTGTAAAGCAGAGATTCAGATATCTCGTATTCATTAATCAGCATATATTGAGAAATACCTTTCTTGCTCATTGTCTGCCACAACTTGTCGTAATTATACATGCCTAACCCTTTTCGCTCTTGTATTATTACAAGTTTATCGTTATAATGAGTATTGACGGAATGTCTATTTTCAGACAATAACGAGTCACGAAAAGATAGTTGGTGTTTTGGCTATCCTGTCCACACTGCTCTTTATATTTTGATGGGATAGTGGGTGGATAGGCAATAGACAAAACGGGGATTAGACATGCCGTTATAAGGCCTGAAACGAAAGGGGGTGAATTGGGGAGTGAAATCATTTGAGTCATTCAGAAAAGCCGTGGTAGCATATTTCTGGAAACGATATGATATGTTCTGGCTAGGCATAGATTCAAGGACGGAAGAAGCACTTCTAATGGCAGAAATGGAGAACGATGAAGACAGATATAACTATATCTGGTTTAGGCAAGTTCTGCTGGAGGGAGATGCTTGGTGGCACACATGATTAGCGGTTATTTTTCTCTTTCAACTTTTAGAATATCGTTTGGTGTACAATTTAAAAGCGTACATAGTGTGACTATTGTATTGACGGTTACGCTTTTGTTTTTCCGCAGAGCGTCCAAAGTTCCTGTCGAAAACTTGTGGTCATGTATGAGTTGGTATTGTGTTATCCCTTTTCTTTGCATTGTTTCCCAAAGCGGACTGTAATCGAACATTTTAGCCCTCCTCTTTCATTTCAGTATATAGGGATATTTTTCAGTTGAACATTGCCGAAAATTCGGCTATAATGTCTATAAAAAGACATGGATGTGCAAAATGGACATTAAGATGCTAAAAGATAAACTATTGGAACTTAGCAAAGAGATTAAACCACTTTTACATGAAACCGACAACTTAAACAAGACGCATAAGAAAGTAGAAGCTGTTATACCAAATAACAGATACGAAAAGATTCTGGTTAAGGTGGCAGGTGTAAAGCATCATTAACTACAGAGTTGATTGCACTGTACCAGACACTTAAAACATCAGCTGAGAGCATCGGGGGAGTGCTTTTACCAATTCAGGCTATCTAAAGCGGATATTAGAACGAGGTATGACCAGAATGAATTGAGGGAGTTTGAGAGAATACTCCAAAATGATATATCTCGCAGGATAAAGGCTGGAGATTTCCCAACGTTGGGTATGGAACAGGTTGTAGATGCTTATGGAAACATTTATGACGCTATATACATTGATGTAATCGAAGATATAGATAATTGCTTTCTGATTCAAGCTGTAATGTATAGCCCGCAGTATGCAGGATATCTTAGACAGAAAAGAATGAATCAACAGAGTTTGTCTACAGACAATAGTGTACCAGATGCAATGGAGATTTTTTGTGAAAAGTTTGTAAAATCCCTTTTAATTTCGTATCCGTGTCTGCTATAATTAATCATGCAGAAACACTCCTTTGTTTGGTTATTTGTGGTGATTTAATTATAACAAAGTTTCAGTGTTTTTGCTTTTTTATATTAGGCATGATAAGGCTTCCCGAAAAAAATGGGGAAACTCAAAATAAGATGCGAAAAACTTATGCCAGCAACTTAAATTCTTGCGGAGTACCCCTTGATTGCATTCGGGAAATGATGGGGCACAATAACCTAAATACAACTCTCGGATACATCTACAAAATCCTTTGACGGGAGAGCAGACCTATGACCTCATAACAAAAGCATTACAGTAGAAAAAGGAGTAGTCTACAGCTGTCTACAGATTCTTAGACACATAGAAACGGCGGAACCCCACATTCCATGGGATTCCGCACCATCTTAAACTATGGAGCATACGGGATTCGAACCCGAATGATTTCATGGCTTAAACCATGATGGTTGCTGCGTTCCAGGTTTTCCGTGACAAGATTCATGACAAGATTTCCTTTTCCATGATTGCATCGGTCAGCTTCCCGGATATCTTTCTCTGCGCATCCCTGTTCTTCGCGTTCATGGAATGGCGGTACACAGACTTCATCACATGGTCAGTCTCCCACCCTCCCATGCGCATGATATCAGCTTCTGGCACGTTGATGGAGCTGAGCTTGGATGCAAAGTAGTGGCGCAGCTTGTGGATGGAGAAATGGGGGATGCCCAGCTTCTTCTCAGCAGAATAAAGGAATTTTGTTATTTCTCCGGGATATCCATTGTATACATATCCCCGTTGCCGGATTTGGGCGGCTGTCTCCTCCGGTATGACGACTTCCCGGGTGCTGGCGGTCGTTTTGGTGGTCTTGATGACCCAGTCGAAATTTTCGTCCTGAACCATGGCTTTTGTGATGTATGCCACATCCCCATCTATGTCCTCCGGGGACAGGGCGCATATCTCCGACCTCCTCAGGCCGTGGCACGCAAGGATGATGGGGATTTCGTACTCTGTCCCCTTGGCATGTTCCAGTATTCGCCGTACATCATCATCAGATGGTATGTATGGCTCGCTCTTGACCTTCTGTGGCAGGGTGGTGGTGAGCTTAAGGTCAGGATAGAAAGCGCCCAGGACAGCCGACAGGAAGCCATGATGGTTGCGCACGCTCTTCGGGCTGCACCTCTCCGCCATTCGGTTGATTTCTTTCTGCACGTCCAGGGCCGTGATGTCATAGAGGTTCTTTGATAGGATGCTTTCTGGTATCTGCTTCATGATTGTCGCATATCCACGGATTGTGCTAGGCGATAGGATGTTCTTTTTGGACTCCATGTATTTTTCGGCAGCAGCCCGGAAGGTCATGCTTTCGTGTTTCGCCTGAACCTTCTTCAGCTCGTCCGCCATGGCCAACATGGCCTCCTTCTGCGTGGGCTTGCTGTCGAATACCACGGTATACGCCTGGCCCTTGTAAGTCTTCCTTATCCGGTATGAGCCGGACGGCAGCTTCTCAATCTTCATTTCATCATCCTCCTTGAAAATGGGTATAAAAATAACAGCCAGCGAAAAATCGCTTGCATGGCTGCCCTAAAGATGATACAATATTTTTGTGAGTTTATATATTGCCTTTAGGGCATTAAATGTATTTCTAAAGCCGTTCGGTGTTGGTAGCACCGGGCGGTTTTACTTTGGTACATTATTCCCTTTCTTTTATGGTACACTGTACATAATATCAAGAAAGGGGATGTATTATGGAATCAAATAATCAAACAATTCTTCCGAACTTGGCGGAAGATGATTTTGAATTAATGTTAAAATCAAGCAATCCGTTCAAGGCTTATTCATCTGATATATTTCAATTCAATATTGGAAGCGAATATTGGCTTCGTGGCGGAATATTGCATCTTCCTAATGGCCAACATGCACAATTTGATAAAACATGTTCTCATTCACAGACGGAGAACGATTTGATATAGCCCTGATGGTTTCTTCCAATGCGCACATTATATCAGGAAGATGCTTTTCCAGATTCTGGTGGTATATATCAAGTTTGGCTGTTTCTTCGCTTGGATAAGCCCCATCATAATGCGACATGCCAGGTTCCGGGTAATGTATGGTAGCGCATTGACCAGTCTCGACACGAGAGATGCATATCCTACCATTCTTTCCTGTTCCACATACAATGAAGCAACATTTTATGTACTCCGGTGCGTCAGAAAGCAATCTTTCAATAAAAAGAACTATATCCTCAGGAAATAGTCTTTCAACATATTCCTTATGCTCAGAATTTTGTATAAGGTTGACTATATACTGGCAAGGAGAAGCTTCTCCGGCAAACCCAAGTATTGTCTTTTTGTTCACCTTAACGGTCTTATTAAAATCCTCTTGAACAATGTTGTTTTCATTATCCACAACCCTGCCGTCACTGGCCACAACAGCCATATGTTCATCAGCATATGCCAATACTACGCTCATTTATTTTCCCTTTCCGGCCCCATACCGGCGCCCCTATCCCCTCCCCACCATCTCCTCCAGCTTGTCCCTGTCCCAGAGTTTGACTCCCAGGGCCTTTGCTTCTTCTATGGCCTGGGACGTAAAGTAACGGTTCGTCATGACGACGGCTATATCTTTGTGGTATAGGCTTTTCCCGGTGTGTGCCTGTTGTACAGCGGCATTTCCAACATTGTCTGAATAGCATTTGCACTGTATGGCATAGGATATATCATTCTTTGTTGCCAGGATATCAATTCCATGGTCACCGCTGGCCGGAGTAATCTTTATCTCTGAAAATCCGCTTAAGGAAAGAACATGGGCGCAATATTTCTCAAATTCAACACCAGACATCTTGTCAAAATCGACACCGGAATAATCTATTCCAGAATCCAGATACTTTTTGTTTGCGAATGAATTTGGTATACATTCACATATTTCATAAAATTGTTCTTTGGATACTAAAATATCATAATTATTCTTTCTGTCGTTGTATAAAATGATTTTGAGATTTTCCATGATGTTTAGGTAATCTACCACTTCATCCGCTGACAAACTATTATATGTATCTTCTATGCCGTTATCGAAAATGATTTCTCCCATAACCATAAAAATGTCTTTGTCAAAAACCGAGTGCTGGCATTTAAATAAGTTCGGCTCATAAATATCAAGAAATTTTTCAAGCTCTTTTTTTGTAATCAATATATTTTGGGAAGAATCCAGTATACCAGCCTCTTGTATCTGATGGATTACTTCGTTTAATTCATTTTCAGAAAGCCTATATTCCCTCATAAGTGGTATTTTCTTCACAGCATTTTCTGTAACGATTTCTCTTACTATATCAATAAAATAAAGATGTAATCCTGGTATAATCATGCGATTTGAGTGAAATATAGTCTGCTGGGCTTCTGCGTAATTTAGCAATTCTTCTATATGTTCCATATGGTTTTTAAAGGACTCTTTTTCCTTACGCAGTGCGGCTTTCCTTTCTTCCCTGGCCCGCTCCACCGCCAGAATCCTCTCCCGCTCTTCCCGGCGGGCGCGTTCCTCTTCCTCCTGGTTGACCCGTTCTGCTCCGATTTGGAGTGAAGGTGCTGTTTTTTCATTTGAGGTATTCCAATTCTCCATATTTAGCATATCGAGAAGTTTTCTCATAAATGTCATAATCATTCCCTCATAATACTGCTATATCATCTCAAGCACCCCTAGATATGGCTCAAAATAAATCATGTAGTTATCAATGTTCACACCTTTTCCATACTTTGCCCTGTAATAGTTCAAAGCATCTGCAAGAAACTCTTCCGTCACATCAAGATATTCTGCTGTATCCGAAAGATTATTGCAATGGTTCTTGTGTGCTCTGACTATACCCATAAGGCCGATTAACTTATTGTAGGCATATATGCGCCCATGCAACTCCTGTTTTCTGTTGGAGGCGGAGGACTGGTCTAAAATATCACCGGCTCCTGTGTAATAGTGGCCCAGTTCCTCCGCCATGACACATTTCTTTTCTGTCTCGTTCAATTTACTATTGATAGCAATTTTATCTCCCTTAATTCTTCCATTATTGGCGCGGAGAGGCTTTTCTTTGGCTACTAAGCCTTTTCTGTCCGCTTCAATCAATAAATCTTCATATGTAGCCATAATATCACCCCTTTTATAATATTGTGACAGATATGAAGTCCTATAAAATGGACTTAAAAATTTTCGTCATCCATGATGTCTTCATCAAACTGCTTGTCCTCTTCGGATGCTCCGTCAATGGCATGGGCGGCGTTGACATAATTGGTATCTTCCTTTAAATACCGCGGAACCTCCGTCAGCTCCATGACCCTCTTTGTGGCTTCATGCTTTCCTATGTCATTGAGCTTTTCGTAGTACTGCATGATTTTAGGAATTTTTTGCGAGGGAAGTTCCATTTCGTCTGACTTTCCAACAACCCATGCAGGATTTACATTCAAAGCTATTGCTATTGCTTCAACGACAGGGAGCTTTATAGTAGTAATCTTTCCGGCTTCATAGCGCTGTATGGTAGATTTTGTAACTCCTACTTTTTTGGCGATATCATCCAGAGTTGCATCCCTAAGGTCACGAGCATATTTGATTCTATTTCCTATTTCTGCATTCGTCATATTGAATCACCTCTCTACTACAGACATTATATTACAAATTATTGCGCAATGCAATAGACAAATTAAAATTAATTAAAAAAAGTTGCGTAGAGCTATTGACATATAAGTTGCATAGTGCTACTATTGAAAATGAAGAAAGGAGGAATTGCTTTGATTAACACAAATAAAATCAAGGGAAGAATGGCAGAATTGCAGATAACGCAAAAGGATGTTGCAAATTCATTAGGCCTTGCGCAGCCTACTGTTAATCAGAAAATAAACAATATTCGTCCTATGGATTTAAATGAAGCCGAGAAGCTTTCGGATTTATTGCATATTGAGCCTAAGGATTTTGCAGTTTATTTTTTTTACAGAGAAAGTTGCGCAGTGCAAAACTAGGAGGAGGTGAAACAAACGGATATAACAATTATAGCACTGGCTTTATCTATCATTACAATAATTTCCAACATAGCGCTTTTTATCTATAAGAGACGGCATTAGATTCAGAACTTTAATCCCATACTTGAGTCTGGGCAATATAAAGTATTTATTTTTGATTTGTTGGTGGTCTGCACTTCCAACTCAACCAGTTTTCCGATTGTGAACGATTTATCGGTGAAATCAAAAACAACTTTATGCATCATTCCAGAGTTGGGGACAATGTTTATAGGAAAATCAGCCGATAATATACGCTCTGTACATGGAATGTCACATTCCGGGAAGTGTGGATAATAGTGTTCGCCTACGAACTGGTGTGACAGATGGCATTGAGTTCCATTAATGCTCATGCGCGTTATTATGAGCGGTGAATTCGATAGGTTTTGGATGGAAAGAGACAATATACATGTATTTCGGTCTTCATGTTTATACCATTCAAATTTCTCGACAAAAATTTTGTAATTGGTGCGTTTGCAGTACAGAGTATATACCCATTGTGCAGAAGATAATACGAAGCCAGCTATAGAAATTATTAAGGTTATGCAATTCATTTGTTTTCTCCTTTGCATTTGATAAGGAGATTATAGCACAAAATTCAAAATAATAGGAGGTAGGAATGAACGATTTGTCAAAAACAACGCTCACTTCTATGGAAGTGGCACAGATGGTGGACAAAAGGCATTGTGATTTAATGAGAGACATCAGGAAATATTGTGAGCATTTAGGAGAAAGCAAAATTGCGTTTTCCGATTTCTTTACAGAATCAACCTATACCACGGAACAGAATAAGACAGTTGCTTGTTTCCTCGTCACAAAGAAAGGCTGTGAGTTTATTGCTCACAAGCTGACAGGGCAGAAAGGCACAGAGTTCACCGCCCGGTATATCAACCGGTTCCACGAGATGGAACATGAACTGGTGACCGCAAGTCCCTCTGAAATCCCCCTTGGAGAACTGGCAAGTTACCTGAAAGCCATGGACAGAGTGGCACACCGCCAGAACCTGGCCCCGTACAAGATTGCAGAGAATTTCAGAAAGGTATCGGCGCAGTTTGGCGTGAAACTGACAGATGATTTTGTAAAGGTTCCGGAGTATAAGCAGATGGATTTATCGGACTTTTCGGATACCAATGAGTAATTTGTATGGATAAAGGGGTTATATTTTGCAAGCTAGTACATATGGCAGCCGAAAAAGGAATCGTTGTAAAATTCGCCCCATTACGCGCAAATAGGGCAATGATTCAGGGAGATAGGATTGCTATAAAGCAAGATTTATCAACCATAGATGATTTCAATTATGAACTTGCACACGAATTAGCCCACGCATATCTGCATTATGATAAAGGGAATATTCTTTCGGGAGAGGTTGATGAAAAATTATATGTAGAATATGAACAGCAAGCGAATAGGGCGGCACAAATGATGATTGACGCATTAGTTCAAGAATAAAGCCCCATCCGGTGATAGCGACACCAGATAGGGCAAGTATCACACATTAAGCAAGGTAATGCGGATACAAGGGAATTATATCACATTTCCTCTGTATCGGCAAGAACAGGAGGAAATTTTATGGATGAAATCAGATTGCGGTCTAAGAGGGACCGGGAGCCGATGTCAGATGAACGGCTCCACATGCTGCTGAACTATGCAGTTGGAATTATCGCGGAGATTTTGGGCTTTGCATTGGCATTTGTGATTGTGCTGTGCATGGCCGGGGTTTTGAGATAAGGAGGTGAAGAGAGTGAAAGCAATTAACAGAGTAATGTTTGTATGTTTCAAGAAGCTTCCGTGCGGTATTTTGGAAAGATTTAGTGTAATTGTCATGGCGCAAGATGAAGCCGCCGCAAGGATGAAATATGAATCAGAAGGATATGTGGTCAGGTAGGGGGTGATGCGGATGCCGAGAGTGGCATTGAATGCCCAGCAGAAAAAGGACTATAAAGTCCGTGACCTGAAAGGCTGGGTGGTCAAGCAGATGAAGCTGAATGGGAAACGCCAGGCGGATGTGGCTGAGGTCTTGGGAGTATCCCCTGGCAGGGTATCCCAGATGCTGAGGATGCCTGACCCGAAGAAAGACAAGGGGAAGCGGGTGATAGAAGACCCTTTCAGTTATGGGGATTTGCTTCTCCTATGCAACTACTTTGAGGTGGACGGTGAGGAAAAGGAGCGGCTGCTGACGCTGTAGGCCAAAAGAAAGGGGGCGGAACTGATGCGGAAATGGCTCAATTCCAGCAATGTCCTCGGAGCAATCTCGTTCTTGGCCATGCTGGCAGCCCCTGGAGCGGCGGAAGGCGGGATGTACATAACGGCGATTGCGTTGACAGCAATCTGCGGGATATGCGCCTACCTGTCCATCAAGGAGGACGGAAAAATAAGATAGGCCCCACCGCCGGTCAAAGCTTGGGGCCTACCAAATACTTAAAAGTATCTATGCATCCATTATAAAGGATGTGGAAAGGATGGTCAAGTGCGTAAAGTTAATTGCACTGATGATACATGTGCATTTTTCCAGGATGGGGAATGTGGGAAAGAAGAGATATCAATAGAACCAACGCCTACAAGGGACTTTGATGGTGGGAAAAGGGTAGTGCTCAGCGCATGCCAGGATTACAAGGAGATTGGCGATGATGGCGCAGATTGAGGTAGAGAATCCCATGACCGTTGACTGGTGGTGGGACGAGCAGGAGTACCGGTTGCCCAGCCGGGCCCGGATGAAGAGGGAAAGACAGGCATATGAAGAGGCGGAAAGAGAGGATAGGGAAATTGAAGGCAGGAGATAAGGTAACATGGAAGAGCCAGGCCGGCGGGTCATGGACGGAAAAGACTGGTACGGTCATCAGGGAAGTCCCGGCCGGAGAGTCAGCAAGACAGTATGTGCCAGACGGGATAAGGAAATCCCATGTCAAATTTGACGATGTAAGCAAGAACGACAGGGTGCTTGTGGCCGTTCCGGCTGGCAAGGATGGGAAGATTACCCATTATTACTGCCCGAGGAAAAGTGTGCTGGAAATGCAGGTGAAGGAGGGATGAAGGTGAGCGAAGTAACAGCAGTAATTGTACAGGAGAGCGCAAAGATATCCTGCAACTTCGAGCAGGTGGAAAAAGCGCTACAGGACAGGCTTTCAGAGTATAAGGGAGCCGTGTTCACGGAAGACAGCAAGGCCATGGCAAAGAAACACGTGGCCAGCCTGAGGGCTCAGAAGAAGACGTTCCAGGACAATCTGAAGGACGAAAAGAAGCGGTACATGGAGCCATGGGAGAGGTTTGAATCACAGGCCAAGGCTCTGATAGCTATGTATGATGAACCTATCGACTTAATCAATGGGCAAGTCCAAGAGTTCGAGGCGAAGCGCATCGAGAGGAAGAGGGAGCTGATAGCGGGCATATATGGAGAACTGGTTCCGGAGTCTCTCAGGGATTACATCCCACTGACATC
Organism: uncultured Acetatifactor sp.; assembly: GCF_910585425.1. GTDB lineage: Bacteria > Bacillota > Clostridia > Lachnospirales > Lachnospiraceae > Acetatifactor. The sequence continues at coordinate 7,529 of NZ_CAJUCP010000025.1, read as the reverse complement.
CATCTATGACCGGAAGTGGGAGAATGCGACCACAAAGGAAAAAGACATCAGGAATGAGATATCCGGCCTGACAGATAGGACGCAGAAAGACCTAGCCACCATCCAGGGGATGGATTCCGAGGCAGTGGAAAAGGCCATGGACGTGTACCGTAAGAGACTTGACCTTTCGGAAGCCATGGCATGCATAAGCTCCTATGAGAACCAGAAGAAAGAGATACTCGCCAAAGAGCAGGAGCGGCAGCGCCGGGAGGAAGAGGAACGCGCCCGCCGGGAAGAGCGGGAGAGGATTCTGGCGGAGCAGCGGGCCAAGGAAGAAAAGGAGGCAGCCCTGCGAAAGGCAGAAATGGAGAAGCAGGAAGCCCTGAGGCGTGCCGAGGAAGAGAAAGCCGAAGCCTTAAGGATGGCAGATCTGGCGCGCCAGGAGGGCAGAAGCGGAAAAGGCTGCTGCAGTGGAGCAGGCAAAAGCAGAAGCGGCACAGGAAGTAATAGATAGCATGATTCCGGACGATGGGGATGAAACGGAGCTGTACGAGTACAGGATATCCCTTTCCGCAGATGCCAAGGAAAAGCTGGAGATGTACATGGACAGCGTAGGAATTGAATGGGAGATGATGTGATGGGAGAAGCTGCAAAAAGCATGATTTATTCCGCAATCTGTGGAGTGATGGAAGATATCGGAGTAGTTGGGAAGAACGACACGAACAAGCAGCAGGGATTCAAATATCGCGGAATCGATTCGGTAATGAACGCCCTGAATCCTGCAATGATAAAACATAAGATATTCTGCGTTCCGGAAGTCCTTGAACAGACGAGGGAGGAAAGGACGACAGCGAAAGGCGCCTCACTGATTTACTCTGTCTGCAAGATGCGCTATAGGTTCTATGCTACTGACGGTTCCAATGTAGAAGCCGTGGTGGTCGGAGAGGGAATGGATAGTGGGGATAAGGCAACTAACAAGGCTATGTCCGTTGCATTCAAGTATGCATGTTTCCAGACTTTCTGCATACCGACAGAGGATATGATGGATGACCCTGACGCTGATTCCCATGAAAGCACTAGAAAGGGGGACCGCGGAGCTTCGCAGACAAATTCCGATGATGAACGCAATAGGCTGCTGGAAGAACTAAAAGGAGAACTTGTCAGGACAGGATATGGATGGGGGGCCGTGACAAAGACCTATAAAGTTGACAGCGTTGATAATTTGACAAAGCTGCAGATTAAGGACTGCATCACAAAAATGAAGAAGCAGCCCGATAAGGTGGCATCCTGATGAAGTTTGTAGCGAAAATCAAAGACATGGGCCGAACCCTGTCTGGCAGCTTGACGATAACACTGGAAAGTCGGCAGATGGATACCGCGGAGGCCCTGGCGCTTTCCCAGGAGGAGGGCCTAGATGTGGAGATTAGGAAGAAGCGCAGGAAGCGGAGCCTTGATTCCAATGCCTATTATTGGAAATTGGCATCGGAGGCCGCGGACATGCTCCATGTGAGCAAGCCGTACATGCACAATTATCTCCTGCGCAGATACGGGCAGATTGCCATCATTGACGGCCAGGCAGTATATGCAGTCCTTCCGGATACGGATGAAGCACAGAAGGCCGTGGACGAGGCGCAGACTTACCACCTGAAGCCGACCTCCCAGGTGAAGCCTGGCAAGGGGGGCATTATGTATCGGACATATATGATGCTGAAAGGCTCCAGTGAGTACGACAAGAAGGAGATGTCTCACCTGATAGAAGGACTTGTCAGCGAGTGCAAGGAAATTGGGATAGAGACGCTGCCTCCTGCAGAACTGGAAAGGATGATGACGGAGTATGGCAAAAAGATTGAAAAGTGTGCTGACAGATGATATGGGACACTGCTATATCACCGGAAACCCGAACGTGGCCATCCACCATGTGTTCCCAGGGACTGGACGCAGGGAGATATGCGAGAAGTACGGATTTGTCGTCCCATTGGCCCCGGAACTGCACAATGCATCTGACTATTCCGTACATAACAACCCGAATATAGGGCTAGACCTTATCCTTAAGGAGAGGTGCCAGAAATATTTCGAGTCGAACTTTGGAACAAGAGAAGATTTTATCTCAATATTTGGAAAATCATATATTTGGTAACTGTTGATTTCGTGCTGTTACGATTTGATTCATCACAGCCCATGGCGGCGGGGCGATTCGCCGCCAGAAAGGAGAATTTTTAGAAATGATTAAGTCTTTTAAGGGATTCAATAAAGATATGACATGTAGAGGGTTCCAGTATGAAGAAGGGAAAGAATATGAGGAGGACAAGGCAGAAGTATGCGCATGTGGTTTTCACGCTTGTGAGTATCCGCTGGATGTATTCTCGCATTATCCACCATCTAAAAGCGTTTTCCATGAGGTGGAACAAAGCGGAGTCATATCAAAACAAAGCGATGGCACAAAGATTTCTTCCACAAAAATAAAGATTGGGGCATCTATCAGCATAGCCGGAATCGTGAAAGCTGCAATTGAATATACAACAAAGCGGGTTAACAAAGAGGCAGGATCTGATGAAGAACACGGCGCATCCTCGGCTACAGGGGACAAGGGCGCATCCTCGGCTACAGGGTACAAGGGCGCATCCTCGGCTACAGGG
>NZ_CAJUCP010000025.1:0-4814 GCF_910585425.1 uncultured Acetatifactor sp. | reverse complement strand
GTACAAGGGCGCATCCTCGGCTACAGGGTACAAGGGCGCATCCTCGGCTACAGGGGACTACGGCGCATCTTCGGCTACAGGGAACTGCGGCGCATCCTCGGCTACAGGGTACAAGGGCGCATCGATCGCTGGTGATAAGGAATCGATTGCAGTGGCTTGGGGATACAAGTCCAAAGCCAAGGGAGTCCTTGGGGCTTACCTGGTATTCGCTGACTGGGATGGAGATGAAAAAGAGTATTGGAAACCTAATACATGGACTCTCAAAGGGGCAAAGATGGTCCAGGTTGATGGAGAAACCATAAAGCCGGATACGTGGTATGTAATCAGAAATGGGGTTGTTATGGAGGAACCTACAAAAGAAACGAGGTGAGACTGAAATGGAATATCGTCTTGTGGTACCAGGAAAGCTCCATAACCTGAATGACTACATATCAGCGGAGCGCTCCAACAGGTATGCAGGAGCGCATATGAAGAAAACAGACCAAAACATAATCTTCCAACAGGCGAAGAAGCAACTGAGGGGGATACAGTTGAAAAAGCCGGTATTCATGGAATATGTCTGGTATGAAGAGAACAGACTGAGGGACAAGGACAATATAAGCGCTTATGGTAGGAAAGTCATACAGGACGGACTTGTAAAGGCCCGCGTTCTGCATGGGGATGGGTGGAGCCATATAGAGGGGTTCTCTGACAGATTCGAGGTGGACAAGGTCAATCCACGTATAGAAATTCTGATAAGGGAGGTGGAATCTTGAAATCTAATAGGAATGGGGGTATCAGGGATGCCTAACCGAATCATTAAAGAATCAATCTGCCGAAGTGATACGATAAATTCCCTTTCATGTTTTGAGGAGGTTCTGTTTTATAGGCTGATAGTTGCATGTGATGATTATGGACGATTTGATGGTAGGCCGTCAGTGATAAAGGGATATTGCTTTCCCCTCAAAGATACATCCGTAAAAGATATAGAAGCCGCGCTTGCTAAGTTGGTAGGGACGGGATTGGTTCAAATGTACGAGGTACAGGGTAAGCCGGTTCTGCAGTTGTCAACGTGGAGTAGGCATCAACAGGTACGGGCGAAGAAGAGCAAATATCCATCACCTGATGAATCATGTGGACATATTAATCCATGCGATATTGAAATATGGCAAAATACTTCATTAGACAGAAATGGAAATCGTTTGATATCAGATGATTGCAATAGTCCCCGTAATCGTAATCGAAATACGAGAATCGAGAATCGAGAATCGGAATGCGGAGACGATGTGCGTATGCGCGAAACTATCACTGCGCAACATTTTGAAGAGTTTTGGGAGGCGTACCCCAAAAAAAAGAGACGACATCCAGCAGAGAGGGAATACTGCGACCTGCTCCTGTCTGGAGCCGCAACAGAAGAAATCCTTATCAAGGCTGCGCGGAATTACGCAGAACACTGCAAATCCCTGGAAAGTGAGCAGTATATCAAGCATGCTGATAATTTTCTTCGCGAATGTGTGTTTGAGGATTACCTAGAGGAGAAGAGCAGTGAAGCTCCGAAAAAAGAGGAACCGAAGCCAGAGGAAGAGTTGGTCGGAGAGGGAGAAGAATGGTGGAGGTATGGGCCGAACGCCTGGGAGGATTGACGGATGTATGAATTCAAGCCAGATGATGCCTTTGGATTCGCAAGGCATGTAAATGCGCAAGCGCATGAGCGGAACGGGGAGCTCTTCTTCCGTCTGTGTCCATACTGCCACCCGAAACCTACAAGGGACAATCTGAACTCATTTTCAATAAACCTGCGTACTGGGCAATTTAAGTGCCAAAGGGCATCCTGTGGAGCGAAAGGAAACCTTCTGACGCTGGCAAAGGACTTCGATTTCTCTCTTGGGGGTGAAGTAGACGAATATTATCGACAAATGCGCCAGTTTCGAAAGCTAAAGACACCAGATAAGCCAATTGAGCCAAAGCCAGAAGCGATACGGTATCTGTCTGGACGTGGGATATCTGAGGATATCATACGCAGATACCAGATTACGGTGCAGACAGAGCACCCGAACATACTTGTCTTCCCATTCCTGGATCCAGATGGCCAGATGCAGTTTGTAAAATACAGGAAGACGGACTTTGACCGTCAGAAGGACAACAACAAGGAATGGTGCCAAGCGAACTGCAGGCCTATCCTTTTTGGGATGGCACAATGCAACGAAAATTTCGACCGGCTGATTATCACAGAGGGCCAGATAGACAGCCTGTCCGTAGCGACAGCAGGGATGCAGAATGCCGTATCTGTCCCGACAGGGGCAAAGGGGTTCACATGGGTGCCGTACTGCTGGGACTGGATGAACCGATTCCAGGAAGTCGTGGTATTCGGGGACTATGAAAAAGGCAGAATCACCTTGCTTGACGAACTGTCCCAAAGGCTGAAATGCACCGTAAAGCACGTCAGGGAAGAGGATTATAAGGGGTGCAAAGATGCGAACGAGATACTACAGAAGCACGGCCCAGGGCAGGTAAGGGAATGCGTGGAGAGGGCGGTAGCCATACCGATTGGCGGTGTGGTTGACCTGGCAGACGTGGAGGACATCGACATCTTCAAGATTCCAAAGCTACATACCGGGATAAGGCAACTTGACCAGCTGCTGTATGGAGGAATACCCTTCGGCGGCGTGGCGCTGATATCAGGAAAGCCAGGGGAAGGGAAGTCCACCCTTGCCAGCCAGATTCTGGTGAACGCAATCCACCAAGGGCACAAATGCTTCGCGTACAGCGGGGAGCTGCCGAACTACCTCTTCCGGGCCTGGATTGACTTTCAGATTGCTGGAGGCAGCCATATAACAGAATACCAGAATATGTGGGGAGACCGGAATTACACTGTATCAAATACCAACCGGCAGCTTATCGCAGACTGGTACCGCGGTAAATGCTTTTTGTACGACAACCGTAAAGTTGATGGGGATGAAAAGGAAAGCCTTTTGAAAATCACGGAGAATGTGATGATGCAGCATGGCGCTGACGTGATACTCTTGGACAACCTTATGACAGCGCTTGATTTGGATTCTGGTACTGGAGCTTTTGACAAATATGATAGGCAGAGCATTTTCGTAAAGAAACTGGCGCGACTGGCGCTAAAGCACAACGCCTTGATTCTCCTGGTAGCCCACAAGCGGAAGAATAATTTCACCTCAAACGAAAATGACGAAATCAGCGGCAGCGGCGACATATCCAATATAGCTACAATCACGATAGCTTATGAGAAGGACAAGGAGTTGAGGCCGGACCAAAGGAGGCTGAAGGTGTCCAAGAACCGCCTGTTCGGGAAGACGGAAACGGAAGGGTACATCGTAGACTATGACGAGAAGTCAAAACGGATATATGGAAGAGGGGATGACCTTATGGTTGACTATGGATGGGATAAGACCAGCAACGGATTCGTCCAGATTGATATGGACGCAGATTGTCCGTTTCAGTGATTGGAGGACTTCATGCAGAAAATAATAGGCGGGATAGAGAAAATCAATAAATCCATGTGGACAGCTTATAAGGAGTACCTGTCAACGAGAGACAAAAAAACTTACCAGAAGGCAGTATCAAGCCTGGAAATGGAATATGATGCGGAGCTTAGTTTATTCTGCTGGAACCTGTCCAGTGCATGGGAGAATGTAATCATCCAGATGGAAATGCGCTTTGAAGAAGATGCTGATGTATCTGATGTCCATTCGTGTGTTTCCGACATCCAGAATTCCGTCTGGGCTATATATAAGGGGTTTATGAAAGACCATCTTGTTCGGGAATGTACAAGAAAATATGCTGAATTGGTACAGAAATATAGGCATGATAAAGAAATGGAACTGTTCGCGCAGACGCTTATCCTGTCATGGGTGCCCATCATAAACGCGCTGGCAGAAGATTTTAGGAATGGAGTTGATAGCAAATGAATCTTTACAATATCGTCACCAATGACGAATATGAGATTCCGGTAAAATGTGACCTGAGGGTGAAGGAAGCGGCTGAATTCTTTGGGACGAACACGAACAACATCAGGCGCATGATACAAAAGCCGCGTAAGAAGTCAAAGTATAAAGTCATCGTGTCTGGAAAAGTGGAGCATGACGCGAAGCTGTACAACAAGGCATACAAGAAGAAAGGCCCATTCAAGGATGACGTAGGCTGCCAGGAAGCATTTTCCAGGGAATGGGAAAAGGCAGTATATAGGTTACAGAGTTCTCGGGTTGACCTAGGCAAGATAAGGATTGTGAAAAACGGCTGAAAAAAGGAGGATAGAAAGTGGGAAATGATTTGATTAGCCGAGGCGTGGCGATAGAAGAGTTTTACAAACGGATAAGTGGAGACCTGACGATAGATGATGTCAAGTATATCGAGAAGGTACTGAACGAAGTCCACGCAGCCGTCCATGTAGACAAACTTATTGACAAGTTCAGTGAAATAATCACGAAGTATAGAGAGATAGGGACACCAGATGAATTTCAGGAGGCTATTAATATTGCCTGTTTCTATGGGAATAACAGATGGATTCCCTGTGGAAAGGAGATGCCAAAGAATGAACAGGAAGTCGAGATAACGTATACCTGGAAGCATCCAGATGGAAGAAGTTTCTATGAAACGGCAAGGGCATTCCATACGGATGGTACGGTGACTACTGAAGAAAGTGGATACAACTGGGAGGACACAGATGACTGGGAATACTGCGAGGAAAAAGATGATGTGTATATTCCAGAGGGATGGTGGGAGTGTGTTGCGTTTTGCGAAACATTCTCCAGCGTTGTAGTGGTCAAGCTTTTTTGTAACATTTGTGGCTAAAAAAATCAAGTTGCTTA
>NZ_CAJUCP010000024.1 GCF_910585425.1 uncultured Acetatifactor sp. | reverse complement strand
GTAGAGCACTCGGCTGTTAACCGAGTTGTTGTAGGTTCGAGCCCTACTCGGGGAGCTTATATCCGGAGAAGGGCATTGGAGGCATTCTGAAAGAGTCTGCCCCTCCGAAATGGAGCCTTTTCGATAGAACAGGAAAGGTATGAGTATCCAGGCTCCATGGTCAAGCGGTTAAGACATCGCCCTTTCACGGCGGTAACACGGGTTCGATTCCCGTTGGAGTCATTTTTGAAATCAATGCAGCATATAATTAAATAGAAAGTAAGGCGCAGTAGCCAAGTGGTAAGGCGTGGGTCTGCAACACCCTGATGCACCGGTTCAAATCCGGTCTGCGCCTCTTGAAAACCCCGATTTGAACGGGGTTTTTTGTTGTTTTTTTCTGGTGATGCCTTCCATGGCTCATGCATGCTCGCCGAGGCAGGCCGCAAGGCCGCTTTTCCCGGACGGGGATTATAAGCGCTATTGTCCTCAGAGCGCCGGAGGAAGAAATCATGGCTGGCAATCCGCTGAATCAGCATTTCACAGCAATGGATAAACATTTCACGGCAATCAAATTGTTTTTGCGTTTATGACAGGCTATAATAAAATATTCGATAGAATGACGAGGAGGTGGCGCATTGATCCGTATTGCAATCTGTGATGATGAAGAACATATGTCTGATCATATAAGGTCTCTTGTCTCTGATTTCTTTCGTAAAAAGAACCGGGAGATCAGCCTCCGTATGTTTTCCGGCGGGGAAGAGCTGCTGAGCTACAAGGGACAGATCGACATCCTGTTTCTGGATATCCAGATGAAGGACATGGACGGCATGGAAACGGCAAGGAAACTGAGGGCGGATCGGTTCCGGGGCTTTTTGGTCTTTATTACGGTGCTGAAAGAGATGGTGTTCCGGTCTTTTGAGGTACAGGCCTACGATTATCTGGTCAAGCCGGTGGATGAGAAACAGTTTGAAAAGACCATGGAGCGCCTTTACGCTTCCATGCAGAACGCCAGCGAAGACAGCCTGCTGGTGCAAAAGGGATATGAGGGGCGCATCATCCAGGAAGACGAAAATGTCTTCTATGAGATCATAGACAGGAAGATATATCTGAATCTGGCTTCCGGCGAGGTTGTTGACTATTATGAGCGGATTGAAAATCTGGAGACAAAGCTGGACAACCGTTTTTACAGGTGCCACAGGAGCTATCTTATCAATCTGAAGCATTTGAAAGGCTATAAAAACGGGACTGCCTGGATGGATAACGGCAATGAGATTCCCGTATCACGGCTGCGGAGCAAGGAGTTCTCCGGCGTTGTTCTGCAGTATATGAAGAATATATGAAATCTGTAGCTGCTTCAAGCAGAATTGTGCATTTACTGTGCAATTCCTGTGAAGGCGTACAGACCGCAGGGGCAGTACCCATTGCCGGAGGCAATTGTCATGGGATTGCGGAATAGCTGTGAAGGTATTGAACAGATAAGCAGAGTTTTGCTTGTGGGGGCAGGTGGCATGGATGAGTATTTAGATTTTTTCAGTGTCTATATTATGGGCGTGATTGAGACGTGTTTCCAGTTTTATTTCCTGACCAAAAGCCTGAAAAAGAAATTATGGCCTCCTTTTTATATCCTGCTTGCGGTATGTGCGGTGATTGTCAACGATTTTGTTCCGGTGCGCACGATAATCGGCTTTGTGGTAATTGTGTTTCTTCTCACAGCATGCGGGGTACTGGCCTGCCATGCGGATATCAAGTCCTCCCTCCTGTATGCGGCTCTCATGACTGAAATCATGCTGCTATGCTATGGAGCCGTGAACTCCCTGATAAGCCTGTTGTGCCCGTTTCTGCCGGCTGTTTTTCATGAGACGAACGGTATTGCGGTCATGCTGGCCAGCGAGGCGGTGTCGCTGGCGCTTGCCGGGTTTTGTTATTATATGGTGTGCCGTTATTTTTCCAGGGATGTCTTTTACCCGGGGGATGGAGCACATCACTTTTATACGGCGGCGGAAAAGCAGCGGATGTTTCTGGTTTTCATTCCGATTCTGATGATATTTGTTATGAGCGAGTATAGCAATACGATTTCATTTGAATTCCAGTATGGGGACTTAAAGGAGGGAGAGGCTTACAGGTATCTGTTCAGTCAGTGGCAGTTGTTTGCCATGCATCTTTTGGGACTTTTAAGCCTGTTCTGCATTCTGTTCTCTTATAAGAAGCTGCAGCAGAATTTCCGTCTCAGCACCGAAATTTCACTGCTGGAGCAGGAAGAACATTCCCTGAACCAATATGTGGAGGAAGCAAAGGCCCGTTATGACAGGACAAAATCCTTCCGCCACGACATCAGGAACCACATCGCAGTGGTAAAAAGGCTCCTGCAGAGCGGGAAACTGGAGGAAGCGGTAAGCTATATGGAGGATTTGGACGATATGGCGGAAAAAATGTCATTCCCCTGCAGCACCAACAACCCGGTGGTGGATATTTTGGTGGGAAACAAGCTGGGGCTTGCCCAAAGCATGGGGATAGATGTGGACTGTTCCCTCCTTCTGCCATATCCCTGCAGTCTGCGGGACATTGATATCTGCATTGTCCTGTCAAATGCACTTGACAATGCGATCCAGGCAGCAAAAAGGCTGGATGCCGGTATGGAAAAATATATCCATGTGTCTGGGCGTATCCAGGGAGATTTCCTTATGATGGAAATCGAAAACAGCTTCCACGGGAAGGGCGGGTTCAAAAAAGGGACAGGTCTGTCGAATGTAAATGCGGTGGCTGAAAAATATGGCGGCGCAATGAGTATCGAGACACAGGGGAATAAATTTGTCCTCCATGTGCTGCTGATCCTTTCACAGCATCTGGAAAGCATCCTGCGGCAAATGGATTAATACATTATTATCTGCAGTCGAAAAAGAAAAAGGAAGCTTGAAACAGCAACTGCCCATGTCCGGGTACTGGCAGGGCAGATGTGGGACTATAATAAGGAGGAACATGCTTATGGCAATGCAGGTGAATGGAAACTATGAACATGCCGGAACCGACTACGCGGAAAAACTGAAGGAGAAACAGGCCGCAGAGAAAGCGGAAAAAGCAAAGGGAGCAGAGGCGGCTACAGAGGAGAAAAGCTCTGGCAGGCTGTCCGAGCCGCAGGATGAATACATCAGCAGCGAAAAGTCGGGAAAAAAGCCTACAGGACTGTACCGGGTAGGCCAGGACGGGAACGGCAACCGGAAAATCTTTTTTGATGATCCGAAGGCTGGCCAGGCAGATGGAAAGGATGGCCGCTTAGGGAAAGGCGCAGACGGAAAAGGGCCGAGGGTAAGCGGGGACAGCCAGGGAGAGCCAGAGGAGAAATGTGTCGCAAATACGGATAAGGTTGACAGGGAAATCAAAAAGCTGAAAGAAGAGAAACAGCAGTTGGAACGGCAGATTCAGTCAGCCTCCGGAGATGAAAAGAAAATCCGGGAACTGGAGAAAAAGCTGACGCAGGTAGAAAACGAGTTGAGCCAGAAAGACAATGATACCTACAGGCGGCAGAATGCTTCTGTATCAGAATTGTAGTTAACAGGTAAAGCCTTTGCCAAAAAGCTGTTTGGGGCAGGATATGAGCGGCTGCCCCGGGCGCTTTTGATGGAAGGAATCGTATTTTTGGGGCTTTATAACGCAGGGTTTCAGGTGCAGAAGGAAGAAAAAGGATGAGATGCATCAGGAATAGGTCTGAATAATCTCCTCGGCAATCACACGTTTGGAGACACAGCGATCCATGGCCTGTTTTTCTATGTAGCGATGGGCATTGGGTTCGTCCATCTTTATCTCGCTGATAAGAAGCCACTTTGCACGGTTTACAATGCGGATTTCCTCCATTTTTTCCTGGATGGAAAGGGTTTTCTTCTCTGCGTTGCGGAGCCGTTCCCTTGCGCTTGCCATCCAACTGAGCGCTGTAATGATCGTCTGCCGGGAGGTCGGCTTCGGAAGTGTGAAAACGCCGTGCTCGGCCACTTTATCGTATAGATCTGCGTGAAGTTCCCCGCGGGCCATCAGCAGCACGACGGTTCCTTCTGCATGACAGGCGTCTATGGCGAATCTTGTCCCGACCTCGTCCGGCAAGGGGGCGTTGACGATGACATAGTCGTATGTCCGCTGGGCAAAAGCTCTCTTCGCAGCGCTGACGCTTGACACGCTATGGACAGGCGCGTACCTGGATTCGGGGAGCAGCGCGGTGAGGGCGGTATTGAGATTTCCTGCCGCAGAAACGATCAGAACACTGTATATCCGTTCCTTAAGACTCATTTTGTGCGCCTCCTTTTTCGGCCGGTTCATTATCCGGCGGGCAATGCGGCAGGTGCCGCGAGGGGCGGTTCCCCGCAGCTTGCTGCGTTACGAATTCGTTCTCCCGTCGGTCTGCTGCGGGGGATTTGGCTGATTGCAGTAGATATCCAGGATGGCTCCGGGCACATGGGTCTTGATGAACTGGCTTGCCGCCGCGATTCTGCGCGCCGAAGGCAGATTTTCGGGCAGTTTCCTGAACTTTGCCAGAGTCTCGGCATCGGCTTTATATAGATTGATGTCTGCAGCCTCCGGCATGTCCGGTTTGTTTTGGAGCCCGTAGAGGCCGGCATAGATCATCAGCGCAAATGCCAGATAGGGATTGGCGGCGGGATCGGGGGAACGGAGCTCAGCCCGGTGGTATTCTCCTATGGCCGCCGGAATGCGGATCAGTTGAGAGCGGTTTTCCTTTGACCAGGAAAGAAAGCCGGGGGCCTTATTCTGTCCGAAGCGCTTGTAGGAATCTTCGCTGGGGTTGAGGAAGGCGGTCATTTCTTCCGTTTTCTCAAGGATACCGGCAATCACATGATAAAGGTTTCCGGCATTTTCACTGGGCTTTACAGAGATATTGATATGAAATCCGTTTCCCGGCTCATGATCAAGGGGCTTGGCGGAAAAGTCCGCGTACAGGCCGTTCCGGTGGGCAACGGTTTTTACCACGGTTTGAAATGTCATGACATTGTCCGCCGCGGTAATGGCGTCGGAATAGCGAAAGTCGATTTCATTCTGTCCCGGCCCCTCCTCGTGGTGGGAGCTTTCGGGGCGAATGCCCATCTGCTCCAGGGTGAGACATATTTCACGGCGGATGTTCTCCCCCCGGTCTTCAGGCGCTATGTCCATATATCCGGCTTCGTCATAGGGGATTTTGGTTGGCCTGCCCCATTCATCTAACCGAAAGAGATAGAACTCCTGTTCGGCGCCGAAGAGGAACGAAAAGCCTGCTTTCCCGGCGGCGTCCACTGCCTTTTTCAGGTAGCTGCGGGTGTCGCATTCAAAGGGCGTGCCGTCCGGATAGGAGATGCCGCAGAACATCCGCACCACCCGGCCGTGTTCCGGACGCCAGGGAAGGGGCATTAAGGTCTCCGCATCGGGGTGGAGCAGCAGGTCGCACCTTGTCTCATCGCCGAAGCCTGCGATGGCGGAGGCGTCAAAGGCGATTCCGTATGCAAAGGCGCGGGGAAGCTCCTCCGCCATGATCGATATATTCTTCTGTCTGCCGAACACATCGCAGAAGGCCAGGCGGATAAACTTCACATCTTCCTCCCTGACGTACTGCATGACCTCTTCCCTTGAATATTTCATACAATCTTCCCTCTTCCTTTCCGTGATTGATGCCACACACCGGCAATCTGCCTCGAATCCCCGCTGCAGGCCGCCGGCCAGACGGGCATGTTCCCGCTATCCGTTCCGGCAGCCTGCCGCTTAATTTGCCACATACATCTGCCTGTAGGGGCTTTTGCTGTCAGGGGTAATGACAGTAAAGGGCGAGGACAGCACCTGGCGGATGTCGTAACCGAATAAATCGCAGTATTCGGACACATAGGCTTTTACCTCTTCCCTGTCGGTTCCGTCTGCGGCACGGGCAGTGACCTGACTGGGGAACTTGATATTCCTGCAGTCCGAGCGCAGGAACATTTTACCGCCGTGCATCCCCGTGCAGGGGAAGTTGCCTACGATTTCCTTATCCTTTGCCCCAAGGCCGAGGACGACGATGACGCCGCCTGCCTGATATTCCCCGAGAAAGCTCCCTGCCCTGCCGCCGATTACCATAAGGGGTCTCTTCTCTTCATAGGCTTTCATATGGATGCCCGCCCGGTAGCCTGCATTTCCTCTGACAAAGATTTTGCCCCCTCTCATGGCGTAACCGGCGGCATCGCCGATATTGCCGTGAACCACGATTTTGCCCGCGTTCATGGTATCGCCTACGGCCTCCTGGGCATTTGCATGGACTGTGATGGCGGCGCCGTTCAGATAAGCGCCCAGGGCATTGCCTGGGGTGCCGCTGATCGTAATGCTTTTATGGGACATCCCGGCCGCAATATAGCGCTGCCCGCAGCATTCGGTGACAGTGCAGTCATCAGCGGCTTTGCGGAGGGCTTCGTTTAAAGCTCTGTAATGGAGATTTTTTGCGTTTACTAACATCATATGATACCACACCTTTACCGTTTTTTCTATGGGATTTTTATGTGCGGTCACTCTCCCGCATGGGAGATGCCCAGGATCTCAAGTTCTTTGTCTGTCATGCCGATTCCCCGGAGCATCAGGCGATTGCCCCGGAGGGATTCGATGGAGTTGATTCCCATACCGCCCATCAGTTCCTTGATTTCATGCCGCCAGGCATTCATCAGGTTGATCAGACGCTTGCTGCCGGTATGGGGATCCAGGCGCGCTACAAGTTCGGGGCGCTGGGTGGCGATGCCCCAGTTGCATTTACCGCTTTGGCAGGTGCGGCAGAGATGGCAGCCCAGAGCAAGCAAAGCTGCCGTTGCAATGTAACAGGCATCGGCGCCCAGGGCGATCGCTTTTACCACATCGGCGGCGCTGCGGACAGATCCCCCCGCAACAAGGGATACGTGATTGCGGATTCCTTCCTGGCGGAGCCGGGTGTCCACGGCCGCCAGGGCAAGCTCCACCGGAATGCCCACATTGTCTCTGATGCGGGTAGGCGCTGCGCCGGTGCCGCCGCGGAAACCGTCGATGGCAATGATGTCCGCGCCGCTTCTGGCGATACCGCTGGCGATTGCCGCAATATTATGCACGGCGGCGACCTTTACGATGACGGGCTTCTTATACTCGGTGGCCTCTTTTAACGAGAATACAAGCTGGCACAGGTCTTCAATGGAATAAATATCGTGGTGGGGCGCCGGAGATATGGCGTCCGAGCCCTGGGGAATCATACGGGTGCGTGAAATGTCGCCCACAATCTTGGCGCCGGGCAGGTGTCCTCCGATACCGGGCTTTGCGCCCTGTCCCATTTTGATTTCAATGGCGGCGCCGGCTTTCAGATACCCTTCATGGACGCCGAAACGGCCTGACGCCACCTGGACGATGGTGTTCTCGCCATAGCAATAAAAGTCTTCATGCAGACCGCCCTCGCCTGTATTGTAGAAAATGCCCAGTTCCTTTGCCGCACGGGCAAGGGAGGCATGTGCGTTGTAGCTGACAGAGCCGTAACTCATTGCCGAAAACATAATCGGCATGGAAAGCTCCAATTGAGGGGGCATTTCGTATTTTAACTTGCCGTTTTCGCCGCGTTGGACTTTCTCGGGCTTTTTACCCAAAAACACACGGGTCTCCATGGGCTCTCTCAGGGGATCGATGGGCGGATTTGTCACTTGAGAGGCATTGATCAAAATCTTATCCCAATATACAGGCAGCGGTTTGGGATTGCCCATGGAGGACAGCAGCACGCCGCCGCTGTTGGCCTGCTTATAGATTTCTTTGACGGTATCGTTCTGCCAGTTTGCATTTTCCCGAAAGGTACAAGCGCTCTTGACGATTTTCAAGGCTCTTGTGGGACAGAACGAGACACAGCGCTGGCAATTGACGCACCTGGTGTCATCTGCCTCCATCACGCCCCTGTCTTTCTGAAAGGAGTGGACTTCGTTTGCGCATTGGCGTTCGCATATACGGCAGGCAGTACAGCGCTCCGTGTTTCTGACTACTTCAAATTCGGGGTAGATAAATTCCACACTCATCAAAACCCACCGTCCTTTACTTTGATGATGACAGGTTCGCCGCCTGCGGGAGCCCAGATATTTTCCGCCTCCGGTTCCATGGCCCGGACGGCGGCTTCTTCGCTGGCAATGAACACCTTGTCGCCCTTTTCGCCCACTACCATGGAACGCAGCTTCAGGCGGTCATTGAGGGCCATGAGGCCGCCGTCAAATCCCAGGACAATGGAAAAAGGCCCCGTAATCAGCAGACTGGGAAACATGGTGCGAAGATACGTATACTTATGCCTGTCTTCCGGATCCGTTTTCCCTTCAATGGTACGCCAGAAAGGGGCGGCAATGACGCCGGACGCTTCCTCCAGGGTGAGCCCCTGGACACGAACCAGATAGTCCATCACATAGGTGATGACCTCCGTGTCTGTCTGGAGCGTACATTGATATCCGAACATTTCTATAAAGCGGCGGTTGGCGTCATAGGAAGAGATTTCGCCGTTGTGGACAACAGACCAGTCCAGCAGCGTAAAGGGATGCGCGCCGCCCCACCATCCGGGGGTGTTGGTAGGATAGCGTCCATGGGCTGTCCAGGAATACCCCTCGTATTCTTCCAATCGATAGAAGGTGCCCACATCTTCCGGATACCCCACAGCCTTGAAAGTCCCCATGTTTTTGCCGCTGGAGAAGACATAGGCTCCTTTTATCCCGGTATTTATCTTCATGACGGTACGGGCGACAAACTCTTTTTCGTCAAGCTGCAGATCCGCAAGCACGGACTTTAGAGGCGCGGCAAAGTATCTCCATATGACAGGCTCGTCGGTGATGGCCGGAATCTTCCGCGTGGGTATCCTTTCCGATTTTACGATTTCAAACTGTTCTTTCAGGAATGCCTCACAGCTTTTCCGCGTGGCGCGCTGGTCGAAAAACAGATGGAATGCATACAGCTCCTTATACTCGGGATAAATGCCGTAACCGGCAAAACCGCCGCCCAGTCCGTTGGAACGATCGTGCATGGGCTTCATGGCATTGGCGATCGTCCCGCCGGACATCCGGTTTCCCTCACGGGAAATGACGGCGGCGATGGCACATCCGGAGGGGATTCGTACCTGGCCTTCCAGTTTCATATCAGTACCCTGCCTTTCGGGAAAATAGAATAGAGCAAAGGCGTTCCTTTCGGCACAGATACCACAATACTTGTCTGCACCAAAATGAACGCCTTTGCTCATTTACGAGTATCATACGCCGAAACCTGTGCTTTGTCAAGGTGGAACAGGAAAGTTTTCATGCTGCGATTTTTGTCGAAATTTGTCGAAATTTACCAAATAGTGAGTTTCATGACGCCTTCATGAACCACATGACTTATAATGCTTCACTCCAAACCGCCATATGAAATAACAGATAAGCAAAAACACAATAATCCCAAGAGGACAAAATGCCAGTTGCCAGTTGCGCGTTTTGCCCAGCAGGAACTGCAGGGGATAATATTGAACCAAGGTATATGGAATGACATAAGTACAGAACCGCAGAATCCCTTTCCCATAGATGTCTATGGGATACTTTCCATGGGATTTCGCCCCGTATGTCAATACATTGATCAGCGCAGTATCCTGAATGGAAAAAAAGCAAAAACTCGCCTCCAGCATGAACAGTCCTATAAACAATAACATGCCCCCTATGATCATGGCAGCCATTGTCCAGACAGTCATGACGCTCCATGGGATCCGGCTGTGCCTGATGCCCAGCACCAGCGTGACAATGGCAGTGAATAAGGGCCCGATTCTTCCTACTGCAAAGCTATTTCCCATTACTTGGAGGATCAGGCTGCATGGTCTGAGCATCATTCGGTCAAATCCGCCTCCCCTCACCAGCCCTGAAAAAGATTTGAAGCCACTGCCAAACAGCTCCGCAAATGTGAAGGACATCTGAATGACGGAAAAGCACAGCAAAACATCCCCGTAGGTGTAGCCTTTTATCTGTGTAAAGCCGGAGAACAGGAATTGGATTGCAACCAATTCGCAAAATGCTATCATGAACCGCGCAATGACCATCAACAGAAAAGAAAATTTATATTCCATGACACTTTGCGTACAGACAGAGGCATACTTAAAATACAATTTCAAAGTTTCTCTGATTTTCATGGCGTCAACCTCCCTGTATCATGATTCTTTTTCCCGCCCGTTTCCATAGGACAATTCCCAGAAACAGCAGTGTTGCCAGCCAAAGAACTTGTTTGAGGATACATGTGATTATTTCCCCTCCGGCAAGATCTCCGCTGTATATCCGAAATGGAATGTTCTGCATGTAAGCAAAGGGGGTCATTTCTACGAAAAACAGGTATTTTTTCGGGAAAAACGGCAGCGGGATGATATTTCCTGACAGAAAATCTACCGCTCCTGTCAACACCATCCTCCAGCCCTGGGGAGAGATCGTAAAAAAGCACAGCATGTACACGATCATACAAAATGTAACCGTTATCCCCAGCGCCAGACATAATGTCAGCAAGAACAGCAAAAAGGAAACGCCATTCACCGGCAAAGACATCCGAAAGGCTTTCGGCATGAAAAACGCACATAATAATACGGGAATGCATCTCATAATTGCCTCCGCTATTCTTGCGCCAAGCGTTCTTGAAAGCCACATGGAATAGATTGACACAGGACGGCACAATTCATATGCTATATTTCCGTTTGTTATCATTGTAAAAAGGTCATTGTCTGCCGCCCATGTATTACAGAGAACCAACAGCGCTTCTTTCAGCCAGATGTAAGTCACGATAGAAGAATAATTCATCGGCAGATTTCCGCCGGAAGCCTCCGCGATTGCTCTGTACGCAAGGCACTCCATCAAGCCCCAAATAAGCTGCGTCGTCAAAGCCGTGACAGACGCCATGCGGTACTGAAGCCCGGTGGCAAATCGAAGCTTAAAAAAACAATAATATTTTTTCATGGCCGCCTCCTACATAATGTTCAGCTTTGCATAGAGGCTTGCGATAATGTGGTCGATGTCCGTTTCCTCACCTCCGTTTTCTGTTCCTAAAGAAGCTGCTTCCAGGCGCAGGTCTTCCAGAGTGCCGTCCAGCAGCTTCTGCCCTTTGCCGATCAGGATCACACGCCTGGCAATCGCTTCAATATCCTGCATGTCATGTGTTGTTAGGATCACCGTGGTTTTATGTTCTTCGTTCATCTTTTTGATGAAGTCGCGGACGGCAATCTTAGACACTGCGTCTAATCCGATAGTCGGCTCGTCCAGAAACAGCAGCTTGGGTTCATGCAGCAGAGACGCGGCAATTTCGCAGCGCATACGCTGTCCCAATGACAACTGCCTTGTGGGCGTTTTCAGTAGCTCCTCCAAATGCAAAAGCTGCGTCAGTTCATCCAATTTGCTGCGGTACTTCGGTGCAGGTATGGAATAAATTGCCTGCAGAAGTCCAAACGAATCCATGACCGGAATATCCCACCACAATTGCGAACGCTGACCAAAGACCACACCTATCTGTCGGACATACTCCTTCCTGTCTTTCCAGGGCACCTGACCGTTCACCAGGCATGTTCCGCTGTCCGGCATCAATATTCCGCTTAAAATCTTGATCGTGGAGCTCTTGCCTGCTCCGTTCGGGCCGATATAACCTACCATTTCACCATCGTCTATGGAAAAACTGATATGGTTTATGGCATTAATTGTGCTGTACTCTCTTTTAAAAAGCGATTTCACCGCACTGCCGAGCCCGGGCTCGCGTCTGGCTACCCGATAAATCTTGCAGATATCATTGAATTCTATCAAAAGAAAGCCCTCCTTTCCCTGTAGTCGGTATTTATCAGCTGATAAGAAAATTTTAGCAGAAAAATAAAAAAAGAGTAGACTTGTAATTCATTTTGTGATAAGCTGTACAATGAATAACGCCTAAATTTAGTTCTTTGTTCTCTCTGCTGTCCGCCTCTTGATTTCCTGTGCCATACCTTAAGTCTATTTCTCAGGAAACTTGATTTTTCTCCATACTATCGCTCCACTCTGCTCCCATAACTGTGTATATTTTAATCATTCCCAGAGTAGATGCTGCTTCTTTCCTCCAAATTGTATCCCTGCAAATTACAAAAAAGGGTTGACAAAGAAAACCTGCGGGTGTATAACATAGAGCGTAAAGGCAACGGCGTCTTTGAGTGTAAGTGCTCGAAGACGCCGTTTTTGTCATATAGGAAAGTTCGTCCTATATGACAAAACCCTCCGGGGAATGCGCACGCAAATGCAATGGACGTTTGTAATCAAAAATCCGGAACGGCAAAGGAGAGAATAGAATGGAAACGGTAAAAGATTATTTTGGAAGCCTGGTATTCGATGACAGAGTCATGAAAGCCACTTTATCGGATCAGGTCTATGCGTCCCTGAAGAAGACCATCGACCAGGGAACCGAGCTTGACATCAGCGTAGCCCATGGGGTGGCCATGGCAATGAGAGAGTGGGCGCTGTCCAAAGGCGCTACCCATTTCACGCACTGGTTTCAGCCGCTGACCGGTATAACGGCAGAAAAACATGACAGTTTCATCACGCCCTCCCCTGACGGCGGTGTGATCATGGATTTTTCGGGCAAAGAGTTGATTAAGGGTGAGCCGGACGCCTCTTCCTTCCCCAGCGGCGGCCTGAGGGCCACCTTTGAGGCCAGAGGCTATACGGCCTGGGATCCTACCTCATATGCGTTCATCAAAGGCAGGACGCTCTGCATCCCTACGGCATTCTGCTCCTACGGCGGGCACGCGCTGGATAAGAAGACGCCGCTTCTTCGCTCCATGGAGGCGCTGAATAAACAGGCTCTCCGCATCCTGCGCCTGTTTGGCAACGATGCCGTAAAGAGAGTGACCAGCTCTGTGGGGCCTGAGCAGGAATACTTTCTGATCACAAAGGAAATGTATGAAAGGCGCCCTGACCTCCGCTTTACGGGCCGCACCCTGTTCGGGGCAAAGCCGCCCAAGGGACAGGAAATGGATGACCATTACTTCGGCGTCATCAAGCCCCGCGTGGCCGCTTATATGGAAGAGCTTAACGATGAGCTCTGGAAACTGGGGATCCTGGCGAAGACCGAGCATAACGAGGTGGCTCCTGCCCAGCACGAGCTGGCGCCGATCCATACCACCACCAATATCGCCACAGACCACAACCAGCTCACAATGGAAATCATGCAGAAAGTAGCCGCAAAGCACGGCCTGGTCTGCCTGCTCCACGAAAAACCCTTTGCAGGCGTCAACGGCAGCGGCAAGCACAACAACTGGTCGATTGCCACGGACAGCGGCCAGAACCTGCTTTCGCCCGGCGCCACGCCCTATGAGAACGCGCAGTTTTTGCTGTTCCTCTGTGCCGTAATCAAAGCGGTGGACGATTATCAGGATCTGCTCCGCATCTCCGTTGCCACGGCCGGAAACGATCATCGTCTGGGTGCAAACGAAGCGCCGCCCGCCGTTGTCTCCCTGTTCCTGGGCGATGAACTCAGCGCGGTTCTGGAGGCGATCGAGAACGATACGCCCTATGAGGGAACCGAAAAGACGCAGATGAAGCTGGGCGCGGATGTTTTGCCCAAATTCAACCGCGACACCACCGACCGCAACCGGACATCCCCTTTCGCGTTTACCGGCAACAAATTCGAGTTCCGTATGCTGGGCTCTTCCAACAGTATTGCCTGTGCCAACATTATGCTGAATACCGCGGTTGCCGAAAGCCTGAGAATCTATGCCGACCGTCTGGAAGGGGCAAAAGATTTTGAGACCGCGCTTCATGAAATGATCAGAAAAACCATCAAAGACCATAAGCGTATCATTTTCAACGGAAACGGCTATGAGGAAAGCTGGATTCGGGAGGCCACGGAAAAACGAGGGCTTCTCAACTATCGCACCACTGCGGACGCGGTGCCCCATATTCTTGACAAAAAGAATGTGGATATGCTGACTTCCCACGGTGTCTTCACAGAGGCGGAAATCAGATCGAGATATGAAATAACGTTAGAAAACTATTGCAAAACCATCATCATTGAAGCCAATACCATGGTGGATATGGCAAAAACCCAGATCGCGCCTGCCGTCAGCGCCTATGCATCAGAGCTTGCAGGGACATCTGCGGCAAAGAAGGCCTTGGATTCCGCTTTGGCATGCGGTTATGAAACGGAGCTTGTCCGGAAGCTTTCCGCCCTGACAGACAGGATCTATGACGGTGCGGTTGCCGTTGAAAATTCGCTTCTGTCGCTTGCCGCCGCCGAAGACATCGGTGAGGAGGCCGCCTTGATTCGGGATCAGGTACTGGCCGGGATGGGCGAATTAAGGGTGGCCTGCGATGAGGCCGAAACCCTGACCGCCAAAAGATATTGGCCTTATCCCTCCTATGGAGATCTGCTTTTCAGCGTTCAATAGAGATGAGGGATTGGGAAGGAGCGGAGGAAATGGCCAAATATATATTTGTCACGGGAGGCGTGGTATCGGGTCTGGGCAAGGGGATCACGGCCGCTTCTCTGGGAAGGCTGCTGAAGGCGCGGGGGCTGAAGGTGGCGGCGCAGAAGCTTGATCCTTATATCAATGTGGATCCCGGAACCATGAGCCCCTATCAGCACGGAGAAGTATATGTCACCGAGGACGGAGCCGAAACCGACCTTGACCTGGGACATTATGAGCGTTTTATCGACGAAGACTTGAACAGATACTCCAATCTCACCACCGGCAAGGTCTACTGGAATGTGCTGAACAAGGAACGGCGGGGCGAGTACCTCGGCTCCACCGTGCAGGTGATTCCGCATATCACAAACGAGATCAAGGAGTTCGTCTACCGTGTGGGAAAGAAGACCAATGCCCATGTGGTCATAACCGAGATCGGCGGCACCATAGGCGATATCGAGTCGCAGCCTTTTATCGAGGCGGCAAGGCAGATCTCTCTGGAGGCGGGCAGAGAGAACAGCCTGTTCATTCATGTGACATTGGTGCCCTTCCTGGGCGGCTCCGGTGAACACAAATCGAAACCCACACAGCATTCGGTGAAAGAGCTGCAGGGGATGGGCGTGAACCCGGACATTGTGGTGCTGCGCTGCGATGAGCCGCTGGAGGAGTCGATTTTCAGGAAGATATCCATGTTCTGCAATGTGAAGCCGGACTGTGTCATCGAGAACAGGACGTTGCCCAATCTGTATGAAGCGCCCCTGATGCTTGAAAAGGCGGGCTTCTCTTCCGTTGTGTGCCGTGAGCTGGGGATAGAAGCGCCCGCTCCGGAGCTTGCGGAATGGGAGGAGATGGTGGAGCGCATCAAGGCCAGGCCCCATTATGTGGACATCGGGCTTGTGGGCAAGTATGTGGGATTGCACGATGCCTATCTCTCGGTTGCGGAAGCGCTTTCCCATGCAGGTTATTTCCACAATACCCATGTCCGCATCCATTGGCTGGATTCGGAAGAAATCACGGCAGACACCGTGGAAGAAAAACTGGGGGGACTGGACGGGATTCTGGTGCCCGGGGGCTTCGGCAGCCGGGGCGTGGAAGGCATGATCCTGGCGGTGGGGTTTGCCAGGGAGAGGGAAATTCCGTATCTGGGAATCTGTCTCGGCATGCAGATCGCCGTCATCGAATACGCCAGGAACGTTCTCGGCATGAGGGACGCGAACTCCGGGGAATTCGACGAATTGTGCAGGCATAAGGTGATCGATTTTATGCCGGGACAGAGCGATGCCATTGACAAAGGCGGAACCCTCCGTCTGGGCGCGTATCCCTGCAGCATCAAGGCGGGCACCACAATGGCGCGCTGCTACGGCGCCGCGGACATCAGGGAACGGCACAGACACCGCTATGAGTTCAACAATGCGTACCGGGAAGCTTTTGAAGGGGCGGGGCTCACCGTCAGCGGAACCTCTCCTGACGGCAGGCTTGTGGAAACGGTGGAGCTTGGCGAACATCCGTTCTATGTGGGCGTACAGTACCACCCGGAGTTTAAGAGCCGCCCCAACAGGCCCCATCCCCTGTTCAAGGGATTTATCGGGGCGGCATTTGAGAAAGCCATGGGAGGTAGGATATGAGTATCCGTGAAGAATGCGGCGTGTTTGGCGTGATGGCTCCCGATATCCGCGATGTGGCAGGCATATGCTATTATGGTCTGTATGCGCTTCAGCACAGGGGGCAGGAAAGCTGCGGGATCGTAGTCAATGACGACGGCCTGTTCGCCTCCCATAAGGATTTGGGGCTGGTGGGCGAAGTCTTTTCGGGAGAGGCCTTGTCCCGTCTGCCGGAAGGACAGATGGCAGTGGCGCATGTGCGCTACGGCACCACCGGAGGGACGAACCGAAATAACTGCCAGCCCATTGAGGTCAACCATCAAAAAGGCAGGATGGCACTGGCGCATAACGGAAACCTTTCCAATGCGGCAAAACTGCGCAGCGGGCTTGAGCTGTCCGGCGCCATTTTCCATACCACAAGCGACACCGAAACCATTGCCTATATCATTACAAAGGAACGCCTGAAAACCAGCTCCATAGAGGATGCCGTCAGCAGCGCCATGGACATACTGGACGGCGCCTATTCCCTGATCGTGATGTCGCCCCAAAAGCTGATCTGCGCCAGAGACCCGTATGGATTCCGGCCTCTCTGCTACGGAAAGACAAGCGACGGAATGTATGTGGCAGCCTCTGAAAGCTGCGCCATCCAGGCGGTGGGCGGCCGGGTGATCCGGGATGTGGAACCCGGAGAGATCCTTGTCTTCAGCAGAAACGGCGTTGTCTCCCGAAAGGAACACTGCGGCAGACAGCAGAAAAAGCTCTGCGTTTTCGAGTATATCTATTTTGCCCGTTCCGATTCGGTCATCGACGGCGTTTCGGTTCATGCAGCCAGAGTAAGGGCCGGATCCATTCTTGCAAAAACCCATCCTGTAGAAGCGGATCTTGTGATTGGGGTGCCGGATTCCGGGCTGGACGCGGCACTGGGGTACAGCCGTTCGTCAGGTATTCCCTACGGCATGGGACTGATGAAAAACAGGTATGTGGGCAGAACCTTCATCGCGCCGGGAGACCGTCTTGATAAAGTGAGGATCAAGCTTTCCGCCATAGAAGATGCGGTGAGGGGCAAACGCCTGGTGCTGATCGACGACTCCATTGTACGGGGCACCACCAGCGGGCGCATCGTGACATTGCTGCGGGAAGCGGGCGCCAAAGAGATCCATATGAGGGTCTCTTCGCCGCCGTTTCTCCATCCCTGCTACTACGGGACGGATATTGACTCGGAAGAACATCTGATCGCCTGCCAATATACCACTGCCGAAATCGCCCGCAGGATCGGTGCGGATTCCCTGGGCTATCTTCCGGTAGAACAGCTTTCCCTGCTGACCGGCAGCTGCCATTACTGTAATGCCTGCTTCAGCGGAGCGTATCCCACAGAGATACCCGCCGACACCCGAAAGGATCGGTTCGAACGGCGGTTATCGGAGAAAGAGCCATAGAGATAGAGATTCACTGAGAAGGAGAAGACAAACAATGCTGAAGCCCAATACAAGATACGGGGACTTAAAAGATGCCTATCTGTTTAACACCATCTACAGAAAGACAGAGGAATATCTCATCTCAAACGCCGGTAAAAAGGTGCTTAAAATGGGCGTGGGGGATGTATCCCTGCCCCTTTGTCCGGCGGTGATTCAGGCACTGCACGCTGCCGTTGAGGAGCAGGGGAACGCGGCCACTTTCCATGGGTATATGCCGGAGGCCGGCGATCCTGCGCTTCGGAAAGCCATTGCGGAGCATTATCGGAACAGGGGCGTTGAGAGGGAGGAGCATGAAATCTTTGTTTCCAGCGGCGCCTGCGACGATCTCGGCGATATTCTTGAACTGTTTGAGCGGGATAACAGCGTTATGGTGATAGAGCCTGCATATCCGGAGTATGTGGATACCAATCTTCTCGCGGGGAGGAAGATTATACACTTGTCTTCGAACGAGGAAAAGGGCTTCCTGCCCGAACCCTGTGAAGAAGCCCGGGCCGATATCCTCTATATCTGTTCTCCCAACAATCCCACCGGCGCCGCATTCAGCCGCAGCGGGCTGCAGGCCTGGGTGGACTTCGCAAACGAGATCGGCGCGGTTATCCTCTTTGACGCGGCATACGAAATATTCATAGAAGATAAAGAGATTCCCCACAGCATTTACGAGCTGGAGGGCGCGGACAGATGCGCCATCGAAATCTGTTCCCTTTCCAAAACGGCAGGGTTTACGGGGACTCGGGTGGGCTATACGGTGGTGCCCCGCAATCTGATCCGGGGCGGCATGAACCTCAATGAAATGTGGGCGCGCAATCGTGAGACCAGGACTAACGGCGTCTCCTATATCCTGCAAAAAGGGGCTTTGGCGGTATTTACACCGGAAGGCCAGAGACAGATTCACAGCAATCTGGGGATCTATAAAGAAAATGCCGCTTGTTTCATGAGGGCATTGGAGGCGGCGGGCATCTGGTATACAGGCGGCAAAAATGCGCCCTATCTCTGGATGAAATGCCCCGACGGCATGAGCGGCTGGGGATTTTTCGACTATCTGCTGAAGGAAATTCAGGTAGTCGGTATCCCGGGGGAGGGCTTCGGCGCATGCGGGCGAGGCTATTTCCGATTCTCCGCCTTTGGAAATCCGGAAGAGACCAAAGAGGCGGCAAACCGCCTTTATCACTTATTGAAAAGGGGGTAAGGAATTGTCTGCACTTATGAAAGTTTCCTGTCTGCAAATGAAGATGGAACTTGGAAATCCGTCTGAAAATTTTCTTCATGCCAAGCAGATGATCCGCCGTGCCGTAAAAGAACATCCGGACGTGCTTGTGCTGCCCGAGACCTGGAATACGGGATTTTTCCCAAAAACGGGGCTTGCGGAACTGTCTTCCCGCAACCTTGCCGAAGTGAAGGAGCATATCGGCGGTCTGGCCATGGAATACGGTGTGAATATCGTAGCGGGCTCTGTCTCCAATCTGCGCGGCGGAAAGATTTTCAACACGGCAGCGGTGTTTGACCGAAAAGGCGCCTGTATTGCGGAATATGACAAAATGCATCTGTTCACGCCCATGGGCGAGGACGGATTTTATACCCGGGGCGACCATATCTGCGTTTTTGCATTGGACGGGATCAGATGCGGCGTGATTATCTGTTATGACCTGCGCTTTCCGGAACTCACGCGCAGGCTCAGCCTGGACGGGATCGAGATGCTGTTCGTGGTCTCCCAGTGGCCAAGAGAAAGAATCGCCCATTTGAGATGCCTGACGGCGGCAAGAGCCATTGAAAACCAGATATTCGTTGTGAACTGTAATTCCTGCTCCGCGGCTGACAGTACCGTGTACGGCGGAACATCCGCAGTGATCGACCCTCTGGGCAGGACTCTGGCGCTGGCAGAAGAAACGGAAGAAATTCTGTCCGCTGAATGCGACATGAACCTGGCGGAGGAAGTCCGCGGCAGCATGCCTGTGTTCAGGGACAGGCATCCCGGGTTATAAGGCTCTGCCGGGAAGCTGGCATTCCCGCCATTTCCCGGCAGCCCGGTCTTTATCTGAGACAGGAATGCGGTTCTGAAAAAATCCCACAGGAAGCAATGTCTTGCCGACAGTTTGCTCTCCTGTGGGATATTTTTTACACCTGCCTGGAAGCCTGGCTGACGGACAGCAGCTTCTGGCGCATCTCGTTCTCGATCCTGCCCAGCTCCGCCTCCGCGCTCTTCCTCTTGGCCCGGCCGTCCTCCTGGATCTTCATCACCTCGTCTAAGGTGCTGATCAGGGTCTGGTTGGTGGCGGTGAGGGTCTCGATGTCCACGATGCCCCGCTGGGTCTCCTTGGCGGTCTCTATGGTGGCAATCTTCAGGGTCTCGGCGTTCTTCTTCAACAGCGCGTTGGTCATGTCCGTCACCTCCCGCTGGGCCTTGGCGGCCTCGGTGGAGTGGCTCAAGCCTATGGCAATCACCATCTGGCTCTTCCACAGGGGGATGGTGTTCACCAGCGTGGACTGTATCTTCTCCGACATGGCGGCGTCATTGCTCTGGATCAGGCGGATTTGGGGCGCCATCTGCATGGAGATGGTCCTGGTCAGCTCCAGGTCGTAGATCTTCTTCTCGAAGCGCTCGCACATGGCGGCGAAATCGTTGGCGGCCTGGGTATCCTCGGGAAGGCCGCTGCGTTCCGCCTTGGCCAGGAGGGCGGGAAGCTCCACTGTCCGGGCCTGCTCCAGCTTCTTCTTTCCGGCCAGGATGTACATGGACAGCTCCTTGAAGTAGTTCAGGTTCAGCTCATACATCTTGTCCAGCATGGCGGCGTCCTTCAGCAGGGTCACCTGATGGTCCTCCATCACCCGGCAGATCTTGTTGATATTGCCCTCCGCCTTATCGTACTTTATCTTCAGGTTCTCCAGCTTGTTGGAGCCCTTCTTGAAGAAGCCCAGGAATCCCTTTTCCTCTTCCTCATTGTTGAAATCCTTCAGCTCGGTGACCACATCCGCCAGCATCTGGCCGATCTCGCCCATGTCCTTGGTGCGCACATTGTTCAGCGCGCCCTCGGAGAAGTCCGCGATCTTCTTCTGGCTGCCGGCGCCGTACTGCAGCACCATCTGGGTATTCGAAATGTCGATCTGGGCGGCAAAGTCGTCCACCATCTTCTGTTCCGCAGGGGTCAGCACCGCCTCCGGTATCTTTTGCGTGGCCTCGGCCGCCGCAGGCACTTCAGGGGCCTCAGGCTGGGAAAAGGGCTCGAAGGTCAAGGTGGGGCCCTGGCTCAGCATTTCGTCTAAATCATTGCTCATTTTCGTCTCCTCCAGTCTTCCATTTCTCCTATTTCTTCTATATTTATATCCGCGGTCCTGCTCGGGCTTATCCGGGCATTCACTGGCTATCGTTGGCGGCAAAGGCCATTTCCTTCATCAGGCCCTCCCTGGCCAGCATGGACTTTAAGACCTGGGCGTCCGTGGTGGCATCGAACACGGCGTTCTGGAACAGGGTGTTCAGGAGCTCCCGGAATGCGGCGTTGATGGTGTCCAGAGTGTTCTCTATCTCGGCCTTGGCCTTTACGATGTCCGGCCCGGGAGAGCTTACCCGGTCGAATTCCTCATAGGATTCCACCAGCTTCAGGGTGGTGGGCAGATAATAGTTCATCAGCTTGTGCATCCGGGGCATCTGCTCGGGATGTGTACGCACGCTTTCGAAGATGTCCTTCAAGAGGTTCTCCAGGCAGAACAGCTTGGAGGATATCACCTCGCCGGGAATCCTGTCGTTGAGGCCTCGGAGCTTGCGTATGTATTCCTGGCCCTCGCCCACCATGGTCTGCAGCTCGGATTCCTGCTCCCTGGAAACCTCCGGCGCGGGTTCCGGCCTCTGTTCGGGGGTCTTGTCCTCCAGCGATCGCCTGTTCTCCGTCTCACGGAGCGTCCGGCCGCGCTCCGCCTCCAGGTACTGCCGGTACACCACGTCGTTGAGCATGAAGCAGGTCTTCTGCTGATCCAGATGCCCTTCGGGGAAAATGCCCAGGGCCAGCATCTTCTGCAGGTCTCTGACTACATAGCTCTCGCTCTTGCCCGTACCGGCAGCCAGCTTGGCAATCTCGCCGTATACTCTGTAATCGCACAGCTGGAGATAGCGCTGTGCCCGCTTCAGGCGCCTCTTCTGGCCGATGCCGAAACGGATCATGCCGTAGAAGCCTGCCAAGAACAGGATATTCACGATCCAGCCCCCCAGGGTGGTATCCCCTGACAGAAGGGCGAATATCCGGAAGAATGCTATCAGCCCGGTGATTCCGAAGCCGATGCCGCCGAACACCTGGTACAGCACATTGGAGACGCTGCCCACCTTCTTGACCTTGATGGCGGGGAGGGCCTTGCGGAACGGCTGGGCGGGCTGGCTCTGCATGCGCTGCTGCCTGCTCTGCCACTCCTGCATCAGCCGGTTCTGCCGCTGGCGCTCCCGTTCCATGGCCCGCTGCCGCCACAGGGGGATAGTGGGAGGGGCATCGGCATGTTTCTGTTCCGGGGCATCGGCATCCTCGAAGCCTGCGCCGGAAGACCACTGCTTTGTAGTATTGCCGGAGGAGACATGCTTCCCCGCCGCATTGATGGCATCCGTCACGGTCTGGGACACCAGGTCGTTGAGATTCTTGAAATCCCCGCTCTGCAGGGCCTCGGACAGGGCGCTCTTTATCTGCTCCCCTGTGCCGTTCCAATTTCGACTATCGCTCATTTGATGAACCTTCTTTATTTTCAATTCTTCCACAGGAATCCCGCAGCGCATCGGATATCGAATGACGGGCTGCCAGGGACCAAGCTCTTTACACACTATTATTGCACATCGCGCCCTGTTCCGCAACAATTTTATCCTTAATTCTCTATGAAGAGATCGTCCCTGGTGATGTTGTTGAGCCATTTGCCGCTGCGGTAATGCCGGATGACCCAGGGCCATTTCACGAACTCATCGGTGCACAGCAGGAAATACACCCAGAGCACCGGGAGCTTCAAGGCGAAAGCGGCCAAAAACCCCAGGGGGACCGCATAGCACCACATGTCGATGGTATCGCAGATGAAGCCGAAGCGGCTGTCGCCCCCCGCCCGGAAGACCCCGGCGATCAAAGTGGTGTTCACGGCGGCGCCCATGACATAGTAGGTGTTGATCAGCAGCATGTATTTCAGATAGTGCATGGCGTTCTCCGTCAGGGTGGCGTATTTCAGCACAAAAGGCGTAGCCGCCAGCACGATCAGGCCTCCGACGGCCCCGGTGAGGACAGTGAGCTTCATGAGCTTGCCCGCATCCGCCCTGGCCTCCTCCAGCTTGCCCTCCCCGATCACATTCCCCAGGAGGATTCCTCCGGCGCTGGCCATGCCGAAGCACAGGATGGTGCCGAAGTTCCGCACCACCACCACGAAGGAATTGGCGGCCACCGCGTCCGTGCCCATATGCCCCATGATGACGGAGTACATGGAGAAGGCCACGCTCCAGCTGATGTCGTTTCCCAGGGCAGGCAGGGAGAGCCTGACGAAGTCGGAGAACAGGAGCCTGTTCCTGGCGAAGAGATACCGGAAGTCCAGCTTGATGTCCCTGCTGGCGGCCGACACCGCGAAGCAGGCCGCCAGCTCGATCAGGCGGGAGGCGGAGGTGGCGATGGCCACGCCCATGGCCCCCAGCTTCGGCGCGCCGAAGAGGCCGAAGATGAACACGGCGTTCAGGATGATGTTCAGGGAGAAGGCCAGCACATTCATGGCTGTGCTGACAGTGACCCTGCCGATGCTGCGCAGCACTGCCAGGTAGACCTCGATGATGCCCCAGCACAGATAGCTGACGCTCATGAAGCGCAGGTAGGAGGCGCCGATGGCGATCAGTTCGCCGTCATTGGTGAAGAGGCGCATCATGCCCTCCGGGAAAAAGAATGCGGCGCCGGCGAAGAGCATGGCGAAGCCCAGGGAGAAGCGCAATGCGATGCCCTCCACCACCTGGATGGCCTTCATGTCCCCTTTTCCGTAGTATTGGGCGCAGAGCATGGTGGCCCCGGTGCCCAGGCCGTAGAAGACCATGAACAGCACGTTTGCGTACTGGGAGGCCAGGGATACGGCGGAGATGGAGGACTGCCCCACGTAATTGAGCATGACTACGTCGGCGGAGCTGACGGCGGCGCTTAAGAGGTTCTGGATGACGATGGGCAGCACCAGTTTGAAAATCTGGCGGTAGAACACATCGTCTTTGAGTCGGTTCTTCTTTTGCATGACGATTCTCCATTCGTGCTTGATTAAATATGACTTATCTTATCACGCTTGCAGGGGTAAATCAATGTGAAAACGGGATTCTATGGCCGATTTCTATGGCCGATTCCATGCCGAAAGCCATGAAAGCCATGGGGAGGAGCGGCAAACGGACAGCCCCGGGAATCTGCCGCTCCCGGTGAATACATAGGGAGGCGCGGATTCGGGCATACTGGCTGGTATGACGAGAAAAAAGACGACTCACGAATTTGACTATTATGTGCTGCTGTTCTTCGGGCTGGCCTTCATCGGCTGGCTCTGGGAGGTAGGGCTGTACCTTGCCACGGAGCATGCCTTCATCAACAGAGGGGTGTACCGGGGACCCTACCTTCCGATATACGGGGCAGGGGGGCTGGCGCTGTGCCTTCTGCTGCGGCCCTTGCGGAGGAAGCCAGTGCGGGTGTTCCTCTTGTCCATGGCGCTGTGCTCCGGGCTGGAATATTTTACCAGCTGGTTCCTGGAGCGGCTCTGGGGCATCCGCTGGTGGGATTACAGCGGGCACGCTTGGAATCTGAACGGGCGGATCTGTCTGCTGGGAGCTGTGGTCTTCGGCCTGGGCGGCACGGGGCTGGTCTGTCTGCTGCTGCCGCTGTATGAAAGGCTGTATCAGAGAATCGCGAAAAAATGGCGGATTGTGCTGTGCCTGATTTTGCTGGCGATGTTCATCGCGGATGCCACCTACTGTGCCGTGCGGCCTAATACGGGGCGGGGGATTTCTATGGCAGAAGAAGCGGCGGTAACGGCCAACGCCACGGACCTGGCAGCCACGCCTTTCGGCCAGGCATGGCAGGAGGCCACGGGAGTGGAGCTGGAAATCATGCAGCAAAATCCGGAAGGCTCACGCTGGAACAGATCAGCGAGATGGTGGGCTATGCCAGCCTGAAGACCTTCCGGAGGGCGTTCCAGAAAGAGACCGGATTGACGCCAGGGCTATCGGGAGTCTGTCTTGGTTTAAGCGGGGCAGGGTGCCACCTCTATGCCGCGGCAGCTGATGTGCCCGCCGTCCCTGACGGAGAGGCCAATGCCGCCGTTTAAGTAGGGATGGCTGCTGTCTGTGACCTCCAGCATTTTCCGGTCGTTTAATGTCACGGTGAAATGGTTTCCTTTTGCCATGACGCAGATGCTATAGTCAGAACCCAGCTCCCAGGGGAAGTCGGTCTCCGCCAGGGGGACATAGCCGTTCTCATTTTTATAGAAGCCGAGCTTGCCCGGAGCATAGAAACCGGCGGCATAGGAGCGGATGGCTCCTTTGACGCGGACGTTCACCAGATGGGAGCCGGGGCATTCCGGACGGATATGGAAGGTGGCGGCGTAGTCGTCCCAGTCGTAGCCGCCGGTGTATACCTCGCCGAAATCCGCGCAGCTTAAGTGCAGCCTGTCATCGGCAAGCCAGGTCAGGCCTTTCAGCCTGGTGAACTGGCGGATTTCCCTTTGGCTGAAGCTCCAGACCTCCATGGCGGATTCTGCCAGGTCAATGGTATAGTCCGCCGCACCCTCCTGATAGAAATCATCTAATAGTATGTCCAGGGGCTTATCTTTCTGCTCTGCGTCCCCTTTCAGGATAAAGCCGGCCTCATCCAGGAGGCCGTTTTCCAGGAAAGGGATGGTCAGGGAGACTTCTTTCCATTCTGCTTTGGTCAGGCGTACCTCTTCCCCGGAGGTTATAATCTTCCCGGTGGAGGCATTGTGCGCATAGGCCAGGGCGGTACAGTCCCCGCTCCCTGGGGCAAGCTTTAAGAAGCCGTAGAATCGCTGGCCGGGATAGAGCGTTGGGGAGAAGCTTGGCTGGTATCTGTTGTCGTCGAAATCTTCGGGGATGTAGTAGGTCTTTTTGTAGAGCATATGCCCGATGCCGCCCGCCCGGGGGACGGCGGCAAGCAGTGCGCGGGTTCCTGTATGGGCATCCGAATCGGTATTGCGCAGGTCGGCGGCGGGCGGCTCCTGGTTCTGGCAGCGCAGGTCATCAGCAGTTGCCTGGCTCTGACAGTCGCCGCATGTGGAAATGTCAGAGAGAGCCGGATTCTGACAGTCGCCGCATGTGGAAATGCCAGAGGGAGCCGAATTCTGGCTGTTGCCGCACAGGGAACCGAGAGCTGCGGCCTGCTCCGGGCTTATGGCCCTGATCCGCAGCCCGAAAGTGGAACCGGGATACTCGAAATGGCATCCGGTATGCTTCCGACTCAGGATTTCCCTCCAGGGCTCCGGCAGATCCCATCCGGCCACCGCGGCGGCCAGCTTGGCGATATAATCAGCGCCCTGGGGGATGTCCATGATGTTCAGGGAGCCGATGACGCTGGAGCAGATCAGGATATCGTGAATGGGCCTGCGCAGGGCCTCGGGGATGCCCTCCAACCCACAGCGCACGCCCATGATGGTGGCCACGTTGCCCACATTGCAGTCCGTGTCCCAGCCGCACATGTTGCAGATGTCCAGCGTCCTTGCGAAATCCCCCTCCCCATAGAGCAGGGAGACGATCATCACGCCGATGTTGGGGATGATATGGCAGGCCCCCGGGTATCTGTCGTAGCCGAAATTGTCCCTGACGTAACCGTAGCCTTTTCGCCAGTCCGCCGGATTTGCCTCATGGAAGGCCATGACGCTGCGGACTACTTTCGTGTATTCGCTGTCCGCGGGAATGTAGGACAGGCCTTTTTCTATGATTTTCCGAATATCAGTTTCCATAAAAGCGTAACTGATGCAGCTGGCCACGAAGATGCCCCCGTAGACGCCGTTGCCCCCGTGGGTGACGCTGGCGGCCTTTTCGGCGTATCTGGCGGCAAGGTCGGGATTGCCCGGCGCTACCAGGCCCCAGGTATCGATGAAAATCTGCCCGCCGATCTGCTCGGCCACAGTGCTGCCGTTCTTCGCGATACTGCCGGACAGGGGCGCTTCCACACCGGCCCGGAGGTTGAGATAGGCAGTGTGCTCCGTGGAGATGCCATAGCCGCCCCACCAAAAGAAGCCGGATTCGTAGCTGGCGTAGTTCAGCAGGGCCTTGCCCACGTCCTGGGCGGAAATATCGTAGCCCTCCTCGCTGTCCCCCAGGGCCCGCAGGAAGAACAGGGGGCCGTTGGTGTCGTCGTCCGCAGCGAACTGTCTGTACTCCTTCGGGTATCCTGTCAGCTCTCCCAGCTCGGCCTGGATTCTTTCATAGGTCCAGCCCTCTATGGGAACGCCCAGGCGCACGCCGATGACCTTTGCCAGCCACCCGGCGTAGATTTTTTCGATGAATTCCGGATTCATTGTCGTCATGTCGCTATGCTCCATTCGTTTTTTTATTCCCGCGAGCAATGAGCCAAGCGGCCATGCTTGCACGGCCAGTTGGCGAATGCCGCGAGGGTCAAATACCAAAGTGTCCGAAGGACACTATCTGCTCTGCAGCGTTGCAAGCTTGATTATTTCCACACAGGATAGCTGTGGCGTCTGGTATGTTTCCTCCATAACAGGAGTCCCCATATGCCGCGGAAGGCCAGATCCGCCCCGTAGCCGATCCAAATGCCGGGGAGCCCCAGGCCCGCCTTTATGCCGAAGAGCCATGAGGCCCCGATATTGATCAGGGAGCCAAGGATGACCATGAAGAACGGCATCCGCACATCCCCGATGGCCTTCAGGCAGGCTACCAGCAGGGCGGCGATGCTCCGAAACAGCTCCATGGCAATCTCGATTTTCAGAATCGTCATGCACGCGTCCAATAACTGCGGGTCGCTTGTATACATGCCAAAGAACTGCCGCCCGAAGAGAAGGGCCGCGATTTCCAGCAGCACTGTGGCGCCGCAGACTAGGCGGAAGCTCTGGCGGAAATACCGGAGCATCTGCCCCTCGTCCCGCTTCCCCAGGCTCAGCCCAATCAGGGTAGAGGCGGCGATAGGAATGGCGGAGGCCGGCAGGATGATATAATTGATCAGATTCGCGGTATAGCCCTTTACCAGAAGCGACTGCGTGCCCAGTGTCCCGATCATGGAGACCACTATGGTCTGGGACAACACGTAGATTACGCTTTCCATTCCGCTGAATACGCCCAGGCGGGCGATCCGCCTGGTGGTGGCCCCAAAGGAGGCGCGCCAGTTGGAGTGGAGGAGCTTCAGGCGGATGTTCTCATCCCTGGAGGCCTGGTGAATGTAAAATGCGCATCCCAGGATATGGGCCAGGATGGCGGCAAGGGCATAGTGGCGGATGTCCTGCCAGTCTGCGGGGACCAGCCATAGAGTCAGGGCTTCCCACACGATCCAGCTGCCGTTGATGAGACAGCTCCCTGCCATGGCGGTCTTCATCTTGCCGATTGCCCGGAAAGCGGTGGCAAAGGTGGCAGTGACGCCCTGGAAGACCGACAGGCCCAGCGCCACGGACAGATAGTCGCCGGACATGTCCCAGAGGTCGGCGGGGACATGAATCAGCCCCATGATGAAGCCTCCCGCGCAGAACCAGATGACGGCCAGCCCCAGCCCCAACAGAATGTTGTCAATCAGTCCCACCGTCAGAATCTGGCGGCCCTCCGCATACTCCTTCCTGCCCCAGCAGGGCGCTAAGAGGATGCTCTGCCCGGCATAGAAGATGGCAAAGGTAGTCAGCATCAGCGATGAGAAAGTCCCCACCGCCGTGGTGGCGGCGATTGCCTGGCTGGAGAAGCTGTTGATGATCATCTGGTTGATGCTGCTGCAGATGTAGGCGAAAATCAACTCCAGCACGATTGGATATAGCATTCTGTACAAGGTGTAATCCCTAGCCCCTGAGCTAGTCTGTGCCCCCAATTTCCGTAAACCTGTCTTCATCATATGCACCCACCGCCAGACATAAAATTTTTCATAAAAAAAGCCAAAGCTGCATTCGAGTCCTCCCGCGCAAGGGATGGTGGCAATGTGCTGTTTGAAGATTTTATCTACATTGGACAAAAAACAAAATTTGACCCAATATGCGATGATAAATTCCTTCTCTGCTGCCGCGCTCCTTTACGCGTAACGGATAGTGGGGATGAACCCACCCAAATGGCTTTGGTATTTTCTTAGATGTATTTTAGTTTCATTGCCAGAGATTGTCAACAAAAATCTTTCCGGCATTCTGCACAATTATTTTGCGCAGAAAGGATGAAAAATTGAGCGTTATTTCAGTAGACCATTGCTGAATTCGAAATAGATATAGCTTTATTTTGGCCGATATGGTACTATGAATACGAAAACAGCACTGCTGAATCAGAGGAAGGAGCATTTTTGCTATGTGGGAGGACAGTACAGAAGGGCATTCGGTGACAATCGTCACTGTGGCGCACCCGGGCCAGGGGAAGGATGCGGGCCCGGAGATCCGCAGGGCAATTGAGAGGGCGGAAAAGGAAGAGGGAGCCGTAACGATTCGGTTCGAGGCGGGGAAGGTATACGAGGTGTGGCCCGAGAACGCATACTATGCCAAAGGATATTATATTACCAATTCGGCGAAGAAACCGGAGAATCCGGAGGGCGTCAGATGGAGCGCCATCCGGATGAAGGACATGAAAAATGTCGTCATAGACGGCTGCGGCGCACTGCTTCTGGTGCACGGGGTGATGACGCCCATCCTGATAGACGGCTGCCAGGATATCGTGATACGCAATTTCAATCTGGATTATGCCCGGCCGACAGTATCAGAGTATACCGTTACCGCGAAAACGGACGCTTATGTGCGGGTAAAGGTACATAAGGATTCGCTGTACCGACTGCAGGATGCGGATGGGGACGGAAAACCGGACACGATTCTGTGGCAGGGTGAGAGGACGCTGGCCGATGGAAATGCGCGTTACTGGGAGAAGGAGGCCTATCTGTTGCAGGAGCTGGACCCGGACAGGGGGACACTCAGGCGCGTCGCATGGTATGGCTACGGAAGCGGCATCACAGACCTGGGGGACAATGTGCTGCAGATGGAATTTCCGGAGGGAAGCCGCTACAGGGAGGGCTGTACCTACCAGATGCGGGACGGGATGCGCAATCAGGTGGGGACTTTCATCCATAGAAGCAAAAATGTGACCCTGGAGGACTGCGGATTCCATTTCATGCACGGGCTGGGAATCGTGGGGCAGTACTCGGAGAACCTGACCCTGCGCCGTCTGGAATGCGCCCCCCGCCCGGAGACGGGGAGGACCTGCGCCAGTTTTGCGGATTTTGTGCAGATGTCGGGCTGCAGGGGCGAGATCCTCATCGTGGACAGCCATTTCAGCGGAGCCCATGACGATACCGTCAATGTCCACGGGACGCACTTGCGGATCCTGGAGGCGGACAGGGCGGAGCGGAAGCTGACGGTCCGGTTCATGCACCCGGAGACCTGGGGATTCCAGGCCTTTGAGGCGGGGGATGAGATCGAGCTGATAGACAGGGACGACCTGATTCCCTACCACCGGAATACGGTGAAGGGGTGGCTCAGAAAGGATGACACCGATATCGAGCTGACGCTGAGCGAGCCGTTGCCGGAGGAAATCAGGGCAGGGGGCGATGCGGTGGAAAATATCACATGGACGCCGAATGTGACCATCCGCAACAACCTGTCGGAATATGTGCCCACCCGGGGGATATTGTGCACGACCCGGGGGAAGGTGGTCATTGAGAAGAATGTCTTCCGGAAGCATGGGATGGCCTCGATCCTTCTGGAGGATGACGCCAGGGGATGGTTCGAATCGGGGCTTATCCGTGATATGACCATAAGGGATAACCTGTTCGAGGACGGGGAGGCTCCCCAGATTCACTCCAATCCCCAGACGGTATCGGCGGATCCGGAGAAGACAGTTCATTCCAATATCGCTGTGACAGGGAACAAGTTTACGGGACAGGCTGTGGAAATAAGGGCTGTCGGAACAAAGGGCTTCCGGGTAGAGGACAACATCTTTCCGGAAGCAGGCGGGAAGGTCTTCCTGACCGGCTGCAATGGGTTTGCGGTCAGGAACAATGTGAACCAGACGGGGTTATGTCTGCAGGATTCGCATACGGATTCTATATCATAAGCGCCCCGCCGGGCGGCAGGGGAAGGCGTCCGGCACGATGGGGAAAAATAGCAGAACAGGAGGCAAAGACATGGAACAATACATAAAGCCACCAGTGGAAATACGATACCGGGAGGAGCTGGAGGCGCTGAGGGCAAACGATACGGGCGTCCGGCCGGAGAACTGGCAGATGTCCCCCAGGGCGGTGCGGACCTTCATCCTGGGGAGCTCGAAGCCTATACGGCATGACGGAAAAGAATTTACCATAGAAAAGAAATACTTCGGCAACGACGCGCTGGTGGAGCGCTGCATCGTGACCCTGGCGGGAAACAGGGGCCTGATGCTGGTGGGGGAGCCGGGCACGGCCAAGACCATGCTCTCGGAGCTGCTCTCCGCCGCCATCAGCGGGGTCAGCACCAACACCATCCAGGGCACGGCGGGGACTACCGAAGATATGATAAAATATTCCTGGAATTACGCGCTCCTGCTGGCCCAGGGGCCCAGCCGGGAGGCACTGGTGCCGTCGCCTCTCTACGTGGGGATGGAGAAGGGGATACTGACCCGGTTCGAGGAGATCACCAGGACGCCCGCGGAGATCCAGGACAGCCTGATCAGCGTGCTTTCCGACAAGGTGCTCAACGTCCCGGAGCTGGGGGACGACGGGTTCCTCTTCGCCAGGCCGGGCTTCAATGTGATCGGCACGGCCAACACCAGGGACAAGGGCGTGAACGAGATGAGCAGCGCCCTGAAGCGCCGGTTCAATTTTGAGACGGTGATGCCCGTGCGGGAGGCGGCGATGGAGAAGCGGATCATCGTGAGCGAGGTGGAGAAGCTGGCGGCGGAGAGCCATATAGCCATGGAAGTGGACGAGGACGTGGCGGAGATCCTGGCCTCCACCTACCACGAGCTGCGGGAGGGGGTCTCCTCCTACGGGCACAGGATCGACAGGCCGTCGGCGGTGATGAGCACGGCGGAGGCGGTGTCGGTGTACTACCAGGCTATGATTACGGGCTATTACTACGGGGACGGGACAATCGGCATGGACAGCCTGGTGCAGAACCTGGTGGGAGCGATCTCCAAGGAAAACAAGGACGACCTGGAGAAGGTGAAGGGGTATTTCAACACGGTGATCCGGGACAAGAGCAGCAAAGAGGGCGGATTATGGAAAGAATATTACGAAGCAAGGAAATGGCTGAGATAATCCTGCTTCCGGTCCGCCATCACAGTCCCGCCTGCGCGTACCATGTGGACCGGACAATCGAGGAGCTGCGGCCGGACGTCATCCTGGTGGAGGGGCCGGACAATGCGGATTCCCTGATTCCGGTGATGGTGCATGAGGAGACGAAGGCGCCCTTCGCCATCTATTATTCCTGCCATGACCAGTCGGGGCGGATTTCGGAGGACAGGGAGCGCTATAAATGCTATTACCCCTTTCTGGACTATTCGCCGGAGCTGGCGGCATTCCGGGCGGGAAAACGGCTGGGGATCCGGACGGCTTTCATCGACCTGCCTTACGGCGACATCCTGGCGGCCTCCCGGGAGGGGAAGGGGCTGCGGAAGGAGGAAGAGGAGAAGAGCAATTACAACGACGACTACCTGCTGTCCCGAAACGACTATCTGCGTCAGCTCTGCGAGCGGACGGGGCTGCGCAGCTTCGACGAGTTCTGGGAGAAGTATTTCGAACTGAACGGTATGCGGGATGAAAGCAAGCGCTGGTTCGACAACCTGCTGGTGTACTGCGGGCTGGCCAGGGAGAACACGCCCCGGGAATCCATGGAGGAGGACGGATGCCTGGCCCGGGAGGCGCATATGGCGAAGCGGATTGGGGAGCACGCCCGGGAGCTGGCAGGGACAGGGGGCACGGTGCTGGTGGTCACGGGGGGCTTCCACACGCCGGGGCTTCGGGCGCTGCTGGCAGGGGAAGAGGAAGCGGCGCGGGCAGAAGGCAAGACCGGCAAGGTTCCCGAAAAGGACCAGGGCGTGTACCTGATGCCCTACTCCATGGAGGCGGCGGATGCCCTGAACGGCTACGCCAGCGGCATGCCCTTTCCCGGATTTTACCAGAAAATCTGGGAGCGGGCGCCGGAATCCGATGCCCCTTATGAGGACGCGGTGCTGGACATGGTGGTGGCATCGGGCAAGGAGACCAGGCGCAGGGAGGGGTATCTGTCCACCTATGACGAAATCTGTGCCTGCGCCATGGCAAAGGGCCTGGCCGAGCTGCGGGGGAAGCGGGAGCCGGGGGCTTACGAGCTGCAGGACGCGGTGCTCTCCTCCTTCGTAAAAGGGGAGTACAATCTGGCCTCCGACACGCCCATACGGATCCTGCGCGGGCTCATGACGGGGAACGCCGTGGGCGCGCTGTGCCCCCAGGCGGACGTGCCGCCCATACTCCACGATTTCCGGGGAGAGTGCAGGCGGTTCGGTCTGAAGATAACCTCCACCCTGGAGTCGGAGTCCACCCTGTCCATATTTTCCAATCCCAGGCACAGGCAGCAGAGCATGTTCTTCAACCGCATGTTCTACCTGGACACTGCCTTTGCCAAAAAGGTAAAGGGCCCCAACCTGCAGCTGAAAAAGGACAGGAACCTGATGCGGGAGATCTGGAAGTACAAATGGAACGCCCAGGTGGACGCCGCCCTGATCGAGGTGTCGGTCTACGGCGCTACCATTGAGGAGGCGGCGGTGAGCCTGGTGAAGGAGGAGCTGAAGAAGGAGCTGGGGGCCAAAGAGAGCGCCCTGCTGCTGACCAGGGTCTTCGAGATGGGACTGCAGGGGCAGATGCAGACAGTCTTTTCCCGGGTGCACCAGCTGATGCTGGCGGACACGGATTTCTATTCCATGGCGGAGGCCTTAAAGAGCCTGATGATGATGGAGGAGCTGGAGACGCTGTACGGCTCCGGGCTGGAATTCGGGGAGCTGATTTCCATCGGCTGCCGGAAACTGATTGGCCTCCTGCCCTCCATGACCAGGATCAAGGACGAGGATCTGGACCCCTGCATGAACGCCGTGAAGCTCCTGTACCGGGTCACGGGGCGGCAGGGGGCAGAGGGCCGGGAGAGAGATGACTACTATGCTGTCTTGGAAAAGATGACGCTGGACGGGGAGATCAACGCGGGCCTGAACGGCTGCGTCCACGGCATCCTCTACGGCAGCGGCCGGGAGACGGCGGAAAAGATAGAGATGGTCTGCAGGGGGTATCTGAGCGGGACCAGGGAGCAGCTGTTCTCCACGGCCCAGTTCTTCAGAGGGCTGTTCTTCACGGCCAGGGACCTGGTGTTCATCGGAGAGCAGTTCCTGCGGATGCTGGACGGATTCTACGGCGCGGTTTCCGAGGAGGAATTCATGGAGCTGCTGCCCAAGCTGCGTATGGCCTTCGCCTATTTCACGCCCCGGGAGATCGACAGGATCGCGTCCATGGCCGCGGGAATCCACGGAAAGGGCCAGAGAGACATCCTGGAGCGGCAGGAGGTCTACCCGGACTGGTATGCTTATGGGAAAGAACTGGATGCTTTTGTGAAGTCGCGAATGCAGCGTTGATGCGCTGGCCGGTAAAGTCGCGAAGGCGCACGAGAGGAACTTTCATGAGGCACTTTCGAATGAAAGTTTCTCTCATAGAGGTGCGCCGAAGGGACTTTATTCTTTAGAGCCGTCGCGCAGCGACTCAATTAGGAGATAAAAATGGCAGACGAACAGGAGATTTTGAACCGCTGGAGGCTGGTGCTGGGGAAATATGCGTCAGGGCAGATTCCTTTTTCCTCCGGGGCCGTGAATCTAAAATTTATGGACATGGAAAATGTGCTGGACTATCTGTATTCCAGAGAGTACGGGGACGAGCAGGAGATACGGAAAGACCGCGGGGGCGGCAGCGACGGCTCACAGCTCACCGTGCCGGACTGGCTGCACCAGGTGAAGAAACTGTTCCCCAAGCGGACGGTGGAGATTCTGGAGCGCCACGCCCTGGAAAAGTACGGCATGACGGAGCTGCTCACAGACCCGGAGGTGCTGCGCAGGCTGGAGCCCAACAAGGAGCTTTTGAAGACCATCCTGGAGCTGAAGCACATGATGAAGGGGGAGGTGCTCTCCCTGGCCCGGGAAATCGTGCGCAAAGTGGCGGAGGAGATTGCCAGGAAGCTGGAGCAGGAGGTGCGTGTCTCCTTTTTCGGGCAGATCAACCGCAACGCCAGCTCTCCGGTAAAGTCCGCCCGGAACCTGGACATGAAGAAGACCATCCAGCGGAATCTGAAGAACTATGACAGGGAGCGGCAGCAGCTTGTACTGAAAAACGTATATTTCAATTCGCGGATGAAGAAATACAACCAGTGGAGGGTGATCGTCTGCGTGGACGAAAGCGGCTCCATGCTGGATTCCGTCATCCACAGCGCCATCATGGCGGGGATATTCGCCAGGCTCCCCATGCTGGACACGAAGCTGGTGATATTCGACACCAATGTGGTGGATTTAAGCGGCTATGTGGAGGACCCGGTGGAGACCCTGATGAGCGTCCAGCTAGGCGGCGGCACCAATATCGCCGGGGCCCTGGGGTACTGCGAGGGACTGATTGATTTTCCCTTCCGGACCATGGTGGTGCTGGTGACGGACCTCTACGAGGGCGGGGGCTACCAGCGGCTCTACAGCACCGCGAAGGGAATCATCGAGAGCGGCGCGAAGCTGGTGGTGCTCACCGCCCTGGACATGGACGCCAACCCCAACTATGACCGCAACGCCGCCCAGACCCTCTCGGACATGGGGGCCTTCGTGGGGGCCATGACGCCGGAGGAGCTGGCGGGGTGGATGGGGAAGATTATTGCGTGAGGGGAGTGGGGCTTCGCGTGACAGCCTGGTCCTCGGGAGAGGGCGGCGTCTGCGGTTAATGCTGGTCTGACTGTAAGGCACAGAGCTGTGAGAGCAGATGATCATCGATTTTGGGAATCAGGTCCGGCGGAAAGGCTTTTATATTGACCTTGTGCTTGGGGCTTTGATAAGTAATTTCCGTGTACTGGGGCTGACTGATCGGCTTTCGGAGAATGGCGAAGATTTTCCCGGGAGGATTTGGGATGAGATTACGTATATCTTCTTTCAACACCGTATTTGGTATGTAGCTTTGTCCGGCTTTTATGAGGCCGAGGCACGCGGCGGTGGTGCCGGTAACCTTTTCCGTATATAAATCCACATGAGCGCCGGCATAATCGCCAATCATTCTGGCGGAATAGGCAATAAGCATGATGTTGCGGAGAACCTGGAGTTTCAGCTCGGTAGTATGGTTTTCTCTGAAGAGGATATCGGATTCTTTCAGGCGCCTGTCGATTGCGTTCCGGTAGAAGGCATTTGCTTTTGTGCCGGATGGGGGCTTGATGCCAGTGAAGTGCAGGAAATTATTGGCTCGAAAGGTGGCTTCCAGGAATGCCGGGCTATTATTGCCATTCCGATAGACAAAAGCCAGCTGCCTGTCGCATAGATTGGCGGCATATAGAGAGGCGCACTTGGTGATGATGGAAATCGCTTCTTTTTTCGTCATTATGGTTCTCCTGTAGATATATATACGGCATTTAATTCTTGCCAACTACATAGCACAGCCGGTCATGCCGTTTATCCGGTTTTTGGCAAGATTTAATCGCTACCTATATAAAATGCGAAAAGGCGATCTACCTGCCGCAGCAGATAATCTCGCCTCTTCCTGACTGATTTTTCTGTTGTCCGCCAACCGTCCAGCGCCCGAAGTCTGGAATGAATCTCTGGTTTTTCCGTTGCCAGCCAACCGTCCAGCGCCCGAAGTCTGGAATGAATTTCGGATTCTTGTGTCAGCCCACATGAAAGGCATATAGCCCTTCTATTGCTTATAGTATACATGGAGGAGAGGGACCATGCAATCTTTTTTTGCTAATTTCACAATATTTTTCCTGTAGGCATTTTTTGTATGCTATACTGCAGTGGGAAAAGGTGGATTTGTCGGAGGGGATGAGAGCATCGACAGGAAAGCATAGATATAGATTTACTTAGGAGGATAGAAAAATGTATATCGCAGACGAATCAAGGTATGAAAAAATGCAATATAACCGCTGCGGGGCCAGCGGGCTGAAGCTCCCGGCGGTGTCTCTGGGGCTGTGGCACAATTTCGGCTCCAACGGCAATTTCGACAACATGCTGGACATGTGCCAGACTGCGTTCGACAATGGCATCACCCATTTCGACCTGGCCAACAATTACGGCCCGGTGTACGGCGCGGCGGAGGAGAATTTCGGCCGCATCCTGAAAAAGAGCCTTGGGGCCTACAGGGACGAGCTGGTCATCTCCACCAAAGCCGGATACGACATGTGGCCGGGGCCTTACGGCGACTGGGGCAGCAAGAAGTATCTGGTGGCCAGCCTGGACCAGAGCCTGGGCAGGATGGGACTGGACTACGTAGATATCTTCTACCACCACAGGCCAGATCCCGAGACGCCGCTGGAGGAGACCGCCCGGGCGCTGGACGGCATCGTCAGGAGCGGCAAGGCCCTATACGTGGGGATTTCCAATTACGATAAGGAGCAGACCATTGCCATCGCAAAGCTGTTCCGGGAGATGGGCACGCCCTTCATCATCAACCAGAGGAGCTATTCCATGCTGAACCGCAGCATCGAGGCCGATGGGCTGAAGGACTATGCGGCAAAGAACGGCATCGGCATCATCACGTTCTGCCCGCTGGCCCAGGGGCTCCTGACGGACCGCTACTTAAACGGCATCCCGGCGGACAGCCGCGTCCGCACGGACGGAAGGTTCCTGAAGGAGAGCTCCA
Organism: uncultured Acetatifactor sp.; assembly: GCF_910585425.1. GTDB lineage: Bacteria > Bacillota > Clostridia > Lachnospirales > Lachnospiraceae > Acetatifactor. Next base: position 39,248 of record NZ_CAJUCP010000024.1, on the reverse strand, counting down.
TCCGGGAGGAGACCCTGGACAGGGTGCGCGCCCTGGGTGAAATCGCCAGAGAGCGGGGACAGAGCCTGGCCCAGATGGCATTGGCCTGGATCCTCCGGGACGGGGACATCACCAGCGTGCTGATCGGTGCGTCAAGGCCATCCCAGATACTGGACAATGTGGGGATGCTTGGCAATGTGGAGTTTGACCGGGAAGAGCGGGAGAGGATTGACCGGATACTGGAGTAAATAAACGGCATTTAAGCGCTGCATATATAGATTTTTCAGGAGAAAGGCTGTATGCAGCCCGCAGTGAAAACAGGATATGGCATTTCAAAAATATACAGCTCCGGTGCTCACAGGCCCGGAGCTGTTTTTCAGTATGGATAAAGGGCGGTTTTGGCGCTCCATTGCGGCTTGACAGGAAGAATGACAGGAATTACTATATTAATAAGAGGAGATTTCTATGGATGAGTGGAGAGAACGGCTGGCCGGGATAGACGACGACTATCTGATCGGCATCAGCAATAAGGGAATTGTCAAGCGGGCCTATAAAGACATGGAAGAAGGGCATTCCATGGAAGAGGAGAATTCCATGGAAGGAGCCGCTGCCGGGATTGGCGCGCTGGGGGAAGAGGTTGTGGTAAAGGTGGGAGCGGAGACCGTGACGGTGCGCTTTCCTCTGGGGGAGAGCAAGTGCACCTGCCCCTCCAGGAGCATCTGCCGCCATGTGGTACATGGGATTCTGATTCTGCGGGAACGCTGCCTTAGGGGCGGCACGGATTCCGCAGGACAGGATGCGCAGAACCTGTCGGCAGCGGACACGGAGAATGGGCAGGATGCGAGGGCTGCGGATGACGGGGGAAGCCCGGTTCTGTGTGGGCCGGAGGCCGCCCAGAATCCGGAGGGAAGTCTGGTACAGGAAGCCGCCCAGCGACCGGAGGGAAGCCTGGTACAGAAAGCCGCCCAAAAACCGGAGGGAAGCCTGGTACAAGAAGCTGCCCAAAAACCGGAGGGAAGTCCGGTACAGGTAGCCGCCCAAAATCCAAAGAGCAGTCCGTCACAGGAAGCAACCCAAGAATCGGAGCCCATTCCGGATTCCGGCATCGTGCCGGGGCGGAGCGGTTCCACTAATCAAAACCAAAATAACGACATAAACGTAGTCGATAAAAACCGACACAGCCCCGCATGGAAAGAGATAAACGCCTACCCCTTCGATAAGCTCCAGAAGGCCCTGGGCAGCCGCTATTTCCAGGCTTTCGTCAACCAGGCCGCAGGCGGCATCCGCCCGGTGATACAGGAGTCCTCGGTGGTCACCGTCGACCTGCCGGAACAGGGGATGACAGTGAAGCTCCTGTCCCCTCTGGAATATTCCACCTGCACCTGCCATAAAAAGGAACTGTGCAGGCACAAGGCCGCTGCCATCCTCTGGTGCCAGATGGAGACTGGCGTATTGACCAGAGAGGCCCTCCAGGCAGAGACGGCAGACACGCCGGTTTACGACCTGGAGGAAGTGAGGGACGCGGCCGGGCAGATGGAGCGCTTCCTGGAGGAGCTTTTGGGCACCGGGCTGTCCCGGGTGTCCCACGACGTGCCGGACTACCTGGAGAGGCTTGCCATCATCAGCCACAATGCCAGGCTCTCCAGGTTCGAGGGATATTTCAGGGCGTTGGCGGATTCCTACGGCAGATACTTTGCCAGAAAGGCGGCTTTCCGCACGGAAGACCTGATGGAGCAGCTGACAAGGCTCTATCGGCGGGTACAGCTCCTGGGGCAGGCAACGGGGCAGATGGAAGGCCAGGCCACGGGGCAGGAGGCAGTGGGAAAGCTGGCGGGAGAATTCCGGGCCGGTTATCTCCCTGTGGGGAACCTTGACCTGATCGGGATAGCCATGGAGCATTTCCGGAGCCAGACGGGATACGAGGGGGAGACAGTCTATTTCCTGGAAGAGAAGACGAAACAGTGGTACACCTATACCAACGCAAGGCCCGTGTTCTATGACGAATCCAAAAAGAAGGGGGCCTGGAGGAACCAGCAGGCAGGCGCTCCCTGGGGATTGAACATTTCCTTCGAGAATCTTCTGAAGGTCAGGATACACCTGAACGGGGCCAAATGCGACAGCCGGAACCGCCTGTCCTCCAGCCAGGAGACCAAAGGGGAGGTCACTGGGGAGGCAGGGCTGCATGTATCCGATATAGCAAAGTGGTATTATCAGGATTTCGGTGCCCTGTTCCGGGAGCAGATCTGGAAGCAGCAGAGGACATGGCTTGCGGAAGAGGGAGAGCCGGACAGCCCGGGCGATACCGGACAGGAGGACGCCGGGGGAAAGGGCGTGGAGCCCCTGTTCGTCCAGCCAAAGAGCTGCGCCAGGGCGGAATTCTCCCAGACAGAGCAGCGGCTGACCTTGCCCCTTTATGACGCGGCGGGCCGGGAGCTTCTGGTGGAGGTGGCCTATTCCAAGGAGGAGGCGGGCACGATTCGATACCTGGAACGAATCTCCGGGAAGAAGCCGCCCTGTTTCCTGGGGAAGGTCTATCTGCGGGACGGGAGGCTTCGGATGTATCCGGTGGATCTGCTGGAAATCGAGGCACCCGACGGAGAGGCAGTGCCGGGAGGCGGAAGCGCCCCGGTAGACGTTACAGCCAGGCAAGGAGGAAGCGTCCCGGCAGAAGGGACAGCCACAGAAGGCAGAGATGCCGGAGAAAACGGAAGCGTTCCGGCAGAAAGGACAGCCACAGAAAGCGGAGATGCCGGAGAAAACGGAAGCACCCCGGCAGAAGGGACAGCCACAGAGCACAGAAGTGCCGGAGAAAACGAAAGCGCCGTAGCAGAACTGACAGCGTCCGGAACTGCGGAAAGCAAAGAAAGCGCAGCAGCCATATCCACAGACCACAAGCCCAAATTCCTGGTCATGGAGGACATGGCCGCTGAGATCCTCTCCCTGATGGCGGACCTGTGCCAGAGCGGCTTTTCCACCGTCCATGACAGCACGCTTAAAGGCCTGCAGAAATCCGCGGCCCTGACAGCCCAGTACGGCATGGAGTACCTCTCGGGGCTTCTGGCCGCCCTGGAGGAAAATCTGGCGGCGAACCGCCACCGGATTGCGCAGGAGAACGGGCCCCTGGCAGGAATCTATACGGAGATAAGCGAATATCTATACTTAATGAAGCAAAAAAACGAATATTCCCGAGGAGAGGACTATTACGGGGAATAACATTAAAACATTGATGCCCACCCAAACCATTTGCCAGCATAAATGCATAACCAGCGAGCGCTTCCGCAACAGATAGCAGCAGACCGATAAAGGAATGCGCTCACAAGCACAGGAAAAGGAGGAACCAAACCAATGATCAACCCACAAAATCAAAGAGCCGCTAAAATAGTGGAACTGCTGGAGCAGACCAACCTGTTCACGGCGGATGAAATCGCCCTGGCGGAGGACTACCTCTCCGGGGCGGCGGGGGAGGAGGCGCTGGAGAAGCTGGCGTTTCGCGACCTCACCGCCGCGCCTGTGGAAGTTGCGTCGAAGCTGCGGTCCATGGGCATCGACCTGATCAACAAGGGGCGGGACCAGGAGGCGGAGCGCCTGGCCCATATCCTGTTCGCCGCAGGCCAGTCCACCTGCAGCGAGATGATGCCCTGGAACGGATACTACAATTACGACAAGAACCGCATCCTCCTGCCGCAGACATCCATGCAGGCGGCAGTCTATGCGGCCCAGATCGGCAACAATGAGCATATGATCAACCGCTACACCATCCAGAACCTGATAAAGCTGGCAGCCGACCAGCCTGACGCCATCCGCGAAGCCATATCGTATCAGAAAAGCAGAACGGAGAACGGCAAGATCATCCTCCTGATGACCTATTTCCGGATGAAGTACCCCAATGTAAGGCTGACGGAAGGAGAGGCTGCCGACAGGCAGGGCGGGCTCCTGGCCGGTATGAACAGGCTCCTGGGCCGCGGGGGAAGCCAGGAGGAGAAAGCGGTGCAGATCGATTCCGGGGACATGGCCCTTCTGTGGGAGTACGGGGAAATCCTGGCCAACAGCCTGCACAGCCTCTACGGGAACCAGATGGCGAAGCTGGATATGGACGAGATTAAAAATGCGGTCTACCGTGATAAAGTAGACGACAGGATACTGAAAAAGGCCAGGGTGAACCTGACGGTGAACCGGTTCATCCTGCGCATCCTGGGCGGCACGGCCTTCGTCAACTACGCCCAGTCCCCCATGCTGGAAAACGTGCTGAAGATATGTCTTGCGGCGGACACGGACAACATGCTGGACATCATGGACAATATAGACCTGCGGGGGGATTTGAATGAAAGAGGCGGCGCTTTCGACGAGACATTCTCCATGGACAAAAAGAAGTTCATCGCCTGGGCCGCCGCCAAGGGAAAGGCCAAAATCCTGAAAAGCCAGTTCCAACGCAACAGGGAGATTTTCCTGGAGTGCATGAAGTCGGCGGATTTCGACACCTTCAACCGGATGAACGACATCGTGAAAAAGATGGATCCCAATCTGTACCAGGAGCGGAAGGGAACGGACAAGTCCAGGCAGCAGTCCAGGCTCATCGACGCCCTGGTGAAGATCGTGGACACCCAGGCAGCCGCCGCGGTGCGGGATTACCTGGAGAACGGCAGCGGGATTTCCGCGCTCTACCCCTATGAGGACAGGCTGCAGAGCGGCACCAGCTACCGCTGGGGCGGCAGCCACTGGAACATCCTCCAGGCCTATCAGAACACCTACGGCTATGACGCGCTGAGCGACCGCTGCGAGGCCTTCCTGATGCTGTACAGAGGATATGTCAACGCAAACAGCCTGCGGGGCGGGAACGGACAGGGTGGCAATGAAGTCAGCGGCGACAGGGTGAAGCGCCTCTTCGCCGCGGTGGACAGGGCGGGCCTGAGCCTGGGCAGACAGCTCAACGGCTATTCGGACGCCTATGACTCCCTCTACATGGACAGATGGAAGGACGAGCTGAAGAACGCCTCCAGAGAAATCTTCCAGGGATACCTGGCAGACAGGCGGGAAGAGGCCGTAACCGGTTTCCGGGAGGCCGCCAGCACAGGAAGATGCCTGGGTCTTACGGTCCTGGGACAGCATCCGGGGCAGTACAGAGAGGAAATCCTGGGCTTCTCCCAGGACAGCTCCAAAGCCGTCAGAGAAGAACTTCTGGAAATCCTCTATCGGTGCAATGACTGGGAGGCGGATATGCTGAGGCTCCTGTCCTCCAAAAAGGCAGCGGAGCGTGAGATCGCCATCCGCGTCCTGACCAGATGGGACAGCGGGAAATACGCCCCCGTCCTGAAGGAAAGCCTGGAAAAGGAGAAGAACGGCAAGGTGCGCACCCTGCTGGAGACAGCCCTCCATGTCAGCGGCGCCGATGAAAACCAGGGCGGAAAGGCCCTGACCCGGGAGGATCTGGTGAAAGACCTCCACAAGGGCGGCAAGAAGCGCTCCCTGGCCTGGGCCTACGAGACGCCTTTCTCCAAAGTACATAAAAAGGACGGGGAGGAGGCCGGCGAGGAGTACCTCCAGGCCCTGTTCTTGAGCTATGCCTCCATGTCCCCCTGCGGCGTGAGCCCTACGGCCGCCACCCTGGCCCAGGACCTGGACCGGCGTGAGCTTGCCGTCTATGTGGGAGAGCTCTTCGACAAATGGATGGAGGCCGGGGCGGAGTCCAAGAAGCGCTGGGTGCTCTACGCGGCGTCCATCCACGGCGGCGCGGACATGGTGAAGAAGCTCCACCACCAGATACAGGAGTGGCCCAATGCGGCCAGAGGGGCCATCGCCTCGGAGGCGGTGCAGGCCCTGGCCTTAAGCCCCGAGCCCCAGGCGCTTCTGATTGTTGACGGAATATCGCGTAAATTTAAATTCAAACAGGTGAAGGCAGCGGCGGGGAAGGCCCTGGAGTTCGCGGCGGCGCAGCTGGGCATCACCACGGAGGAGCTGGCGGACAGGATCGTGCCGGATCTGGGCTTTAACGAAAATATGGAGCGGGTGTTCGACTACGGCGGGCGGAAGTTCACCGTCACCATCACCACTGCCCTGGAGATAGAGGTCTTCGACGAGAGCGGCAAGAAGCTGAAGAACCTCCCCGCCCCGGGCAAGCGGGACGACGAAGAGAAAGCGCCCGCGGCCTACGAGGAATTCAAGCAGATGAAGAAGCAGATGAAGGCCACGGTGAGCAGCCAGAAGATGCGCCTGGAGATGGCCCTGTCCACCGGCAGGCAGTGGACCGTGGAGGCCTGGCGGAACCTGTTCGTGAAGAACCCCGTGATGCACCAGTTCGCCACCGGGCTGATCTGGGGCATCTACGAAGACGGAAAACTGGTAAATACTTTCCGCTACATGGAGGACGGCTCCTTCAACACGGAGGACGAGGACGAGTTCGAGCTGCCGGAGGGGCAGACGGATGCCGGACAGCAGACTGGAGGCCTGCAGGACGCAGCCGGGAGCAGGGAGGAAGCGGACGATAAGGCGGCCGCATCCGGCGGCAAATCCGGGGAAAGCGCCGTTCCTGTGCCCATGGTAGGGATCGTGCACCCCATCGAGCTGTCGGAGGACTCCCGCAGCGCCTGGAAGGAGCAGCTTGAGGACTATGAGATCCTCCAGCCCATCGAGCAGCTCGACAGGCCGGTGTACTACCGGACAGAGGAGGAGGGGGAGTCAAAGAGCCTGGAGCGCTTCGGCGGCTGCATCGTGAACGACCTGTCCCTGGGGGGCAAGCTCATGGCCCTTGGCTGGTATCGGGGCTCCGTCCAGGACGCGGGGGGCTTCTACAGCTATTACAGGGAGGACGGGGCGCTGGGGGTGGAGCTCCACTTCTCCGGCAGCTTCGTGGGAGGCCAGAACGACGATGTGACCGTATACGAGGCCAGGTTCTACAATGCGGGAGGGAATGTCCTTGCCGGAAACGGGGGCGTCATGACAGGGAACAATGCCTCTTCCGGAGGCAGCGTGCCCGCGGGCATCAGGCGGGGCAGCTATGTGTACGATGAGGCCAATGACAGCAATTCCTACTGCCTGAAAGAGATTCCTGAGCGTTACTTCAGCGAGATCGTGCTGCAGTTGGCCAAGGCCACAGCCTCCAGCAAGGAGAAGGACGCCGACTGGAAGTCCCGGAAATAGGATTCCGCTTTCCTCCGGGGGGCGCATGGAAAATGCCATGGACAGAGGAAAGGATGCCATGCATGATGCGGGCGGCCTATGACAGCCGCCCGTGTCCACGTTACGGAGAGATATCGTGCGAAACTGCTCCTTGCCGATCTGGACTGCCGGACATATAATGGCTTAAGGGGGAGGGGAGCGCTGTATGCCGCGGGCATGCGCGGGCCCATGCCCACAGAAATAATCACAGAATCGAGAGAGAAGATGCATACCAGAAGACAAATGAAGACAGCCGCCAAAAAGGTGCTGAAACAGCACTATTTCCTGTTCCTGCTGCTATGCCTGGCGGCGTCCCTGCTGGCCGGGGAGCTGGTGATGTCCGGCGGATCCGGCGGGGGACTTGCGGATGACATGACGCCCCAGACCAGGGTCACGTTCACGGGGGCGATCGTCACCTCCTTCACGGAAGTCGTGGTAGACGTGGCGGAGGGAAAGAAGGAAGACCGGGAACAGCGGATCCGGGAAAGGGAAGAGAGCTACGCAGAGGAAGCGGAGCGGGAGGGCGGAGAGATATTCGGCCGCAGCAGGGGGGTTTTCGCCTCTGTGGTGAACAAGCTGGCCTCCGGGGCCTATCTGATGACCCTGCTGGTGGGCCTGCGCTCTTTGGTGGGGACTGACGAAGTGGCTGTAGTCGTCCTGCTGCTGGGGGCGCTGGCCCTGCTGTGCCTGTTCCAGATATTCGTGGTGGGCGTGTGCCGGACGGTGGTCATACGGATGTTCCTGGAGGGGCGCTGCTATGAGAAGGTGCCGGGACAGCGGATCTGGTTCCTGCTGCGGGTGAAGAAATGGTGCCATGTGGCCGTGGCGAACTTCGTCACGGGCCTCTTCCTGTTCCTCTGGGGCCTGACCCTGATCGGCGGCGTGATTAAGGCCTATTCCTACCACCTGGTGCCCTATCTCCTGGCGGAGAACCCTTCCATGAAGACCCTGGACGCGATCTCCCTGTCCAGAAGGCTCATGGACGGCCATAAATGGGAATGCTTCGTGCTGGAGCTGTCCTTTCTGGGGTGGGATTTGCTGGGCATCCTGACGTTTGGCGTCTCCAACATCCTATTCGCCACCCCCTACAAGACGGCCGTGATGGCAGAGTATTATGCCAGACTGCGCCGCCTGGGCATCCGGAACCGGGTGGAGGGCGCCGGGCTTTTGAACGACCGGTATCTGTTCGCGCACGCGGATAAATATACGCTGAAAACCGAATATGCGGACGTGGACAGGGAATGCGGGGCGCAATCGCCAAAGCTGCCGGAACTGAAGGGAATCTCCGGATTCCTGGCGGAAACCTTCGGCGTGGCCGTCGGACAGGGGAAGGAAATCCAGGCCCTGGAGGAAGAGCGCAGCCGCAGGTTCCTTCTGGAATACGACAGAAAGGCGCTGGAGGGGCAGATCTACCCCACCAGGCTGCACCCGGTTCCGGAGAAGCGCAAGCGCAAGTGGGTGGTTAGTCTGAACTATCTCAGATGCTATTCCGTCTGGTCCGTGGTCCTGATGTTCTTCGCCCTGTCCTTCGTGGGATGGCTCTGGGAGGTGGGGCTCCACCTGATCGCGGACGGGGCCTTCGTGAACCGGGGCGTGCTCCACGGGCCCTGGCTCCCCATCTACGGAACCGGCAGCGTCATGATGCTCCTGCTGCTGAACCGCTTCCGGCGAAAGCCCGTGCTGGAATTCCTCCTGGCCATAGCGCTGTGCGGCTGCGTGGAGTATTTCACCTCCGTGTACCTGGAATATGTCCATGATGGCACCAGATGGTGGGACTACACGGGATACTTCCTGAACCTGCACGGCCGGATCTGCGCGGAGGGGCTGCTGGTCTTCGGCATCGGCGGCATGGCGATCGTATATGTGCTGGCCCCCTTCCTGGACGGGCTGCTGCGCCGGCTGCCCTCCGGGGTATTGATCTGGGCCGGAATCGTCCTGCTGTGCCTCTTTGCCGCAGACCAGGTATACTCCTCGGCACATCCCAATGAGGGGAAGGGCATCACGGACTATCAGAGCCGGATACAGATGCAGCCGCAGATACAGACCCAGATACAGATTGAGATACAGACCCGGGAGGTGAGGACAGTATGATAGCAGTCTGCTTATCGCCGCTCTATCTGCTGCTCTGCGCCTATGTATTCTACCGGCTGCAGACCTGGCTGGAGAGATGCCTGCCCTACCTGGCAAAGAAAAGGATACGAATCCCCATATGCGTCTTCTACCTGTGCGTGGCCTTCAGCATCCTGGCCGCGTTCCTGCTGGAGCCCTCGCCCGTCAAGCGGCTGCTCAAGCAGCTCAGCAATACCTGGCTGGGGGTGCTGCTCTACGCCCTGCTGGTGATTGCCGCAGCGGATTTGATTCGGCTGGCGCTGAAGCGGCTTTTCTTCCGGGAGGAATCCCGGCGGAAGCTTTCGGGAAAATCTTGCCGGAGGCTTCCGGCGAAGCCTCGCTGGATAGAGCTGCTGTTCTCCCGGGGCGGCCACATGGCCATCGGAGCGGTCTGCATCCTCTGCATCTGCGTCTGCAGCCTGGCGGGAATCGTGAGCGCGGACAGAATCAGGGTGACAGAATATGAACTGTACGTGGACAAGGAAGCCCCGGGGATAGAGGAGCTGAAAATCGTGCTGGTGGCGGATCTCCACCTGGGATACAGCATAGGAATCCGCCACATGGAGCAGATGGTCAGCCTGATCAATGAGGAGGATGCCGACCTTGTAGTCATGGCCGGGGACATCTTCGACAATGAGTACGAGGCCCTGGAGGATCCGGAGGCCCTGGCGGAAATCCTGGGCGGAATCCGCAGCAGGTACGGAGTCTACGCCTGCTATGGCAATCACGACATCAAAGAAAAGGTGCTGGCAGGCTTCACCTTTGCCAGCGCCGGGGAGAAGGCCAGCGACCCCAGGATGGACGCTTTCCTGGAGGAGGCAGGCATCCGGCTGCTGCGGGAGGAGGGCGTGCTGATCGAGGATGCTTTCTACCTCTATGGCAGGCCGGACTACGGCAGGCCCGGCAGGGGCATCCGGGTGCGTAAGACCCCGGAGGAAATCGTGCGGGAGATGGACCTGAGCAAACCCGTCATCGTCATGGACCACCAGCCCAGGGAGCTTGCGGAGCTGGCGGAGGCCGGGGTGGACATCGACCTCTGCGGCCACACCCACGACGGCCAGACCTTCCCCGGGAACCTGACGGCCCGGTTCTTCTGGGAGAATATCTGCGGCTATCTGCGCAAGGGCGATATGCACAACATCGTCACCTCCGGCGTGGGCGTGTTCGGCCCGGACATGCGGCTGGGCACCAGGAGCGAAATCTGCGCCATCACGGTGCGGTTTGGGCAGGGACCCGGAGGCGGTATCGGTGGCCCGACAGCTTGGCACTGAGGCCGGGCCGTGGGCTATGATCGCGGGAACACCTCTCCGATGGGGGCCTGGGTTTTGCGATACCGGGAGGGCGTCATATGGTAGCAGGCCAGGAAGTTGCGGTTGAAGGTCTTCTGGCTCTCGAAGCCCGCGTCCTGCCAGATGGCGGTGATGCGCTGGTCCGTGGTCCGAAGCTGCCTGGCGGCATAGTCCAGCCGCAGGCGGTTCACGTACTCGTAGAAGCCGCAGCGCAGCCTGGCGGTGAAGACTCTGGAGATGTAGTATTTATTGAAGTGCAGCTCCCTGGCAAGGCTGTCCAGGGTAAGGGGCTCCTGGAAATGCTGGGACACATAGGAGATGAGCCGGTAGCCCACATCGGCGCTGTCCGTGCTGTCCCTGGGGAGCAGGACCGTGTCGGAGAGCAGGAAAGCCAGTATCAGGTTCAGCCAGGCGGCGCTGACGGAGAGGGAGAGCTCCCTGTAGCGCAGCATCCGGCCAAACGCCAGTGGGATATCGGGATTCCGCGTGCCGGAGGACAGGAAAGGGGATTCCGGCTGCTGCTTGCGGAACAGATGATAATAATCCCTGGCGTAGGCCGGGGAAAAGATGCACAGGATGCCCAGGCAGGCATCCGTGGTGAGATAGCTGTGCACCATGTCCGGAAAGATGAGGGCCGCCTCGTCCTTCCGGATTCTCTTTGTCCGGTTTTGGACGGTGACCTCCAAAGAGCCCTCCAGGAGATAGATCAGCTCCACGGCGCTGTGGAGATGGGCCGGAAAGGTGATGTCCCGGGTGAGGGTGCAGCGGAATTCGTCCTGTTTGTCTTCATAAAAAGGCTGCATGATAGGCTCCTTTCCGGCAATGGCTTCCGATTCCTCTATTCGAAAGCCGGGATGCCCGGGCAGATTCCGCAGAGCCGTACCCGCTGCCGCCGCGTCCCGCCTGAAAAATACCAGGATAGCAATCTGTGACTGCTTTTATTGGCTTTCTGACAATCATTCTACAGGAATTCCTGCTATACTGCAAGTACCGATTGTAAAAAAGGAACGCCAAAAAGGCGGCAGACGGAGAGGAAGAGCGCCCTCAGGCACAGGACGGTCCGGGGGCGCGGAAAGGCAAGGTGGTTATATGGAGAAAGGGAAGAAGGCATTGATTTTCCAGGGAGGCTGGGACGGACATGAGCCCGCGTTGGTGGCCGAGCGGTTCCGGGGGATGCTGGAGAGGCACGGATATGCCTGCGAGGTGCATGACACCCAGGAGGTGCTGGCGGACGCGGAGAAACTCATGGGGATGGACCTGATCGTGCCCTGCTGGACTATGGGGGAGATCAAGCCGGAGTACACCGGGAACATCAGCCGGGCCGTGGCGGCGGGCTGCGGCCTTGCGGGATGCCACGGGGGCATGTGCGATGCCTTCCGCCAGGATGTGGAATGGCAATTCATGACTGGGGGACAGTGGGTCAGCCATCCGGGCGGGGACGGGATCGACTACACGGTGAACATCCGCAAAGGCTCCAGCCCCATCGTGGAGGGGATAGAGGATTTCCATGTGTGCAGCGAGCACTATTATCTCCATGTGGACCCGGCGGTGGAGGTGCTGGCCAGCACCCGCTTCCCGGTGGTGGACTACTACCACAGCGCCAACAGGGCGGTGGACATGCCGGTGGCCTGGACCAAGTTCTGGGGCAACGGCAGGGTGTTCTACTGCTCCCTGGGACATCATGACGATGTGTTCGAGAAGTTCCCGGAGGCTGGGCTCCTGATGGAGCGGGGGCTTGTCTGGGCGGCGGAGGGGAAGGCCTACGCGCTGGAGCATGGGCTGACCACAGAGCGGTTCGAGAGCAGGGCGAAAATGTATTGAGGAGGCGATGAGGCATGGAAAAAGTAAAGATAGGCGTGCTGGGAGCCGGGGCGATCAGCGGAATCTATTTCCAGAACCTGACGGAGCTGTTCCAGGAGGTAGAAGTGTGGGCGGTCTGCGACCTGTTCCGGGAGAAGGCCCGGGAGGCCGGTGAGAAGTACAAGATTCCCAGAGTGTACGACACCATGGAGGAGCTGCTGGGGGACCGGGAGATTGAGATCGTCCTGAACCTTACCCGCCCCAACGAGCATTACGCCACCACCAAGGCAGCGCTGCTGGCGGGCAAGCATGTGTACAGCGAAAAGCCCCTGGCCGCCACCTACGAGGAGGGCGCGGAGCTTGCGGCCCTGGCCGGGGAGCGCGGGCTTTTGCTGGGCGGCGCGCCGGACACCTTCCTGGGGGCGGGGATACAGACCTGCAGGAGGCTCATCGACGACGGGATGATAGGGGACGTGATCGGAGCGGAGGCGAAGATGGTGTGCCACGGGCATGAGAGCTGGCATCCCGCGCCGGAATTCTATTATCAGTGCGGCGGCGGGCCCATGATGGACATGGGGCCTTACTACATGACGGCTCTGGTGAACCTGATCGGACGGGTGCAGAGCATCAGCGGCATGACGGGGACGGCCTTCCCCCAGCGGATCATCACCAGCAAGCCCAAACAGGGCACGGTGGTGGACGTGGAGGTGCCCACCCACACCACAGGCCTGATGAAATTCCAGAACGGAGCCATCGCCACAGTGGTGACTACATTTGACGTATACTACGACAGACAGGCCTTCCTGGAAATCTATGGCACCAGGGGGACCCTGCGTGTGCCCGACCCCAACGGCTTCGGCGGAAGCGTCTCGCTCCTTAGGCCTGAGGACGGGAGCTTCAGGGAGATGCCCCTCCTGTACGATTACAAGGAGAACAGCAGAGGCCTGGGGGTGGCGGACATGGCCAAGGCCCTGCGGAAGGGCCGCACTCCCCGGGCGGACGTGCAGCAGACCCTCCATGTGCTGGAGATTCTCACTGCCTTTGAGAAGAGCGGCAGGGAGGGACGCCTCGTGGAGCTGAAGTCGCCGTACCAGAGGAGAGAGGCCATGCGGAACATGCCGGTATCGGGGATTCTGGATTGAAACCAGACATGGTACATCGGATGCGCGAAAATCCAGAACTGAAAAATACTGTTATGAGGATAAAGCAGGATTTGATAAGCCTGGGACTTTACGGATTTGATATCCTTTGATGTTGGCCGGATGGAGGGAGTATGAAGAAAAATCTAATCATTTTTACGGACAGCGGAGACACCATCATCGACGAGAGCACACAGGTCTACGACGATCGGGGGATTGTCACCAAAGCGGCTTTCATCCCCGGCGCGGGAGAAGTGATCAGAGAGCTGAAGGAGGAGGGATACCGCATTGCCCTTGTGGCGGACGGCGAGTGGGAATCCTTCCGGAATGTGTACCGGGAAAACGGCCTGGGATACTGCTTTGAGGAATGGATCGTCTCAGAGGTGGTGGGGGAGGAGAAGCCCGCCCGATCCATGTTCGACACCGCCATGGAGAAGATGAGGCTGACGGAGGCGGACAAGCCTTTCATCGTGATGATCGGGAACAACCTGAAGAAAGACATCGCCGGGGCAAACCGCTACGGGATCACCTCCGTATGGCTGGACTGGTCGCCCAGATATTTCCACACTGTGGAGGAGCCTGACTGGCAGCCGGACTATACCGTGAAGACGCCGAAGGAGCTCAAGGCCCTCCTGGAAAAGCTGGAGGAGAAATGCGGGGAAAAGAAAGAGCGGATCCTGCGGGTGAATGCCAAGATCGAAAAAATGGCGGACGCTTTTTCCCGCATATTGTACGAGACGGACGACGCTTTCCTGAAGAACATGGAGAGCCACAATCTGGCGGGGGACGACATCGCCAGATACCGGTACTGGGAGTGGACCCAGGGGGTGGGGCTGTTCGGGCTGTGGAAGCTTTTCTGCTATGAGAAAAACGAAAAATATCTGGATATCCTGAAAAAATACTATGACAGGCAGATCGACATGGGATTTCCGGCTCTGAACGTGAATACGGCGGCGCCCTATCTGACCATGTCCTTCCTGGCGGAGTACACAGGGGAGGAAAAGTATCTGAGGCCCTGTATCGATGCGGCGGAGGAGATCATGGAACGTTTTCCCCGGACAGAGGAGGGCGGATTCCAGCACAGGACCTCGGACAGCGTCAACGAGCAGGAGCTCTGGGACGACACGCTGTACATGACGGTGCTTTTCCTGGCCAACATGGGACGGATCCTGGATGACGGGAGGATGAAGGAGGAGGCCGAATATCAGTTCCTGCTCCATGACAAATATCTCTGCGATAAGACTACGGGATTGTGGTATCATGGCTGGAGCTTCAAGGAGAGGAACAATTTCGCCGGGGCCTTCTGGGGCCGGGGGAATTGCTGGATTACCATGGCCATACCCGAATTCCTGGCCATCCACGCCTGCAGCGGGCCGGTGAAGAGGATGCTTGTGAACACGCTGCGGGCGCAGATCCGCAGTCTGAAAAAATACCAGGCTCCGGACGGCATGTGGCATACCCTGGTGGACGACGGGGATTCCTATGTGGAGGCCAGCGCCACCTGCGGATTCGCCTACGGCATACTGAAAGCCGTGAAAGACGGCCTGGCGGATAAAAGCTGCCTGGAGATGGCGTTGAGAGCGGCGGATCCGATTTTGGACTACATATCCGAGGACGGCGTGGTGAACCAGGTCTCCTACGGAACTCCTATGGGGCGTATTTCCAGGGATTTCTACAAGGAGATTGAGCTCAGGCCCATGCCCTACGGCCAGGCGCTGGCGATCCTGTTTTTGATGGAATACAGAACGATGCTCTGACAGGGCGCGAAGTCATCTTATACTGCAGACCGCCAGGATTTACAGTGGTGCCCACGGGAAAGTACCTGGCTGGCGGTCTGCAGTCGGAATTTAACTGGTGCGCAGTATAATTTGTAAGTCCCTGCGCCATTCTGGCACCTAAACTCCCAGACTTTTAGGTATGGTGGTGCGGCTGGCTGCATGGGAGTATAGGAGGCGTGTATGGAGAGGCATTATCAGAAGATGCTCCTGGATACCCGGGACAGGGTGGTGAAATCCCTGCAGATTCAGGTTCTGGATCGGGAGAGCCCAAGGTACGGGGGCTTTGCGGACGCCGGGGGAATCGTCCAGGCGAAGTTCGCCATCTACAGGATCGCGGGCATGGTGGCGGCTTACTGCAATGAGGAGAGCTGCTTCTACCGGGACGGGAGAGTCCTTGACAGGATCATGACAGGGCTTGGCTATGTGGACCGGGTACAGCATGAGAACGGATTATTCGACTACATAACCTGCAATTTCTTTTCCGCGCCGGATACGGCTTTCTGCATCAAGAAGCTGCTGCCCGTGTATCAGTATCTGAGAGGCAGGAAGGAGGGGCGGATCGGGGCGGCGCTCACGGCCAAAGAGCGCGGCGTCCTGGAAAAGATGGAACCCATCCTGCGCCGGGGGGCCCACGGCCTTCTGGAGGGCGGATTCCATACGCCCAACCACCGCTGGGCCATCGCCTCCGTGCTGATGAGCTGCGGCGGGCTGTTCGGCAGCAGGGAGATGGAGGAGGCGGCGTACACATACCTGAACGAAGGCATTGACTGCAATGAGGACGGAGAGTTCGCGGAGAAGTCGGCGGGAAATTACAACCGGATCAACAATGACGCCATGATCATGCTCACCGAGGCTACGGGCGATGAATCCTATGAGCGAAATGCCGTCCGCAATCTGCGGATGATGCTGACCTACTGGGAGCCGGACGACAGTATCTTCACGGCCAACTCCACCCGGTTCGACAGGGACAGACTGGTCTACCCCGGGGATTATTACATGGAATACCTGAAAATGGGCATGAAGTATGGCATCCCGGAATTCCTGCAGATGTGCAATACCATTTTTGAGATTGTGGACAGGCGGGGGATTGCCTCTCCCGACTGTCTGATCTGGTTCATGCTCCATCCGGAATACCGGAAGCTGGAGGTGGCGGGGAGCTTCCGCCGCCCCGACTTCAGGAGCTTCTATCGGGAGTCCGGCATCGCCAGAGGGCAGCAGGGGCGGTTCACCTACACGGTGATGAACGGAAAATCGAACTTCCTGTATCTTCACAACGGCAGCATGAAGCTGGAGATGAAAGTGGCGGGAAGCTTCTGTGAGCACAGAGCTTTCAAGGGCCGGGAGATGGAGCGGGTGTCCGAGGGTGCGTACCATCTCGGCCAGACCATGGAGGGCTGGTATTATCTGCCCTTTGCCGAGAAGCCCTCCACCAGCGACTGGTGGAAGATGGACAATGCATCCCGGGACAGGAGGCTGGGGCCTGACATGCGGGTGGATGTGTGGGTGAAGGAAGCGGAGAACGGGCTGGACGTAAGGGTGAGGACCTCCGGAGTGGAGGGAGCCCCCTGGAGGATCGAGCTTGCTTTCTCCGGCGTGGATTTTCTGACCAATGATTATGTGGACCTGCCTCTGACAGGCAGCGAGGCCATCGTGGTAAAACAGGGCTCCACGGAGGTGGGCAACGGCAGGGACGCGTTGGTGATAGGGCCCTGCTTCGGGGAGCATCATTTCACCGAGGGCAAGGAGGACAGCGAGGAGAAGACGCCCGGGGCCGCTACTTTGTACCTGACCGCCTACACCCCTTTTGACAGGGAGATACGGATCCGGGACAAGGTGAGCTGCCTTTATGCGGGAGGAGAAAAGGCCTGAGGGACGTCCTGCGGAATGGGGCAGGGTGCGCTGATGGGGCTGATGCCATGAGAGGGAAATCCTGCCGCGGCAATGTGATGCGGCAGGATTTCGGGACAGTAAAATGCCTGCTCATGAGAGCAAAACAGAGGCCATTGCTTCCGCCAGGGGGGATGCCGCCGGGGCTGCGCCTGCGCCCGGGAAAGCGGTCATAGCTGCGAGAACACTTCCCCGATAGGCCCCTGTATCAGCAGGTCCGCATGGGCATCCCTGGGGGTGGGGGCCTTATTGATGACTACAAGCTTGTCGCCTTTGAAGTAATCGATCAGCCCCGCCGCCGGGTACACCGCCAGGGAAGTGCCGCCGATGATCAGTACCTGGGCGTCATGGATGAAGCGCATGGCGTCCGTCATGGTCCGGGAGTCCAGCCCCTCCTCATAGAGCACCACGTCCGGCTTCACGGAGCCGCCGCATTTCCCGCATTTGGGCACGTCCGCGCTGTCCAGTATATACTGCACGTCATGGAACTGCCCGCACTTCTCACAGTAATTGCGCAGCACCGAGCCGTGGAGCTCCAGCACCGTCCTGCTCCCGGCGGCCTGGTGGAGCCCGTCGATGTTCTGGGTGATCACGGCCTTCAGCTTCCCCCGGGCCTCCAGCTCGGCCAGCTTCACATGGGCGGCATTGGGCTTTGCGTCCAGGAAGAGCATCTTGTTGCGGTAGAAGCGGAAGAACTCCTTCGGCTTCCTGCGGTAGAAGGTGTGGCTCAGGATGGTCTCCGGGGGATAGTCGTACTGCTGGTGGTAGAGCCCGTCCACGCTGCGGAAATCCGGAATCCCGCTCTCCGTGGACACCCCCGCGCCGCCGAAGAATACGATATTGCTGTATTTTTCCACGATTCTCTTCAGTTCGTCGATCTCTGCTTGATAATTTCCCATAGGCGTGTCCTTTCCCTCGCTGCCGTGCAGCGCGCTTTTGCTGCTCTCATTGTAGCATGGGGGAGGCCGGCTTGCAATCCTGATTCAGGCCTAATTCTAAACTAAATATTAAGAAATCTACAAAGTATCTTTATTGAATGGAAGATTGCTGATGTGGTATAATGTTGACTCAGAAGGGAACTGAGCAGGCATACGATTCCGCCAAAAGAGACTGACGATTATGAGAAGAAACCGAAAAGAACATCTGATCCCCCTGGAGAGAAGCCGGAGGATCATCCAAATAGAGAGAAGGGGCCATACCCCCGGCGGACATCCCGTCCTTGCCGGTATTTTTGGCATGCTGGGGATTCTCTGCGTCATATACTGCATAGGGATCGCCATCACGGGCTTCGGCACCTACTTCTTCCTGATCTGGGGGGCCATAGGGGCATGCAGCCTGGCGCTGGCGGCGATCCTCCAAAGCGGCCGGGCCATGAACGCCATCCCGGTATGGATCAAGGGCGCTTTCTGTGCCCTTTTCTGCATAGGGCTGCTGGTGTTCGGCGCGGTGGAGGCCAGGATTTTGTCCCAGTACGGCGCGCAGGCCTCTCCGGGAGCGGACTACATCATCATACTGGGCGCCCAGTGGAAGAGCACGGGCCCCAGCGAGGTGCTGCGCCGCAGGCTGGACAGGGCCATAGACTACCTGGAACAGAATCCCGACACGAAGGCGATCGTCACCGGCGGCCAGGGCGGGAACGAGGCCATCCCCGAGGCCGTGGGGATGCGGGGATACCTCATGCAGGCCGGCATCGAAGAGGAGCGCATCCTTGTGGAGGACAGGTCCACCAGCACATACCAGAATCTGGTGTTCAGCGCCGGGTTGCTGGATCCGGAGGAAGACAGCGTTGTAATTGTGACAAACAATTTCCATGTGTTCCGCGCCCTGAGCATCGCGAAGAAGCAGGGATATAGAAACGCTGAGGGACTGGCCGCCAGCGCGCCGTTAGGCTCGGGGCCCAACAATCTGCTGCGGGAGTTCATGGGCGTGGTGAAGGACTTTTTCGTGGGAAACCTGTAGGCAGAAAGCTGTAACAGGCATAAAGCTGTCTGGAACGGCTGCCCGGCAGGATATAAAGGGATAGATATGCGCGCCGGAGCGCGCGGGAGGAGCATGAAATGGACATCAATGTAGGAGACGTAGTGAGACTGAAGAAGCAGCATCCGTGCGGGAGCAGGGAGTGGGAGGTGCTGCGTTCCGGGGCAGACTTCAGGTTGAAATGCAAGGGCTGCGGCCACCAGATCATGATCGCCCGCAGGCTCCTGGAGAAGAATGTGAAAGAGATTCTGTAAAAACCCTTGAAATATCAGGAAATATATGTTATCATCTACATTTGTGATGAATCGATTCCTTGCTCGCCTATGTGCGGGCCAGAGACCAGAAGGAGGTAAGTAACAGGCATGAACAAGTATGAATTAGCTGTAGTTGTGTCCGCTAAGATTGAAGATGAAGAGAGAGCGGCTGTCGTGGACAGGTGCAAGGCTCTGATCGAGAGATTCGGCGGCGTCATCACAGAGGTGGACGACTGGGGCAAGAAGAGACTTGCTTACGAAATCCAGAAAATGAAAGAAGGCTTCTACTATTTCATCCGCTTTGACGCTGAGAGCACGGTGCCCATCGAAATCGAGAGCCGTGTCCGCATCATGGACAATGTCATCAGATACTTAGTCGTGAGACAGGACTGAGCGCAATCAGAAAGCGAGAGATGATATGAACAAAGCGATTCTTATGGGACGATTGACCAGAGACCCCGAGGTGAGATACTCACAGGGGGCCAGCCAGACATCGGTGGCACGTTTTTCCATTGCGGTGGACAGGAGATTCAAGCGCGAGGGCGAGCCTGACGCGGATTTCTTTAACTGCACTGCTTTCGGCAAGCAGGCGGAGTTCGTGGAGAGATACCTGCACAAGGGAACGAAGATCGTGGTGTGCGGCAGGATCCAGAACGACAATTACACCAACAAGGAAGGCCAGATGGTCTACAGCGTCCGCGTCATGGTGGACGAGATTGAATTCGCCGAGAGCAAGAACGCGTCCGGTGGGAATGCGGGTGGATATAACAATGGCGGCGGTTACAACAATGGCGGCTATGCAGGAGGCGGCAGCGCTCCCGCACCCTCCGGGGCCGGAGATGGCTTCATGAACATCCCCGACGGCATCGACGAGGAGCTGCCCTTCAACTAAGTACGAATATGTGAGATAGGAGGCATTGAGATGGCTTTTAATAAGAGTGAGAAACCCGACGGCCCGGTGAGGAAAAAGGGCGGTGTCCGCAGGAAGAGAAAGGTATGCGTGTTCTGCGGCAAGGACAATGTGATCGACTACAAGGATACCAACAAGCTGAAGAGATACGTTTCCGAGAGGGGCAAGATTCTTCCCCGCCGTATCACCGGAAACTGCGCGAAGCATCAGAGGGCGCTGACGGTTGCAATCAAGAGGGCGCGTCACGTGGCGCTTATGCCTTACGTTCAGGATTGACAGTAAGGGGCAGGAAGGAGGCTGACCGTCCGCAGGGGCGGCCGGCCTTTTTACAATATTGTGTTTTTATTCTGTTATCTATATATTCGGTGATTAACTCTTGCACACAAACCGGATAAAAGGCATGATAAATGCCGTTTATATAAATGATATCTATCTGATTCAACAAAACATATCCATATTAGACAAATTATATTGTGGCATCGTGTTGAAGAGTATGGTATAATGGTCGGGTAGGCAGAGCCTATGGCAGTCTGTGGCAGCCACAGAAATAAAAGAAAACAGCAGGGAGAGTCCTGGGGCCCTGCGAGGTATCCATATGAAAAAGAGAATAAAACTAAAGGGCCGCATTAAGTCATATATTCAGTTTGGCATCTATCTGGGCATGCTTTTGTGCATAGTGGACGTGGCCATATTTGCCATCGATATCCGCGCGGGCATCATCCTGACAGGATATCTGATATGCTATTTTGCCGTTACCCTGTCGCTGTATTTCCGCAACAGGCCCCTGGTCATGAACGAGCTGATCAGCTTCGCCACGGAGTACGGGCAGATTCAGAAGAAGCTCCTGCGGGACCTGGACGTCCCGTATGCCCTGCTGGAAGACAACGGAAAAGTGATATGGACGAACAGCGCCTTTGAAGCCATCGTCCATCAGCCCAAGGGGTATAAAAAATCCATCACCTCCCTTTTCCCCACGATCACTAAGGACCGCCTGCCGGATGCCAATGAGGTGGACGAGGCCCAGTATGAGCTGGAATATGAGGGAAACGAATATATAGTGAAATTGAAGAAGATTTCCCTCCAGGAGATGGCGGAGCACAGCGATATGATAGACGCGGAGGGGTATGAGGGATTCCTGACAGCGGTCTATCTCTACGATGAGACCGCCCTGCACATCGCCCTGCAGGAGGTGGACGACCAGAGCCTTGCCGTGGGCATGATCTACCTGGACAATTACGATGAGGCGCTGGACGGCGTGGAAGAGGTGCGCCGCTCCCTGCTGATCGCGCTGATCGACCGGAAGGTGAACAAATACATCTCCTCCTTCGACGGCATCTGCAAGAAGCTGGAGAAGGACAAGTACCTGGCCATCATGCGCAAGCGGGCGGTGGCCCAGCTCCAGGAATCCCGCTTCGACCTGCTGGAGGAGGTCAAGACGGTCAACATCGGCAACGAGATGGCAGTGACCATCAGTATCGGCGTAGGGCTGGACGGCCTGACCTATGCCCAGAACTATGAATTCTCCCGCAATGCCATCGACCTGGCCCTGGGCCGGGGCGGCGACCAGGCCGTCATCAAGACGCCGGAGAGCATCACCTACTATGGCGGCAAGAGCCAGCAGGTGGAGAAGAATACCCGCGTGAAGGCCCGCGTGAAGGCCCATGCCCTTCGGGAGATCATCACGGGCAAGGACCAGGTGCTGGTGATGGGCCACAGGATGCCGGACGCGGACAGCTTCGGCGCCGCCGTGGGCATCTACAGGATCGCGCTGACCCTGGGGCGCAAGGCCCACATCGTGCTGAACGACCAGGTCCCGGCAATCGAGCCCATGGTGGAGCTGTTCAAGGGGAACACGGAGTATGAGAGCGACATGATCATCGGCAACCAGCAGGCCATCGAAGCCGCCGGGAGCAATACCGTTCTGGTGGTGGTGGACGTGAACAAGCCGTCCATCACGGAATGTCCGGATCTCCTTCGGTACTGTAAGTCCGTGGTGGTGCTGGACCATCACAGGCAGGGCACGGAGACCATTGAGAACGCCACCCTCTCCTATGTGGAGCCGTACGCCTCCTCCTCCTGTGAGATGGTGTCGGAGATCCTGCAGTACACCTATGACAATATCCGGATCCGCCCGGAGGAGGCCGACTGCATGTACTCCGGCATCATGATAGACACCAACAATTTCATGATAAAGGCCGGTGTGCGCACCTTTGAGGCGGCGGCGTTCCTGCGCCGCAACGGCGCGGACGTGACCAGGGTCCGCAAGATGTTCCGGGAGGACGCCCAGGGGTACAAGGCCAAGGCGGACGCGGTGAGCCAGGCCGAGATCTACAAGCAATGCTTTACCATCTCCATCTGTACGGCGGAGGATCTGCCCAATCCCACGATCATCGGGGCACAGGCGGCCAATGAGCTGCTGAACATCAGGGGCATCAAGGCCAGCTTCGTGCTGACGGATTTCCAGGGGAAGATACATATCAGCGCCCGTTCCATCGATGAAGTCAATGTGCAGGTCATCATGGAGCGCATGGGCGGCGGCGGACATCTGAACGCGGCGGCCTGCCAGATGGAGGGCGTGGGCATCATCGAAGCCATGGGCGCGCTGAAGCGGACGCTGGACAGCATGCTGGAGAACGGAGAAATATAGTTTACCGGGAAAGGATTTGAGAGAATGAAGATCATATTATTACAGGACGAGAAAAAGCTGGGCAAGAAGGGCGACGTCATCGAGGCCAGCGACGGATTTGCCAGGAACTACATCCTGCCCAAGAAGATAGGCATCGAGGCCACGCCCAAGAACATGAACGAGCTGAAGCTCCAGAAGGCCAGCCAGGACAAGCGCGCCCAGGAGCAGTTAGAGGCCGCCAGGGCGCTGGCTGCGCAGTTGGAGGACAAGCAGATCGTGGTGAAGATCAAGGGGGGAGAGGGCGGAAGGACCTTCGGCTCCGTGTCCTCCAAGGAGATCGCCACAGCCTGCCAGGAGCAGCATGGCATTGAGGTGGATAAGAAGAAGATCCAACTGCCGGAGAGCATCAAGAGCTTCGGCTCCTATGAGGTGCCCATTAAGCTGCATCCCCAGGTGACAGGGAAGCTGGCCGTAAAAGTGACAGAAGCGTGATATCATGGAAGAAAATGTGCTCAAACGTATATTGCCCCACAACATGGAGGCGGAGCAGTCCGTCATCGGCTCCATGCTTCTGGACAGGGAGAACATAGGCAAGGCCTCGGAGCTGATAAGCGGGGAGGATTTCTACAACAAACAGTACGGAGTCCTGTTCGACACCATGTGCGAGCTGAACGACGGGGGGAAACCGGTGGATCTGGTGACGCTGCAGGAGCGTCTGCGCACCAAGGATGTGCCGCCGGAGGTCAGCAGCCTGGAATTCGTAAAGGAGCTCCTCAGCGCGCCGCTGATATCCGCCAATATCAAGTCCTATGCCGAGATCGTGGCGGAGAAGGCGATCCTGCGGAAGCTGATACACCTGAACGAGGACATCGCCAATACCTGCTACGCGGGCAAGGAAAGCCTGGAATACATACTGGAGGACACGGAAAAACGTGTATTCCAGCTGGTGCAGAAACGTTCCACGGATTCCTATGTCCCCATCAGGCAGGTAGTCATGAATGCCATGGACAAGATAGAGACGGCGGCCAAGAACCACGGGAACGTCACCGGCATTCCCACAGGCTTCCTGGATCTGGACTACCGCACGGCGGGAATGCAGCCCTCCGACCTGGTGCTCATAGCGGCCCGCCCCTCCATGGGGAAGACTGCCTTCGAGCTGAACCTGGCCAGACACGCCGCCTTCAAGAAAGGGCTGACTGTGGCCATCTTCAGCCTGGAGATGAGCAAGGAGCAGCTCGTGAACCGTATGCTCTCCATGGAATCCAGCGTGGACGCCCAGAAGCTGCGCACAGGGCAGATGAGCGACCAGGAGTGGGAGAAGCTGATAGAGAGCGCGGGAGTCATCGGGAAATCTTCCCTGATCATAGACGATACGCCAGGCATCGGCATCGCGGAGCTGCGCTCCAAATGCCGGAAATACAAGCTGGAGCATAACCTGTCCATCATCATGATCGACTATCTGCAGTTGATGACGGGAAACGGAAAGACGGAGTCCAGGCAGCAGGAGATATCGGAGATATCCCGCTCCCTGAAGGCGGTGGCCAGAGAGCTCTCCGTACCGGTCATCGCGTTCTCGCAGCTCTCCCGGGCGGTGGAGCAGCGGCCCGACCACAGGCCGATTCTGTCGGACCTGAGGGAATCCGGCGCAATCGAGCAGGACGCGGACGTGGTCATGTTCATCTACAGGGACGATTATTACAACCATGATTCGGAGAAGAAGGGGATTGCCGAGATCATCATCGCCAAGCAGAGGAACGGCCCGATCGGGACCATAGAGCTGGCCTGGCTGCCGGAGTACCAGAGATTCATGAACCTGGAGCACAGGCCGGTGGGCGACAGATAGAAGAGTATGGATAAAAAACAGAAACCTACGAAAGAGGATGAGCGAGTGCGCTTGTCCTCTTTTTCGATTATAGAAGGCTCACGAAGCGTGGAGAGGAGAAGCTATGGGAGATTATTTGCTGATTTCGGATGCCGCAAAGGAGGTAAGGGTGGAGAGCCATGTGCTGCGCTACTGGGAGGAGGAGCTGCATCTGCCGATCAAGCGCAACGAACTGGGGCATCGATATTATACGGAAGAGGACGTGGAGCGGTTTAAGCAGATAAAAGGAATGAAAGAGAGGGGACTGCAATTGAAGGCGATTAAGATGATATTAAAGGACGGAAAGCTGGACGTACTGCCTCCGGACGCCCCGGGGGAGGGCGGGATAGAAGAGCGCATGATTGACGGAGCCGACCAGCGGGTGGAGATGGCGGAGCGTACGGGAGGGCTGGCCATCGATATCGTGCCGAACAGAGGCCGGGAGCCGGAGGCTGTACAGGAATCCAGGGAGGACAAGTCCAGAAGGCTCCAATGGCTGCTCCAGCAGCTGATACGCCAGACCCTGCAGGAGAACAATCAGACCCTGACCCGGGAAATCCGGGAGAGCGTGGTGAAGGAGCTGGACTACCAGTTCCGGATGCAGGAGGAGCGGGAGGAGGCCAGGGACAGGATGCTGGCGGAGCGGGACGAGGAGCACTATAAGAGGATGGACGAGCTGCTGCGCAAAAAGAGCCGCCGCCTGAAAAAGGAAAAGCCGGAAAAAGGCCAGGACAGGAGCGGTCTGGCGAAAGCCGATCTGCATAAATGCGATGCCGATATGAGCGAGGAGGGGCAGCCCCAGCCACCCGGAAAAAAGAAAAGGCGCTTCCTTTGACGAAGCGCCCGGCCTTCCCGACGGGATGCGAAATTCCGATATAAAATACCCGCCCAAACGGTATATAAACCGTCCGGGCGGGTGCGTCCTACGGGAATCTGACAGCCTGATCAGCCCTCGGAGATGGCTCCGGTAGGGCATGTGCCTGCGCAGGAACCGCAGTCGATGCACTTGTCGGGGTCGATCTCGAATTTGCCGTCCCCCATGCTGATAGCGCCTACAGGGCACTGTGCCTCACAGGCGCCGCAGGCCACACAAGTATCGCTGATTACGTATGCCATAGTAAATATCCTCCTTTATGCTCGTCTTTTTTTGATGCCGTCAATGATGGCTTTCTTTTTGTCCAGCAGCTTATCCTTATCCATGGCAGGAACGCCCTTGAGCTTGTATTCCATGCCCAGGCTCTGGTATTTCTTCTCCCCCATGGTGTGATAGGGCAGGACATCCAGGGCCTTGAGATTGTCGAACTGGCCGATGAAGTATCCCAGGTCGAACAGGTACTTCTCATCGTCCGTGATGCCGGGAACCACTACATGGCGTATCCACATGTCCACATGCCTTTCGTTCAGATAGGCGGCGAACTTCAGGATGTTCCCGTTGGGCTGCATGGTGAGATCCCTGTGCTTCTCTGGGTCGATGTGCTTGATGTCCAGCATCACCAGATCCGTCAGGGCCATGAGCCTATCCAGCTTCTCTATGAGCGCTGTGTTGTCCGGATTGAAGACGATGCCGGAGCTGTCGATGCAGGTATGGATGTCTTTTGCCTTGGCCAGCGTGAACAGCTCGATCAGGAAATCCACCTGCATCAGGGGCTCGCCGCCGGTGACGGTGAGGCCGCCCCCATTGGCATAGAACGCCTTGTTCTTCTCATACTGCTCGATGATGTAGGATGGCTCCATGAGAGTGCCGCCCTCCAGATCCCATGTATCAGGATTATGGCAGTAGGCGCAGCGCATAGGACACCCCTGCACGAACACCACGAACCGTGTCCCCGGCCCGTCAACCGTCCCAAAACTCTCCAGCGAATGTATTCTGCCTTGCATAGGATTACCACTCTTTCTTAATGTCCATGAAACCCCGAAGAGATTCCTCCCTCCGGGGCTTAAAACCATGTCGCTACAGCCGTGAACCACAGCCGCAAACCTGGAAGAATGCCCGTCCTATGGGCATTCTTCCGCGTGGGATTGGCGAGCAACGCGAATTCATTCGCGGCAAGCCTAGAAGTTCTTGGCGGGCGTCTTTTGGCCGCCTAGAACTTCTTCCCACGCTTAGATGGCCTCGTGGAAAGTACGGGAGATGACGTCAGCCTGCTGCTCGGGAGTGAGCTTGATGAAGTTGACGGCATATCCGGATACGCGGATGGTCAGCTGAGGGTAGTTCTCGGGATGCTTCTGAGCGTCCAGCAGCATATCCCTGTTCAGCACGTTCACGTTCAGGTGATGGCCGCCCTTTGTCGCATAGCCATCCAGTAAGTTTACAAGGTTGTCAACCTGTGCATTGTTTGTTGCCATAATTTTTTTCCTCCTTATTTATTTACAGTATATGAACTGTGTCAGTATAGATGCATCTTGTGGGGAGGCTGGATCAGTGATAATCGTCCAGCCCCTGTTCCAGGGTGGGTACACTGCAGGCCAGCGGTGTCCGCGAGCAGTCCGTGCAGCCCATTGTCTGAACATTTTTTGACTCGACCTCCTGGTCGTAATCCACGTTTACATGGCCTACGCCCTCTGTCATGCCGGAATCCAGCATCTTCACCAGGTCATCAATCATCTTATCCTCGTCCATGGCGCCTCCTTCTTTTTCCCCGCGGCAGTACGGGGGACCGCGCTGCCGCAGGACATTGACAAATTGTTATAAGGTCTTATTTCAGATCCAGCTCGATGTCACCGGAGAATACCTTGTCTTCCTTGCCTAGAGCGCCGGGGATGATGGTGAAGGTATTGGAGATACCGTCCTGCGCATCATTGAAAGGCAGCTTGGATACGGAAGCCAGGGAAGCTACGGCACCGTGGGTATCGCGGCCGTGCATGGGGTTAGCGCCGGGAGCGAAAGGCTGGCCCTTCTTACGTCCATCGGGTGTATTACCGGTAGCCTTACCATAGGTAACGTTAGAGGTAATGGTCAGGATGGAGGTGGTAGGGATACCTTGACGATAGGTGTGGTGTCTCCTGATGGCGGTCATGAAGGTATGGACTACCATCTGAGCAATCTCGTCTACGCGGTCGTCATCGTTACCGTACTTCGGGAAGTCGCCGGTGGTCTTGAAGTCTACGATCACGCCATCCTCATCGCGGACAACTTCTACCTTAGCGTACTTGATAGCGGACAGGGAGTCGGCCACGATGGACAGACCAGCCACGCCGGTAGCGAAGTAGCGCTTCACGTCTCTGTCATGGAGAGCCATCTCCGCTCTCTCATAGCAGTACTTGTCATGCATATAGTGGATGATGTTCAGGGTGTTCACATAGACGTCAGCCTGCCACTCGAGCATGTCTACGAACTTGCCCCATACATCGTTGTACTCCAGCACATCGCCTTCCACAGGACGGTACTTGGGGCCTACCTGCTTCTTGGTCACTTCGTCCACGCCGCCGTTCAGAGCGTACAGCAGGCACTTCGCCACGTTGGCGCGTGCGCCGAAGAACTGCATCTCCTTACCGATTACCATGGAGGATACGCAGCAGGCGATGCCGTAGTCGTCGCCGTGGTCGATTCTCATCAGGTCATCGTTCTCATACTGGATGGAAGAGGTCTGGATGGACATCTTCGCGCAGTATTTCTTCCATGCTGCCGGAAGCCTTGTGGACCAGAGAACGGTCAGGTTGGGCTCCGGAGAAGGTCCAAGGTTGGTCAGGGTGTTCAGATAACGGAAGCTCATCCTGGTGACCATGGGCCTACCGTCCACGCCTACGCCGCCCAGGGACTCGGTCACCCATACGGGATCGCCTGCGAAGATCTGGTTGTACTCAGGTGTGCGGGCGAACTTGATGCAGCGCAGCTTCATGATGAAGTGGTCAACGAACTCCTGGATCTGCTCCTCTGTGAAGGTGCCGTTCTTTAAGTCTCTCTCTGCGTAGCAGTCAAGGAAGGTGGATGTACGTCCCAGGGACATGGCCGCACCGTTCTGCTCCTTCACGGCGCACAGATAGCCGAAGTATACGGCCTGGATGGCTTCCTGCACATTGGCAGCGGGCCTGGAGATATCGCAGCCGTAGGAAGCAGCCATCTCCTTCATCATCTTCAGGGCCACCATCTGCTCGGAAATCTCCTCGCGCAGACGGATGATATCGTCGGTCATCACCTTGCCGGTGGAATCCTTCTGAGCCTGCTTGTCCTCGATCAGCCTGTCGATGCCGTACAGGGCTACACGCCTGTAGTCGCCGATGATACGTCCGCGGCCATAAGCATCGGGAAGCCCCGTGATGATATGGGAGGAACGGCATGCTCTCATCTCCTGGTTGTAAGCGTCGAAGCAGCCTGCGTTGTGGGTCTTTCTGTGGGTGGAGAAGAACTCGGAAATCTCGGGATCCACCTCATAGCCATTGTCGGAGCAGGCCTTCTCTGCCATACGGATGCCGCCGTAGGGCTGCAGGGACCTCTTGAAAGGCTTGTCGGTCTGGAAGCCTACGATGGTCTCCTTGCTCTTGTCAAGGTATCCGGGGCCATGGGAAGTGATGGTGGAGACTACCTTAGTATCCATATCCAGGACGCCGCCGGCTTCTCTTTCCTTCTTCTGGAGATCGAGCACCTGTGCCCACAGATCCTTGGTGTTCTGGGTAGGGCCGGCAAGGAATGCCTCATCGCCGTCATAGGGATGATAGTTCCTCTGGATGAAGTCGCGGACGTTGACTTCTTTGTCCCATTTGCCTGCCACAAAATCTGTCCATTCTGGTCTCATTTTGAAATACCCTCCTGTAAAATTTGAATTAGTTTATGAGTGAATGTTGCTTTCTAATCCTTAAGCTTATTATATGAAAAACACTGGTGAGAGTCAAGGTGGGAATGTGTACTTTTTTCTGTACATACCCTGGATTTTACTGAATTTTTCAAAAATTTTATAAATGCGGGGAAGTTATGAATTTTCTGTAGACGGGCCTAAGAATAGCTTGTCAGATTTTGCGGGATAATATATAATAGGTCTATGCCCACAGGGTCCTGTGAGCGGCCCCTGCGAGCGGCTTGCACCACTATAAAACTTTTACTTACAGAGAGGAGAAGGCAATGAGCAATATAACGAAAGAAATGACGATCGGAGAGATCCTGAACACGAACCCTGACGTAGCCCCCGTGCTGCTGGAGGCCGGGATGCACTGCCTGGGATGTCCCTCCGCCCAGGGCGAATCCCTGGAGGAGGCCGCGATGGTACATGGAATCGACATCGATGCCCTGATGGACGCCATAGCCGCGGTGTAAGGTCCGGCCATGGAGGCGGACAAGAGCACACGGCACGGAAAGGGGCGGCCCCTGGGTCTCAGGCGGCCGCCCCTTGTATGTCCGTATCGTTCGTATCGTTATAGTGCGCCGGTGCATGGAACCCTGGCTGTCCGCTCCGGTACTGCGCTGCCGTCAGCCGGCCATGCCCTGTCCGACTCCTTCCTCCGCCTGTCCTGGCGCGGACATCAGGCATCGATTACCCGAAATTGACGCGCCGGTGTGCTCAGGAAGCCGCGCCCAGCGCGTGGACGGCATTGTCCCGGATCAGCGCCTCGCAGTGCTCTGCCAGGAACGCGCCGCCGGCAGGGGCATAGCGCTGGGGGATTCCGTACTCCGACACCGTATTGCACGCCCTGTCGAAGGCCTCGGCGGTGGCGTCGCCCCTGGACAGCTGGAGCAGGTATCCTTCCGGCTTCCGGCCCCGGCCGGCAGCATTCTCCTTATAGAGGGTGCTCAGGCCCTGGTAGCTGCCCGCGATGATGGCGGACACCTCTATCACCTGCTGCAGGGAGCTCATCCGGAAGATGCGCACATGGTTCGCGGGATTGGCCTCCCCGCCCTCGGTCTGTCCTTCCGCGCCGTCCTCCTGGCTGGTCTGTATCTGGCGGAACAGGTTCAGGATCTCATTGGAGCCCTCCTCCGGGTACTGGGAATACATGTCCTCATCCTCATCGTCTTCCGCCACGGAGGGGGCGAATCTGGAGAAGCGGGTATCCAGCTCCTCGGGATCCTCCACCTTGGTGATGATCAGGACGATGCATTCCGCGTTCAGGGGGATGGCTTCTATCATAAGGGGGATATCCTCGGCCTCAAAGCCGAATTCGCAGTTGGCCTGCCTCATCATATCCCGGAACAATGTCTTGGCTTTTTCGGTCCCGTAAGCCAGTTCGCTGATCTTCAGTTCGCGGCTTGCCAAATCTTCTCTGGTCAGAGTGCAGCGAATCTGGTTCTCATTTACTTTTTCTATCTTCATGCGACAACCCTTTCCGTTCTGCCTAACTGAACTGTAAAATTACGATGCTACGTGATGACATCATATACTTTTGGCTTCCCTAAGTCAATAGGCAGATTCTGAGTTTTAATATTTTTTAATAATTCTAAGTTTTCGCTTGCAAAAGCGACATAGCTGTGGTATAGTAAAACTGCGGATGCCTTCGGTACTCTGTACGGGGAAGGAGGCGGCAGTCTTGACTTCAAGTTGATTAAACTGATTTTGGGAACGGTTCGTTCCACTTCATCCTTTATATTCTAAGTGTGTATACCACATTATATGACAGTAGAAAGAAACTGGCATAAATCTAAGGATGTCTCACAAGCAAAAACCGGATGTATCGATTGCTTGATCATAAGTATGTCAACTAATTTTCACAATTATAATTCAATCTAAACAAAATATGCAATGGAAATTTTTTCCGTTGCCGTACTGCCAAAGGCATTCGCTTTACTTTCATCTTATAGGCTTCCTGACATGTGGAGATGCGTTACGGATCCACATCGCGCGGCCACATTCGGATTCATCACAAGATCACAAGCTCCTTCTGGGCGGGAAGCCTTAGAACAAGGAGGAATTCAGTTGTATGAAGAAAAAATCGAAGTAGAGGATATGGAGGCGGTAAGAGAACATATGCTGGCGCGTCTGGAACAGATGCGGCGGAGCGGCGTGGAGCTGTTCGTGGACGGGCAGGAGGCCCTTCCCGACGAGGTGGTGTCGAAGGCGGTGCGGGAGAACAGCCCTTATATGGCTGACTACGTGCTGGACGCTTCGGGCATCATCGAACAGGTGCGCTTCGACAGAGTGACGCGCAGGTAGATTGGATTACCGGCGGGGCGCCGCTGTCTGCTGCAGGCTGGGATTGCCTCTCATGCTGACGGCGGCGGTGTTCCCGTCCATGACGGAATAAGGGGAAGCGGGGGAACGGCCTGACGATTATGGCGATTTATGGAAAATTTGGTAATGACTTAGGGGGCCAAATATGATATGATGGATAAGTCTTTTGGGAACCATGCATCTATTCTGGGAGAAAGGGCTGGACTGAAAATGAAGAAGAGAATAATACCGGTAATCGTAGCGCTGGCATTGATCCTGATAGTCGCTCTGGTAGGATTCGGAGGGATGATCCTGGACAAGTATACCTACAGCAAGGAGCTGGCGGACCTGGACCAGTATTTCGGGGTGGGCCCGGGGGAGCTGGCCATCGTCCTGCAGGACGGGATGGTGGAGGAGAAGGCGCTGCTTCGGGAGGACGCGGTATATTTTGACATAGATACCATGAAGAAATATCTGAATGAGGGCTTTTATGTGGACGCGGCGGAACAGAAGCTCCTGTACACCACCGCGCAGGACACTGTGGCCACTGTGTTCGGGGGCAGGGAATACTCGGACAAAGGCGGCAGCCACCCCACGGAGTACGCCACCTGCCTCCTGGAGGGGGAGAAGGTCTACGTGGCGGCGGAGTATGTGAAGCTGTTCACGAACTTTTCCTACGAGAGGTTCGACAGGCATATCCAGATGTACACCCAGTGGGGGGAGAAGCAGATGCTGGAGGTGGTGAAGGATACCCAGGTGCGCACCCTGGGCGGCATCAAGAGCCCGATTCTGCGGGAGCTGGAGAAGGGGGAGAAGGTAGAGCTGCTGAACCGGATGGAGACCTGGAGCGAGGTGAAGACCTCCGACTCCCTGATCGGCTATGTGGAGAACAAGCGCCTGGACAATGAGTCCACAGAGGTGGAGGTGCCTGTCACGGACTATGTGCCGGCGGAATACACCTCGCTGTCCCTGCCGGGGAAGGTGAGCCTCGGCTTCCACGCCATCGGCGGAGAGGCCGGGAACGAAACGCTGGACGCCATGGTGGCGGAGGGGAAGGGCATCAATGTGATCGCGCCCACGTGGTTCAGCCTGAACGACAATGAGGGGGGCTTCCGCTCCTTCGCGGACAGCGGGTATGTGGAGCGGGCCCACGGATACGGCCTCCAGGTATGGGGGGTCTGGGACAACTTCAACTATAAGAACGAGACGGGCGAGGACATCAGCACCTACCAGGTGCTCTCCTCCACCACAAAGAGGCAGCAGTTGGCGCGGAACATGGTGGACACCTCCCTGGGGCTGGGGCTGGACGGCATCAACCTGGACTATGAGGGCCTGCCCCAGGAGTGCGGGGAGCATTACGCGCAGTTCCTGAAGGAGCTCTCGGTGCTGTGCAGGGAGAACGGGCTGGTCCTGTCGGTGGACAGCTATGTGCCCTTCAATTTCAACAATCACTACAGGCTGGACATCCAGGGACGGGTGGCCGACTATGTAATCATCATGGGATATGACGAGCACTGGCACGGCAGCGGGGACCCGGGGAGCGTGGCCAGCATAGACTATGTGTCCAACGGGCTGGACAGGACGCTTCAGGAGGAGCAGGTGCCCGCCGAAAAGGTGGTGAACGCCCTGCCTTTCTATACCATACTGTGGCAGACGGAGGGGGCCGAGGTGTCGGACCAGTACATCACCCTGGCCAATGTGGCGGATTACCTGCAGCGGATGAACGTGCAGCCCGCCTGGGACGAGGAGACCTGCCAGAACTACGCGGAGTGGCAGAGCGGGAACGTGACCTATCAGATCTGGGTGGAGGACGCGGAATCCATCTCGGTGAAGCTCAATGTGATGAAGGCCAAGAATATAGGCGGCGTGGCAGTTTGGCGGCTGGGCTACGGGACGGAGCAGGTGTGGGATCTGGTGAGCGCATATGTGAATTCATGATTTGGGAGATGCGGATACGAAAAAGCTGTGCAGGATGGCCTGCACAGCTTTTTTCATGGCATTTTCCGCCGGTTATTCCGGCTGGTTCATTTATTTGAAGTAATTGCCCCTTCCCTCCGAGATGCCATAGGTGGCGTAATGCCGGAAGAGCGCCTTTGCGTCATAGCCGAAAGCGGCTTTCAGGTCGGCATGGTCGTCGGCATAGCGGGTGTAGTCGAAGGTGTCGTAAATGGAATAGCTGCCCCGGTTCTCCGAGCTGCCGAAGGTGGTGTAATGCTTGTAGAGCGCCTTTGCGTCATAGCCGAAGGCTGCCTTCAGGTCAGGGTTCTTGTCCGCGTAGCGGATGTAGTTGAACTCCGACGCGCTGGTGGCCTCGCCCGTGGCTGTGCCCGTACCCGCACCCGCGCCCGGATTGGCGACTGCATAGGCGATTCGGCCCTCTTTGATGCCATAGGTGGTGTAGTGCCCGTAGAGGGCGGCGGCATTCAGCCCCAGGGCTGCCTTCACGTCAGGATAGTCGTTGGCGTAGCGGACATAGTCGAAATTCTCCCTGGTCACGGTGACGCTGGCGGGATTGGGGGCCGTGGAATATCTGCCGCTGGCCGTGGTCAGGATGCCGTCCTTGATGCCCAGGGAGCCTGCCTGGAAGCTGTAAAAATTGTAATAGGTCTTTCCCGTGGTGCGGGAGGCGGCATACAGATGGTCTACCGTGCCGCTGCATCCGATGGTGGCAGTCATGGCGTCCTGGGGATAGACATACAGTTCCCCTACATTTTTGTTGAAATTGCAGAGTACGGTATCATATACATAGGCATTGGTGACATTGGCGTTGACGGAGCAGGCGGCGCCGTTCAGCAGGTAGCAGTTATCGACGTCGCCGCAGTAGATCACCACAAAGGAGCTGGTGCCGGTGACGGTGAGATTGCTGAGGCGTCTGGTGCCCAGGTTCAGGTCGGGGACGGAAGGGCTGTCGTTATAGACTACGACAAGGTCGCCGTCCTTCAGCTCCTGGAGCAGATAGTAGAGCTCCCTGTGGGGCGCGTTGTCATCGAAGGCGGACGCATTGGCCTGGTAGCGCCAGTCTCTGCTGCCGGGTACATACTTCACCGAGTATGTGACAGGGCCATCCGCGGACGCCTCTATGGAACAGAGGCCGGGCACCACCATGAGGATGGCGATGGCAGCTAAAATCGTGAGGAACTTTTTTGCTTTCTGATAAAACTTCATAGCTATTACCTCCTTTTCCTGATGCGACATTCATTCTGTTATGTCTACTTTCATATTAACTGAGGCGGGGAGGGAGCGCAATCCTTTTTCCGAATTTTAAACAAAATTTAAGAAGTGGAATGGAAAATAAGCGTCCGGAATATAAATAGTACAAAGATTTGCGTGGGAACAGGAAATATGACAGACAGAAAGAAACGGCGGGACAGGCTGCTGTCGGCAGCTCTTACCCTGCTGCTGCTGGCCTCCTTGGCTTACCTGGGGCGGGAGGCGGCGGCTTACGTGGCGGGCACCAATGTGGAGGCCCAGGAGGAGAGGGAGAGGCGGCGGGTGGTCATCGATGCCGGACACGGGGGCGACGATCCCGGCAAGGTGGGGATCAACGGGGCCAATGAGAAGGACGTGAACCTGGAGATCGCCCGGCTGGTGAAGCAGTACCTGGAGATGAGCGATGTGGAGGTGGTGATGACCAGGGAGTCGGACGAGGGGCTGAACGACGCGGACGCCCCCAACAAGAAGGTCCAGGACATGAAGCGGCGGATCGCCCTGATCGAAGAGGAAGCGCCTGCGCTGACCGTGAGCATCCACCAGAACAGCTATCCGGAGGAATATGTCCACGGGGCGCAGGTGTTCTACTACACGGGAAGCGCCCAGGGCCAGCGGCTGGCGGAGGGCATCCAGAGGCGGCTGGTGGAAAGCGCGGATCCGGAGAACAAGCGTCAGGTCAAGGCCAACGACAGCTATTATCTGCTGAAGAAGACGGGGGTGCCTATCGTAATCGTGGAGTATTGTGTTTCAGACAGACAAACCGGTTTGTAGTTACAATCTTTTGTATATTATTCATTTTTCGATAGGAATGCTGATTTTTAGGCATTCCTATTGTACATTTCATCAAATAAATCCTTTGACTTCCAAGTGATTTCAATGGAATCAGGGGAATTTACGACGACTTTGCTTACAAATAGATCAACGGCGTTCTGAGTTAGAGTTTCCAGTCTGGTTATCTCCAGCAGCGACTCTGACTCAGTTTTTTTCTGCGCAGATTCTATGGCGTATAACTTTTCTTCTATTTCACTCCTTTCCGAGTCAAGTTCATCGTTTGCAGATGATATGGCATTTTTTTGTTTGACAAATTGTTCCCGGCTCATGTGCCCTGTTCTGTATTCTTCATATAGGCGGGGAACTTTTCCTTTATTTTGCTCTAGCAGCCGTGAAATTGTCCGCAACCTGCTTTGGAGTTTTTCCTTGTCCGACTTTGGGAGAGGCATCTGCCTGTCCAAAATAAGCTGAACCTGAACCTGCAGCGGACGTAGCACTTGTTCCTTTAGCACTTCATCTTTTATGGAATGAAGATTACATGTACCCCCACCTGAAGGTCTTGCATGAGGGCAATAATAAATCGCATCAATACGGGAATGGCGCGTATGTACTTCATGCTTCAGCCTGCATCCACAATGGCCGCAGAAAATCTTCTGGTAAAACAGGTTTTCATTCTTTTTCCGGTTATCAGTACGAACAGTCTTGCGATTACGGATAATTGCAGCTGCCTGAAGGAATGTATCCCGGTCAATAATTGCTTCATGGGTATCCCTGACAACTACATGGTCTTCCGTTTTCTGCCGCTTGAACTTTCGGCTGCCTACTCCTTTTACCTGAACGCGGTTGTTGACAGTCGCTCCCGTCATGGTTTCATCCTGAAGGATTTTTGTGACCTGTACAGGCTTCCAAATTTGGGACATCAGTTGATCTTCAGTGAAACCGCCGCATTGAAAGCCATAAAGTTTGTGTAACCTCTGTGCAGGGGTAGGGATAAGCAGTTCATTTAGCCATTGTGCAATTCTAACCGGTTTCCATCCAGAAAGCGTCAGACGAAATATATCCTTTACAACTTCTGCGGATTTGGGGTCAATTTCCAGCTTGTGCCGGTCAACGGGAGAAATAATATATCCATATGGCGGTTTTGCTGCTACAAAGTCTCCACGTTTCTGCTGTATCTTCTTAATGCTCTTTACTTTGGCAGACAAATCCTTGCTGTAATAGTCATAAATAACATTTTTGAACGCCATTTCAAGTCCGGGTGTATTACCGATATACTCTGAGCTGTCAAAGGAATCATTGATGGCTATGAACCGTATTCCGATTAAAGGAAAAACCTGCTCAATATAACAGCCAGTTTCGATATAGTTCCGTCCAAACCGTGACATGTCTTTTACGATAATAGCGCCTATCCTGCCCTCGGACACCAGTTGAAAGATTTCTTGAATTGCAGGCCGTTCAAAATTCGTACCGGAATAACCGTCATCCAGAAACTCCTTTATGTTCATCTGCCTAAGCTCAGGCTTTGATTCAATATAGCTGTGTATCAGCCGCCGCTGTGCGCTGATGCTGGTGCTTTCGTCCTTCAGAACATTATGCCTCAAGTCAAAATCTTCATCGGATACCCTCAGATAGCAGGCAAGAATATTGTCGCCCATAAAATTTTCGGAAGAATAGTTGCTTTTCATTGCAACACCCCGCTTTCACGGAATTTGAGTATAGGTTCTATTTCATCCCGATATTTGAAAACAACTTCAAGTGTTTTAGAATCATAGACATAAATTTTGTCAACCAACCTATGTAAAAGATCCTTTGACAAGAAATCGCCTTTATAGAATTCCAATAGAAGCCGGATGTATGGGTTATGTGGGGAAAAGCGTATTTTCAAGCGCTCAAGGGTGGATTTCAGTTCTGCCACCCGGTTTTCTGATGAAAGCCTTTCCAGTCTATATTCTTCCTTTTGCGCTAGATATTTTTCACGGGTAAGCAGTCCTTCCGAGTAATGCAGGTATAAATCTGCCTGCATAGAAGTAAGTTCTTTGTTCCTTGCGGCAAGTTCATTGATTTGCTTTTCCAATGCCTCCTTTCTGCTAAGAAATGTCTGATGTTCCTGTACCGTGTCAAGATAATCATTCAGCTCCAATGCCAATTCCATCTGCTTTTTCAGGATGCAGACAAGGGTTTCCCGTATCTGTTCCTCCTTGATGGTAACGATTGAACATTTTGAGTAGTCCGCATCCCTTTGTGAAATAGTGGTATAACGATACTTCATGCCATGCTTTTCATAATAGTTTCGTGTCCGATACATCTTGAGCCCTGTGTTCCCGCTGTAAACCAATCCGGCAAAAATATCATCCGGCGAATCAATATCCGAATGACAGTGACGGCTTGCCCTGTTTTTTTCCAGCTCCTGCATACAGATACGCTGGACCTCAAAGAATAATTCACGGCTTATGATAGCCTCATGGGTATTTTCCGTTATTACCCAGTCCTCATAGGGGATATTCCTGCTTTTTGTAAGGTTTTTAGAGAGGTTTTTCCTCTTTTTCCCCATTGCTAGATCCCCGGTGTAAGTGCGGTTGCTTAGGATGACTTTGACGGTAATGCCCTGCCAGATGCTGTTTTCGTAACGAGGAGCTTTTACAGCGCCTGCCAGAAACTGATAACGCATCGGCGCTGCAATATTTCTTTCATTCAAGAGCCGGGCAATTTGAAAATTTCCCATACCTTCAAGTTTCCATTGAAAAATTTCCCGTACTGTAGGCGCTGTTTCCTGATTGACAATCAGGTGGTGTGGGTCAGCCGGATCTTTGCAGTAGCCATAAGGCGGCACATTCCCGTAATATAATCCGTTTTTCCGTTGGATTTCTTTTGCAGTAAATATCTTGCGGGAGATGTCTTTTGCGTAGGCTTCATTCACAATGCCTTTGATCATGGTGTCTAACGGCTGAAGGGCACTGCTTTCTAACTGCTCTGAATCATAGTTGTCATTGACTGCTATAAAGCGAACCTTTAAGACAGGAAATACCATTTCAAGATAATTTCCGGTTTCTATGTAGTTCCTTCCAAACCGTGACAAATCTCTTTGTGTCAACTAAACACCAAATTTTTTACGGATGCCAGAGGCGGCCAACAGGTCTTTCCCAGACCGCCCCCGGCATCCGCTTTATCGTGAAGTAGAAACCTTTATCAGTTGTCATGTCTCTGCATATCGAACACATCCCGGAACTTCCAGACGATCTCGATCTCGGTGGGAGAGGACACCAGCACTTCCTTGATGAACGTCCCCGCCAGTTCCGCCGTCAGTTCCGTAGCCCCGGCAAAGGAAGTGAACATATCATCCTCCTGCGCCTTGTCCTGAAAGTCCAGATGCTCCAATTCAGATAAAAGCTGTTCCTGCGCCTCCTGTTCGGCTTTGGCGGCGGCGAGTTTA
>NZ_CAJUCP010000023.1 GCF_910585425.1 uncultured Acetatifactor sp. | reverse complement strand
AACAATTCATTGGAGTATGATGAAAAACTTATAACAACCCATTTGGAACGGGTATACACAGGTGCGATATTAGCGATACAGGAGGAAATGAAATGAAAAAGTTATATGAGAAAAACGAGCAGACTTTTGCGATTGTATGGATAGTGTTTTATTGTGTGCTGCAATCTTTAGCATATCCATTAAATAAAAAAATAGGGATTGAATACTCTGCAAATGCTGTTTTTTGTATTGTACTGACCATTATTCTTTTTACCTTTATCCGAAAAAACAATCTACAGGAACGGTATGGACTTTGTAAATCACCTGTTCCCGTCCGTCGGTTTCTTTACTATGTGCCACTTTTTATCATAGCAACAGGAAATCTTTGGAATGGCGTTGCTGTCAATTATTCGCTATCGGAAACGGTTTGCTCTATTGCGTGTATGCTATGCGTTGGATTTTTGGAAGAAGTGATTTTCAGAGGTTTCCTGTTTGTATCAATCGCAAAAGAGAATGTAAAATCTGCAATCATTATCTCAAGTGTAACCTTTGGTGTCGGACATTTAATAAATTTATTTAATGGCAGCGGTATGGACTTGGCAACTAATTTGTGTCAAATTTGCTTTGCGATTGCGCTAGGCTTCTTGTTTGTAACGATTTTTTATCGTGGCGGAAGTCTGTTCCCCTGCATTATTGTCCATTCTGCTATTAACACTCTTAGTATTTTTGTAAATAAAACAGATATTACCATGGAAAAGCACCTTGTTCATGTATTTATTCTGATATTTATAACGATTGCCTATAACTTAATCCTTACAAGAACACTTCCGAAAAATCAATGGGAAAATACGAATGATACGAGGAATAAATGATATGGTAAGTGTGATTTCAGAATGGGTGCGCTGCCCTATTTGCGGAAATAAGACAAGGTTACAGATACAGGCAGATACCGAATTAAAAAACTTTCCGCTCTATTGCCCGAAGTGCAGGCAGAAAACATTGATTCCGCCCTTTATCCGACATTATCCCACAAGGACGAGCTGCAAGGCGAGAGCAATTCCATAAGCAACCAGAAGCGAATCCTTGAAAACTACGCCAAACAGAACGGCTTCGGCAATCTGAAATGGTACACGGACGACGGTTATTCCGGGGCGAAAGTCAGCAAACTTGTAACAGCTTCATTTTTATAGCGGCCGGGAACGCAGCAGCGTTGACAAAGAACCGTCCATAAAATATACTGAAATACAGAGAGAAAGGAGGGCTATTACATGAGCCAAGTCATCGAAGCAATCAAGAACCGCTGCTCCACAAGAGGATATACAAAGGAGGCGTTGAGCGACGCACAGATCAACGCCCTGATACAGGCCGGGCTCCAGGCGCCCACGGCGGCCAACCGGCAGGAAGTGCATTTCACCGTGCTGAAAGGAGACAATCCCATCTTACTGGAGCTGGAGGACGAGAAGAACCGTCTGCGGGACATCGTTTCCCCCACCCACAACTTTTACTACGAAGCGCCCACCGTGGTGATCCTCAGCGCTGACAGCACCTACAAATGGGGATCCCTGGACGCGGGCATCGCCGTGGAGAACATGGCTCTGGCGGCGGAAGGCCTTGGGCTGGGGAGCCTGATCATCGGCTGCATCCTGGATGCGATGCAGGGGGAGAAGAAAGCGCATTTCGCCGCTGCCCTGGACTTCCCCGCGGACTATGAGTACAAAATCGCCATCGCTTTCGGGCATAAGGCGGTCACCAAGGAGCCCCATACCTACGATGCCGACGCCCAGGTCACTTATCTGTAAACGGAAAGGAATCCATCCTAAGTTCCCGGAATTTCAGAAAGCAGCATCAGGCATTATGGCAGGACGGCACATATAGTCTCCCGGAATCTTTGGAGGCGGAATCCGGCATTTGAGTCGGACAGCACCCGGAGCAGTGGGGAATCGGCTCAGAGGAGCTTTAGAAAGCCGCGTGATATGCGGCCTGGAGATTCCCAGAGGATATCTCATGGAAAGCTGGGAGGAACCGCTCCAAAGGAGTTCCTGAAAGCCGCGCAATATGTAGTCTGGAAATTCCGGGAATATCTCATCACCAGAGGGAGGCAAAACGCCATGACGTACACAGAATATCGGCAGTACATGAAAAATTTTTTTGAACAATATTACCACAAGCTCTCTCAGTCCGAATCAGCGCTTATGATGCCTTTCGGGAACAGGAATAAGGAAATGTGGAGCGATGACGCGGAGCCTGAAAAGGAGTGGAAAAGGTGGAAGATGATTCCGGCTGATATCAGGGAGGAAGAGATCGAAGCGCTGGAAAGGAAAATCGGCGCAAAGCTCCCCCTTTCCCTGAAGGCCTTTCTCACCGTGTATCATCATTTTTTCGAGACACCCATTGGAAGGAATTCGCTTTATAAGCCTTTTGAAGGTATTTTGCACGCATGGAATCCGTTGCTGGTCAAATATGGCTATCTGCCTTTCACCTGGGACAGCGAGTGCTATTTCATCCGTTGCATCCGACTGGCGGAGATGCCCGAGGAAGAAAAGTGCGGCATCTACCAGATCGACCATGAGATACTGTTCGACTTCGATGAAAAGACGGTGACACGGGAGCAGATAGACGAAAAGATGACATTCGTGTCTCAGAATCTGCTCACTTATCTGGATGAGATACTGAACGACAGGGATCCCGAATCGCTGCAAAAAGCGGCCAAAGAAGCCATCGTAAATGCCTTGCGGGATAAGTGTGAAATCACGGATTACGACTGTCTGATGGACAGAATGGAGGAGGATCCGGACTGCATATACGAAGCGTTAAGACCCGTACAGGAACAGTATTCCCTGACGGATGATGATTTGGAGGAGTTTCTGGAGATGCTGGAATACGATTTCTAATAGACGGAATACAGATATCCCTCCGGAATCGCCTGACGGCACCAAGGGGTACAGCCTCCCCAGGGCACAGCCTCCTGGGGAGGCATCGGCAAAGACGTATGGAGCCGAGCCAAATCGTCCCTAGTGTACTTTTGGATCAGGCACACGGGTGGCAGACCATAGGCGGCAGGCGGAACATACCTGCTTTCTACGAAAGCTTTCCGCCATAAGCACTGGACAGCAAAATGGAAGCCAAGCCTATCCCTGCCGGAAATCGGATACCCACACCGATTCCGGCAGGGATTTTTTCGGCCGGGGGAGACGGGATACGGGCTTTCAGCCCACAGGAATCCTGCTCTGCATCACACAGGATACCGATTCCGGCACGGTTTTTTCGGACGAGGGAGACGGGATGCTGGCTTTCAGCCCACAGCAATCCCCCTCTACATCACACAGGCCTACCTAGCTCCTGACTTCCTCCCACAGGATACCAATTCCGGCAGGGGTTTTTCGGTCATAGGCGGCGGGATATCGGCTTTCAGCCCACAGCAATCCCACTCTGCATCACACAGGCCTGCCTGGCTCCTGACTTCCTCCCACAGGATACCGATTCCGGCAGTTTTTTCGGACGGGGCGGCGGGATACGGGCTTTCAGCCCACAGCAATCCCCCCTCTGCATCACACAAGCCTGCCAGACTCATGGCTCCCTACACGGGGATTCCCCTCTAC
Organism: uncultured Acetatifactor sp.; assembly: GCF_910585425.1. Classification (GTDB taxonomy): domain Bacteria; phylum Bacillota; class Clostridia; order Lachnospirales; family Lachnospiraceae; genus Acetatifactor. The sequence continues at coordinate 74,217 of NZ_CAJUCP010000023.1, read as the reverse complement.
ATCACACAGGATACCAATCCTGGCAGGTTTTTTCGGACAAGAGCGACGGGATGCTGGCTTTCAGCCCACAGCAATCCCACTCTGCATCACACAGGCCTGCCAGACTCCCATCTCCTGTCTGTCTCCCGTCCTCCTCCCCAGCAATCCCCCGCCGCTACTCACACCGCATCTCCAGCACCTTCCTATCAACAGGTAGCCCCGCCCTTGACCTTCTTCTCCAGCACCGCCGACTTATCAATCTCCGCATGGAGCAGCTTATCCTGTACATAGTCAAATCCCAGACGGTTCACCGTATCCGCGAAACGCTCGCCGGTGATGCCCTCGTCCCGGAAGAACAGGATAGCCCGCTCTATGGTATCCAGCACTTCCTCCTCGCTGGTGAACAGCTTATCCAGGGGACGACCGTTGGCAATCTTCTTGCCCCATCTGCCGCCGATATAAATCTTACAGCCCTCCATGTACTCCTCCGTGACACCGAAAGGACATTTCCCTTTACAGCGCCCACAGCCATTGCAGGCATCCGTCTCCACCTGGAGACAGCCCTCTTCCACCTTGGCGATCTTGATGGGACAGGCAGTCTCCACCTGGCATTTCCCACAGCCCTTGCACTTGGAATAGTCGAACAGCGGCACCCTCTGTCCCACAATCCCTAAATCGTTCAAATCAGGCTTCACACAGTTGTTGGGACATCCCCCCACGGCAATCTTGAACTTATGGGGCAGGGTCACGCCATGATACCCCTTGTAGAACCGCTCATGAATCTTCTCGCTCAGGTCAAAAGTATCAATCAGGCCGTACTGGCAGGTAGTTCCCTTGCAGGACACCACAGGGCGCACCAGCGAGCCTGTACCGCCAGTCTCCAGGTTATGCTCCGCCAGGAAAGCGATCAAAGCATCAATGTTGGCATAGGGCACCCCCTGAATCTCCATGGTGAGACGGGTGGTCATGGTGATCTCCCCGCTGCCGAAGCGCTCCGCTCCCTCCGCGATGGCACGGTGCTCCTCCGTGGTGATCTTGCCGTTCCTGGTAATCACACGGACATTGAACACATCCCCGTATCGCTTATCCTGAAGGCACCCCAGGCCTTTCACCCGCTTGATCTCCTCGGGAGACAGCTTCCCCCCTGCGGGAACCGCCCTCTTGATCACATTAAACGTAGAACCGCCTTCCAGCACACAGGTATTGGTGAATCCCAGGGCTTTCAGCTTGTTCTGAATAAGATACCCTCTCTTGCCCCTGGCGCAGACCAGCAGCAGCTTCTCCGCCTTGTCATACTTCGCGGAAGACTCCTCCGGTCTGGTCAGATCGAACCACTCCCCGCCGGGCAGAGCCGCAGCCGGATGGGCGTCGATAAGGCGATACCCTGCCGCCGCGCCGGAGGCATATTCCGCCGGGGTAAAGGATTCCAGCCGCCCGGTCATCTTGTTCACCAGCACCCCGCAGGCCGCCGCAAAAGGATGGATGGCAGTGGAAAAAGGCGGCGCATAGGCAAAGTCCAGGGTCAGGAAATCTTCCACTTTCGCGCCAAAAGAAATCCCCGTGACCGCAATGTCCGCCATCTTATCCACAGCCCCAGCGCCCATGACCTGCATCCCCAGCAGCCTATGGCTCTCCCCATCGGCGATCAGCTTGGTGACGAACATGGCGGAATCCGGATAGTAATGGGCCTTGTCGTCGGTGACGCACAGGGCGGAGATTACCTGGAATCCGGCTGCCCTGGCCTGTTCTTCCGTAAGGCCTGTGCGGGCTGCGTTCAGATGGTCGGACAGCTTCACCACGCCCGTCCCCAGACAGCCCGGATAAGGCGTCTCCTGCCCGCTCAGGGAAAGCGCCAGCGCCCGACCCGCGATATTGGCAGTGGAGCCCATGGCAGACCACTGGGTGCGTCCCGTGATGCGGTTCTTCACCAAAGCGCAGTCCCCCGCCGCATAGATGTCCGGCAGGTTGGTGCGCTGGCATTCGTCCGTGAGGATGCAGCCCCTGTCCATCTCCAGCCCTGTGTCCGCCAGGAATTTCGTGGCGGGACGGATGCCTGCCGCCAGGATGACCATCTCCGCCGGCAGAGTCCCCGCCCCAGTCCGGACGCCGGCGACCCTGTCCTCGCCCACGATGGCGTTCAGCGCCGTCCCGGTGAGGATGCGCATGCCCTTCTCCTGGAGCCTCCGCCGGATATAATCCGCCATTTCGGCATCGAAGATATTGGGCATCAGCTGGGGCGCCATGTCCATCACAGTGACGGAAAGCCCCTTTGCCATCAGGTTCTCGGCCACCTCCAGGCCGATGAATCCCCCGCCTACCACAACTGCCCGCTTGCATCCCCGATCCTCGGCATACTTTCTGCAGCCGATGGCATCCTGGGGCGTGCGCACCGTGAACACGCCGGGAAGCCCTGTGCCCTCCACAGGGGGGATGGAGCTTTCCGCGCCTACGGCAATGACAAGCTTGTCATATTTTACCAGCTCCACTTCCCGGCTCTGGGACAGGATGCCGTCAGATTCTGTCCCTGACAACTCCGCTCCCTTTTCGCCGGAAACTGTGCCGGGGTTCCGGGGTTCCGCCCCATTTCCCCCATCTGTTGGCTGCTGCGCTCCCTGGCTGCCAGGCTCCGCCCCATTTCCCCCTCCTGTCGGCGGCTGCGCTTCCTGGCTGCCAGGCTCCGCACCAATCCTGCGCAGGGAAACCGTCTTTGCCGCCGGGTCTACCGCCACCGCTTCCATCCCGGTATGTACCCTGGTGCCCGTAAGCCCCATGAACTTGGCAGGGGTGTTCACGATCAGCTCCCCCTCCGTCTCGATGGCGCCGCCGATGTAGTAGGGAAGCCCGCACCCGGCGTAAGAGATGTCCTTTCCTTTGGTGTAGAGGACGATTTCGTCCTGGGGGCTCTCACGCTTCAATTTCGCGGCTACTTTTGTTCCGGCGGCTACGCCGCCAATGATCACAATCTTCATTTGCATCTGCCTCCTTCAATCTTATGGTTATTAATCCAAGAAAGGATTCTATTAGCTATGTTCTATTGTTCATTCCATTTTCCTGTCAACACCCCATCCATATCTCTTTCCATTTTAATTGGTATATGGTCAAAAGAAATACGTTCTCCAAAATTCAGTCCGAACCGGCTTCCCTCCCATTCCTCTTCCATCCTGACCTGTGGTATCCCCAGCCGCCCATGCCTGGCTGTGGGCATGGTGCCAGAATGGCTAAATTCCACTCTCTCATAAGTCGTATACATCACAGCCTCCGATATATCCAGTCCCAGCATACCGGCGATTGCCTGAGCCACAAGATAGCTGGCCCGGAATTTTCCCTTTATCTCCACCCATTTTTCCTGGCCTACACTGCCTTTCATCTCTATCAGGTGCAGTTTCCACTGATTTCCCTGCCGTTTTTCGAAAATCAAATGATCCGCTCTCTTGAACAGGGACTTCTCCTTCCCTGCCTGAAAGAAAAAGGGGGGCATCTGTCTCCGCCAAATGCACTTCCCGACCTTCCTGTACGATAAAATCCTGTACCATCAAGTCTTTTATGATGAACTCCCTCTTTGTAATCCCCATTTCGTTCTACTCCTGAATCACATATGCCTCGTCCATAATCCGGTCAAGGGCATCATTGAATGTCGGAACAGCAAAGCCATTTTCCCCGCAGCTCAGTTCCTCCACTTTCGTTTTTCCTCCCGCCACCGCTTTCAACTGATAAACCTTCACCTTTTGGGGGCTCAGCAAGTCTCGGGCTGTATATCCCAATCGATGGCATATTTCCTCCCTGTCTTCTCTTCCGGACAGACGAATCATATTGTTGACATGCTGCAGTATGATATCGCTGTGTGTCGTGACGTTCATCTGCACCCCGGCATTCACCATCCTGCACAATACTCTCCCCATCTTCTGCTGAAGCTGCGGATGAAGGCACATTTCCGGTTCCTCATAGAACAGAGCGTCCACATATCTCTTATGTTTTAAAACCAGAATCAACGGCGATAATTCCGTCACTACTGCGGACGTAATCCTTAAAGGCATCCCTGACGTTTTTCCGTTGGGGACATACATCGCCTCCTTATTTGGCAATGCACTCATCTCAACCGTCCCATCGGCCATGCTGCCCTCCAGATATTGTGCGATTTCCGCAAAGTCTTCATTGCTTTCACCATTGAAAGCCAAGTCGTTTATCACATCCAGGAACTGATTGATCGGCCTTACAAAAGGAACCATCGCCTCCTGTTCCTCAGCAACATTGAATGTCGTCCTCTGGCTTACTTTATTTATAATATCTTTGGTCAGCATAAAGCCGGTTCTTGCCGCCGGGAAATAAATTTCCCTGTTAAACCCACCATGGCTGTCCAGTACCAGAGCCATCAATGTATTCACGAAATATCGACCAGTTTTTTCTTCCAGAATTCCTGTAGCCCGTTCCTTTTCGGATAGAGCTAATTCCACTCCATCATTACCAGTGTTGGTTATAGCTACTCCCATGTTTCTGCCATACTCACGAACTATAAAATCCAGAGAAATATCCGCTAACCCCGTCAGCTCAATCTGCAGTTCCTCTATCTCAACATCCGAACTGTTGAAAATGGCTTTCACAAATTTATCTCTGTTCTGATGAATCCGCTCCTGCAGAACAATCTGCAGCTCATCCCCTATTTCACTGGCCAGTACAGTATGCACGCCTTGTTCCCTGGCTGCTTCAATCTGTTTTTTTACCCAGCACAGCAGCCTGTCATCGCTCTCTGTTTTCTCCGAGGCATCGCCAGCGTACAGCAATTCTCCCCCCAAGTTCCGGATTCCCCAAAGGAGGGACATCAGATAGCTCTTTCCGCTGTTATTGTCGCCCACAAAAAGAGTCAGCGGCGCTGCCTCAATCTCGGCGCTCTCAATCTTTCCATATCCTGATACCTTTACTCTCCAACCAACCTTAAGGCCAACCTCCCCATTATCCGGCTTTCACAATATTATCGACTCCTTCGTTTTGGATTGCCTATTTATTCTCTTTTTTCAGTCAAAAACGTTTCCGGCAATCTCCTCCCCAAACACGGCAGGCCTTTGTGTTAAACGCTGCGCGTTCCCTGCCCTTCCCCCTAAATCGCAATCCACCAGCATACACCATACTTATCGATGACAGTGGCGCAGCATTCACTCCACGGCAGCTCATGAATCGCTTCCAGGACAACCCCTCCGTCCCGCAGAACATCGAAAGCGCGCTGGACACGATCCCTGCTTCCCATCTCAAATACATTGAACGTCATCGTCTCCCACTTCATTTTGTGGATCAGCTCCACATCACAGGGATTTTTTGCTTCGCCTATGGCCAAAAAGCCTTCCCCGTCCACCGATAATTCACAATGCTCATAGGCAGTCCCGCTGTCATTTTTCATCTCAAGCGTTATTTCCGCGCCGAATGCCCTGCAATATGTCTCTGCTGCCTCCATACTGTTCTTTACATATACTTGCGTATAATTTTTCATAAACCCTGTCTCCTTCCCCCATCTTTCAGCGGAGCCCACAAACACCCGACCATGGCTTCCCTCTCGCAGAACTGGCTGATGCCGGCCACCGGTGACATCTCCTCTCTCCACAGACACCAGGCAATGGCTTCCCCCTCGCAGAACTGGCTAATGCTGACTACCGGTGGCATCTCCTATCTCCACAGACGTCCGGCAATGGCTTCCCTCTCGCAGCACCCCGCCTACGGATTCCCCGGTCAGCCCCTCCGCTTCGAACCCCTTCTTCCTATATCATACATGATGCGGCGCGCCAATGCAATATCCCATTGGAAATGAACTGTTTCACTTCCCGACGCACGCCAAAGCCCCAGCACACGCAAGCCCTCCGGAAATCCACCTGCCTCCCCACGCCCCCTCAGTGCCTGTAGACAAGCATTGTCAAATCATCATATCGAAGACATCCCCTTTCCCTGATGGCATTCTCTTTTGCCGCATTTACGACCGTTCTGATGCTTTCCCCTAGGTCTCCTTCCCTCAGAGCGCCTATCATCTCCTCCGCCCCGACATAATCGCTGACGCCGTCACTGCAGAAGACAATCATGTCATTTTCCTCTAATCGAACCTCTTCTGTCGCATAGGCCGGCACCACCATAGGGATATATCTGTCGAACATAGACCACATATGCTCCGGCAGCCCGTGAACTGCCTGCTCCATCTCCTGCTCAGAATAGAGTCCCATTTCAACTAAATTCGCATATGCCTTCTTAGGTTCTGCCACCCGCGCCACAGAACCCTGACGGATAAAAAAAGCAGGGGAATCTCCGATTGCCCCAATCGTACCCATGCCATCCTTCACTACGCATATAATGAGCGTCCCGAAAATATAACGCTTCTCTTCCTGTGAAACCACAATCAACTTATTGTTGATCTCCCAAATCAATTTATCCAGATAATCCTTGGGCGACAGCCCGGATGAACAAAACGGATTATCTTTCATCTCTTCGACACAGAGCTCCGACATCAGGACTTTCCCTTTGCTCCCTGCTCCCGATGCCCCGTCCGCCAGCAAAAATGCAGCCTTATCCGGCGAAATGTAATACGCATCCCCATTTATCCCGCTTGTCCCCGTCATGCTATACCCTTCACACAATGCCATTTCCCACCCCCAGGCCCGAACAGGCCGTCCTTTCCTGTCTCTCCACAACCGCCCTCAATACCGCCGCTCAGATTTCAGCTATGTCTATCATAAGCCTATCATGGAAGCAGTGAAAAAACAACCGTAAAATCCAAAGCATTCGAAAGCATCCGAAACCCGCTTCCAGTGACGTCAGATTGAATAGGCCGTCAATGTCATATAGGTTCCCATTGCGAAGACACCAACTGTATGTTCTTCCTCCGATTTGCTCTGTGCGCCGCACCCGGAAAATAACAGCACAGATAAGAGCAGAATGGAAATGAGTCTATTTCTTTTTCTCCACAAGTTTTTTCCTCCTTCCAGCCAGCTTTTGAATCCATTTTGAAGCATAATGAGCCAGAAAAATCAAATACCCCGCTGCAAGCAACGGGGTATCAATCTTGCAACGCTGCAGAGCAGCGGGGTATTTGACCCTCGCGGCATTCGCCAACTGGCCGTGCAAGCACGGCCGCTTGGCTCATTGCTCGCGGGAATAAACAGACAGGAACGCATAAAAGCCATATCCGGCAACTGTAGCCGCAACAATACACAGAAGTATGCGCAGCGGTTGAGAAGAAACCGTCCCGGCAGCAGAGGGCAGGATAAAACATCACTAATTTTGATATGATGCCGTTCAGCTTTGACGCCGCGATTGCTGATACAAAACCGCCCTGGCTGCATCCCATTAAAAGGATTTCTTCCGGATTGCTGTATTCCCTTCCCCGTGCGTACCGGATAACCGCCTCTAAATCTTTCACTTCCGTTAAAACGGACATTTCTGTTGTACTGCCGTCACTTTTCCCTTTTATCACGCACCCGCCGCAAAAATCAAAGCAGTATGAAACATATCCCATTTCCGCCATCGCTTTCGCATACTGGCGAACCGTATCCTGAAAAGCCATAAAGCCATGGCTTACAATAGCGATTGGCAGACAGTCCCCCTTGGGCCTGTACTCTGTTCCCCGGATGGTAAGGCTGTCTCTCTGGCATGTAAAAGAGCTTTTGATAATCTTAGCCTTCACCTTATTAGAATGGAGCGCCATATTATTCCTCCGTAAACGGGTATTCTTTAGATTTTAACGAAAGTATACCACAAAATAACGCCTGCCGCTATCCCGTTAAGTCTGCCCTTTGGGAATCGTTTTTACGCCCAGCATGAAATAAAGGATATGGAATACCCACACGCAGGCAAGGACAATCCTGCCGACAGGAACCTGATCCATCATAACGAACCCCACCGACATCAAAAGCGTCACCGTCACCATAATCTTAACCTTGGTTTTCCGTGTCATGCCCCTGCCCTTTACATAGCTCTCCAGATTGTTCTTATACAGCTTTGTCCCGGTAAACCAGCGGTTCAGCCTTTCCGAACTCCTGGCAAAACAAAACGCTGCAAGCAGGAGGAACGGGAAAGCAGGCAGGAGCGGAAGGACTGCCCCCAATGCCCCCAATGCAACGCCGATACAGCCTAAACCCATATACAGTATTTTTTTAAGTTTCATCACACATCTCCAATCGCTTTTTCTTTTTGGAAGTTTACTTCCAAATTTTCACTTCCAATCGTTTTTCCTGCCATGCTGTCTCCTGCAGTAAAGTGCAATCATCTCCGACACCACAGCCTTTTCCCGTTCCCTCTTTGTATTGATACCCTTATGCATCAGCTTACCCTTCCTCCTGTCCGTGAAAGATCTTCTACCGAATATACGGCGTCAGCAACCCGCATTGTAGACTGCCTGTGGGACACCAGCAGCACCGTTTTCCCATCCCGCCCTTCCCACAGGGATTTCAGTATGACCGCCTCATTTAAGCTGTCCAGGTTGCTGGTCGGCTCATCAAGGAGCAGGAAGGGCGCATCATGCAGGAATGCCCTTGCCAGCCCCAGCCGCTGCCTCTCGCCGCCGGAGAGCGTATCCCCAAGCTCCCCCACAGGCGTATCATACCCCTGTGGCAGCCCCATGATAAAATCATGGATGGAGGCTTTCCGGCAGGCAGCTTCTATTTCAGCATCCGTTGCATCCAGCTTCGCAATACGCAGGTTGCTCCTTATGCTGTCATGAAACAGATGGGTTTCCTGTGTCATGAAACTTTCCATATTCCTTAAATCCGCCGTGTCGATTCTGGAAATATCCCTGCCGGAAATCTCCACGCTGCCGTTCCCCGCATCCCAGAACCGCATAAACAGCTTCAACAGCGTGGATTTCCCGCTTCCGCTTTTTCCGACAATCCCGATGACCTGCCCCTTGGGGATTTCCAAAGACACACCCTCAAGGATGCTTTCAGCCCCATAGGAAAAGCTGACATTTTTTGCGGCGGCACCCTCAAAAGCTGTTTTTTCCCGGCCTGCCACCTCCAGCACGGCGGGAATTTCGTCTAATATGTCCAGCACACGGTTACCCGCCGCGAAAGTGTTCTGCAGCGTACTTCCCAGATTTGCAAGCGCCACAGCAGGGCCAAAAGAGGAAAACAGGGCAATGACCGGAACGAGTACCCCGGCAAAATCCACTTTTCCGCTTTGATACAGCATGGCAGATACAAGCAGCATACATAAATCAAATAGAAGGATTGCTGTATTCGTGACCGCCATATTCCTCCCTGCGGTACGCTTCATCCGTTTCTCAGTTTCCGAAAGGGCGTCTGTCCTGTCATTCATCTGTATCAGGCGCTCCCTGCCCCGGCTGTACTGTATTGTTTCGGAAAGCCCCCGCAGGCTGTCAAGCACGAACCCGCTTAAATCCCCGGAACCGGTACGGAACTCCGCAGCGGCATCTGCCGCTGTCCGTCCGCTGCCGCTCAATCTTGATGTAATGAGGGGTATGATAATCCCCACTGCCAGATATGCCAGAAGCGCCAGGATTCCCATCGCAGGGTGGAAGGAACCGATAAACAGGCACATAACGGCAGTATAGAAAAATGCGATTGCCGCAGGGGAAATGGTGTGCGCATAGAAAACCTCCAGCAGCTCGATATCCGAGGTAATGACCGAGATCAGGTCCCCTTTGTCCCTGCCCTCCAGCTTTGCCGGGCAGAGTTTCCGCAGTGCGAGGAACACCTGATCCCGAATCAGCGCCAGCAGCTTAAACGCAATAAAATGGTTGCAGGACTGCTCCGCATAACGCAGGACTGCCCTGAGTACCGCAAACAGGACTACAGTGGCAAACATGGCTTTCAGCCCCAGAGGCGTATCAAAGCCGAGCAGACCAAGCACGGCGTAACTGCCAAAGATCGTGATGAACGATGCGCACAAATGGCCTGCCAGCCCCATGACCACCGCCAAAACCATAAATCCCACAAGGGGCTTCACAAGGCCGATCAGCCTTGCCATAACCGAAAATCCACTTCTTCTTTTCATCTGGCCGCACCATCCTTTCTTCTGTCCCGGCCTTCTACACCAGCAGAATGGCCATCCAGGTATGCCCTTGGGGAATTCCCGTAATTTTCAAGGCTCTGCTGTGTATCCCACAGCTTTGCATAAACGCCGCCTCCTGCCAGCAGTTCTTCATGGCTGCCGCTTTCCGCCACATTCCCTTTGTCCATCACATAGATGTTGTCTGAAACCGTCACACTGGCAAGACGGTGGGAAATGAGGATCACCGTTTTCTGCCCGGCCAGTGCATGGATTTCCCGCATAATGTCGTTCTCGCTCTCCACATCAATATTGGAGGTGGCTTCATCAAAAATATACACCGGGCTGTCATGTAAGAGCGCCCTTGCCAGCGCAAGCCTCTGGCGCTGCCCGCCTGACAGGTTCGAGGCTTTTTCCGTAAGGAGCGTCCCAAGCCCGCCCCCGGATTTCAGAAATCCCGCCAGGTTCACCCGATTAAGGATCTCCCAAAGCTCCCGGTCAGAGGCATCCGGCTTTCCCATCAGAAGGTTCTCCTTCACGGTGCCCTTGAACAGATAGCTTTGGTGGCTGACATAGGTGATGTTTTTCATAAGCTCCGTTTCCCTTATATCTGAAAGTTCTTTGTCTCCGATTTTCACCGAGCCGCCATAGCCGCGGCCCCTCCCCATAAGGACTGCTGCCATGGTGGATTTTCCACAGCCGCTCTCCCCGACAATGGAAACAAATCCCCCTTTCGGGAACTGCATGGAGATCCCATGCAGGATTTCCCTTCCTCCGCAGGAGGAATTATCTTCATTAAAGGAATTCCCTCCATCGGTGGAATTTTCACCATAGGAAAAGCGCAGCCCGGTACAGACAATTTTACAGTCCTGCGGAAAGCTCCCTGTTTTCTCTTCTGCTTCGGGAAGATCCAGCAGACGGAAGATCTTATCGCTTGCCGCCATGCCGTTCATCGCAACATGAAAGAAGCTGCCAAGCTGCCGCATAGGGATGAAGAAATCCGCCGAGAGCAGGATAACCAAAAGACACCCTGAAAGGGTCACATTCCCTGCACGGAACTGCGTTGCCGCCATAATCACCCCTAATGCCGCACCCCCATAGGCAATCAGATCCATGACCGTGATCGAATTAAGCTGCATTGTCAGGACTTTCATGGTTATTCTACGGAACTTTTCCGCCTCGCGGTTCATCTCCTCATTCTTAAAACTGTCAGACTGGTAGATTTTCAGTGTCGTAAGCCCCTGCAGGTTTTCCAGGAAGGTATCTCCCAAAGCCGTGTACTGCCCCCAATATTTTGACAGCAGCTTTTTTGCCCATGTCTGCACCGCCGCAATCGATACAGGTATCAGAGGCACACATACAAACAGTACAACAGCGGACGGCACATTGACAAAGCACAAACAGGAAAACAATGTAAGCGGGGCAAGCATTGCATAAAAAAACTGCGGGAGATATGCCCCGAAATAGGTTTCGAGCTGCTCCACGCCCTCCACCGCTACCTGCACCACTTCCGATGTTTTCACCTGCTCATTGTAAGAAGCGCCCAGCCGCAGAAGTTTTTCATATATTTTTTCACGCAATGTTTTTTTAACCGTTTTGGATGAGAGATATCCCATACGGCTTGAAAGAAGTGTGCAGTTATAACGAACCATAACTGCCGCCGCTGCTATAGCCGCCGTAAGGAACCCGTTGTTTTTATCTGCCGTTTTATGGAAAAGAGAAGCAAGCAGGCCTGTCACTGCCGTCATCATGACAATATTCGCCGCAAGGGAACACCACTGTGCCGCCACATTCCCTGCTATGTACTTTTTGCTTTCGCTGACTGTCCCGATCAGCCTTTTATTGATCATCATAAATTTACCTCCGCAATCGTCATTTTATAGGCAGCGCTTTCCCCATTCCAGCCGTCTGTGCTAGGATAACCTTACCTGAATCAAATACCCCGCTGCAAGCAACGGGGTATCAAGCTTGCAACGCTGCAGAGCAGCGGGGTATTTGACCCTCGCGGCATTCGCCAACTGGCCGTGCAAGCACGGCCGCTTGGCTCATTGCTCGCGGGAATAAATCAGCATACCCTGAAAGGAGGCCGGACATCTGATGAATTACATCCGTCACAAATCTGAAGAATCCGAAAACCACCATCACTGCCGGAACAGCCCGAACAGCCCATTCTTCTCATAAGGCTCACTGATTACAGAAACAACACTGTATCCTGCTTTTGCAACCATATTTTTCAGTTCCTGCTCCGGAATCTCTTTTTCCGCAATTATGACAGTCCGCTTCTTTGCATGTGAGCTTGTCACTTTCTTTACCTGAAAGGCATTCCTTACAGCCTCATTGATATGCACCTCGCACATACCGCAGGCCATCCCTTCTATGCCTACTGTTATCTTCACCATAAAACGTCCTCCTTTTCTTTCCTAATTATAGTTAGTAAAAACTAACCTGTATCTCTAAAAAATGCGGCTGTTCTGTGTTAGTAGCCGCTAACTCAATTTTAAGTATACCTCTTACTCCTTGCTTTTGTCAATAGGATGGAAAATGATTTGCAGAATTTTCAGACTCTGACCACAGCCTTATCACAGTCCTGTCACAATACGCTGCTTATAGAAAAACAGCCCGCTCAACATAAAAATTGAGTTGATAATCCGTGCTTCCAGAGTTAATATGCACCACTGAGAAAGGAGGATTTCGTCCGCTCTGATAGGATTTCAAAAGCCCCCACCTGGATGCGCCCTTGCCGTCCGCCTCCTCCACAATCGTGAAAGTGCCGATTCCCGTATATTTACCAGTGATGCACCGCCCTGCCCGCCTGTTCAGCCGACTCTATGCCCTGTCCTATCTGCTGACCGTTGGCCTCTACCGGCGAAAAGAATACTGATTCCAGCAGGAAAAGAGCCCCCTTCCGTCCCCATCCCCACTGACTGTAGTCCGTGCAGACCCGCCCCAATAAAATCTCAGGGAAAAAGAAAGGCCGTCCCATGAAATCCCCTCATGAGACAGCCCCCTAATACAGCCTGCTATATCCTGCCCGTCCTACAACCCTACATCTTCTCCGGCGCAGAAAATCCCAGCAAATCGATGCAGGTCTCCAGCACGTCCCGGGTCAGCGAAAGCAGCGCAATCAGGCTCTCCCGCCTTGCCCCGTCCTCCTCGCTCAAAATCTTGGTCTCGTGATAGAAATGGTTGAAAGCGTTGGCCAAGTCATAGATGTAAGCGCACACTTTATGTGGAGCAATCTCCTCCGCAGCGCTCTGGATCATGGTGTTGAACTGCACCAGCGCCATCTCCAGCTCCTTCTCCGAGCTGCCCGCCGCTTCCAGGAAGGTGAGCCGCTCCGTCTTCCCTCCCTGCTCTTTATACTTATTTAAGATAGATTTAATACGCACAATCGTATACAGGATATAAGGCCCTGTATCCCCCTCAAAAGAGGTGAACCGGTCGATGTCGAACACATAATCCTTGGCGGCCTGGTTGGACAGATCCCCGTACTTCAGCGCGGACAGCGCCACTGTCTCCGCCACGGCCTTCGCCTCCCCTTCCGGCATCTCCCTGCCCTCCCTGATCTTCCGATACATCTCCTCCTGGGTCTCCCGCACCAGGTTGTCCAGGCGCATGACGCCGCCGTCCCGGGTCTTGAAAGGCTTGCCGTCGCTGCCGTTCATGGTGCCGTGCCCCAGGAACTTCAGCACCGTCTCAGGCTTCACCAGCTTCGTCTTCCGGGCGCAGCGGAACACCTGCTCAAAGTACAGATCCTGGCGCTTGTCCGTGATATAGATAATCTCATCCGGATCGTAAAGGCGCATGCGCTCCATAATAGTAGCCAAGTCCGTGGTATTGTAAAGGGAAGCCCCATCAGACTTCAAAATCATGCAGGGCGGCACCTCCTTGGTGTCAGTCTCCTCCTTCACGTCCACCACCAGCGCGCCATCGCTGATATAGGCCCAGCCGCCCTCCTTCATATATGTCACCATCTCCGGAATCAAATCGTTCACATCGCTCTCGCCCTTCCACAGGTCGAACTCCACGTTCAGACTGTCGTAATTCCGCTTCAGATCCACCTTGGACACGTCCACGATATGCTTCCACAGAGCCCGGTATCCCCGCACCCCCTTCTGGAACTTGCGTGTGGCCTCCAGAGCCCTGGCCTTGAACGCCGCATCCTCCTTGGACTTGGCGCTGGCCAGGGGATAGATTTCCGCGAACTCCGCCTCAGTGATAGGCTCTTCCGCCGGATACTCGCCCTGGTAGCTCTCGTCAAAATACAGCAACTCCGGCTTGCGCTCCTGCAGCTCTGTAATCACCATGCCGATAGGCGTGCCCCAGTCCCCCAGATGCACGTCCCCGATGACCTCATGACCCGCAAAACGGCTGATGCGCTTGATGCTCTCACCGATGATGGCCGGGCGCAGATGGCCTACATGGAGGGGCTTTGCCACATTTGCCCCGCCGTAGTCAATCATTATTTTCTTCGGTTTTTCAGGCATTTCCAATCCAAATTTCGGTTCCGACTCCATGGCTTTCACCATGCCCAGCAGGAAGCTCTCGGAGAGCTTCAGGTTCAGGAAGCCCGGCGCCACGGCTGCCGCCTCCTTGAATACAGTGCTGTCCGCAAGCCGGGCCGCCACATCGTTGGCAATCATGATAGGAGCCTTCTTATACTTCTTTGCCCCCGCCATGGCCCCGTTGCACTGATATTCGCATAAATCCGGGCGGTTGGACAGGGTCACCCTGCCTAAGCTCGCCTCATACCCGGCCGACTCGAAAGCCTTTCCCATTTCCTCCGTCAATACATCCAGTATCTTCTTCATCTCGATTCTCCGTTCTTTTTATTTCGTTCTCAGGTGTGTTCCGCCTGATTCGCAACACCATTTTGCGTCAACATTCCGCCATGATTCCGTCCATTTCTGTGCGCCCGGAACCGGCAGCCGACACAATGCCTTTGTGTCAGCATTATACCCCAATTGCCCTCTTCCTGCAACATATTCTTTTCGAAGACCGGAACCAAGACCGAAACCGCACTGAAAAAAGCAAATCCGGGCCAGCCCTAAAAAGATTGTCGATTCCTGGAAAATAAAGGGTGACTTTGCGCCCCCCGTCTGCTATAATGAACCTATCCGGGGCAGGGAACGGCCGGATTGGTTTCCGTTTTGGATGACTGTATCTATCATTTTAAAGGAGGTGCATTTTTATGACAGACAATGAATTACTGCTGGCTCTGTCAGGCATGCTGGACAAAAAGCTGAAAGCCGAACTACAACCGATAAAAAATGAGTTACAGACGATGAAGGACGATATTGCGGACATGAAGGACGAAATCGCAGACATAAGAAGCGAAATCGCAGGCATGAAGGGCGAAATCGCCTCCATAAAAAGCAATATGCTGATAATGCAGAACGAAATCCGTCAAATCAAGCTCTGCCAGGAGAACATCATCCTGCCCCGGCTGGACACAATCGAGTCCTGTTACTCCGACACGTTCAACCGCTACAGAATCTACGCCGACAAGATGGATTCCGTCTTCGAGGATGTGGAGCTGCTCAAGACCGTGGTCACCCACCATTCCGAGAAGCTCCAGAAGCTGGCCTGACGGACAGAGGCCCGAACCCTATATTCCCTGAATCATCATTCGCATTTTCAGGCAATCGTCACGATTGCATCAAATCATTTCCTACATAAGAATCCATCTATGGCCTGTGTCCCGTTTCCCTCCCACAACAGATAAACGGTTTTACGACCTGCATGCCGGCATAGGCCATATTGGACTGACACAACCACTTCCCCGCACGCGACGCCCCACAGCCATGCTCCGCCTGCTCCCCTTTTTCGTTGCGTTCAGCCCTGCCGGGAAGCCTTGGAATATGTACAGCCACAGTAGTCCTGCCGGTACAGGCCGTATCGGGCTGACAGCTCGACGGAGCGTTTATAGCCGTCCCTTTTCTTGAAATCAGAGGGCAGCCAGGCAATCCCGTATTCCTGTGCCAGCGCCTGTCCGATTTCATTGATTTTCCGTGCATTTTTCAACGGGCTGATAGTCAGCGTGGTGGCGAAAAAATCGAAGCCGCCCTCCGCGCCCCGTCCCGCCGTCTCCCGCAGCCGCAGGTCAAAGCACTGGAAGCACCGCTCCCCGCCCTCCGGGCAGCCCTCCAGCCCCTTCGCCATCGCAAAAAAGCGCCCGGGCTCATAGTCCCCCTCCACCACAGAAATCGGATGGCCGAGGAAGCCCTCGCCCTCATATGCCGGACTTTTGGGCATTTCGCCTCCGGGAGCCGCTCCTCTCCTCTCCTCATTATAGGCCGCGATCAGCCGCTTCTGCTCCTCCACCCGCTTTTGGTATTCCGACACGTCGGAGATGTTCGGGTTGAAGTAGAACACGGTTATCCGGAAATACCGGCTGAGATACTCCAGCACATAGCTGCTGCAAGGGGCGCAGCAGCTGTGCAGGAACAGCGAAGGCGCAGAAAAGCCCTCTGCACCCCGCAATCCGTCAATGATTTTCTCCAGTTCTCTCTGGTAATTTACATTTGTAGTCACGAAGCCCCTCCAAATCCATCCGGCCGGCCTACCTCATTTCCGCACAGCCTTCTCCGCCAGCCAGTCCTCATACCGCTTCCCGGCCTTGCGCCAGTTGATCAGCCCGAACCAGCTCTCCACATAATCCGCCCTGCGGTTCTGGTACTGGAGATAATAGGCATGTTCCCAGACATCCACCAGCAGGATCGGCATATACTCCTCCAGATCCGGCACGTCCTGGTTGGATGTCTGCACAATGGACAGCCTGCCGTCCTTGTCCGCCACAAGCCAGGCCCAGCCGGAGCCGAACTTGCTCACCGCCGCCGGCTTCATCTGCTCCTTCCACTGCCTGTAGGAGCCGAAGTCCCGCTCTATGGCCTCCGCCAGCGCTCCGTCGGGCTCCTGTCCCGCAGGCTCCCGCATGGAGTCGAAATACAGCTCGTGATTATAGACCCCGCCGCCGTTATTGCGCACCGCCGTCTGTACGGCCCCCGGAAGCATGCTGATATCGGACAGCAGCTCCGTCAGGCTTTTCTTCTGCAGCTCCGGATAATCCGACAGCGCGCTGTTCAGGTTGTCCACATAGGTCTTGTAATGCTTGTCATGATGGAAGGTCAATGTCTCCGCGTCCAGCACAGGAACCAGCGCATCATATTCATAGGGCAAGGGACGCGCCACAAAAGGATATACTTCAGCTTTCATAAATCAGTTACCTCTCAGTCCGCCGTCAAGGCTTTTTTCAGGCCCGGAGGGAGAAATCCCTGCCGGAGCATTTACGGTTCTGTGGAAAGTATATGTAAATTTATCCCTTTTATTCAAAAATCTTCCCGGCCCCTGCCCACACCATCCCACAGGTCCGCCTCCACATCCCTGCATCTCACAGGCCCCCCGGCTCCTCCCTGCCAGGCTCAGCCGTCCTGCCGTGCCCTTTCCTGTAACAGGAGGGCGAAACGCCTGTCTCTTTTCTGAAAAATCCGGAAAAATGGCGGTAATCCATGAAGCCCAGACGGTTCGCGATCTCCTGTATGGGCATGGCAGTGCGCTCCAGCAGCGACTGGGAAAGCGCGAGCCGCAGCGACAGATAATATCGGTAAGGCGTCATGGCATAGGTCTCCCGGAAAAGATGGATGGCCCTGGAGCGGGACAGGGGGACGCAGCCCGCGATATCATCGATGGTAAGGGGGCGCGACGCGTTCTGTTCTATAAAGTTCTTCATGGCAAGCGCCCGGGACTGGCCGCAGGCTTCGCTGCCCAGAAAGTCGGAGAGGGCCTGGACATACCTGTGCAGGAGCAGCGCCAGCTCTCCCCCCGCGCGGACCGGCTCCTTCTCTATGGCGTGGAAAATGGCAAAGAGATGGCTGCTGTCGGCAAAAGCCGGAATCTTCAGCACATTCTCCAGCCGGTAGTCGGAAAGCAGATGCCTCACCAGGCTCCCGCCCACATTGAACCATATCTTCGTCCAGGGATCCTCCGTGTCCGAATAATAATGATGGCATCTTCCCGGCTGCAGGATGTAGGCGTCCCCCGCCGCCACAGTGACGCTTTCCCCATCCTGACGGACATGGCCCGTCCCGGAGATGACATATTCAAAGACATAATGATCCCCCCGGGGACGGTATATTTCATACAGCGGATCAGGATAAGTAATGCCCGCCAGGCCGGGCGCGAAGCTGGCCGATACCTGTCCTGTATAGACGGCATATTCTTCTCCTCTTCCCTGTCGGAAGACCGGCTGTGTGTCTGGCATGATATCTCTCCTGGTTCCGGCGGCGCCTTTTATCTGCTTTTCCTCCCATTATACATCCTCCGGTCCCGAAACGGAATAGCTATAGCACTATTTTGTACATTTACGCAACTAATTTCCATGGAAAAGGAGGCCGGATGCGACTATACTATATCTGTCCCGGAAAACGGCAGACAGGACATATGCAGGAAGCATACGCAGAAAACGAGAAGAAGACAGGAGGGTCTTGCAATGGCACAAGCGGCGAGAACAGAACATCCAAAGCCCCAGATGCAGAGGGAGAACTGGCAGAACCTCAACGGCGAGTGGGATTTCGCCTTTGACTTCGGCTGCAGCGGCGTGGAGCGCAGGTTTTATGAAAGGGACGGACTGGACAGGAAGATTCAGATTCCGTTCTGTCCGGAGAGCGACTTAAGCGGCATCGGATACAAGGATTTCATACCGGCGGTATGGTATCAGAAAAAAGTGGAGCTGACCAAAGAGCAGCTGGAGGGACATGTGCGCCTGCACTTCGGGGCGGTGGATTACGAGTGCCGTCTCTGGGTGAACGGTCAGGAGGCCGGAACCCACAGGGGCGGATATGTTTCCTTTAGCTTCGACATCACCAGATACGCCAAAGAGGGCGAAAACACGCTGACCCTCTACGCCAGGGACGACACCCGCAGCGGCAGGCAGTGCAAGGGGAAGCAGAGCGGCCTCTTCCATTCCCATGGCTGCGACTACACCCGCACAACGGGGATCTGGCAGACCGTGTGGCTGGAGTTCCTGCCGAAAGCATATATCGAAAAAGTATACTATTATCCCAATATCGCGGAAAGCTCCGTCACCGTCCGGGCCGTCACCGTGGGGGAGGGAATTTTCTCTGCGGAGGCCTCCTATGAAGGAAAAATCTGCGGACAGGCGCAGGCAAAAGCAACGGCCGGAAATGTCACACTTGACATTCCCCTCTCCGAGCTGCATCTCTGGGAGGCCGGAGCCGGGCGTCTCTACGACCTGAAGCTCTCCTTCGGGGAAGATTGCGTGAACAGTTATTTCGGCATGCGGGAGATCCGTCTGGAGGGAGAGCGCGTCCTGATCAACGGCAGATCCGTGTTCCAGCGGCTGGTGCTGGATCAGGGTTTCTATCCGGACGGCATCTACACGGCCCCTTCCGACCAGGCGCTGCAGCAGGACATCCGGCTTTCCATGGAGGCCGGCTTCAACGGCGCCAGGCTCCACCAGAAGATATTCGAGGAGCGTTTCCTCTACCACTGCGACCGGATGGGGTATCTGGTGTGGGGGGAGCAGGGGAACTGGGGGCTGGACCTCAGCAGGCCAGATGGGCTCAAATGCTTCCTGCCGGAGTGGATGGAGGCCCTGGACCGGGACTTCAACCATCCCGCCATCGTGGGCTGGTGCCCCTTCAACGAGACCTGGGACTACGAGGGGCGCAGGCAGGACAACGACCTGCTGGCCATGGTCTACCGGATGACAAAGCTGTTCGACACCACCAGGCCCTGCATCGACACCAGCGGCAATTACCATGTGGTGACGGATATCTACGACATGCACGACTATGAGCAGGATCCGGCCGTGTTCGCCGCCTCCTATGAGGCATTCGCAGAGGGAGGCCCCCTGACGGACCGCATGGCGGACAGACAGACTCCTGTGCCGGGCATTCCCGTGTTCATCAGCGAGTACGGCGGAATCAAATGGGACGTGGAAGGGAGCCTGGCGGACAGTTGGGGCTACGGGGACGGGCCGAAGACAGAGGAGGAATACATCGCCCGCTATCGTGGCCTGACGGATGCCCTGCTGGACAATCCCCACATGTTCGGGTTCTGCTATACCCAGCTCTACGATGTGGAGCAGGAGGTCAACGGGCTCTATACCTATGACAGGAAGCCCAAGATGGACATGGAAATCTTCCGGAAAATCAACAGCAGGAAGGCGGCCATCGAAGATTGAAGGAATTTGAGTTCCATTTTCGGATTCCATGCTGACAAATTTCGTCCAATCTGTTATTATATGTCTTATCAGAAGCATGCTTTTCGCTTCTGATAAAAGGCACGTCTTGTGCGCCGCATTCAAGTCTCCTTACCCGGGGCAGGGAACGGCCGGGTAAGGATATTTTTAAGGAGGTGAAAGCCATGACGAACAATGAACTGCTACTTGCCATATCCGATCTGCTGGATGTAAAGCTGAAAGCAGAGATGCAGTCCCTGAAGAACGAGCTGCATGAAGAGATTCGGGCTGTGAGAGATGAACTGCACGCTGAGATTCAGGCCGTAAAGAATGAACTGCACACGGAAATTCAGGCTGTGAAAAGCGAGCTGCGCCTTGAGATCCGGGCTGTGAGGGACGACCTGCACGCTGAAATCCAGGCCGTAAGGGACGAGCTTTATGCCGAAATCCAGAGCCTGGACGCGCGGGTCCGCCTGCTGCAGTTGAATCAGGAGAATGTCATCATGCCCAGGCTGGACAACATCGAGTCCTGCTATACGGCTACCTTCAGGCGATACCAGGATTACGGGGACAAAATGGAGTCCGTCTGCGAAGACGTAGACCTGCTCAAAAAAGTGGTGATGAGCCACTCGGAAAAACTGCAAAAGCTGGCCTGACGCTTTCGAACAGGGCAAAGCCATGCATGTCGGCAATATCTGACCGTCCCGCAATGACTCTGGCGCATTCGCCTGTAAATCCAACTTTTACATAAGAACCCCGTGGCCTGTACACCGTTATCCTCCGGGATCAGTACACCCACAGGTCCTGCCGGTACAGGCCACATCGGGCTGACAATTCCTTAAGACAGCTTTCTTAAAACGACCGCAACAATCCCTGAAGCCCCTCTTCCTCATATATCCGCTTATAATAGGCCACCTCATCCCCGATGAGCCCGTCGATTACCTGCATCCCCAGCAGCTCCACCGGAGCCTTGTCATCCGTCAGGATATAGCCGCCTGCCTGATACTCCTCCAGATGCTCTGCCGTCCGCTCCATCATGGCGTACAGCGCCTCATCCTCCAGCACCCGGCGCTTTGCCTGGAAGCTCTCCACCATGGCCTTATTGTCCGAAGCGAAGAGCTCCCGGTTTGTGGAGCCGCTCACTTCCACCGTACAGACCTCCCCGAACACGGAGGAGATGGTATCGGCCAGATACTGGTTGATATTGCCCTCGCCGCTGCCCCGCATGTTCATGTTCACCACCATGACGCCGTCCTCCGCCAGATGCCCCTTCACCAGCGTGAAGAATTCCGTCGATGACATCTGGAAGGGAATGGTGATGTCCTGATAGGCGTCCACCATGATCACGTCATATTTCTCCTCCACCGCGTTCAGGAAGGCCCTGCCGTCATAGGTGGTCACAGGCACATCCTCCGGCAGGTGGAAATATTCCCGGGAAAGGGCCGTAATCTTCTCGTCGATCTCCACGCCCTCAATCTCCATGTCTCCATAATATTTCCTGCACTGTGTGGCATATGTACCGGTGCCCATGCCCAGGATCAATACCCTGCAGTCCTCCGGCTCCTTTCCCTCCACCATCAGCGGCGCCGCCATGGCATAATCGTAATACATGCCCGTGAGCCCCTGGTCCTTCATATAGATGGACTGGACCCCGAAGAGCACATTGGTGGAAAGTATGACACTCCTGTCATTTTCCTTCACCTGGAGATAATTGTAGACCGACTCCCCCTCGTAGGCCAGGTTGCTCTCCCAGAAGGCGAAGCTGTTGGAATGCCCCAGCGCGCAGCACAGCAGATAGCACAGAAGGGCAGCCGCAGCCCTTCCCATCCCCCGGATGCCCTTCTTTCCCGCCGCGCTGGCAAAGTAGGCAATGGCCAGAGCCAGCAGTATCCCTGCAAAGATCAGGAAGGTGACGGAAGTCCCCACGGAAGGGATGGTGACGAAAGTGGGCACAAAGGTGCCTATGATGCTGCCGATGGTGTTGAAGGCCCCCAGGTTCCCCACCACTTTCCCGCTCTCCTCCAGATTGCCCACCGTATATTTCGCCAGAGAGGGCGTCACCGTGCCCAGCAAAAACAGCGGGAACACGAAGACTGCCATGCAGGCCGCAAAGGCCGCCACGATGAGGAAATTTGCGCTCACGGAGAAGATCAGCAGCGCCGAAATCCCCAGTATGATGTACTTCCCCACCACGGGGATGGCCGCAATCCACACTGCCGCTATCAGCATCCTTGTGTAGAGCTTCCCCGGGTCCGGATTCTTGTCCGCGCTGCGCCCGCCGTAGATGTTCCCCAGCGCCATGGCGATCATGATGGTGCCGATGATGATCGTCCACACAATCTGGGAGGAGCTGAAATAGGGGGCAAGCAGCCTGCTGGCCCCCAGCTCCACCGCCATCACGGACATGCCGGCGAAAAACTCCGTCAGGTACAGAAATACCCGATTCTTCAATATTTTAGGTGCATTGGTCATGCTCATCTTTTATTCTCCCTTGGCTTGCTTTTTCTTCCTGCCTGCTGCCCCTCATGATACGGAACCTTCCTCGAAATCCCGGCCACAGAATCCGCCATGCGCCAATCTTCCATGGCCATATACTCCTGCGTTCAAGCTTGCCGCATATTCCCGATGGAAAAAGCTTCCTATGGCAAACATTAATGACCCCCCCACATCAATCACAGTCGGGCATCATTCACAGCCGCGCCACATCCACCAGTGTCAGCTCCTGTCCCGCGTTCTCCAGGCTTGTCACCAGGGCCCTGGCAGTGTCCAGGGATGTGAGGCAGTTGACGCCTGTCTCGATGGCTGTCCGGCGAATCAGGAAGCCGTCCCGGGACTTGTCCCGCCCCTGGGTGGGGGTGTCGATCACCAGGTCGATGCGATGCCCCAGGATCAAGTCCATCACCGTGGGCGATTCCTGGGAAATCTTGTTCACCTTCCTGGCCTTTACCCCGGCCTCGTTCAGGGCCGCGGCCGTGCTCCTGGTGGCATAGATGGTATAGCCCAGCTTCGCGAAGCGCCTTCCTATCTCAATGGCCTCTCCCTTGTCCGCGTCCTTCACGGTGATAATCATGTTCTTATGCCTGGGCAGATTCACCCCCGCCCCTAAAAACGCCTTGTACAGCGCCTCATGGAATTCCTTCGCGATCCCCAGGCACTCTCCCGTGGACTTCATCTCCGGCCCCAGGCTGATCTCCGCCCCCCGAATCTTCTCGAAGGAGAACACAGGCATTTTGATGGCATAGTACTGGGCCTCCGGCTGCAGCCCCGGCTCATATCCAAGCTCCCTGATCGTCCTGCCCAGAATCACCTCCGTGGCCAGATCCACGATAGGGATGCCCGTCACCTTGCTGATATAGGGCACAGTCCGGGAGGATCGGGGGTTCACCTCGATGACATATACGTCCTCTCCTATGGCGATGAACTGGATATTGATAAGCCCCTTCACATGGAGCGCCCTTGCCAGCCGCCTGGTGTACTCCGCGATCTTGTCCTTCACCAGCTTCCCGATGGTGTGGGCGGGATAGACGGAGATGCTGTCCCCGGAGTGCACGCCTGTCCGTTCGATATGTTCCATGATACCGGGAATCAGGATGTCAGTGCCGTCGCAGACCGCGTCCACCTCTATCTCCTTGCCCTGGAGGTACTTGTCCACCAAAATGGGATGGTCCTGGGCGATGCGGTTGATGATGGCCATGAACTCCTCAATCTCCCGATCCGAGAGGGCAATCTGCATCCCCTGGCCGCCCAGCACATAGGAGGGCCGCACCAGCACGGGATACCCCAGGCGGTTGGCCACGGCCTTGGCCTCCTCCGCAGTGTACACTGTTCCTCCTGCAGCCCGGGGAATCCCCGTCTCCTCCAGAATCTTGTCGAAGAGCTCCCTGTCCTCCGCGGCGTCCACATCCTCGGCTTTCGTCCCCAGGATGGGCACGCCCATCTTCATCAGGCTCTCCGTGAGCTTGATGGCCGTCTGGCCCCCGAACTGCACCACAGCCCCATCGGGCTTTTCGATGTCCACGATGGAAGCCACATCCTCAGGGGTCAGGGGCTCAAAATAGAGCTTGTCCGCGATATCGAAATCCGTGCTCACGGTCTCCGGGTTGTTGTTGATGATGATGGTCTCATAGCCCGCCCGGGAGAAGGCCCAGGTGGCATGGACGGAGCAGTAGTCGAACTCGATGCCCTGCCCGATGCGGATAGGGCCTGAGCCCAGGACCAGGACCTTCTTCCGCCGGTTCCCTGTCTCCCCATGGAAAGCACTGGCATCAGACCCGGAAGGATGTCCGCATTTGGGGCCTTCTTCTGTGCGGATTGTTTCCGCATTGCGAATCATTTCCGTATTGCAAATCATTTCCGTATTGCAAATCGTTTCCGCACTGCCGAACTTGAAATCACTTAATGAGGTACTTTCAAACCTAGCGCCTTCCCCCGCGCTTGCCTCGCACTCTCCGCCATATACGGAATAGTAATAAGGAGTTGACGCAGCGAACTCCGCCGCGCAGGTATCCACCATCTTATAAGCGGCCCGGATACCGTTCTCATGGCGCATGGCACGGATCTGGGCCTCGGTCCTCCCCGTGAGCCCGGCGATCACACTGTCGGGAAATTCAATCCGCTTGGCCTCTCCCAACAGCTCAGGAGTCAGCTCCTGTGTCTTCAGGGCCTCCTCCATCTCCACCAAAATGGCAATCTTATCAATGAACCAGATATCTATCATCGTGATATCATGTATCTCCTGATAGCTGATGCCCTTCCGCACAGCCTCCGCAATCATCCAGATCCGGCGGTCGTCCACCACCTTCATCCTGCCCTTCAGTTCCTCGGCGCTCAGGTCGCTGAAATCATAGCTCATCAGGCAGTCCACATGCTGCTCCAGGGAGCGGATGGCCTTCATCAGGGCTCCCTCGAAGCTGTCGCAGATTGCCATGACCTCGCCCGTGGCCTTCATCTGGGTGGTCAGCGTACGCTTTGCCGTGATGAACTTATCGAAGGGCAGTCTCGGTATCTTCACCACGCAGTAGTCCAGGGCAGGCTCGAAGCCGGCATAGGTCTTCCGGGTGATGGCGTTCTTGATTTCATCCAAAGTATAGCCCAGAGCAATCTTGGCCGCCACCTTGGCGATGGGATAGCCCGTGGCCTTGGAGGCCAGGGCGGAGGAACGGCTCACCCTGGGGTTCACCTCGATGACGCAGTATTCAAAGCTGGTGGGATGCAGGGCGAACTGCACGTTGCAGCCCCCTGTAATCTCCAGCTCATTGATGATATTCAAGGCGGAAGTGCGCAGCATCTGGTACTCCTTGTCCCCCAGGGTCTGGGAAGGGGCCACCACGATGCTGTCCCCCGTGTGCACGCCCACAGGGTCGATGTTCTCCATGTTGCAGACCGTGATGCAGTTGCCGGCGCTGTCCCGCATGACTTCGTACTCGATTTCCTTCCAGCCCGCGATGCAGCGCTCCACCAGCACCTGGCCCACTCTGGAGAGCCGCAGCCCATTCTCCAGGATCTCCTCCAACTGCGCCTGGTCATAGGCGATGCCGCCTCCGGAGCCCCCCAGGGTATAGGCCGGGCGCAGCACCACGGGATAGCCGATGGAACCAACGAATTCCACGCCCTCCTCCACAGTCTCCACCACCTTCGAGGCCGCGCAGGGCTCCCCGATGCGCTCCATCAGGTCCTTGAATTCCTGCCGCCCTTCTGCGTTTCGGATGGTGGCCGCAGTGGTCCCCAGAAGAGTCACGCCGTGGGCTTGCAGGAATCCGGATTCCTCCAGCTCCATCCCCAGGTTCAGGCCCGCCTGGCCTCCCAGGGTAGGCAGGATGCTGTCCGGCTTCTCCTTCTCTATGATTTCTTCCAGCACCTGTACGGTAAGGGGCTCGATATACACCTTGTCCGCGATGTCCCTGTCCGTCATGATGGTGGCGGGATTGGAGTTCACCAGTATGACCTCCACGCCCTCCTCCTTCAGGGAGCGGCAGGCCTGGGTGCCCGCATAGTCGAATTCCGCCGCCTGGCCGATGACGATGGGGCCGGAGCCGATGACCATGACTCGTTTTACGTTGGGATTCTTAGGCATTTTCGCTCCCTCCTTCTCTCATCATCCGGATGAATCTGTCAAACAGATACCGGGAATCCTGCGGCCCGGGACAGGCCTCCGGATGGTACTGCACCGTGAAGATATTCTTGCCCGTATACGCAAGCCCTTCGTTGGTGCCGTCATTCACATTGACGAAGGCCGGAACCGCCACTTTGGGATCGAGCTTTTCCATGTCCACCACATAGCCGTGATTCTGTGAAGAAATATACGCTCTGCCGGTAGCCAGATCCTTTACCGGATGGTTCCCGCCCCGGTGCCCGTACTTCATTTTATAGGTATCCGCCCCGGTGGCCAGCGCCATGAGCTGATGGCCCAGGCAGATGGCGAAGATGGGGATGTCAGTATCGTAGAGCTTCCGGATTTCCCCGATAATGTCCCCGCACTCTTTTGGGTCCCCGGGGCCATTGCTGAGCATGATGCCGTTGGGCCTGTCCGCCACGATTTCCTCCGCGGAGGTCCAGGCCGGGTACACCGTCACCTCACAGCCCCGCTCCGCCAGGGAGCGGGCGATATTGGCCTTTGCCCCGAAATCCAGCAGCGCCACCCGAAGCCCTGCGCCGTTCAGTTCCTTCACCAGCGAGGGCCTGGGCTCCCGGAGGCCCTTTTCGTAAGCCGCCCCATCGAATCTGGCAGCGCCGGACAGAGGGCCATTGTCCGCCAGGCCGGCTGACGGCCTCACCACATATTTTTCCCTGCAGGTCACTTTCTCCACCACCTTGCCCGTGGTGTAGGCCCGCAGCCTGGGCAGGATTTCCGCCACATCCGGATATTCCCGGGTGGTGATCATGCCGTTCATGGTGCCCTTCTCCCGGAGGATCTTGGTCAGGGCCCTTGTGTCGATGCCCGCGATGCCGGGCACATTGTTCTCTTCGAGGAATTGCTGCAGACTCATATCGCAGCGGAAATTGCTGGGAATGCGGGAAAGCTCCCTCACGATGAAGCCGTCCGGCCAGGGCCTTGAGGATTCCATGTCGTCCCTGCAGATGCCGTAATTGCCGATCAACGGATACGTCATGCACACTGCCTGTCCCGCATAGGAAGGGTCGGTGAGCACTTCAAGGTATCCGGCCATGGATGTGTTGAACACGATTTCACTGATGATTTCCCTCCGGGCACCGATATGGGTCCCCCGGAATACAGTGCCGTCTTCCAGGATTAAAAACGCTTTCATAGGCTTTTCCCTCCTCCCGCCCCGGCCCCGCAGCCAGATCCCCGCATAAAGCGCCCCGCTTTCCGCCTGAATCCTCTGCGGCGCGCTTCCCGCAGGGCTGCCGCACCGGGGAAGGCATCTTATTTCTGTATATACGCTCTCAAAACATTCGCATTATTATAGCACAGAAAACAGAATAGGGCAATCATTTTTCGCAGTCGTATTACAGCAACGTCTTATATCAGCATCTTGCAGCAGTTACGGCATTCCGCCAGCTTCCCCGCCGTCTCTTACGCATAATGCTGCATCACATACTGTAATTCCGTATTGCCCCGGTAGGTGTTCTTTCCCAGCTGATAGACCACGGACACAGGGAAATTCCCTCTCCCGGCATACAGCGCCTCCTCGCTTCCCGAGCCGAACTTCTCCTCCAGGAACGCACCGAACTTCTTCAGGTCGCCGAAAAAGACAATCTGGCGCCGGGCGCCGGTTTCCGTCCGCACCTGGTATCTGGCGCAGGTCTGGTTGGCGCCCATTTTGTGCCCTGTCAGGAAGAACAGGTTCTTGTGGGCGAACAGCGGCTTGGGGTTGCCTACGCCGAAAGGCTCCAGCAGCTCCAGCTCCTCCGCCATCCCCATGTCCCCGTAGTCTATGGGCATGGGCACATCGATGCGCACCCTGGGAATGAAGTCCTCCGGCTCCAGCGCACAGTTCCGGTTCAGGTCCCGCCGGAAGGCCTCCACGTCCTCCTCCCGCATGGAAAGCCCAGCCGCCATGGCATGGCCTCCGAATTTGGTGAAATACTGCTTCACCTGGGTCATAGCCTGGTACATATGGTAGCCCTCTATGGAGCGGCCGGAGCCCTTCACCCCTTCTTCCCCTCTGGTCAGGATGAAGACGGGGTGGTGGTGGCTCTCCCGGATGCGCCCGGCGATGATGCCCGCCAGGCTCTCGTGGACTTCCGGCAGGTATATCACCAGCACCTTGTCCTCCCCCATCCCCTGCCGCGCCAGGTACCTTTCCGCCTGTTCCACCCCCTGCAGGGTCATGTTCTTGCGGCTGTCATTGAGCTCCTTCAGCTCCCTGGCCGCGGTCATGGCCTCCACCCGGTTTTGGCTCTGGAGAAGCTCCAGGGCCCTCCTTGCGGTGTCCAGCCTGCCGGTGGCGTTGAGGCAGGGGCCGATTACAAAGCCCAGATGATAGGCGCTGAGCTTCTCCGGCTCGATGCCGTTGACCTCCATCAGGGCCCGGATTCCCTGGTTGCGGGTATGCCGCAGGCGGTTCAGCCCCTCCTTCACCAGGATTCGGTTCTCATCCTTCAGCTCCATCACATCGCATACCGTGGACAGGGCAGCGAACTCCAGCAGCTCCTCCAGCACGTCCTTCAGCTGTACGCTTCCCGTCCTCTCCGCCAGAGCCTGTACCACCTTGTAGGCCACCGCGCCGCCGCAGATGTTCGGAAAGGGATAACTGCACCGCTCCTGCTTGGGGTCTATCACCGCCAGGGCCGGGGGCAGCAGCTCCCTGCGGCAGAATCCGCCGTCACAGTCTGTCCCATCCGCAGCCCTCTCTGCCACGTCTCCTGACATGCCGTCTCTCCTCCCATCAGAGCCGGTATTCCCCTGCTCCCCGCCGGAAATGCCATCAGCGCTTCCGGCTGTCTGTGCCATCACGAAGGGCACCTCATGATGATCCGTGACGATGACCTTGATGCCGTAGGAATTCGCCAGCGCAATCTGGGGCGCGGCGGCGATGCCGTTGTCGCAGGTCACGATCATGCCGATGCCGTCCTGGCGGGCCATTTCTATCAGGTGGTCATTGAGCCCGTAGCCGTCATGGATGCGATGGGGGATGGCCGTGTCCGCCTTTGCCCCCAGTATCTGCAGCCCCTTGGTCAGGATATAGGACGCGCAGATACCGTCCACATCATAGTCTCCGATGACGCGGATACGGATATCCGATTCTATCGCGGCAAGAATCTGTTCCACTGCTTTGTCCATATCCTTTAAGAGCCAGGGGGAGTAGCAGTCCTCCAGCGTCCCCCGCAGGAACTTCCCCACCTCTTCCTCCCCGGTCAGATCCCGGTTGCGCAGGATCCTGGCCACCACCGGGCTGATGTTGAATTTCCTGCCCCATCCGTCAAAATCCGCCTTCTTCATTGTCACATACCATTTTTCCATTGTCAGCCGCCCTCTGTCTTACGAATCCCTTTTCTTCCAGTCGTCAATCTTTGCCACAGGCAGTCGGCGCTTCTCTCTTCCTTTTCAGCCTTCCCCTGCCGGCGCATTTTCTCTGTGGCGCATCCTCTGTAACCGCGGCAAAGGCCGTATCTGATGCCCTCTCCGGCAATCCGATACGGCCCTTGCGCATGCCCGCACAGAGGCGTCAGCTATATTTCTCCACCACTTTGTCCATCAGCTCCCTGGCCGCCTCCATGTCCCGCACCAGCTTGAACTGGGTGCGGCAGCGGTCCAGATTGTGGTTCTCCCGATGGATTTTGAAATAGGTATCTCCGCTCAGGTGATCCGTGAGGAAGCGCATGCCGCACTCGAAGGTCATCATCATGGCCCCCACCGGCAGCATCTTCTTCTCATTCTCCGTGAGGAGCGAGCCGCACTCTCCCAGGAACCCTTTGGTATAGCAGTCGAACAAATCGATCTCGAAATTGACCTTGCTTAAATCCGGCTCGTCCTCCGCCGCGTAGGTGGCGCCGAAGCGGATGCTGTCCCCGAAGTCATTGATGGAGAGCCCGGGCATCACGGTATCCAAATCCACCACCGCCAGGGGCTTTCCGGTCTTTTCGTCAAACAGTACATTGTTGAGCTTCGTATCGTTATGGGTGACCCGCAGGGGAAGCTCCCCGCTCTCCTGCATGTCTACCAGCGTGGCCGCGAACTCCTTATGGGCCCGCACGAAGGCAATCTCCTCCGCTACGGAAGCCGCCCTGCCGCAGACATCCCTTTCCACCGCCGCCTCGAAGTCCAGATAGCGGGACTTGGTGTTGTGGAAATTAGGAATGGACTCGCAGAGCTTATCCGCCGGGAAGTCCGCCAAGAGCTTTTGGAAATGCCCGAATGCGCAGGCGCTCAGGTAGAACTGCTCCGCGTTCTCGCAGGTCTGCATAGTTATCGTGCCGTCTATGAACATATAGACCCGCCAACAGCCCTCCTCGTCCCGGTACAGCGTCTTGCCGTCTCTGGTCAGGACGACGTTCATGGTTTCCCTCTGGGGATCCCCGCCGTCCCGGGCAATCTTCTCCCGCAGGAAGTCCGTCACCAGGATGATGTTCTCCATGAGGGCCTCCGCGTTCTTGAAGACAGCGGTGTTGATGCGCTGCAGTATATAGTATTTCTCCCCCTTCTCGGTCTTCACCAGAAAGGTGTCGTTGATGTGTCCGCCGCCGTGGCTCTCCGCGCTTATCGCTCTGCTGTCCAGCCGGAAGCGGTCTGCAATCTGTAAATATCTATCCATCGTATTATCTCCTTGCGCCTGTCATGAAAGGGAGGGCTGTGTGGGCTCTCTCTTCTTTTACATTTAATCTTTAGTCTACCAATTGTTTCCTGTTTCGTCAAGGAGAAATTTGGGCTCCGTACAGGCGCTGTCAGGCCTTTCGTTTCGCTTTTCTATTCCATGTATTAAAGGCGCTCTCTGTTAAAAGAAAGCGCCTTTCTGATGTAGCTGTACCACTTAAGGAATTCATTTCCGTCTGCGTTTACATGCCTATTGCCACAGTGTCTCCGGATTCACAGGCATACCGTCCAATCTCAGCGCCAGATACAGATGGCTTCCCTCTATCTGATAATATATGGTGGGTGCCGCGATGAACCCGATGACCTGGCCGGCCTCCACATAGCTGCCCTCCGTCACCTGTATGTTATCCAACTGGCCATATGTAACCCTATAACCGCCTCCTAAATCCACTGTGACGGCTTGTCCTATTTCCTCATCCTGGAATACGGAGACGACCTGGCCGCCCACGCAGGCCATCACAGCGGCCCCCTGCTCGGCAGCTAACATCACGGCCGGATTATACTTGTATTGATCCAGTGTGTAAAAGTAAACGGCATGATCCATACTATAAGGAATCACCACTTTGATATCGCCACTGATTGGACGCCATCCATTCCACAGGTAATCTGGGCGCTCATCGCTGTCAGTATTGCCGGTATCTCCCGACGTCTCCGTATCCTCCGGGCCATCGCCGTCCTCCTGGGGCTGGTCAGGTGTGGTGTCTGTATCCGTATCCGGACCGGGCTGGGGCTCTCCGGGAGTGGCATCCGTGTCGGTATCCGGGCCGGGCTGGGGCTCTCCGGGGGTGGCGTCCGTGTCGGTATCCGGACCGGGTTGAGGCTCTCCGGGAGTGGTGTCTGTGTCGGTATCCGTGTCAGTCCCCGGCAGGAGTTCCCCGGGCCTCACCACCACAGGCTTCGATTCCGGCTTCGCGGCGCTGCCCGCTGATTCACTGGCCCGTCTCTGTGCCTCACGCTCTGCGTCTATGATCCACTGGTCCCTGCCATCCCTCTGCTCTGCGCTTCCATAGGTCTGGTAGTGGTGCCACAGGGCCAGCACATCGTCACCGAACGCCTCCTTCAGGTCGGCGTAGCGGTCCGCGTACTCCAGGGCATCGAACCCTGTCCCCGTGTCCCTGCCCTCCTTCGCCCCATAGGTCAGGTAGTGGTTCAGGTATGCGCCCCAGTCGTCTCCGAAAACCGCCTCCAAATCGGCGTACTGTGCCCTGTACTTCGCCACATCGAAGAACATGTTCATGTTCCGCCCTTCCTTCATGCCGAAGTTCCTGAAGTGGTTCCACAGCGCTTCCCTGTCGTAGCCGTATGCCTCCTTCACGTCCCCGTAGCTGTCCGCATAATAGTGCTCGTCGAACACATCCTTCAGCGAAGCAGCAAGCGCCTCGCTCCCTATGCCGAAGAACATGCATCCCGACAATGCCAATGCCGC
This sequence comes from uncultured Acetatifactor sp., assembly GCF_910585425.1. Classification (GTDB taxonomy): domain Bacteria; phylum Bacillota; class Clostridia; order Lachnospirales; family Lachnospiraceae; genus Acetatifactor. The sequence continues at coordinate 41,862 of NZ_CAJUCP010000023.1, read as the reverse complement.
AAGCTTCTTCACTATTCCCATCCTCTTCGTTTTTCTTACCGCCATCTGGCCGCCCTCCTGTTTGCACCCCGCCCTTGCTGGGGTCTTTATGTTTTGTATAGAGACATATTACCCCCCGGTTCGGTTTGTCAATAGCCTTTCTCGAATTACGTGCAAAATTTTACGGCCACAAGCGCGGGCATTGGATGGCAAGGCATATATTTTAATACTGTCAGCCGTCTGTTCCCAAACCGTTCACCCCATACACCTTAAGCCCCCCGGATGCCAGGCTGTCGTACAGGACCTCCGTAATCCAGACGCTTCCATCTCCCATGGCTATGCCCTGATAATTCACGAACATGTTCCCGCAGGGCTCCTTTTGCAGCGCGTCCAGAAAGGCCGGATTCGGATCCTGAATGAAATCCGCCCCCAAAAAGGCCTCCCGATCCTGATATACTGTGCCGTCTACGGTAATCGGAAAGGCAATCTCCTCACACAGGCCCCGGAAATCCCTGGCCAGGATCTGCCGCTTCACCTTCCTGGCGAACCGCTCCACCTCCCAGGCGGACTTGTCCGTGGCCACGGCATAGATTCCGGCGTAAGTATCCAATCCCTCATATACCTGTTCCATGCTGTCGGCATAGGAGCCCAGATACTCTGACACCGGCCTGTCCAGATAAAAGTCCTTGCTTCCTTCCTCCTGGGCATAGGCCCGCACCATGCGAACCGGCACGTCTATGTTCGCCCCCTGCACCCCGGCGTATTCCAGGAGCACCAGGATGTCCGTCCTGCCGTCCTCATTGTAATCCTGGAAGGCTACGGCCAGCACCTCCTTGAACTGCTGGCCGTAGAATATGTTCTCCTCGTTCTCGCCGGGCAGGACAGCGACCGTCTTCCCGTCCTGGAACAGGGCGAAGCGCACATCCCCGAAGCAGACATGGCCGTTTTCATCCTCCATGAGGTCTCCCGGCGCAAAGGGCGCGAAGACCACCCCTCCCCAGCCGTCCAGCGTCACAGGGAAGGATTGGTCCAAAATCTGCCCCCCGGCCAGAGCCTCCGAGCCGCCGGCGCTGCCAGGCTCTGCACCGCTGTCCGTGGCATTTCCGGCAGCATTGCCATTTCCATCAGCGCCGCCACCCGCAGCACTTCCGTTTCCCACAGCGCCGCCACCCGCAGCGCTGCCATTCGTTATAGCATAGATATTGTCCGTCGTCAGGTTTACGTAAGGAACCTGTATGGGCTTCGCCCCTTTCAGGCAGGAATCCCGCCACTGGTCGTATTCCGCGCCGTCCATAGGGGCCTTCGGCTCATTTCCCTCTGTGGCCACATAGTACACCACGCCGTCCCCGTCTGCGTCCACCTCCTGGGGGAAGGGGTTCCCGTCATAGTCCTCCTCCCGGAAGCCCCTGCTCCAGGCGTCCACGCTGGCCAGCGATACATAGGCATCCGTCTCAGGGTCATAGCGGTACAGGCTGTATGGCCAGAAATTCCCGTCAGCGCCGCCATCGCTGGCCAAGCCCTGATTGTGGGATGCCTCCACCTCTACTATGCCATTGTCATAATAGGTCCGCATCGGGTATGCCAGGAACTCCTCCCGCACGTCTCCCGTGCCGCTGTCGTAGTCATATATGATCTCCACCATCCCGGCTGTATAGGTGGTGGTATAGAAGACGATCAGTTCTTCCCTGCCATCGGCATCGATGTCGTATACCGCGAACATATTGTCGGTGATGTCGGCACTGGCCGGCTGAAGGCCGTGCTCCGTACCGTCCGGGAATTTCTGGTCGAAATAGATGTCCTCCAGAACCTTCACATAGGCCTCATACATGGCCGCGCTGCCGCTGCCGTCTTCCGCCGGAGCCTGGGAGCTGTCCTGTCCGCCGCTTTCCTGCCCGTCCGCGTTTCCGCCCGGTCCATCGGTCAGTGAGACTCCCATGTCCTCCAGCCCGTTCCCTGTGCCGTCACTGCCGCAGCCTACCAGCATGGCCGCCGCAAGGCACAGCGCCGCCCATTTACACAATGCTTTCTTCATATCTTCCTCCCGCCCGCCATAACGGGCCACAATCAACAACCCGCCGCCAACCGGAAAAATGCCCACGCATTGGGCATTCCTCCGCTTAGAGCTTGAAAATCCCTTCACGCTCAGTCCGGCCGTTCCTCATATGGGCCATACATGGCGCTCATCTCCCTGGTGGCTCCATCCAAATATATCTGATAGAAATTCCCCGATTCCGCCAGGATGTTCAGGATGCTATAGGTATCGTAGCCGATTCCTTCACCGATTCCCTCCACGCTGACCAGCTTCTCGCCCTCCGCCAGAGGGGCCCTCTCGAAATACCATTCCGCCAGTTCATGATCCGTCATCCCGTCCGGATTCTCCGGCTTGTTCCACTGTATCACAGGGGAGAACCACACCGTCCGCTCCGTAGCCACGCCCATCTGTTTCACGCAGCTCTCGAACCCGGCATCCTCTCCATACACACGGTCATAGTATATCAAAGACGATTGTAATTCTTCCGGGGTGTTTGCGAAGCAAAAGTCTCCAAAGCGGGTTACCGTGAAGCATGCCTTGTCTATCTTCGTGCCGCTCCACTCGTACAGCTCCGTCAGCGCCTCCTTCGCCCAGTAGACGAACCGCTCCGTCAGCGCGCCGCCGTAGCGGGTGCCGTAATCCCATTCGTCCACCGCGGGCAGTGCATAGTACGGCTCACAGTAGGTCAGGTCCAGCGTGGGGAAGACCGCGTCCGGGGACTGGTTCTCCTCCACGTACCGCACCATGTGCAGGATATTCGCCTCGTCAAAACGGTAATATTTCACAGAATGCTGCCCGTTGCCATCATCGGTAGCGCTCTTTATCAGCTGCGCCTCCGAATCCACCTCCACATTGGGAATCATATAGCCGGGTTCGAACCTTTCCCCCTGAGGATTCCACAGATAACAATAATACGGAATATTGACAGTCCCCGTCCCACCCTGGAGATAAAAATCCTCATAACCGTCAAAGTTCAGATCCGTCACCACCAGCTCTCCGTCCAGCGCATCTGCATAAATCTGCCCGTTCTCGTCCGCCAGGAACTTTCCCAGCTCATGGGCGGGCAGATCCTCCGCCCTGCACAGGGGCTTGGCGTACAGGGGCTCCTCCTCTGACTTGAAAGAATACATCTGCCCTGCGCCGCCCCGGATATCCTCTAAAGCCCTGGTATACAGAACCCTCACGTCCTCCGGGCGGATGGTCTGCAGGGGCTCCTCCCTCCTTCCCTGAACCCTGGTCAGCGCAATCTGGTCGATTCGATACTGGCCGCTGCCCGGAACAGCCTGGCCGATGATTTTCAGGAGATGTTCTTCCCCGGGCATCTCTTCCTTTCCCTCTCCCAGGCTCACGGGTACAATGGCCATGCTCTCGGCACCGTCCGCAGCGAGGGCGCTGACCTTTCCGCTCCCTGTACGGACAAAGGCCGCATCCCCCGGAGCCGTGTCCTTCATCTCCTCCCAGGCGGCATCCTCCTCCGTCTCCTGGCCGCTGACCCTGCCGGTGAAGGTGACTGCCGTACAGAGCGCCGTCAGGAGCATGACCCCTGCCAATGCCCCCGCATGCCGCCTGGGTTCTCCCACGATGACCAGCAGCCGCTCCTTCAACAGCTTCTTCCCGCTGGACATGGCAGTAGAAAGCTTCCAGCCCCTCTGCCAGGGGCTGCCCTGGGCGCTGAAGTCCAGCAGGACCCTGCCGTAGCGAATCCGCTCCTCCTGGCCCAAAAGCTCCAGCGTCCTCTCGTCACAGGCCAGCTCGCCGTCCTGCTCGGACAGGGCCGCGGCAATCCACACCAGCGGATTGTACCAATGGAGGCAGAGGCATGCCGCGCGCACCACCACCCACAGATTGTCCCGATGGCTGTAATGGACGTTCTCATGACATAGCACATACTTAAGGGTCTCCGGCCGCTGCGCAGCCTCCGGGCTCAGGTACACCGCCGGACGGGCCAGCCCGAACATGCAGGGATTATCCACCACCGGAGAAACATAGACCGGAAGTCTGCTCTGCACTGCCGCCTTGCAGCGCCTGCGGGATATGTGCACTTTTTTGCGGTACTTTCCGTTGAATGTCAGGACGCATCCTGCGCATACCGCCACGCCCAGAAGCCATATATACCACAGCAGGGAATGTCCGGCGAAGAATGTCTGCCAGACCGGGTAGATGTGCCAGGTTCCCTGGCTCCCGGCACCTGTGTCCTCCCCGGAACCGCCGCCTGAAGCCTGCGTTGCCGGCTGGAAGTGCAGGGAGCCTGTTTCCGGCTCCTGTACCCGGCCCGGTGCGGTCAAAGCATCCGCCACAATATCCGGCTCCTCTGCCCCGGCCTGGCCCGCTGTCTCCCCGGATTGGTCTGCCTGCGTACCTTCCTTTCGCACCCCGGTTTCCAGCAAGCCTGTTCCCGCCTGATTCTCCAATCCGGCCCCATGGCCATTCCCTGTCCGGCCGTTCTCTCCCGCAACCACCCCGTCTGCCGCAGGCCGCGCCTCACCGCCTGTATCCTCCTGCTGCCCTGCCAAATCCTGCCGATCCTGGGCTCTGTCCGTGAAGGCGAAGAGATTCAGTATGCTCAGCCCGCTCTCCGCAAAGGATATCGGCACCAGCAGCCGCACTGCCACCACCAGCCACAGGGCATACCATGCCCGCATGGGGAGCTTCCCCCGGAAAAAATACCGCATGGCCATCACGAGAACAATCAATACACTTGAAGAAATTATCCACTCAACCATTCCGCTCTTCCTCTGCCTTATCCAGAATCTGCCGAAGCTGCGAAAGCTCCTCGGCAGACAGCCGCTGTCTCTTGATGAAGCTATTCACCAGCATGCTGGCACTGCCGTGATAGACCCTTTTCAGGAAATTGTCCGTCTCCTTCTTCACGGCAGTCTCTCGCTCGATAAGCGGCACATAGACCCGCATGCGCCCATTGTCCTCGCAGGCAATCAGCCCCTTTTCCGTCATCCGCTTCAGCATGGTCAGCGTGGTGCTCCGGCTCCACCCTACCCGGCCCGCCATGTCCGCCACAATCCTGCTGCCCACCTTAGGGCACTCCTCCCACAGGCTCTCCATGATATTCCATTCCGCTTCGCTCAGTGCTTTCATGCAATTCGCCTTTCTTTTGGCGGATTTCCTGCCTTCCTGTTGCAGGAGCCCGCCTCTGTCCTTTTCTGAATCCGCCTTAGTGTCTACATTGTAAACACATGATACCATAGACTGTCTACAATGTCAACAGCCTCTGACAAGGATAGCTATACTGCAGACCGCCAGGATTTACAGTGGTGTCCCCCGGGAAATTACTTGGCTGGCGATCTGCAGTCGGGTCGCACTGCAAATTTAACCGGTGCGCAGTTTAAAAAAGCAGAAAAATGCCGCGGCGGCAGGGAATCCCATTCCAAATTCCCTGCTGCCGCGGCATCAATCCGCGCTGCCGTCCCTCAGTCGTTGGGCCTCTGGTAGAACCGCCCCGACAGGTTCTCCGTGCGGATCATGTTCACGAATGCCGTGGGATCCGTCTCCCGCACACGGTTCAGCACCTTGCGCACCTCGTCCCGGCCCACCACGGAGTAGAGGATGTTGCACTCCTGCTTCATGTAACAGCCCTCCCCCTTGATCAGCGTGGCATCGTGATTGGTCATCTCTTTGATTACCTCATAGACCTCCTCCGGCTTCTTCGTCACAATCAGCAGCGTCTGCTTCTGGTAGCGCCTGTGGAGCGTGTGCAGCACCTGGGTGGAGGTGAACTGGAAAATGATGGAGTAAAGCGCCTTCTCCCAGCCGAACAGCGCCCCCGCTATGCACAGTATCACCACGTTTCCGGCAAAGATATAGTTCCAGGAATCGATGTCCATCTTCTCGGACAGGAAAATGGCGATGAAGTCCGTGCCCCCCGCCGTGGCCCCCGCCGCCAGGCAGATGCCTATGGCCACCGCGTTGAACAGTCCGCCGAACACCGCCACCAGCAGCGTGTCCGTGGTCACCGCGTAGCTGGGGATCAGGTCAGTGATCAGGCCGGATACCACGATCATCAGGCAGGAATACATGGTGAATTTCTTTCCGATGAACTTGTAGCTGACCACGGCGGGAACCACGTTCAGGGTCAGGTTGATGACGGAGAAGGGAGGCTCGAACCCCCACACCATGTCGCAGATTTCCTGCAGGAGCCTGGTCAGTCCCGTGAATCCTCCGGGAATCAGCCCTCCTGTGCGCACAAAGGTCTTCAGGTTCACGGCCGTGATGACTGCCGCCACCAGGACCATGGCTGTTCTTTTTGCGGTGTCCATTACCGCATTTTCCACTTTTGTCTTCATTTCTTTTTCTTTTCTCCTCCTATTATCATTCCCCTTGAGGGAATCAATTCCTCACGAAGAACCCTTCCTCTCATGGCCCCGGCGCTCTGCGGCCCTCGCGCTCCGGGCCCCTTTTTCTCCTGCCGCCTCTTATGTGTTCTCCCTGCCTGCGCCCTCTTTCGCCTCTGCCCCGCAAGCCGCCGCCCGGTCATTCCGCTCCGTCTCCACAGGTTTCTGCGGCCTTGCCCGCCGCCTGCGCAATGCCGTAATCCCGCAGAATGCCGCAATGCTCATGATGCTCACCAGGATTCCTGCGCCGGAACCCTCCGGCACGTACTTCATCTCGAAGCGGTACTCCCCCGGCTCCAAGTCGAAGGCCATGAGGCAGCCGCCGAACAGCTCCCCCCGGGTCTCCTCCCCGTTCACCCTCACCTGCCACCCGGCCTCATAAGGCACGGAGAGGATTACCCGCCCCGCTTCCGCAAGCTTAAGGCTGCCTGTCAGGGTGTCGTTCTTCCACTCCACATCCTCCATATGCCGGGCCGACAGCAGCTCCAAGGCCTCCCACAGCACCGCCTGGTCCATCCGGTAGATATCCGCCTGGACCTTCGGCGTCTCGTCATCCTCATCCCCATTGGTCAGGGTGACGGTCTGTTCCTTTTCCAGATATCCCAGGTACAGAATCGACCCGTCCTTCAGGTCTTTGTACTCCTCCTCCACCGTGCTGCCGCCGATGCAGTCCACCTTGCCCGTGCCGGAGGCCGTGAGGATGGCGTAATAGTACCCGCCCTCCTGAGGAGTGAATTCCACATTGTCCCCCCGCTGCTCGCTCTCAGCCTTCCGGAACAGAACCCCCTCCACTCCCAGGTCATTTACCATCTGGTTCTGGAGCTTCAGCCCCTGGTCCTCATACCCCTCCGGCAAATCGTATCCCACAGGAGCCACATAGCCGAAGGGCAGCGCGGCATTGCACTGATAGAGGAAAATGTCCCCGCTGTGCCCAATCAGGGTGTAAAGGCCGTTCTCATAGTCCGCCGACTCCCCGAACATGTATGCCACGTTCAGCATGGCGGAGGTGAGCGCCGTGGCGCCGTCAAAACCGTAGTACACCTTGCTGTGGCGCATGCCCAGCCTTTCATACATGTCCATGACCTGGGAGTTCAGCGTGGAGGAGAACAGGCTGGCCGTGGGGTAGCCTGTGAGGGTCCCGTCGTTCTTCGTCTTCCTGGTGAACTTCTCCAGCCGATAGAACCCCTCTTCCCGGCCCTTCGTCTCCTGGTACAGTGCCTTATAGTCCTCCTGCTGCCCCAGGTAGGCGCTGCGGCTCACCGTGCCCAGGCTGGTGACATAAGTATTGACGGCGCATTCCGCCACCACGATCGTCAGCGCCATTACGGCCAGCCCTCTGTGCAGCGTACCGTCCTCTTTGGTTCGGTACAGGTAGAGGAGCACCGCGTAAAGGCTGACGAAAGCAAGGGTCAGAAGCTTCACGCCCCACTCGAAGTCCTCATGGTCCACGAACTTCTCGCAGAACAGAAAAAAGCCCGCCGCCCACAGATACCCGTACAGAATCTGCTGCCCCTCCAGCTCCCGCACATGCCGGTACGCGTCATGGCACATGGTCAGTACCAGGAAAATATAGACAAAGGACTGTCTGGCCGGCAGGGAATCCGGATAGTTCAGGCCATGCCAGATGAAGTCCAGCATATTGGTGCCGAAGCTAAGCAGCAGGAACCCGGCCAGCCCCATGCGGCAGAATTTCTCCCGAATGGAGATTCGCCTGTTCATCAGGTACAACGGTATCATCAGCAGCACCGCACTGCCGCAGTAGATATTGGGCCAGTGGTCCAGCCCCCGCTCCGCATAGACGCACACGCAGTGCCTGGCCAGCATATCCAGGATGGAAAAATAGGACTCTATCTTCTCCGGGAAGTCCATGTCCCCGAAATCCGTCCGCAGGATGGCGCAGACCTCGGGAACCAGCAGCATTGCCGCCATGCCTCCCGCCAGAAGGGAGTACAGGGCAAAGCGAGGGATGTCCCGCCTGCAGATGTCCCTCATGCCGCGCCTCTCCGTCACCAGGAGCAGCCCGAAGTATAGCACCAGGAAGATGCAGATCATGATGGAGATGTAATAATTCGTGTAGATGGACAGGGCCAATGTGACGCAGTACAGCCCGCAGCGTCCCTCCCGCACCAGCCGTTCCAGCCCCAGGACGATCAAAGGCAGCAATACCACGCAGTCCACCCACATGATATTGTAGTTGTAGGCGGCCATGAAGCCGGACAGCGCGTAGAAACAGGAGAAGAACAGCGCGCCCATTTCCCCTCCCGCTCCGGAACCGGCGGACAGAGCCTCCCCTTTGCCTGCCCCGGACAACCCGGAACGCCTCCTGAGATAGAGATAAGAGGTCAGCCCTGCCAGCCCGATTTTGACCACAATCAGATAGCTCATGAATTCCATCAGGTAGCTCTCCGGCACCAGCAGGGAAAATATGTGGAAGGGACTTGCCAAGTAATATACAAAAAGCGCAAGAAAATTAGAGCCTATCCCCACATTGAAGGAGAAGCTCAGATTCTCCCCTCCCCTCACCTTGTGGAGCAGCTCACTGAAAAAAGGCATGTACTGGTGGTACATATCGGAAAACAGGAAGCTCCTGTCCCCAAAGGGATAGATCCGGTTCACCACGAACAATGCCAGCATGACCATGGAAGGAATCAGAAATGAGAGGACAAGGGCTGCCCTCTGCCGATTTCCTGTTAAATTTATCTTCTTATTCTTCATCACTGTCAGTTATCAAATCCGGCTCCCGGGCCGGCAATTGCCTCCTTCGGCCCCTCCACCGCAGCGGGTCTGCTCCAACAGGCAATCCTGCAGCGGACTCTCCTGCGATGGTTTTGAAGTTTGCCTTAATGCCAACGTCATTATATCTCAATCAGGCGGAAATGTCCACTATCATTATCCGTTTTCGAATTGTATCTTATACGTGGAGGGTATATAATGAAAAAGTTGATAATAGAATCAAAGAGATGATCCTATCATGGTGCAGGGCCCGGGGCCCGGAAGGCGGGAAAACTTTTATGAAGATAGCCATCGCAGGAAAGCCGGAGAAGACAACGAATTATATCAGGTATGTGGAATCCATCGGGGCCGTGCCCGTGGTGACATTACTCGCGTCAGAGATAAGCGATTGCCGCGGGCTGCTGCTTCCGGGCGGAGGCGACATCACTCCCGCCTTCTACGGAGAGCGCAATCACGGCTCCGCCGACATCGACACAGAGCTGGACATCCTGCAGCTCCAGGCCTTCGACCTGGCGGTGCAGACCGGCATGCCTGTCCTGGGCATCTGCAAGGGGCTGCAGATCATCAATGTGGGGCTGGGCGGGACATTGGTGCAGGATTTGGAGCCGGACATGGGGGAGCGGCATCGTTATGATGAGGGGGACAAATATCATGGCTCTGTAATCGAAAGGGATTCCTGGCTGTACAGTCTGTACGGCGGTGAAGCCACTGTGAACAGCGCCCACCACCAGGCGATTGCCAGGCTGGGAAAGGGGCTGTCGGTGGCATCGCGCTGTCCGCTGGATGGGTGCATCGAGGCCATAGGCCATGAGAGCCTGCCTGTCGTGGGCGTACAGTGGCATCCGGAGAGGATTGATTTTGAGAGGTCGGGGACGGATGGGAGGCGGGTGCTGGAGTATTTTGTTTCGTTGATTTATACTGCATAACGCTGAATACTGCCTAATGTAATCATGCGCTCGAACCAGTCAGCGTTATGCAGTCTGGTTTCACGGCAAGTGAAACCGTTAAGCAGTATATACTGCTCGCGAATTCAAAGCATTGTCTATCTCTGTTCACCGTTAAGGAAAAACCTTTTCCATTCAGATGACTGCCATGATTTTTACATAATCCTCCGATTTGTCCCGCATGATGTGCAGGCCTTTTTCCAGTTCTTCCAGGGAAAACCTGTGCGAAATAAGCCGACCTGGCATCAAATCCTTACGGGAAAGCCGCTCCAGCGCATAATGCCAGTCATCCGACGCTTTATGGGAAAAGGAAGAATTCCAGGTGCCCGTGACGGTAAGCTGATTCCGCAGGATTTTCCAGTAGACCTCCCTCTCCAGCGCCATGTCCGAGGCCGGATTCCCCACCAGGCAGATCCTCCCCGCCGGGGCAGCGCTGTCCACCGCCTGGCGCAGGGTCTCGTTCCTTCCTACGCACTCGAAGATGACATCCGCTCCCCGGCCGCCTGTCCGCTCCAGAATCCATCTGCCCGCGTCCTGTGCCCTGCTGTCGCAGTAGACATCTGCCGACAGACCCAGCTCCAGAATCTTCTGTCTCTGAAAGTCCTTATTGCCGATTACCAGAATCCTGCCACCGGAGCCTCCTGATTTCCTCCGCGATTTCCCTCTCTCCAACAGCAGCGCCGTGAGCAGAAGCCCTATGGTTCCCAGGCCGCAGACTACAATCGTCTCCTCCACGCCTGTCCCGGCGGGCAAAATCCCTTCGACAGCCTGGGGAGCTACCGCATCCGTCTGTGGCTGGTTCATGCTCTGTCCTCTGCCATCCGTTTCCGCTGGCAGCGCCTGTTCAGGCTTTCTCGATTCTCCATGTGTTGTCTGCCCTGATGCGTTCACAGCTCCTGTCGGCCCGGGCTCCGACCAATCAGGCTTTGCAGAACCTCCATGTGGGGCCTGCCCTGATGCATTCACATCCCCTGTCGGGCCAGCATCCGACCAATCAGATTCTGTAGAACCTCCCTGCATGACCTGCCCTGATGCATTCACAGCTCCTGTCGGCCCGGACTCCGCTCGAGATTCCTCCGGCAGCACCCGCCTCATGGCATGGACTGCCACCGCCATAGGCTCCAGCATGGCCGCCTCCTCAAAGGAGACGCAGTCTGGCAGTTCTATCAGATTGCCCGCAGGCACAGCCACATACTCCGCAAAACCCCCGTCCCTGCGGGAGCCCAGATAACCATAATTCCGGCACATCTCATACTGCCCCGCCAGGCAAGGACCGCAGGAGCCGCAGGGAATCAGCGGAAAGATTCCCGCCCTCTTTCCCAGCCAGCCGGAATCTACGCCAGGGCCTGTCCCCACCACCAGACCTGCGAATTCATGTCCCGGAACCAGCGGGTGGACGTGGGCGCCTGTCTTGTAAATCCTGGGAATGTCCGAACCGCAGATGCCAGCCGCCTTCACTGCCACCAGGACTTCGTTCGCGCACGGGACGGGTTTTTCTTTTGTTTTATATCGTATATCATTTATGTCTTGCAAGACCCATGCTTTCATTTTCCATGACTCCTATCTGGATATCCTGTTGTGTTTTCTTCTGTCTGCTGCCGACTGCCATTTTATATACAGATTGCCGGGCTTTATAGTAAGCGGCATCTCTTTTTGTGCCTGGTTGTTCCGTGGCTGCCATCGATGCGATGCCGTTTCAATGCCCAGGTACAGGAAATAATGTCGTTTACTATACATTTAGCCCAGGGCAGGGAGATATGCTCGTGGGCGCAGGCATTTTCCGCTTTTTGTCTTACATGGCAGATGCGCTCGCTGGTTATGCATTTTCTTCGGCGGATTTTTCACGGCTCTGCCCCGCGCCCGGCGATTATCCTGCGGAACCGCTCCAGGTCTTCCTTGGTAGTTATCTTGAAGTTGCCTTCGTCCCCCGGTATCATGACGATGTCCATCCCGTCCATGATTGCCGGTTCCGTGGAGCCGTTGATGCGCAGGATTGCGTCCGGAAGCAATCGTCTGTTCGCATCCATGTATCTTCCCAGCAGGAACACCTCCGGCGCCTGTCCCCCGAAGATAGTGCTCCTGTCCAACAGGGACGTGATTGAACGGCCATCCTCGCTGCAGTAGACCGTATCCTTCATGGGAAGCACCGGGAGGACGCCGTCATGCCCTCTCACGGCCTCCAGGCAGTCCGAAATCAGTTCAGCCGAAAGCAGCGGCCGCGCCGCATCGTGGATCAGTACATAGTCCGTATCCGCCGCGTATTCTGCTATATCTTCCAGACCATGCAGGATGGAAAGCTGCCTGTTCCTGCCAGCCTGTGAGAAGCCCTTGAATTTCCTTCCCTTGTCCGCCGCTTCCAGCCACCCGGCAATCTGAGGCCGCCAGTAAGGCTCGGCCACGATTTGGATGGCGTCTATGCCGGCATGGAGGGACAATGTCTCCACACAATAGGAAAGTATGGGCCTGCCGCCTTCCTCGAGATATTGTTTCGGAATCTCCGCGCCCAGCCTGGCACCTGTGCCGCCGGACAGAATCAATGCAATGTTCATGGCTTCCTTTCCCCTCGTCCAATCAGGCATTTCTTTCCTTCAAAGGCAAGGCCGTATTTCCGGATGTTCTCCCGGGGGATGCCGGATGCCAGCAATTCCGCTTCATACTGCTTTTCCTCTATCTGGGCCAGCGCTCTGGCCACCGTGTCCTCCAGCATCTTTTCCCCGTCATCTTTGTCAAAGACCTTGAATTCGAACAGGAACGCCTTTTCCTCTTTGTCAAAAGGTTCTATTATGACATCATACCTGCCGTATCCACTCTCACGGTTCGACTTTACCTGATAGCTGTCCGCCAGATCTACCACCAGCCCCAGCACGAAACCATGGAAGAAACGTTCCGGCTCAGCCTCCTGGGACGGCTTTTTTCCGCTGTCAAAGGAGCTGAAGGTATTCAGCGCCACCTTGTTCATGAAAGTGTTCATCCGCTTCACATCGTCCCTCAGCAGGGCTTTGATGAACTCATTGTATTCCGCTGCGGTACTTTCGAACCATCCCTCTACCATTCCGGCGAACATGCTCTCTATCTCCATATTCGTCAGCCGCAGGGTGTAGATTTTCTTCTGGAGCCGCCCCCGCCTTCCCACCTTTTCCACCCGCAGATATCCTGTGGCAAGCAGCAGGCTCCAGACAGCGTTTTCATTCTGTGCAAGCTGGTCGAAGACAATCTGTTCATCAATCTCCGTGTCGAAGCTTCTACCCTGCAGCAGCTGTTCCATAATCTTTTTCATGTCGGCCGAGCCCTGCTTTATCAAAGAATTCACGAGCCCATTCCCGCTGCTGTCCGCCCAGTATGCGCCGTATTCTCCCTTTTGTTTCATGAAATTGATAATAGACCAGGGATTGTAGATATCCCTGACGCTCCCGAAGGTAAAGCCGTCATACCATTCCTTTACCCCCTGCTTCTCCGTCCCCAGTCCCACATTGTCCAGCGCCTGGAAGACCTCTTCCTCCGTAAAGCCAAAATGGGCCGCATACGCTTCGGAAGTAGTAGTCACTACCTCCAGGTTGTTCAAATCAGAGAAAATAGATTCTTTCGAAATCCGTGTGATTCCGGTAATGAGCCCCCGAAGCAGATAGGGATTGGTCTTGAACGTGGCATTGAAGAAACTCCTGAAAAAACGCACAGCCTCATCCCAGTATCCAGACAGCCAGGCCTCCTGCATAGGGGCGTCATACTCGTCCAGGAGGATGAGAACCTTTCTGCCATAATAGCGGCTCAGGTAGAATGACAGGTTATAGATCGCATCCACTGCCACTTTTGCATCCATGCCCGGCTTCACGCTGTTGAAGTATTCCTTTTCATTTTCGCTTAGGCAATCCCCTTCCAGTAAAACTAAGTTTTTCTGGTAAGCATGGAACAGGATGCTTGATATGGCATATTCCATATCTTCATAGTTCGTCGCCTTGATCTTCGCAAGGCTGAGAAAGATGACGGGCCAGGTTCCCTGCAGTTCCCGGAAGCGTTCCTCCTTCCATATGGAAAGCCCCTCAAAGAGATCCGCCCTGTGGGCATACTGGTTCGAGAAGAAGCATTCTGTCATGCTCAGATTCAATGTCTTGCCAAAACGGCGGGGGCGGGTAATCAGCGTCACGCTGTCCTCATTATCCCACCACTGCCTGATGAAGTCCGTCTTGTCCACGTAGAAAATATTTCTGGTTCTGACCGTCTCAAAGTCCTGCAGGCCGATTGCCACTTTTCCTGTCATGTACCTTCCTCCACATCGTCCATGGCAGCGTCTGTGTGTCTGCCGCTATTGCGGGAAATTGGTGTTCTTCACTTTCCTTTTCTACATTATACACCTTATTGGGAGGTTTGATAATGGGTAAAATTAAAAATCCTGATGTCAGGTTCCCGGGGCATGTGTCCGGGCTTGTATCAGGATTTTGGGGCAGTATTGGTTTTAATGCTTTTATCGGTGGCATGTTTGCTGCGGTTAGGCGTTTCTTTTTGAGTCTTCGATTTTGGGCCTTTGTTTTCGGGGCTTTGATTTCGGGTCTTTGGTTTTGGGTCTTTGGTTTCCTTTTTGGGATTTCCTTTATGGGATTTCTATTGTCCCTCTTTTGGATATGGAGGATTTAAAACTTCAGCGCCCTTATATCCGCCAGGGTCTCTCCATAAGGCTTATCCTTTCCGAAGAGGAGCGTGGTGCCAAGGACGAAGCCCTTCACGCCTTTGGGGGCGTATTCTATAATCTTGTCCGCGCTGCAGGCGCCGTCCCAGTAGAGTTCAAAGTCCATGTCCTCCTTCAGGGAGAGGAGCTTGGTAATCTTCTTGCCCACGTAGGGCAGGTACATCTGGCCGGCGTTGCCGGGGTTCACGGACATGACCAGGACTTTTTTGACGATGCGCAGCATCTCCATGACGGTCTCTACGGAAGTGCCGGGGTTGATGGCGATGCCGGGTATCATCCCGGCATTGATGATGGCCTGGAGGGTGGTGGAGGGATGGTATTCCGCCTCCGGGTGGATGTAGACTGTGTCGCCTTTCCGCAGATGCTCCAGGAAGATGCTGATGCGGTTGTTGGGGTGCTCTATCATCAGATGCACGTCCAGGGGCTTTGACGTGGCGGAGGCTATGTAGCGCATGTCGTTCAAGGACATGGCGAAGTTGGGGACGTAACGGCCGTCCATGATGTCTATGTGGAAGGAGTCGATGCCGGCTTCTTCTAAGCTTTTTACTTCCCGCTCCAGGTGGCCGTAGTTGGCGCACATCATGGAGGCTGTCAACTCGAACTGCATAAATCTCTCCTTTTCGAAGATATGAGGAACCGTCTACAGATAACCGCTATTACCACTGCAAGTTTATAGCAATTTTTATTATTTTCCGACAATTCCTAATCAATCTTGTGCCTTGAAATCTGCTCCTTGGTAAGCCCCGCCTGCCGAAAATACCTGGAAGCTTAGCATTTATCAGGGTTCATGGGCTCTAATAAGCCGGAAAGCCATGGAACTCTATACACTATCCCTTTGGCTTGTCTCATATGTTTGCCTGGTATGTATTTCATCCTCTCAAGCCCAGTCCTTCCGGCTCTCCTCATCCCGGCTGGAAGAAGCGGCGACGTCCCGTGCCCCCGGCTTTCAGTCCAGGAAATTCTTGTCGGAGTATACCATGTTATATCTATCCCTGTTCTTCTCAAAGAAGAAGGAAATCAGGCGCTCTGAAAGGAAGCCCGGATACCGGTTCGCATAACTGTCATCCTTAGCTCCACTATGCCCCGCTACCGCGAACAGGATAGGAAAAAGCCATCCACATAGCTCGTCCAGCACTTCCCTGCGCATAATGAACATATTACAGGGCGAATACAGATTCGTCCTGAAGAAATCCTCTGCCTCCTGCGCTTCCTTCCCATCCCGTCCCTTCAAGTACGTCATCATATAATCCCAATCCTCGGAATCATGGCGCTTCCTGAAATTATCTCTAAGATTAGGCACCACATGCAGCGGAACCGGCAGGATGACATCCACCCCGTTTACCATCATCCGCTCCAGCCAGTCCGGCGGCAGAATAAAATGCCTGCGGTAATGCACCAGTCCCACAATATCCTCTTTGGCATTCTTCCAAATCCAGTAAAGGGCTGTCAGTTCGCAGAACTGTCGGTTTCTGACAGAAATATTATCTCCTGTATCATCTGTCAAAATTCCAGAGGCAATTCTCTCTTCCGTCAGGGCCGCTCCTACCTGTATTTCTTTTTCATAAGGAGCCAATATGTATTTACTATGCAGGCGACAATCCGATATCGCCCTTGCTACATATATGGCGGCTTCTATTTCCGCCAATCCCCCTAATCGGTCAATCTTTGGAAACTCAAGCCCTTTTGCAGAAAAGTACTTTTGCAGATAGTTGTTTCGAAGGTCTTTATCCAGTTCATATGTCACAGGAATGACCGTCCTGACCCCCATTCCCTCCAATTTTCTTCGGATACCTTCGTGGTAGATTCCTCGTGTTGCTATGTATACCGGATATTCTGTGTGGATATATGTCTCTGTATCCCACTTGATAACCGCCGTATCCCCTATCTGTTCAGGGTTCTTATCCATATCGTCATACAAAAAGGCCTCTATAGACACATCCTGATACAGATATTCCAGGTATGCCGCCAATGTCTGCGCCCTGGAATGGGCACCAAAAATATATATCTTTCTCTCACTCATGCTTTTGCCGACTTCCCACTCATTGAATCAATTTCCATCATATAGCTCTGTCAATTTGCCAGCCGCTGTCCTTAAATCATATCCCTGTTCCTGCAGCTTCCTGCCATATAGCTCCCTCGCGTCATTTGCCTCAATATCTGTCAGGGCTTTCTGCCATATGCCTTCTTCCAAAGGCAATAACATCGCCTGATCCGTCAACAAGATTTCTTCTGATACGGCATCTGATATCAGGCATTTTAATCCAGCTGCCTGTGCCTCGATTGCAGAGATTGGCAGACCTTCGAATCTGGAGGGCAGACAGAACACATCCATTGCTTGCAGGTATTCTTCCACGTCTTCCTGCCATCCCATAAATAACACCTCTGCTTCCATATGAAGTTCCTTGGCCAATTCCTTTAGCTGAAGTTCCGCTATGCCTTCCCCCATCAATATAAGGAACAGTTTTGCATTCTGCTGACGCGCTGCTGAAAATGTTCTAATCAGAAATTCCTGATTCTTCTGGTAACAATAGCGTCCGACATTCCCGATTATAATCCTATCATCCAGTCCCAGCTCCCTGCGTTTTTTTAGTCTGATTTCTGGCCGAAAACGATATCGCTCTACGTCAATGGCATTCGGCAATATGTGGATTTTTTCTCTGGGTATCTGTGCGCCAAAAAGCCAGTCCCCTGCCGGTCGCGAGCAGGCGCACACATCCGTCGCATACCGTAAAGTGAACCTCTCTTTATATTTATCATGCTCCGCCAATCTTTCTGTCCGCTCCAAGTTGTCTGCCACGTCAATCCCTGTGCTATGCGAATGTACAATGACCTTCTTTATCCCCATGTCCATAGCAATTTCCTCAATGAAAAAGCCCCTCCATGAACTTGTATGAAGATGAATCACGTCATACCCTTCCTTTAATATACTTCTGATTTCCCTTTCCAAGGCGCTTTTGTTTTCCCTCTCCGTATGCTTCAAACTATGAACCGGAAAACGATACGCTCCATACTCCTTTGTCTGCTTTAGCTCTTCTGCAACCTTCGTCAAAAAAGCAAACTGGTACTCCTCCTGATTAATATATCCCATATGATTAAAAATATATCTATATACCCCATTCTTGATTTCAGGCGGAGTCATATGCAATATCCTTTTCATCTCAATCCCTCTATTTTAGAAATCGTCGATAAATATCCAAAGTTTCACGGGCCGCCCGCTCATAGGAGAACAACGCCGCCTGTTTTGACGCCAGCGCCTCCAGCCCACATCTGTATTCAACATCATTTATTACATGTGTTATCGCAGCTTCGATGGAATCTGCATCATGGGGATTACAATATTCCACCGCATTGCCGCCTACCTCTGGCATGGACGTAGTATCAGAACAGATAACTGCTTTTCCTACAGACAAAGCTTCCAATATAGGCAGACCAAACCCCTCATAGAAAGAGACATAAAGAAACGCAATCGCCCTTCGGTACAGCCATACAAGCTGCGCATCGGTCACAAATCCCGTGAAAACAATGTATTTTTCCGCATCCTTATGCTTCTCCAAAATCTCGCGAATCACCTCATATCGGCGTACAGGCCCTGTGAGAACTAACTTCAGATTGCTATCCGGATGATGCTGTCTGTACCGCAGAAAGCCCTCCACCAGTCCTGTCTGGTTTTTATGCGGCCCCACACCGGACACAGACAAAAGAAAGTCTTCCCTCTCCAGCCCTGCGACCGCCTCTCCCACTGCCGTCTCCGCAAAAAGCTTCGGAGGAAACAATCCATTATAGACCACCTTTATTTTTTCTTCAGGAATTCCATAATATTCCACAATATCCCGCTTTGTGTACTCTGAAACGGCTATGATGATATCCGCTTCTGCCGCCCCCTGTCGAATAGCTTCATTATAATAGCCATACTGGCTGCCGTACCATTCCGGAAAAAGCAGCGGAATCAAGTCATGAATCGTCAATATCTTTCCGCATGGGATACGGCTGCCGACATGGAACGGCCTGTAATGGGAATGTATGATATCCAATGGATTGGCCTTCAATAAGTAATTGAGAGATAGCACCCTGTCCGTCGCCGGTACAAAGGGAATACTGTCCAGGGGCAGGGAAAACCAGTCCGTCCTTCCAATAAAGCTGTATTGGTTTTCCTGATCCAGTTTTAGCAGCTCTGTGAGCGTCCCAAGGGTCACCCTGTTAATTCCCGTGATATTCTTTTCCTTGTTTTGCGATAGAATCCCAATCTTCATCTGCCCCTATCCCTTCCTGCCGTATTACATGTAATCAATCATTTTATTAATCTCATTATAGATTCTGATTCCCTGGCAATATAGATGTATATTATGATACTCATATAAATCCTCACCAATCGTACTGCAGAAAACACGTACATCGCCCTGTTGCTGCAGCAATGCGGCGATTTCCATAAAATTTTCATCCCGCATATTTACCGGCTGCTCACTAAAATAAAAGAAGCCTTCCGGTTGGGAGAGCCGCACCTCATCCCCCAATTCCTTCAACACCTCCACTGTATATTTCCCTTTCCAGGCAATAGACGGGCATGCTTCATACCATTGCTTCAACACGGGCACCATGGAAGGTTGGGCGATGAAAACAATCTGCATTCCCGGACTTTCCTTCAAAAGACTGTCCACGCATCTCTTTAGCCTCACCTCTTCATTGACAGCTACCATAAGAAGGCTCTTGCATTCTGAAATGCTTTTATAATCTGTCTCTGTCACACAGGATTCAATTATCCTGCACAATTCATCATATCCATACAGATTTTCCATATCCTCAACCTCATTTCACTGCATATAACATCTGAATCCCACTCGCTTCACCCAGCAGGAACAACTTATAGCCATGCTTTCTGAGCATACCTGTCAGTGGAGCGGAATCCCCATGAACTTCCATCATGACAGCATCTATTCTGCTAAAGCAGGAAGCGGCTTCCAATGATTCGAAAATCTTGAATTCCGATCCCTCAACATCACATTTCAATACCACATTTTTACCATGATTCTCCTTCAATATATCTCCAATGACCTTCCCTGCCTCTCTGCAAACAATCTCCGTCTGCTCCTTGTCCTTATCCTGTGAAAAGATATTGCGCCATCCTGTCTGTTCATACGGAACCGCTACCCTCATCGCGCCCTCTACATCCAATAGCGCTATATTATATGCCTCAATCTTATCTCTGATGGGCTGTTCATTCCTCGCAAAATTCTCTATAGCCTGTTCGTAAGTGTCTGGAAACGGCTCGAATCCATAAACCTTGCTTACCTCTGGTTTCTGCGCAAAATACAGGGAGGCTGCTCCGATGTTCATCCCCATATCGATGACGATATAATCCGAGAACGGCAGTATCGCACGATATGCTCCCTTTACAAATATCTCTACAATAATGTCGAAGTCTGTGATATAACGCTCCTTTATCCGGATTCCATCAATTGATGAAATCACCCCCCCGTCTTCTGCCGCCACATATTCCCAACTTCCGGGAAAGACTATCCTGTTCAAAAACAGTATCTTATCAGGGGCAACATCATTTTCAATTAATGTATAAAAAATCCTATTTCCCACTGCGTAATCTGTACAGATATACACTTTGTCATAATCTACTTTATGTAATTCCCACGGAAGCAATACAGGCTTCCCTTCAAATAGCTTTCCTGTAGCTGATGTTGCTGACTCCACAAAGCTGTCTGCATAAGCAATTATCTCTATATCTGATGGCAATTTGTCCCTATGCTGTCTGTAATAACCACCTCTGCCATAAATAACTGCCTTTTCCATTTTCCTACTTCCCTTCACTGTTTATCCCTCCGGAAATGTTGTTTCATTCCCTATCTCGTTGCGCTAATATCTTATTTCCCTATTCTGTTAAGTTCCCCATAGTATTTCATAGTTCTTCTGATACCCTCCTCTAATGTTACCTGAATCAATTGCCCTATGTTTTCCTCATATCTGCTTATATCCAGTATATTAATGGGTACATCCGCTTTTCTCCCCTTTTCAAACCGAACATTCAATGTCCTTCCTAATATCCTTTCTATTACGCAAATTATCTCATTTACACTTGTCCCAATTCCAGAACCCACATTAAATATTTTATATTCCCCGTCATACTTGGTAATATTTTTTATGGCACTTATAGCATCGTCAATATATATGTAGTCTCTGACTATTTTTCCATCCCCATATACACATATCTCTTCATCCCTCAAAGCCCGATACAAAAAAGAAGCAATAACTCCCTGAACCCCATCAGGACGCTGATACCTTCCATATGGATTTGCCAACCTGATAATTCTGTAGTCCATTCCATAAGTATAGTAGTATAAATATAATAACTTCTCTATCGCTATCTTTTGCATACCATAGGCGGAAATTGGCATCGTTATAACGCCTTCATGAAAGGGAACCTGCTTGCTTAAGCCGTATACAGTCCCCCCCGATGAAAGAAAAACTATCTTCCCCACCTTATTTTCAGCACATGCCTCTAAAAGCTGTGCCGTTACCATGACATTATCCCTGATGCCATCCGAAACTTTTTTCATTGATGTATTGGGCAAAGTAGTGCTTATTAAATGGTAGACGATGTCCATCCCTTTGGTCAGATTATTGAAATCTGTTTCTGGAGAAAAGTGCCCAAAAATCATATGGCAATTTTTCTCTTGAGCCAGGAGCTGCCCCTGTAAGCTATTTCTATCAAACAAATATAGCTCATGCTCCATATTGCCAATAAGGTTTTCAACCAAATTCCTTCCAATAAATCCGGCGGCGCCTAGGATTAATATTTTCATCCACCCGTCCTCAATACCTTTTCCTTCTCTTCAAGCTCTTGATATCTGTCATCGACTGCTTCATAATAAGCCTCACTTTTATCTACATATCTGATAATTCTGTCAATGCCTATTCCCATATCCTCCAATTGTTTTTTAATTTCTCTATGGTAGTTTTGACTTGTTATTATCCATAGCCCACAGGGATAGTTCTCATTTGCCCCTTCTATGGACAGGACTTCCTTTTGTTTATATATCTTACCCTGTTTCTTCCTGTCATTATCACAAAAGCATCCTATCTTATTGGCTTCCCTCCACAAAAGCGCGTCTGCCACATTCTTTCCAATATCGGAAAAGCCAACGATAATGATATCTTTATATTGCCCAATCTTTTCCAGTAAATATGACCAGTCACTTTGAACAGATAGACTTTTAGCTGCATCGTACATTGCCACATAGTCGCTCTCCGCTAAAGCCTCCCTTGCCGCATTCCACCATATCTCACTTCTATTCACTCTGACATATTCCCATGGCTTAAATCGACCCGAAAAGTGGATAATCATTTCATTCTCATTCAAATCATGGAGTTCACCATCGCTGTATCCACCCTCTTTTAACTTCCCCTCTCTTCCAAAAAATTCCGCAAAAAAATTGTACTTTATATTTAACAGTTTTATCTTTCCGTAGCAGCACTTATTGAGGATATCATTATCCATACTCGGATATCCCTCACCGATATATGAGAGAAACTTTAAGTACAGATTGTCTTCTCTCATTTTTTTAAGATTCCACACCAATACGCCAGCATTCACGTATTTATCCATCGTTGGAAGATTGATGATTTTCTGATGTTCCAGAAACCTTTCTAACCTGCACCTTATTCCGCAATCGGGTACACCGGCAATATAACTTCCCTCTAAATCTGTTTGAAAAAGCTCAGAAATATCAGTCCTGACTATAATGTCCCCATCCAGGAAAACACATTTTTCTGCCTCTATCACTTCTGTCATAATAAGTCTATAATAAGATGCCATCGTATAAAAGGAAGTGAGCTTTGATTTCTCAAAGATGCTTCTTTCCACCTCTATAAAATGTATTGAAATATTGTCAAATAAATATTCCATCTCAAGCAGCTTGTTTCTGCTGACAGGCGAAAGTGCTCCGTCACATAGGACATGAATTCTATATTCGTATTCAGCGGCGGAAGCCTTTGCCATAGACCATATCGTAACCCGTGTCTGCAAAATATAGTTCTCATCTGTTGTCATCACGATGTCTATCTTATCAAGATTTGATTTACTTTTCACAGTTTCTTCCACCCCTCCTCATACAGCCTTCCTCCAAACCACTTTCTAGGTGCTATTACAATCTTTTCCGGATTTGCATTCAGCCAAGCTCCCCAATAACTGAATGTGCTTTCTGCGATAATATTGTGCCTACACTTTGACATAATTGCCAGTTCTTCGTAATCTGTACATCCTTCTTCGTTCACCCAATAAATGTTTTCTCTAAAACGGTATCTTGCTTTCGCCATATGCAAATCATCTGTAAAGATAAGAAAACATGGATTCTCAATTTTCTCTTTTATACATTGTATTGCCCTGTCATAGTATTCCTGTCGGCATATTGCTATAGGATTCCGTAAGTAATCTGTAAGCCTAATATGGATGGAAACTGTATTATCATCTCGCAGTATTTTCTTTAAATCATTCGATATGCGCACTTCTCTCTTCAGCTTAAGTTCTCTCAGCAAGCCTTCTCTGTAACCACTATAATACTTTCTGTTCATGCAATGCGCATTTACATAAGTGAATGCCCTTGGTTCCATGATGTCTTGGAGACAGTCCGTTATTCTATCTGCATCTTCTACTATTCCCCATCTACCGATTCTCTGTTTCAATAAACCATACTGAGGAACATATATTTTCCTTGTATTTTCAAGACATCTTAAACCGAATATTTTTCGTGTGTCAATGTGCTTCATGGATATCGAAAAATGTTGGATTCCCACTTCTCTTTTTACAATATCTTTCTTTTCAAAGGGAAAATCCCCCCTGTTGCAATGACGCAGGTCAAGGCAGACCGTATGCCCTGTCCTCTGCCGCAATGCATAGGCATACGCATATTGGAACATCTGGTTTCCCAGCCCTTCCCAAATACGAACAACCACCATGTCTCTATTCCTTTCTGAACTTATACCCTCAAAAATAGTCCAAGCACATTCTCCCTGAACACCATTCACACAAATGAGAGGATTCTGCATAATTAAGAAATAAACGATACTACTCACATCTTCCCAGAGCCGAAACATCAAACACATCAGCATGTTCACTCTTTGAAATTTCATGCATAAGGTATTCTTTAATATCACTTTTTTCCGTTGACAGTAAAACTGTATATTTTTCTTTTGCCTTTGCCAGCTCCGCTATTGAAATAATGCCCTCCTCCGTTGCACAGAGATGATTATCCACAACCGCCATTTCCCGAATACCAAAAATCTCATTCAAGACGCTTTTAACAAGCCTGCCCTTTTCTCCATACGGGCACACTACCAAGTTCTGCTTCCTGCCCTCTCTCTTTATCAATCTGCTTATCGCCAAAACAGCCTCCGCAAATCCCAGCTTTCCCGATGCTCCTTGGGCCATATGTAAAACATCAAAAAAGAAGTCATCTTTTTGTATTACCTGAGATTTATATTTTTCTGATAGGTCTATCAGCCGTCCGTTATCCATTGTCAGAATATACTTGTAGCATTCTGCCGCGACAGTCACTCCATGGACATCCCCATCAAAGGCAAATGGATAAATACCTTCTTCTACCGCGTCCTTAGCCAGGACAATCTGTTCCTCATCCTGTTTGCAATATGCCGGATAGAAATAAAATACCCCCCCAGATTTTTTTAGCAAATGCTCCGTTCCATACCATTTGTTGTAATCAGAGTCTCTTTTATATAGCTGTAACATAGGTTCTTCATTTATTCTATTCCAACAAGAAAACTGCCCCGAAAAACTAAAAATCTTTTCTGCACCAATTTCTTTTCCTACAAGCACAGCCATATAGCCTCCAGCTGAATTGCCGCAAGTGACAATATGCTCTCCTTGGGTCAGGTGACGCATCAATTCAATCAATTTTGTAACAGAATTGACTTTATGATTGATTCCTTTTACATACCACTGTTTATATATATCCCTTATAAAAATGATTTTCGAAAAGCATCTTTGTATCAATGGAGACTTCGCAACATGTTCCCATTCATATCTGTCTTTTTTGCAGACGGTATCATAAAACGTTTCCGTTTCATCAGGAAAGTATAGACCGTTTCCAGAGAAGAATAAAATAGCATTTCCTGACTGAGAGCAAGTTGTAATAACCTTATAATTCTGTTCTTCATACATCTTTTCAACTAAAGAATTGCCATTCCATGGAAAGGGATATATCTTTTCTGCCACTTCTTCCCCCCGCCTACATCTCATACAGAATATTTTCCAATGAAACAACAGGGCAGTCCAGCTTCCTGCCAAGCTGCTCCTCCACTTCGTCAAAATAGGTGATGGCTGTGACCACGACCGCATCTACATCTCCCAGTTCCGATTCCAATGGAAGGACAGCCACATCCGCGTAGATAGAGCCAGCGCTCCTGTCGATGGCATAGGCCACCTGCACCCCTGTGCCCTTGAGCTCATCCAGCAATGTTTCCCCTGCATAGCTCATTCCATAAATGGCAATCTTTCTATATCCGTTCGCTTCAAAATACGATGCCAGATGCTTCCCTTCCTGCTTCACCTTCACCCATTGGTTCATCATCAAAAACAGAGCCAGATGCTTGTCCGACATCATCTGTAGCTTCTCGCCCTTCTCCGATGCCGTCTTTCCTACTGCCGCCGCTCCCACTGCAGCCCCTGCCAATGCCGACAGTACTGAAATAATCCCTTTTTTCATTGACGACTCCTTTCGCTTGCATAGCCTTTTCCGTTTCCGGCCTCAATCCCTCTGCTGTAGTTTTATCACGCGTGTATATATCTTTTCCATTTTTTTGGAGTAGCTCTCTAAGTCCAATCCCTCTATCTTTTTCCTTGCCCTTATGGACACAAGCTCTTTTTGTCCTGGCTCCATCCTCAGGACTCTGTCCACACATCTGCATAGCTGTCCCGGATTGTTTCTTTCCACAAGGTATCCGTTCACGCCATCCTGGATGAACTGCTCCAAGCTGCTGCCGTCCGTTCCAATCACAATCTTCCCCAGGGACATCGCCTCGGCACATGCATTGGGGAAATTGTCCGCCAACGAAGGCATCAATATCAACTCCGCACCATCAATTACAGGCAGCAACCTCTCCTTAGGCAACAAACCCAGAAAGACCACCCTATTGCCATGCTCTCCTGCCGCCTCCATTAGCTCGTCAGAGACCAGAACCCCCTCATGCCGGTTTATCCCACCTGCAAAGACAACCTGTATTTCCCGATATCTGTCCAATATTTCGTGCAGCATATCCCTGATGACATATATCCCCTTATCTACTGTCATGCGTCCAAAGAACAGAAGATACCTCTTTGATTCCAATCTGCTCCGGAAGATACTGTCGTCCCATTTCGTCTCTTCCTGACGGAAGGGGGTCTCCATCACGCCCACAGCCCTCTGAATGTCCTTCTCCAGTCCTGCTGCCGTAATCCTGCTGGGCGCGAACACGAAGTTCATCCTTTTTGCAGCCAGGTATTCCACCGCTTCCAGCAGGAACCTTTTCCCGGTAGAAAAGTTATTGGACAACTGTACTTTTGTATAGGACGACATGCGCATCACTGCCGGTATGCCATATGGATGCAGCAGCCCTACCCCGAACCAGCCTGTATACTGTACGATATCAATCGCTTTCTCACAGTCCAGTTTTTGGACGTATCTCCTCACTGCCAACTCCCGCTTTAGGGTATCTATCAGCATAGCCCCTGCGGCCTTCTCCTCTATCCCCTGACCAACACGGACAGATATCACGTCCAATCCCTGATATCTCCATCGGCGCTCACGGCCTGCACATGCCAGAATCCTCACACTGTGCCCTCGTTGCTGCATCCCCAGTGCGCTTTTATAGACAGCACCAGACATTCCGCCTAACGCCGTATCCCTTTCATCATTTGCAAATAGACCAGTTACAAATAAGATGTTCATGCCCTGTCAGATTCTCCTGTCCGAAACATTCCCTTGCTTAAGTCACCTATAATAATCCGAGTACCACTCCACGAACCGTTTCAGCCCTTCCTGTAAACCGGTTTTCGGCCTGAAGCCGAAATCCCTCTCTGTCTCCGCTATGTCGGCATATGTGCTTTCCACATCCCCGGGCTGCATCCCCACCAGCCTCATCTGAGAGCCCAAATCGAACCCGGCACCCAACAGGCCGGCGCGTTCAAGCTCCCCGCACAGCAGATGGACAAAATCCAGCAGTTTCACCGGGGAATGGTTCCCTATGTTGTACACTTTATACCTCACCGAATCCTCATCTTCCCGGGGGGCGCGCTCCATTGCTGACCTGATTCCCGCCACAACGTCATCTATATAGGTGAAGTCCCTTCTACAGTCGCCGTAATTATAGACTTGTATCGTCTTTCCGGAGGTAAGCCTGTTGGAGAAATCAAAATATGCCATATCCGGCCTCCCTGCAGGGCCGTACACCGTGAAGAACCGGAGCCCCGTCATCGGTATCCCGTATAGTTTTGCATAGGAATATGCCAGTAACTCGTCCGCCTTTTTCGTAGCTGCGTACAACGAGACCGGACAATCCGTCCTGTCACTTGTGGAATAAGGTATGGATTTGCTGTTCCCGTACACAGAAGAAGAGCTCGCGAACAAAAAATGCTCCACTCCCCCATCCCCGCTGCTGTGCCTGCAGGCCTCCAGCATGTTGAAGAAGCCTGTTATATTCGATTCAATATATGTACCAGGGTTTTCTATGCTGTGCCTCACCCCGGCCTGTGCCGCCAGATTGACTGCTACAGTTGGCTTATATTTTCTGAATGCTTCCCTGACTAAGTCCTGCTCAGCGATGCTCCCCCTGATGAACGTGAACCTGCCCCCCCGCCCTGCGGCGGACTGCACGAGCCCTAGCCTGTGCTCCTTCAAAGCAACATCGTAATAGTCGTTCATGTTGTCGATGCCCACGATGTGCACACCTTTTGTCTCCCGCAGCAGTTCCACCGCAAGGGCTGCGCCGATGAAGCCGGCACACCCCGTAATCAGAATCGTTTTTCCGTCCAGCGACATGTCCTTTTCCAACATATAAGAGTCCTTTCCCGGTAAGCCGCTGTCTGTCCACAGAAAATAATGGTATGAACGGATGCAGACTCACTCTTTATTTATATGCAACGATAATGCACCTGTTTTCATCGGAAGCTTTCCCACCTATTTCGCAGATTGCCTCAAATAGCTGAGGACTGACCTCCCGTCCGATTTCAGGATAGTGTTTCGGCCATACCTCCTGCACGTTCTGTACGGAATGTACAAAATACCCGGCGGCTTTGAAAAGGTTTCCAAGGGTCAGGCAGTTCCATGTATAGAGGTGGTTATTAGGTTCGCTCCTGACATATTCCGTGCTGCAGGATTCGTTCGGAACATGGAATACTGCTCTGCCATTTTCCTTCAGCTTGTTTCTCAGCTCCCTCAACGCCCCAAGCGGGTTCTCGACATGTTCCAGGGTATGTGTGGAAATGATAATGTCCGCGTATCCGTCCGGAACATCACATATCCTCTTCACGCTTTTTATTCCAATCTCCCTCGCCGCCTCCCTTGCGGCATCATTCACCTCTATCCCTATCTTTTCCCGTGCCGTGATATTTTCCAACAGGTATCCGCCACCTGAGCCAAAATCGATTACTGTCATGCCTTCTTTTATATATGGACGGAACAGGTCTGCCTTGACCCGCCCTCCAAACATTCCCATTTCCTGCCTTTCAGAAAAATACTGCAAATCATAGTGTTCTTCTCCACCACCAAAATCAATTTGAGACACGGAAATGAAATTATGGACATTCGCCTTCAGCAGCTGATTCCTAATCTCCATCTCATATTTGCCGCATATGATTATCGTCGTACTGTCATCATTTTCTTCCTGCAGCTGCTCAAATGACATGACCGCAGTCCCGCATAGTGGATGTCCCTGTTTTTTTACGTCATTATCGCAGAACCCCGCTACCTGATACCCCCCCGAGATAAGCCTTTGACAGGATTTTATGCCTTCTATCCCTGCCCCAAATATTATGATTTTTTTGTCTTTTAAATATTTCAGGTAATCAATATCATTGTTTATGTACATCATAGCTACTCCTTTTTCTACGCATTTCATCAGAAACTGCTACATCCAAATCTCCCCAAACTGTACGCAAGAGTTTTTCCCTTGCAGTGTCCCCTGCCCCCAAATAATCCGTTGGCATGTTGAACCCCTGTTTTTTTCTATAGGCAATCCCTCCCCCCAGTTCTTCCTGATATGCTTTCTTCAGCAGGCCTTTCAAAAGTCCACATGGACACCTGTCTTCCTGGGACAGTCCAAATGCAAATTCGATAATCTCCCTATCCAGCAGCGGCACCCTCGTCTCCAGGGAAACGGCCATACTGGCTCTGTCGACTTTAGCCAGTACCGAACCTGGCAGATATGTCTTGAAGTCCAGGTACTGCCCTCGGGTGATTGCAGGAAGATCTTTCACATAATATTTTCTCATATGCCAGAATCTGTCATAGTCTTTCGGTATGCCAAGCTTTTTCCTCAATGCGCGGTCGCCGGTCGACAACGGCTCCCCATAAGAGCTCAGTAGACAGCTTAAATCATCCATGAAAAAAGTCTCCCACCCTGTGAAATTCCTTCTACGGTTCAGATACTGGAATATGCTGGATACCAACAAATTGTCAATGCCATTCTTTTCTCTTTCCTGAAGCATGGTATATCTTGGATATCCCCCGAAAACCTCATCTCCCCCGTCTCCTGTCAATACCACATCCACCTTCTCTTTTGCCAGAGACGACACAAGATAAGTCGGGAAAGCAGAAACATCCGCGAACGGCTCATCATACCACTCGCGTATCTTGCCAACAAGCATGGTGCAGTCTTTTCTTTGGAAAACCCTTTGGTTCATCGTCAGGCCATATTTATCCACCAGACTCTGCGCATACCTCAGTTCATCATATCTCCTGTCCGCAAATCCCATGGAAAACGTTTCTATCTTCGGATTCTGCAGACTGCTCTCATAGGTGACAATACTCGAATCAATCCCTCCGCTCAGGAAGGTTCCGACTGGCACATCCGCTATCATGTGCCTCCTGACAGACATTCTGATAAGGTTTTTGAGTTCTTCTACCAGTTCATCTGCCTTTTTCCGCTTTCCCTCGGCACCGCTTACCCTCAGCTTCCAATAGGCTTCCCTTACAGATATCTTCTTTTTCCTCAGACTATACACCAGACGGTGAGCTGGTTCGAGCTTGAATATGTTCTTATAGACAGTTTTTGGTTCAGGTATGTATGAATAATTCAGGTAGTCATAAATAGCAGTATCATCCTTCTGTAGCTTCATATCCGTACAGAGATGGATGATTCCCTTCATCTCTGACGCAAACGCAAAATCACTTTCCAGGCAATAGTAATACAGTGGTTTGATGCCTGCTCTATCACGGTAAAGCTTTATCGTCTCATCACGGAAGTCATATATGGCCAATGCAAACATTCCATCTATCCTGTCGATAAATCTGTCTCCCCAGGCAAGATACGCATTCAAAATGACCTCTGTATCCGATTCCGAATGGAATCGAAACCTCATCTTTTCCAATTCCGCTTTCAGTCCCTGATAATCGTAAATTTCACCATTATAGATAATCCCCACGCGCCCATCTGCGGAAAACATCGGCTGCATACCGTTTTCAGACAAATCCATAATTGCAAGACGCGAAAAAGCCAAAGTAAAGCCAGGTTTTTCCACAATCCTGACGCCATCCGGCCCTCTGTGCTGCATATGCGCGATTCCTGCCCCATAATCCCACCCTGTATTGTTTCCACCTAAAATGCCACACATGAATCCATTTCCTCCATCATCGCCACCGCAAGAATAATCCAGCCCCTTATACCCGTGATGGTACTCTGTCCGTATGTCATCCCACCATTAAAGATGATTTCCTTTTTTCTTTCTGTTTGCTAAAGCCATATTGGCAGAATTCATACTCCCCCCTTCACCAGACTTTTCCAGGTTCTGAACCGCCAACTAGGACGAAAGAGTTCCTATCCATCATCAAAAACGGTATCCTTTCTGGTCTGGTCAGCACTTGATATGCGCAGCGTCACCACCAAAAGTAATTTCCCATCTTCCATCCTCTTTGACAAAAACATTTTTTATCACATTCTGATATTTCCCATAATACTGGCATCCCAATTCTATCTTTTCTATTGCGACTCTATATTTGCTTACAAGTTCTCTGCATACTTTCATGCATTCGTTTATATCCTGAATCATTATCAGAATCTTGCTGATATCGCTAATCTTTCCTATTTCTTTAGCCTTAAAAATCCTTTTCCCTGCATAATAACCCGTCTTCGAGTTATCAATAAAACATTCTATAAAGTAATTCTCATTGATGCTCTTTTCATTGCTGATAAAGAAATTCCCCAATCCATATACTATGATTTTTTCCTTGTCCTCGCTGTAGCTGGTGACTGCTGTATAGCTCCCGAAGAGCCCTGCGAATGCCTTTTTTACCTCTTCTGTGAGCTCTATCTTATCAACAAGCTTATAAGAATCCTTTACAAGATTATCCTGTTCAACATCATAGCTGTCCGTAATCCCACAATGAACTCCCGAGCCGTCCATTCCTATATTCCGGATTAGCGATTTATACGGATTAATACATAAGGCATTTTTTTCTATAGCCTTCATCACCCAGAACAGTCCCCAAGAATCCGTCATCCCCGTAACGTTCCCTATTACTGTCTGCTCTATGTCATTCCCCCACGTTGCAAGCCTTTCTGAACTTTCCCTATCCATTTTCAATTTTTTGTACAATGAATAGTCCTTTTCATATTGGCACCATCTGTCCCTCCATGTCCCCCAGCCCCAGGATGAGGTTCTCCCACAGAAATATATGTCGCTTTCAGCATCACCCAATTCTATCGGCCAGCTATACCCGCTCACCGAAAAGACTCTTTTTTCCGTTTCGTATCTTTCAAAGCACTGCGTCATAAAACGGATAAAATTAGGAGCAGCCACGCAATCGTCTTCCAGCACAATGACCGCGTCGTTCTCTCTGAAAGCATACTCAATCCCCGACACGATAGACTCTGCCAGCCCCTTATTGTATCCTGACACGATGACCTCTTTTTCACACCAGTCAATCTCATGAACCAGACTATTGACTTTTTGCCATTCCTCAGCATCCTCGTCCTGCCTGACCCCGTCCTGAAAAACAATCAGCTTCTCCGGCAATACCGTATTATTCTTTAACGATTCAATCACCTGTCCTGTATGCCTGCTCCTGTTATATGTAAATAATAATGTAGCTATCTTCATTTACTGCAATACCTCCTCAAAAGCTTAGCAACATGCATCATAAATCAATTCCTGCAAAGATATGGTACGCAGAACCCCTTCTTTGTGCAGCTCTCCAAGTATCTCCTCATAATATCCCATAGCTGTGATTACGACACACATATCTTCAGATTCTATTTTTTTAATATCACGTATTGATACCAATGGAATTCCGCAATAAAAGTCTCCTTTTGAGCTAATCTTCTTGTCTGAGATTCCTAAAATCTCGATGATGCCTGCTTCATTTTCGCACTGTTCCAACAACCGCAGGGCAAACTCCGAGGCTCCATATAAAACTATCTTTTTAATTCCCCTTGTCCTCAAGTGCTGCGGAATGGATATGCCTTTATTTTGTAGTCGAATCCATTTATTCGCCAATTCAAACTTCTCCAAATTGATATCTGAACTCATCTTACCTCACCTTTTACAATCCCATTGCCTTTTTCCAGAGATAGGGAACCAAGGAAACCCAGATACTTTCCCCATCTGTATAGGATGCCTGCTCCAGTTTATAAAATTCGCTGACTTTGATGCATGTATCCAAAGAGTTCAACAGTCCACACTCAAGAAAATCCCTGGAATGAACCGTATCCAGAACAAATTCCTTCATTTCCCCTTGCAGCCATTCTGTCATGGGAGAATTGAACCCGACTTTTGGTTTTTTATACATGACTCTTCTGTCCATGAAAGGCGCTGCCATATCTCTGACAATCTTTTTCGTATATCCGCCATTTGTTTTTGACTGCATCGGAACTGAAAACGCAAAGCAGACAATCCGATAATCCATAAAAGGCATCCTGATTTCAAGGCCATTCCCCATGCTGTACCTGTCGTAGCATCTTAAAAGTGTCGGCAGAACCTCTCTATGTGTCTGCCTGTACAGCCTCCTGTTGAAGACTCCAATCTTATCTTCATTCCTGTCCTCTGTCATGTCCGCCGCATTTCTCAGGGCTTCCACCCTCTCCCGCAACTGCTGGAAGGTAACCCTGTGTTCCGCCAATGCCATATTATTAAAGGTCTTCAAAACCTCCCTGCATGCCTCATCATCCTCTCTCACTTCCAGCGCGGCGTAAAAAAGATCTGAACCATACCCTCCAAACAATTCATCCGCCCCATGTCCATCTATCGTGACTTTTATCCCCTCCTTTACAATGCTCCCATATGTCTGCATAAAAGGAATAGGGCTGGTTATATAGGGATCTTCACATATATACATATATCCAAATAAATCTGATGGAGAAATCGCTGCATTGACCATCACTTTTTGAATCTCTACTCCAATATGTTCAGCCGCCATTTCTGCGTATCGAGTCTCATCAAGAACTGTATCCGGCATACTTGCCACAAAAGCATGCTGCCAGTCTTTATTAATATAAGAAGCTTTATTCTGGGAGAGATACCTCATCGCACCGGCTACCGCGCTGGAATCAACCCCCCCCACTCAGAGCCGTTCCAATTGGCACATCACTTCTCATCCGGATTTTACATGCATCCAGAAAAAAATCTCTAAGCATTCCAACCTGCTCGTCATATTCGTCCGGCACTTCCATAAGATGCTCTAAAGTATTCCACCATCTTTCTGTATACAGCTGCCCACTTCTGTAACTGCCACAGTGCCCGGCCAGGATTTTTTTGATGTCTCTGATACAGCAGTTTTCGGTGGCTTCATATGTAAAATAATCTTTTTTTTCGAATATACGATAATTTATCTTCCTCTCATTCATAATCGGGAAGAAAGCCTTCATCTCTGATGCGAAATAGAAATTGCCGTCCTGTTCGAAATAGTAGAAGGGCTTTACCCCAAACCGATCCCTGCTGAAAAAACATTCCTTTTTCAGATTGTCCCAAATCGCAACGCTCCACATTCCGTTGCATTTATATTGGAAGTCCATCCCCCAGGCTATATATGCATATAAGATGACCTCCGTATCGCTGTCTGTTCTGAACCGATAGCCTTTTGCTTCCAGCTCCCTCCTCAGCTCAAGGAAATTGTAGACCTCACCATTATATACAATCCAATACCTGCCTGTTGAATCGGCCATAGGTTGGTTGGCAGATTCTGATATATCCATAATAGACAACCTGGCATGGGCAAGGGTTATCCCTTCCAGTTCTTTCACAACTACAGCATCCGGCCCTCTATGAGATATACTTTTTATACATTTCTTTGCATTCTCTTCAGATATTCTGCCGATACAACCAAATATTCCACACATTTTCTCTCTTCTCCAATTCCTTACCCTCAAGCTATACAGTTTCATTGAAGTGCAGCATAAATCAATCTGTTGCTCAATATCAAGGCTTCATTATTATCCATGCCTTATCATATAAATAGAAAGGAATAGACTCATCACCATACCATTTCCCTGGTGCAACTACAATCTTATTTTTGTTTTTGCTCAGTCTCTGTGCCCACCAGGAAAATGTACTATTCGAGATAACAAAATGCTTGCACAAACTCATTTTAACCAGGCATTTACTTGCTGCTTTTTCATTCTCATAGACAACCGGATATGCAAATTGAAACTCCTTCTTAATAGTCTCTATATCATCCGAAAAAATATGGAAAACAGGATTTTTTACTATACTGGCAATATACTCTATAGCACTATAGTAATATTCTTTTGTGCATACTTCATAATCATCATTATTCACATAATCACCTAATCTAATATGTACACAAATATGTTCCCCATATATAATATCTTTCTCCCACAGCTTCATATCAACACTCACATTCTTCAGTTTTACCTGAATATTCTGTCTAAATCGTGGATGTTGAAAATATCCATACAAAAAAATATCTTTCCTTTTTATAAGATTTAGCGGAAGCCGTGTATCCCCTATCACCGTTCCACCACAAATATAAATTCCCTGTTTAGCTAATATAGACTTATAAAAATTATTCAGATTCCTATTGTCATCTCCGCTACTTGGTGTAATTCTTTGTCTGTAAGCATCTATCTTTTTTTTGGCGATCCTATACTTCATTTTCTGTTTGTCTTTTTCTGATGCGATTCTAATACCGGAAAACCTGAATTTATTGAGCTCATATCTTCTATCCCCAAATCCCTTATAAAAGTCAGTATCAATGATAATATCATCATTCTCTCGTAATTTTGATAATGTCCTCGCCGCAGCATACTGAAAGAGCTGATTTCCCAAACCACCCTCCAAAAATAAGACTATCATCTTCCATTCTTCTTTCTATCTTGAGTCTGCTCAGGATTTTTATGTGCAAAAAAGTAATTGGTATTACAAAAACACTCCAACCGTTCTGTGTAATTCGTTATTTCCCAAAGACCATCCTTTAAAATCCGATAGGCAGAATAATCTTCATGCAGCAAGTTCCAAAAGTCTCTAAAATATGTTCGTGAGTCGATATTGCAGCCGCCGAATTCAATCTGGATTGCCCCTATGCAGCCCTTTCCAAGGAGCTTCTGCCCCCCCGCAAAGCGTTCCATTCATTTCCTTCAATATCCAGCTTCAGGAAATCTATCTTCTCTATATGGTTCTTTTCGCAATAACCATCCAATGTCTCAATCTGCACCTTTTCGCTTTTTGAAAAATCTATCTTGAAATAATCCAATTGTCTTTTATATAGACTTGCCAGACCTGACGTCTCCATGTCATAATATAGGACACCTTCCCCCCTTTCATCGCTTATGCCAAAATTGTTCAGGACAACATTGTCATTATCGCGCATATTGTCAGCCAATATGGAAAACGTCGCTCCTGCAGGCTCGAAGCAGTGAATCCTGGCATCCTGGAAGTAGCTGCCCAGCATCCTCGTATATTCTCCTGTGTTTGCCCCTACATCAAATATTGTTTCTACATTTCCCCTTTTGTCCAAAAAAGCGCATACGTTTTCTTCTCCACTGGAATGGATATCTCCCCCAAGCCCAATGTTCATTCCCAGCAATGCCGTTTTATACAATTCATACCACAGCCCATAGGTCTCCTTTTTTCCGTAAAATCTGTCATCCATACCGCCCCTCCTATTTTTTCCAAATTCTGCGGCCAATCAGCCTGGCAACTCTATTCCGCAGTTTTCACAAATTCGAACAGCCCACAGCTATCTTCCTGTATATCCTGATAATCCTGTCCTCCGATTGGCTTTGCCGCCACTCCTTCCGGTTCCACGATTGCAATATCCCGCAATGCCATCCCTTCAAATAGCGACAGCACTGTCTGGACAGAAAATATCCTGTGGGCATTGAACAGCAGCCTGTCTGCTGGCCCTATGGGGACTCCGATGTACAGATGCCCCCCTTTCCTCAAGACCCGCTGCATGCTTTCCGCCGCTTTCCGATATGCATCCGGATCGATCTTGTCCCCATATCTGCCAAGGCCGAAATGCTCCATTGCATGAAGGCACGACAGGCTTTCGATGGAGCCGTCTTCCATTCCGCTCAATATCGTGGCGTCGCCTTGCACGAAATGCAGACCCGGTATCTCATAGGGCAAGGGACGGATATCTATGTAATATACCTCACGGAACGTAAGCAAATGCGCTATGAAGCCATCCAGTCTTGAGCCGATGTCATAATGGCGTTCCGGGGCATTGCGGAATATCTTATTGCCCCCCCAAATATCCTGTGCAAAATAATGATGGCATGGAGTCCCTGCCTCCTTGTGCTTTTCATCCGCAATCAGGCATAAGGAGTCCTCCGCTATCACGAACCTGCTGTCTGTGGCAGCCAATCGGTACAGCTCCATGTCCCGGATCACCTCTTTGAAATCCGCACTGACGATGTCCTTTTCCAGGTAATCCAGATAGATGATACGGTCTTCCGGGAAACCCGCCTTCACCAGCTGCACTTTTATGGCATCCTGGTATTTTCTGCTGCATACCAATATTTTCTCGAAATCCAGATTGCCTATTGCATCCGCCGGGATATAGCATCCTTTCCAGAATTCTTCTTTGGGAACTACAAAACTATCCGTGCAGGCAATGACATCAAATGCTTGCAAAATAGACCGCTTATTGCATTCAAAATCCTGCCCCAAACCAAACACGATAATCTTTTCCATCACAGTACCTCATATATCCATTATCCTTGCAAAAACAGCCTGCCCGACAGCTTTTTCCCTTATATCCTTTCTGTTGTATTGCAGCCTGCTGTTTACATAATTTGCAATATTATCTAATCTGTTCTGCCTTTCATACACGCTCCCTTGCCATGACACACTCTCTCCGCAGTCCTGGCAGATGCCTATTTTCCCTCCGTAACTATCCTTTTCGCCAAAGCAAAATACTTCCCCTTTTGAAGAAGAGACCAGTAATACCTCCTGTCCTCTTTTCCAGATATGGGCAAAATACATGTATCTATCAAAAAAGTTTCCATTGTCCCTATCCACATTCCCTGTTGCCAGTTTTCGCATAGTACCATTTTCTTTACTGACCGCTATGCACATGTTCGCATCCCTTGGCAACAGGTACAGTTCATCGCCCAACTGCACCTTATAGAAGCTCCACTCCCCTGCTTCATATCCGTTCGGAAATTCGTCATATATTTCCAGCCGCTTTTCGCGTCTGTCCCAACAAAGTATTTTGTCTGCCTTCTTCGGAACAATCCATATGCAATCCTCATCACCGCATATCCCAGAGCCTCCTCCGTCCAGCAGCCCACATTCATAAACCGTTTTTGCCTCTGACTCAAAATCCATGCAAACCAGCTTATTGTCCGTTATCTTCGTAAATATGGCCTTTTTCCCATCCCAAAAGACGCTCCCCCATGCATATGCGTCCACCGTTTTGTGCACAGATGTCCCTTTCTCATCACCCACCGCAATATTCCTGAACTGTTCTGTTTCCAAATCAATGCACACAATATAATCATACCCGCACGGAATCAGGTACAGCTTGCCCCCATATTCTATCTTTTCTGCAAATACAGTCCCTCTGCATGGGTCACTTTTGCCATATCTTATATAACGAACTGCATCCTTTTCCATATCGTATACGGCAATTTCGTCTCCAATCATCGGTATTACGAATATTTTGTTTTGATACAAATGAATCTTTCCATATTGTGGATGGTCTCCCAGGCAATCCGCCCCATAGGGTAGCCGTTTCACGAGGGTAGCCTTCAAAGTCGTCCTTTCCATCTTATAGATGCTATTGTCTTTTAAGGCAAGGAACCACCATTCTCCCTTATATTCCACAATATTGTCCATGGCAAGGGAATAGTTGTCCTCCATTACCGAATATGCGTTCTGAATCATAACAGGTTTTCCAGTCCTTTTGTACAGCCATACTACGCTGCTCCCGTCCCCATAATACCCGTCGCTTAAACAGACCGCCCGATCCATATCGCTAGTGTCGTCATAAATCCCCCAGCGTCCCTCCCTGTACATCTTTACGATTTTTCCATACTCCTCCCGTAGCTCCTGGCGCATGGATTCTATGGTAGCTTCCATCAACGGATGCGGCCTCCAAAGCAGCGCCACCTCATCGCGGTTCTCATAAAAAATGCGGAATACATCCCGCATCTTAACCAAATACTGCTCATTATACTGCAGCAGCGCCGTCACCGTAGTATTATAAAAAATAATCTTCTTCCAACTCCCATCCGCCTTCCGGATAACCTTCATCCACTCCTCCGGAATCTCCAGATCCTCCTTCCGGGTACTCAGCACCTTATCCACCTTCGGCGACCCCAGCCCCAGTATCTTCTTCTCCCAATAAGCCCTGCTCCGCCCCTGCCCCGACATGAATTCCGTCAGCACATTGACATAAGCCTGCCGCATATCCTCCGACTGCACAATCACCTGATCCGCATACGCCACCCCCGGCACCAGGCAGAACTTCTCGATATCCTTCAATGCCTGTTTATTCTCCGGATCAATCTCCCCCAATATAAAATAAGGCACATATACCAACTTATCCGTAAACTTCTTCAAATTCTTCGAATAAAAAAAAGGATGCACGCTGGTCACAATATTACACTCATCATAAGGATTATGTATGAATACCATATCCGGCCTGCGCGTCTCGAAATCGTAATCCTCATACCAAACCACCGGCACGTCCTTCGGATACTCCCCGCCCTCATAATGCAGCTCCCGGAAGCTCCCGTCCGGATTCTTGTCATAATAGGGAATCGGAATCACATAGGCATCACAGTCCGGATCCTCATCCGCAGCCTTCCAGATGCTCTCCAGGCTGTCCCACATGGAAGCCTTGTAAGGCAGGAACACCACCTCTGTCCGAATCCTGATATCGTTCTTCACGCTGCTCTCAATCTTGAACAACATCTGCCGCAGGTTCTTATATGCTTTGCCGACAGCAATCGGCTGCCCTTTCTCCAGTTCCCCGTAAATCCGGTAGACCTGCTCACAGTAGGACTCCAACAGGGCAATCGTGGCAAAGCCCTCCCCTTCCGCTGCTTCAATCAGGTTTCCCAGCGCAATGGCTCCGTCCTGGCAGTCCGCCAGTAGGCTCAGGGCAGCGGAAATATTCTTTTTTTCAATGGCTTTCCGGATTTCGTCATGGGCTTCTCCCAATATTTTTATGAAATCCTCCGCCTGCTGCTTCTGCGCTTTCCGCATGTCCGCCTCTCCCTGTGCCGGATTCCCTGACAGGATTCCGTCTGTCCTTATCCGAAGAATCCACAGCACCACTTACAATGTACACTGCAGGTCAATGAAAATGGCAACAAACCACACCGAAAGACCCCAGGCCACATATGCTCACTATGGACAGCTTTGCAAATCCTGGCGGTCTTAAGGAATTGTCTACCACTAACTGCTGCGCGTTGAAAGCCGTTTTCCTTGTGTTTCAAGGCTTTTTCACACAGAAATTGCAGCAGTTATTTTCCGACAGTTCCTAAATATAAATAAGGTATATTGGTCATCCATAGCGTCTCGCCGGATGATGCGGCGTCAAGCCGCTTCGCTCCCTGGTACGTCACATCCCGGACTTTCTGTCCAGTTGCCCGAAGCCGCGCTCCAGGCCTGCGGTATGTACCGCGCTGTGTTCCCAGGATCCTGGCATACCCAATCCGCAGCCGCCCAAAGGGTTCCTGCCTTCTAATGCCGTCCGCCGCGCCCGTGGACACGGCTTTTTATATCATGGACAGACTCTCCAGTCCTCCCGGAGCGTGGCTCCAGTCCGGTAAAACCCCGGCTCCCCGCCGGAATCCATCTGAATCGTCATCCCTATGATCCCATTCATGTTTTATGCGCACAAGCTTCTGTCCCAACGCCTCCCTGGTGGGGACGATATTCCAGGCCGACATATGTTTCCAAGTGGTGAAGCGCAAAATCTTCGGGCTGCTGCAGCTCGAGATGAATTTTACTCCATCATTCCCGGAACCTTTTACTCATGCGCC
The DNA here is from genome assembly GCF_910585425.1 of uncultured Acetatifactor sp. Classification (GTDB taxonomy): domain Bacteria; phylum Bacillota; class Clostridia; order Lachnospirales; family Lachnospiraceae; genus Acetatifactor. Next base: position 1,479 of record NZ_CAJUCP010000023.1, on the reverse strand, counting down.
AGTTTGCCTGGCAAGTTTTCAGAATCGTCAGTATCTATCCAAAAATCAGTTGACAATCCTGCCTTCCATCCCCCGCTTCAGCACGTTCCTGGCAGTATTCGTCTTCTCCTCCGCCGAATACCCGCAGGCATTGCATAGGAAAATCCCTTTCTTCCTGCCGCCGCGCTCCACCGCGCCGCAGCTGCTGCACTCATTGCTGATGTCCTTCCCCAGCACCTCCACGATTTCCACCGACTGCTCTCTGCATTTCTGTTCCAGGCGGCTGCGGATGTAGCCTCTCTGCCACATGGCCACGGAATGGTTGATTTTCCGGTTGATGCCGCCCGCCTTTGGCCTGGGCATTCTGACGATGTAGATCCTCCGGGGCTTCTCTGTGCGCAGGAAGCGGTTCAGCTCCTGGTTGATATAGCTGTGGAGCCGCTCCTCCATCCGATGTCTCCTGGCATTGTACTTCCTGCGCCCCGGGTTATCGGCTCTGTTGCGGTTATAGCTCCTGGTCTGCTGCCTGACCCACTCGGCATATTCCGTCTGCAGAGCGCCCAGTTCCTCGCCATAATGATGCCCTTCCTGGGTGGTGAGCATGGTGAACATCCCCATGGCCAGTCCTATCCGGTTCACATAATCCTCATGAACCCGCACCGCCACATCCACCGCGGTCATGATTTCAACATTCCCTTCCTGGGGATACAGTCTGACATAAAGCTGACGCTTGTACTGGTTCCCGTCTGTCAGGGGCACGAAGACCCGCTTCCGGTTCTCTTTGGTGGAAATGTAGATTCCTCTGTTGCCGTCCTTCTCCCCGTAGCGGTAGGCTCGCTCCGCGACGGAAAATCCCGATGTAGGCTGCGCCGAAGCCTGTGGCTCTGTCTCCACCTTATCCGTTTCCCTGCTTTTCACCCGATACTTCCGCACCTGTCTGCACAGATAGCGGTGGAGCTTTTCCGTATCCACTTTGGATGCCAGTTCCTCCTGCTTCCTCTGCAGCTCCCGGGTCAGGACGATGGGCTCCTGGTTCAGCACGGCGGTAAAGGCGTTGTTCACCTTCAACAGGAACCGGAGGTAATGCTTCTCCTCCTCGGTCAGACCCTCGTTCCTGCCAATCAATTGCAGCACCCGGGATTTTGTCCGGGCCCACTGGCTTTTGATATCCCCCAGCGCATCGAACACAGCCAGGTAGAAGTACACCGACGGCAGCCCCAGCTCTCCCCGCAGGCCGCTCTCCGTCATCTCATTCTGGACGGTGTAGCCGGGATACAGCTTGGACAGCCCTCCGATGCCGCTGTACCTCTGGTATACATAACGCTTCACCTTGCCGTAATCCGCCGCAATCTCCTGCAGCTTCTTCATATCCTCCGCACAAAGCGGACTCTTGCTGTACTGGTGGACGGTCTTGCATACCTTGTCTGACGGCATTTTGGAGTTCCTTTTACTCTCTAAAAACACATGATAACGCGCGATTCCCAAAAAGTGTACTTTTTG
>NZ_CAJUCP010000022.1:62069-78190 GCF_910585425.1 uncultured Acetatifactor sp. | reverse complement strand
GATACGATCCGGATCCTGGGGGAGGAAGGGAAGCTGATGGATCTCTCAGGGCTGGACAGCGCGAAGAACCTGCGGGAAATCATCAGGATCGCCAACACGGTGGACGGGAAGCTGGTGGCCATACCCCAGGAGGTGGTGGCTTACGGGCTCTTCGTCAACATGGATATGTTCAGGCAGTATGGGCTGGAGCTGCCCCATACGCCGGAGGAGTTCCTGGAATGCTGTAGGGTGTTCAAGGAGAACGGGGTGGAGACGCCTGTGGGGGCCAACCGCTGGTGGCTGGAGACCTTCGTCTTCGCCCAGGCCTACGCGGATCTGTACAACGGCGGGAACACGGAGGCGGAGATCGCCGCCCTCAACAGCGGGGAGGCCAGGTACAGCGACTATATGCGCCCGGGCTTCGAATTCCTGCAGGAGATGATCGACCTGGGCTACATCGATGCCGAAAAAGCCCTGGTCAGCGAGGCCATAGAGGGGGAGGGCGCGGATTTCCTGGCCCAGAAGACCCCGATTGTCATGGCCTACTGGGGCGCGGCCAACACGGAGACGGCATACGGGAAGACGGATTTCGAGATGCAGGTCATCGGTTTCCCCAGCAGCCTGGGGCAGATGCCGGTGATGCCAATGACAGGCTTCGGGGTGGGCGCGGACGCGGTCCATGGGGAGGACGCGGCGCGGGTGCTGGATATCATGGTATCCGATGAGGCGCTTAGGATCTATTCGGAGGCCAACCGGGTAATCTCGCCCTCCAGGAACGTATCCGTGGAATGCGTCCCTGCGCTGAAGCCTCTCAACGACAGAATCGAGGAGGGGATTTATGTGCTGGGGTCGAACACGGGGATGAAGGTGGAGCAGTGGGGGAACACCTGTCTCATCGTCAGGCAGCTGTTGAGCGGCGATACGGTGGATCAGTGCATGGAAGCCTTCGACCGGCTGCAGGAAGAGGCACTGGGCAGATGAACAGGCTAGTACACCGATGCATGAATCCTTGAGCAATCAGCACTCGGGAATTCATGCACTGGTGTACCGGAGATATGAGATGGGCGCGGGAAGCTCTGCCGTCAGGCAGAAATTCCCGCGCCCATGGACATTGTATGACCAGAGCCTCAGCTCAGGCAGATCTGGAAATAAGTATGATACGCCGCGTTCCGGGCCGCGTAGGAGGGCACGAACTTCAGGTCGTCATACCACAGCACGGGCATCCCTTCCTCCCAGCCGACGGAGAAGGCATCCTCCAGCGCCGGAGGGAGGTTCAGCCGGATCCAATCCGTGGCGCCGCTCAGCGCCGTCATCACCAGGGGCCCGTACATCACGCTGGCCGCCGGATATCCCTCGTAAGGGTCTTCCGTATAGCACAGGTGCAGCGAATAGGGCGTCTCCACCGTGATGATGTCCCCGTCCCCGAAGCTCCTCTCCAGCGGATAATACCCTTCTCCCGGCGCCGCCCCGGGAAGGGCCTGGCCGTTTACCAGAATCCGGAATGCCTCCCGGCACCAGTAGGGGATCCGTACCTTCAGCTTCAGGGGGATTTTGCCGGACGAAGGCGCTGCGCCATTCCCTGCGCCGTCCCCGGTGACATGCACCCTGATGCGGCAGCTCTGGGAGGGGAAGGGGCTTTCCATGGTCAGCTCCACGCCTTTTTCTTTCCAGTCGTACACCGACGGCAGGAACAGGTTCACATAGAGCGTGTCCTCCGGCCCATGGTGATAGATATGTTCGGCGTACCGTACATGGTTCTCCATGCCCGTGCCGTGGCAGCAGGTGAAGTCGTCATAGTCGTTGCCGTACTCTCTCCTGGCCCCGGGTCCGATGGGCAGCATGTAGGTCACCCCGTGGTGGGCGGATTTCCTGACCGTAGGGTTCTGGCTGGCCGCGATATGGTTGGCCATGGCCCTCTCGTAATAGTCCATGTATTCGCTGTGGTCCGGGGCGTATCCGTACAGCATCCCGGTGAGCTTCAGCATGTTGTAGGTGGCGCAGGTCTCGCAGTTGCGGCCGCCCTCGATGTTCTTCGCCAGAAGCCCGGGCTCCCGGAAGTTCTCGCCGCGCCCCACGCCGCCGATGGAGTACATGTACCGGTTCACCACCAGCTCCCAGAAATTCCGGGCCAGATGGTAATAGTAAGGGTCGCCGGTGGCCCGGAATTCCTCCATGGCCCCGATGATCTGGGGGATGTGCTGGTTGGCGTGGATGCCGGTGATGGTGTCCCTGCCGTGGGCCAGCCCCTGGAACAGGGCGGCGTTGTCGAACATCCGGGCCGTCTCCAGGTACTCCGCTTTCCCCGTGATCTCATAGAGCCTGCTCAGGGACTCGTTCATGCCGCCGTACTCTCCGGCGATGTACATCTTCCACATCTTCTCCCGCTGCTCCCTGGTGGTGGCGGAGAGCCTGGCGTGCACCCAGTCCGCGATGCCGCAGGCGCAGGACAGGGCATTGGCGCTGCCCGCCAGCAGATGGCAGTCGATCAGGCCCGCCAGGATCTTGTGCAGGGTATAGTAGGGGGCCCATATGGTGGCGTAGGGCGTGTACTCCTCCAGCAGGGCGAACTGGTCCGGAGAGTAGGCGCTCAGGAAGCCCCTGCCCCAGGTGCCCGGCGTCCTGCTCCAGAGGGACTGCACCGCGTTGGAGGGAGAACAGGCTGTCCGGAAGGCCGCCGGATCCCCCAGGGCAGTGTCCTGGAGCCCGCACAGCTCGCCGATCATGTACTCCGCCTTCTCCCGGAAGCCCTGCTCCCCCGTGGAGGCGAAGGCGTGGGCCAGGGCCGACAGGAAATGCCCGGTGGAATGGCCCCTGAGAAGCCCCGAGGGCTCCTCCCAGCCGCCCAGAGGCATGGCGTCTTTCGTGGAGACGCCGAAGGCCCTGCGGAAATTGTAGAGCATCCTGTCCGCGTCCAGCAGGCGCAGATAGGCCAGGCAGCGCTCCTGGTTCTCATGGAAGACGCTGTCCTGTCCCAGCCGGACGCGGTCCCTGGCCGCGGGGGCAGCCTGGAGGGTGGGGACAGGGCTAACGGAGGCTCTGCCCTCCTCCGGGGAGGCGGGCCGGGGCAGAGGAGCCGCGGGGATGTACTCCATTCGGGGGAGGCTCCGGCAGGCGTCGGGCAGCAGCCGCACCCGGAATTCCCTGGAGGCCTGGGCGGTTTTGTAGGTCGCGGTGAGGGTCAGGGTCAGGGAGGCGGCGTCCCCCTCCGGCCTGTGGAGCAGATGTCCCTGATGGTCCATGAGCTCGGGGCGGCTGCTCTCCCAATAGAAGACAGAACCGTCTTCTCCCTTCTCCGGCAGATTCAGATCTGACACCACATGTCCCGGGAAAGGCAGTTTTACCCGGGCGGCGTCCGCCTCCGCGATTTCCGCGTCCTCCGGAAGGGGAGGGATCCGGAAGGAGAAATCCCGGGATGCGCTCTGGCCCTGGAAGGTCAGGACGGCCCGAAGCGCCCCCTCCAGGGCAGGGCTCCCCGGGGCGGGGCGCTGGAACAGGCCCTCATCCGAGACGATTTCCGGCGTCAGGCTCTTCCAGACGATCTCCGCCCCCAACTGTCCGGCTCCGGGCAGGAGGGGCGGCGTCTCCAGAGGCGCCTCAAAAAGGGCTTCCAGGTTCCTGGCTTCCAGGCGCAGCCTTTCCCTGGGCTCGATGTGGAACAGGGAGGCCATCTCCTCCTTATCCAATACGCCGCCGAATATCCGGATGTCCGTGAAGGACGCGGCCAGAGGGGCCAGGGCGAAGGCACCGAAGCCGAAATCATTCTCCGCCGCGCCCTCCAGGGCCCTCGCCTCCATGCGCCGGTGGACGAGCTCCGCCCGCTTTTCACCGTCGATGTAGAGCTCTATGGGGGCGGGGAGGCCATTGCCGAAGGACACTGCCATGTGGAACCAGCGCCCCAGGGGAACCGGGACCCACTCCTGCAGGCAGGCCTCCTGGCTCCTGCCGCCGGCCGTGGCGCAGGGGGAGAGGAAGGCCCCGGCCTCCTCCTCTTCTCCGGGCAGCACGGAGAGATAGAAGCAGTTGTCCGTGCCGAAGGAGAAGAGATTGGCGTACTCCGTGACGCTGTCTATCCTGCAGTAGAAGCTGACGGTGACGCCCTCGGCGCCGTTCAGCACGCCGTCCGGCAGCTGCAGATAGCCGCCCTGCCCGGTTCCGGTGAGCCTGAGCACGGGGAGCGTATGGCCGAAGACGGTGTCCTCCTCCATAAAGGCGCCGCCTCTGTCGCAGCCCCTGATGACGCCGGCGAAGCCGTTCCCTGTCTGGTCTGGGGCGATGGTGCTGCTGACGCCGGTGAAATCGTAGCGGGCCAGAAGGGGGGCCGACGGATGGTTGGTGGATTTCGTGGTAGTGGACATAGATTCTCCTTTCTGCGGCGGGAGTTCCCCTCCCTCCGGCGAAGGGCTATAGCGGCAGTCCTGCCGTAGCCCCCCAATATATAGAATTATTATATAAATATGAAAATTATAAAATCAATGTAAAATTTGCACAAAATTTAAACGATTAACTTGTGAAAAATGCGGAATTGACAGGGAGACAGGGAAGGCGTTATAATGTGCTACAAGGGATAGAAGCCAAAAGGTTGGTGAAACAGTCATATTTTGTAAAGATGCTTGGCAAATTGGTACAGACCATGTTCCAATCTGTTATCGGAGGAGAACAGGACAATGGATGGAATGGATGGGACAGAGTTAAACGATTAAAGCCCTCTGACATGCCCCTGCCTGCTGACAGCGGGGCGCGGAGCCGGGATAAGGCTTCCGGGCTGTCGGGACAGGGCGCGGAAAGAGAGGTGGCGGCATGGCTACGTTAAAGGATGTGGCGGAGCGGGCGGGCGTTTCCACGGCAACGGTCTCCTATGTGATGAACAATAAGGAGAACAAGGTCAGCGCAGGAGTGGCGAAGAAGGTGCGCATGGCGGCCAGGGAACTGGGATACCAGCCCAACATCGCGGCCAGGGCGCTGCGGTCCAGCAGGAGCAACATCATAGGCATCATTTCGGAGGACATCGCCACCTTCCAGGTCAACAACATCGTCCAGGGCATCAACCAGACGGCGGACAGGGAGAATTACCAGATTCTCCTGGGAGACCTGAACCTGAACAGCAGGATCTGGCGGGAGGGCAGGCAGGACTACAGCCTGGTCATGGACTACCGCGATGAAATCAGGGACAAGGTGGAAATCTTCCGGATGGTAGGAGCCTGCGGCATCATCTATGTGGGGATGCATGACCGGGACATCACAGGGCTGCTCCAGACGGACATCCCTCTGGTATACGCCTACAGCTATACCAAGAACCCCGGGGATTACATGGTCAACAATGACAATCAGCGGGTGGCCACCCGGGCGGTGGAAGCCATGCTGCGGCAGGGCCGCAGGCGGATAGGGCTGATCAGCGGCCCGGTGGAATCGGTTCCCGCCTACAAGCGCCTGATGGGGTATCAGACGGCGCTGATGGATGCCGGGGCTGTCCTGGATCCGGAGCTGATTGTATACGGCGACTGGAGCGACCGCTCCGGGGAGCTGGCCTGCCGGAAGCTGATGGCGCTGGAGGAGCGGCCGGACGCGCTGTTCTGCATGAACGACTGGATGGCGGTGGGCGCCATGAAGGTGTTGAAGGAGCTGGGCGTTTCCATCGGGGAGGAAGTCGTCCTCATCGGATTCGATGATATAGAGCTGTGCGGTTTCGTGGAGCCGGCGCTGACGTCCATCAGCATCCCTTTGGTGGAGATCGGGCAGCGGGCGGCGGAGAAGCTGATCGCCCTGGCGGCGGGAGGGCAGGCATGCCGTCACAGGGAGGAGCTGCCCTGCCGGATCGTAGAGCGGGAGACCTTCGGGTACGAGGACTAGTACGGCCGGCCATGCCGTTTATCCGGTTTTTGGCAAGATTTAATCGCTACATATATAGATTGGCAAGTCTGTCAAGACTGTTGATAAAACCGCGGAGAGATCCGCATGAAATTAAGGAGGGAAAGGATAATGAAGAAGAAAGTCTTAGCAATGCTTCTGACCGGCGCCATGGCGTTTTCCATGCTGACAGGCTGCGGCAAGGGTTCGGGAGGGGGCGGCAAGGAGCAGGACCTGTCATCTGCCGACCTGAAGGGAGAGCCCAATGAGTGGGGCTGGGTAGTGCCTGAGGAGACCCTGGTGCTGGATGTATATGCCGGCATGGGAGACCAGCAGGAGTTGGAGGCCGACGAGAAGGGCGGGAAAGCGGTCATGGATAAATGGCTGCTGGACAATATGAACGTCCAGATCAATTTCCAGTACAGCAACATGGAGATGGACCAGCAGCTGCAGCTGTGGCTTACCAGCGGAGACTATCCCGCCATCATCACCAACATGACCGATGACATGGCGGAGAAGTTCATCGCCCAGGGGAAGGCTCTTGACCTGACGGACGCCCTGGCCCAGTACGGCGACAACATCACCCGCCGCTACGGCAAGTACATGAACATGATGAAGAGCAGCGACGGCAAGGTCTACAAGCTGGCCACCCTCTACGGCGACAACGTGAACGTGGCCGGAAGCGACTTCGGTATCCGCTACGACTACTGGAAGGAGCTGGGAGAGGACAAGATTTACGAGACTCCGGAGGAGTATTATGAGGTGCTGAAGAAAGTCCTGGCCAACCATCCCACGGACGACAATGGCAACAAGACTTACGGCCTGTCCGCCACCGACAAGAAGGGGCAGAACCTTCTGAACGGCATGCTGGGCGTTTACGGCTTCATCGGCGGCTACAAGTATGACGAGGCCAGCGGCGAGATGACCCATTGGCTGAATACGGACGAGGGCCTGGAAATCGCCAAGTTCATGAACAAGCTGTACAGAGAGGAGATCATCGATCCTTCCTTCCTGAGCACCGATTACGAGAAGCTGATGACCGACATCCACAACGGCACCATCATCGGAAACTGCGACGCATGGTGGTACGGATGGACGGGGGGGCACCAGTATTGGGCTACCCAGGATGCTGAGAACTGGGATCTGGAGAAGAGGATCGCCAATGTCTCCGTCCATGCGGAGGGCCTTTCCATGGAGGACACCACCCTGCTGACCTCCAGGTTCCTGGGAAGCTACCGCTGCATCGTCACCGACAAGTGCAAGGACCTGGGCATGGTCATGAGATATCTGAACTGGGAGAACAGCGAGCTGGGCAACTTCGTCATCGGCTGGGGCGCTCCCTCTGCGGACAATGTGTGGGATATCGCCAAGGAAGACACCAAGGTAGGCAACTGGGTGGACGGCGAGTGGGTCGAGGACTGTGTGGACATCAAGGCCGGCACATGGCTCATGAAGGATGTCATCCTGGACGTGGACAGGAAAGAGGAGATCGGTTCCTACCACGACCTGAAGGAGAAGAACGGCGCGGGCATTTACTCCATCGCCCTCAACGGCAACTGGCTCTACACCAATGAGCTGCAGAACTTCGACCTGATCGATCCCAGAGTGTCCCATGTATCCATCTACGACTACTGGCCGGTGAATCCGGACACGGGCGAGTTCTCCAATGAGGGCGTGAAGCTCAGCTGGGGCTTCTACACCGCTCCCATGCAGGACACTTCCCTGTTCGCAGTGACCTGGGACGCTACCCAGGACATCACCACCAAGAACGAGAACGTGAAGTCCAAGCTGGAGGAGGCATGGGCCAACATGGTCACCGCGGAGTCCGAGGAGGCCTGCGAGAGCATCTTCTATGAGTACAGGGAGACCTGTAACCAGTTGGGCCTGGAGGAAATCACGGAGTATGTGAAGTCCCAGCACGATACCAACGCGGAGAAGTACAACGGCTAATACATAGTAAGGCTTGTCTGCAGGCGATGCTTTGCGGCGGGGCCTGCGGACATTGGAAATGTCAATGGGGGGCGGCTTCGGCAACCCCCCATTGCGCTTCACGGGAATAAGGATTCAGGAGGGGTAGATGAAAAGTAAAGAACAAAAAGCCAAAAACAGGAAGGAACTGATCAGATCCTTCCGGACACAGAGACAGATGTGGGCCATCAGCGCGGTTGCCATCCTGTGGGCCATCATATTCTGCTACATTCCCATGCTGGGAAATGTCATAGCCTTCTTCGACTACACGCCGGGGCAGAGCCTGGTGGACTGTAAGTTCGTGGGCCTCAAGTACTGGATCGATTTCTTCCAGCTCCCGGACATGGGGCGTGTGTTCCGCAACACGCTGGTGATCAGCGGCCTGTCCATGACCATAGGGTTCGTGGCGCCCATCGTCTTCGCGCTGCTGTTGAATGAAATCCACCACACGCTGTTCAAAAAGGTGGTACAGACGATCTCCTATCTGCCTTACTTCATCTCCTGGGTGGTGGTGGCCAGCATCCTGTTCACGCTGCTCGGGACGGACGGCAACATCAATGAGCTGCTGCTGAACATGGGAGTGATCGACAAGCCGATCGCTTTCCTGAATGAGAAGAATTATTTCTGGGGAATCCTGACCACCTCCAATATCTGGAAGGATGTGGGCTGGTCCGCCATCATCTACATTTCAGCCATCGCAGGCGTGGACGGCACTCTGTATGAGGCCGGATCCGTGGACGGCCTGGGGCGGTTCGGCAAGGCCTGGCACATCACGCTGCCTGGCATCGCGCCTACGGTGATCATGCTGTTCATCATGGGCATCGGCGGCATCCTGAACGCCGGATTCGAACAGCAGCTGCTGATCGGTAATCCGCTGACCCAGGAAGTGTACGAGAACATCGATACATACGTGTACCGTTACGGCATGCAGCTGGGGAGGTATTCCTTCGCGACCTCCATCGGCCTGATGAAGTCGATCTTCGGCTTTATCCTGGTGCTGATTTCCAATAAGATTTCGGCGAAAGTCACCGATATGAGATTATTCTAAGACGGGGGTGATCAGAGTGAAGAGAAAAGGCACAAAAATCAAGACTAGTTTAGGATCCAAGATATTCGATGTGTTCAATGTGTGTTTCATGCTGGTATTCGCGTTCGTCATGATCTACCCCTTCTGGAACCAGCTTGTGATTTCCTTCAACGAAGGATCGGACACGGTGAAGGGCGGCCTGGCCTTCCTGCCCAGGGCCTTCACCGTAGAGGACTATTCCTATATCTTTACCAGGACCAACATAGCCAAGGGCGCGGTGATCTCCGTGCTGCGTGCCGTGGTGGGCACCACCCTGACCATCATGTGTACAGGGCTTTTGGGCTATATCACCACCATCCAGCATTTCGTGGGCAAGCGCTTCGTGCGCCTGGTGTTCATCATCACCATGTACTTCGGCGGCGGTCTGATCCCCACGTTCCTGCTGTACTCCAATTTGGGTCTGCTGGACACCTTCACGGTGTACTGGCTGCCGGCCCTGTTCAGCGCTTACTTCATGATGCTGATGGCTTCCTTCATCCAGGGGCTGCCTGATTCCCTGGCGGAGAGCGCCAGGCTGGACGGCGCCAATGAGCTGACGATCTATTTCCGGGTGATATTGCCCCTGTGCACGCCGGTGATGGCGGCGACGGCCATCATGACTGCGGTGGGCCACTGGAATTCCTGGTTCGACGTCATGATCTACAACTCCGGCGGAAACTGGGATACGCTGCAGGTGTACCTGCGGAAGATTCTGATGGAGAGCGAGCAGGCCTCCAAGCTCCTGAGCGAGCAGAAGCAGTTCGAGGCCATGCGGAACCTGACCACATCTTCCGTGCGGGCGGCCACCACCATGGTGGTAACGATCCCGATCGTCTGTATCTATCCGTTCTTCCAGAAATACTTTGTGGGCGGCATCACGATAGGAGCAGTGAAAGGATAACAGGAAGCAATCATGGGTGAGAAGTATTATTTCTGCAACAGCCGGTTCAAGGCGCAGATTCAGGACGGTACAATCCGTTCGGTGTCTATGATGGGGGATGGTGACAACATCCCCTATCTCAATGAGGAAAAAGGGTACGGGAACCTCTATCTGACCTGGGAGAAGGGTGAGGAGAGGAAGCAGTGGCAGCCTCTGGGGGACCAGGGCTTTGCCGACGGCGCGCCTGTGGTGCGGGGACGCTCCGTAAGGTATGAGGGCGGCGTTCAGGGGGAGGAGCTGAAGGTCACGGTCCGCTTCCGCCTGGGAGAGGTGATAGAGCAGGAGATTCTGGTAGAGAACGTGTGTTCGGAACCGGTGCGGCTCCTGGACTTCGGCCTGCGGCTGGCCTGCCATACCAAGTTCACCTGGGGCGGCGACACGGGGCGGGAGGTGATAGGGCATCATTTCATCTCCGGCCATGGCTCCCATTCCACGCTGTACCGCTGTGACGGCAAGGGAAGCCTTCTGGCGGTGCTGCCCTGGGGGGACAGCCAGTGGACCCACTATGAGGAGGAGATTCTGGAACCCATTCCCGGGCGGGATGGGACGGATGGCAAGGGCGTGGTGATCCTCTACAGCTTAAGCGGCGGAATCGGCGCGAAGAGGGCGGAGGAGGGCGCGAAGCTGCGGATCGCGCCGGTGAGCGTCCAGCTGGAGCCCGGCGAGTGCTATCGCTACCGGGGGAGGATGCTGTTCGCCGGGGATTATGAGGACTGCCGGAGCCGCCTGGTGGAGCAGGGGCAGGTGATGGCGGAGAGCATCCCGGGGTATACGGTTCCCAGGGAGCAGCCGGTGCTGCTGGCTCTGCGGTGGAAGCCGGAAGCGGTCAGGAGGTTCGGGGTGGAAGCGACGCAGGCTGACGGAGGCAATCCGGAAGCGGCGGGACGCCTGACGGCCGGAGAGGGCGCGGAAGCGATTTCGGCGGAGGGAAGGAACTCGGGGGCGGAAGCGGCCCGGACGGTCTCTGCGGAAGGAAGGGATTCGGGGGCGGAAGCGGCCCGGATGGCCTCAGCGGAAGGAAGGAGTTCTGGAGCGGAAGCGGCCTGGACGGTCTCTGCGGAGGAAGGAATCCGGGTGGAGGCGGAGGATGCGGAAGTGGAGGCCCTGGGGATCAATGGGGCATACCACATCTTCCGGATCGCTTTCCGGCAGCTGGGCGAGCGCACAGTCCGGGTGGATTACGGCGGAAAGTATATGAATATATATTATTTCGTCACGCAGGACGTGCGGACCATGCTTGGGAAGCGGGCGGCTTTCATCGCGGGCAAGCAGATCAGGGACGAAGAGAAATGGTACAACGGGCTGCTGGCCGAGTACAACAATGAGACGGGGGCGGTCCTTAGCCCTGACAATTACGATAAAATCGGCGGCTGGCGGATCTACGAGGTGACTTGTGACGATCCGGGGCTCTCCAAGCCGGCATTCCTCTCCTCGGCCCAGACCGTGTGCCCGGATCAGGCCCAGGTGGACGCGCTGGACGACTATATCCAGCATTTCGTCTGGGGCGGGCTGCAGCAGAGGACGGATGAGCCTTTCCCCTACGGAATCTACGGCATCCCGGACTGGCATGTGCTGCGGGAGTCGGAGGATCCGGGGAACAGAGGGCGGACCCATCTGTGGCGTGTGTACGACTATCCACACATCGCGCTGATGTATTACAATATGTACCAGGTGGCGGCTTTTGCGGAGAATATCACTACAAGACTGTCTGCAAAAGAGTATCTGCAGCGGGCTTACGGCACGGCCAGGGCTCTGTTCACGGTTCCGGCGGAGCTGGAGGGCTGGTCGGCCTATGAGACAGGGTTCTACAATGAGCTGGCTATCCCGGAGATCATAGAGGCCCTGAAGCGGGAGAAGATGGAGCTGGAGGCCCAGGTGCTGGAGGGGCACTGGAACCGGAAGATGGGGTATTTCGTGAAGGAGTGCAAGGACGTGTTCGGCTCCGAGTATCCCTTCGATACCACGGGCTTCGAGAGCACCCATGTGCTGGCGGCCAGGGCGCTGGAGACGGCGGAGATGCGCTGCAGGAAGCTTCCCTACGGTGAGGATATGGACTATGGCAGGGCTGTGGAGTTCATGGAGAACCAGACGGCCTGCAATGTGGCCTGCAGGGGGCTGCTGGAGCCTGCGTATTTCTGGTATGGCAGCGATTACCGGGGGGACAATCTGCACTATACGCTGAGCTATATGACCCAGATGGGCGGAGATTCCCTGTTGGATTATGCGTGTTATTACGCGCAGGAGCCATTCGGGATGCTGCGGCTGGCCTATGGGTCCCTGCTGGGGAGCTGGGCGCTGTTGAACTGCGGGGACGAGGAGAGCGGGTATGGCTACTGGTTCCCGGGGAAGGAGAAGGACGGCTGCGCCAGCGGGGGGTTTGAACCGCTCTACGGCGGGGAGACCTGGCTGAACCAGCCCCATCACGGCGGGGCATGGTATTATTCCTGTGAGATCGACCTGGGGTTCTGCGGAGGGCTGAGAGGGGCTGCCACGGTGGTGGCGGAGGATCCGGTCTTCGGCAGGGTGTGCTACGGAGGGTCCCTGGAGGAAGCTCGGGAGGGGCTGCGGGTCACATGCCGGGATGGCGTGGGGCGGCGGTTCCATTATATCGGGGCAGAGGGGCGTATCCATGCGGAGTGCGATTATGGGGAATGGAGCCTGGAGGACGGTGTTTTGCTGGGCGAGGGCTTTGAGCGGATTGAGCTGAAGGCGGTGTCCGGGCCTTGGAAGAGGGAGGCGCTGAGGGCGCGGGTTTTGATGGAAGGTTTTGGGGATTATCGGCTGGCGGGGACGGATGTGATTCTGCGGGACGGGGAGTGGTGTGAGCTGCCTGTGCCGGAGGGGGAGATGAGGTTTCTGCTGGAGCGGGTTTAGGGTTTGCGGCGGAGGCCGGATGCGGAAGAGGTAATCTGCGGCGGAGGGACGGAGGCCGGGGCCGGGCGGGCTTTGCTCGGCAGGGGTAACGTTCCGATGAACTAACTGCTAACTTCGACTAGGGCGCGAAAGAACCGCGCCTTAGTCTGCGTAAGCAGTGGATTTCATCTGCACTAAGGGCACCCCTTGGTGCTGTCGCAAAGCCCGCCCGTCCCCGGCCTCCTGTTTTGCGGCAGGTTGAGGGGGATTAGGGCGCAGTGGGTGAAAGAACCGCGCCTTAGTCTGCGTAAGCGGTGGATTTCATTTGCACTAAGGGCACCCCTCGGTGTTGTCGCGAGCCTGCCCGGCCTTGGTCGCCTGTTTTGCGGCAGGTTGGGGGCTTAGGGCGTAGCGGGCGAAAGAACCGCTGCTTAGTCTGTGCAAGCAGGGGACTTCATCTGCACTAAGGGCACCCCTCGGTGGTGTCGCGAGCCTGCCCGGCCTTGGTCTCCTGTTTTGCGGCAGGTTGGAGAGGGGAGGGGGTTGGGGGCAGGGCGTGGATTTTTGTTTGGAATGATGTGTTTGACAAGTGGGATGAAAAGTGCATAATTAGATGTGGGATAATGTATGGAAGCGAGGAATGAGGGAATGGATAAGGAATTTCACAAGGGGAACAGGGAGAGGGCGTATCGGGAGATGAAGCCGAATTCGCTGTGGGTGATGTTTTCGGGGACGGAGGTCTGCAAGACCAATGACGAGCAGTATCCGTTCTATACGGACAGGAATTTTCTGTATCTGACGGGGCTGGACAGTAAGGAGTTCGTGCTGTTGGCCTGGAAGGATTCGGAGGGGAATACGGGGGAGCGGATTTATATCCTGCCGCCGGATCTGATGAAGGAGCGCTGGACGGGGGAGAGGATTAAGCCGGACCGGGCGGCGGAGCTGTCGGGTATCGGGGATGTGGCTTTTGTGGAGAGTTTTGAGGCGGATTTCCATAAGCTGGCTTCTCTGGGAAATTATGGGCAGTTGTATCTGGATACTTACCGGGCGCAGCCAATCGACAGGGAGACGCCGGCCCACAAGCTGTGCAGGCGGGCGGCGGTGGATTATCCGTTCCTGCGGATCGAGGACGCGGGGGCTATCCTGAGGAGGCTGCGCACGATCAAGCAGCCCTGTGAGATAGAGGCCATCCGGGAGGCGGAGAAGATTACCCGGGACGGAATCGTGGCTATGATGAAGGCTTCCAGGCCGGGGATGTACGAGTATCAGTACAAGGCTGTGTTCGATTATGCGCTGGGGCAGCATGGGCCTCAGGGGCCGGCATTCCCTTCCATCATTTCCGCGGGAAGGAATAATTTCTGCATTCATTATTATGCTTATAAGGGGCAGGCCCAGGACGGGGATATGATTTTGAACGATGTGGGGGCCTGGTACGACAATCTGATGACGGATGTGTCCAGGGGCTGGCCCTGCAACGGGAAGTATAATGAGAGGCAGAGGCTTTTGTATGAGTGCGCGCTGAACACATCCAACCATATGTTCGGCATGATTAAGCCGGGCATGGCCATGGAGGATGTGGACAGGGAGGCCAGGCGGTATAATGCGGGTCTGCTGAAGGACGCGGGCGTGCTGAAGGACGTGGAGGAGATCGGGACTTATATGTGGCACGGCGGCTCCCATCATGTGGGGTATGACGTGCACGATGTGGTGGAGCGGCCGCAGTTCATCGCGCCGGGCATGGTGTTCTGTGTGGACATCGGGATCTACCACGAGGAGTGGGGCATCGGTTTCCGGCTGGAGGACAATTGCCTGGTGACGGAGGGCGGATGCGAGAACCTGTCGGCAATCACGCCCAGGACCATGGAGGAGATTGAGGATACCATGCGGAAGGGCTGTGTGGCCGTTTCCTAGAGGGCTAAGGAATTGTCAAAAAATTATTTTTGACAATTCCGGCAAATTGCTTCGCAATTAGCCGGAACCAGAAATAACTCTTGAAAAGTTATTTCTGGACGGTTCCTAAGTGGAGGATGCAAGGAGAAAGAGCTGGCCGCACTTATATCTTCGCCGGGCCTCTGTACGGTATCCGGTATCAAACAGCAGGCTTGAAAAGTGACGCGCCCAATCCATCGGAGACGAAAGGAATATGACGATTAGAGAGGAAGAAAAGACATGAAAAAGACAATTCCCCGACTGACCGCCCTGACCCTGGCCGCGGCTGTGCTGTTGACCGCCTGCGCGGGCGGAAACTCCGCCGCCACCATGCACCTGCGAAAGGCCGAGGGGACGGTAGCTGTATCCGACAGCGAGGGCAAAGCTGTGGAACCCCAGGAGAACCTGGGGTTGTACTCCGGCTACGGAGTGGGCACCCAGGCGGAGAGCTACGCCTGGATCGATCTGGACAAAGTGAAGCTGGCCAAGCTGGATGCCGGCAGTGAAATTGAGATTGCCAAGGAGGGCAAAAAGCTGGAGATCAACGTGAAATCCGGAAGTATGTTGTTCAATGTCACCGAACCCCTGGCTGACGATGAAACCATGGATATTACTACATCCACCATGATGCTTGGTATCCGGGGCACCTGCGGGTGGGTGACGGAGAACACCGCCGCCCTGCTGGAGGGGACTGTGACCGTCACCGCCGGGGATCAGACAGCCAGTATCGGCGCAGGGGAGATGGCCATCTTGAGGAAGGAAGGCGAGCTTGATGTGATAGAGTTTACCTACGAAAATGTCCCCGAGTTTGTACAGAAGGAGATTTTGGATGACAGTGATTTGGAGCAGGCTGTTTCCGATGCCTGCGGAATCAAATTCCCAACCTCTTATGAGGAGCTGCTGAGCATACTGGCTGAGAGGCCGGATATGGAGGTTGTGTACTCCGAAATTATCGACTTCGAGGGGGACGGCAGTCCGGAATTTCTGGTAATCAATAAAGGAGAAAACAACCACGATTCGATAAGTATCTATCGAAACGAACCGGATGGGCTTAAAAAGTTGCATAGTATGGGCGGAAATAGAGACAGCGATACTGTATTATATTCGCTGGTCGAATACAACGGGAAATTATTTGTGTGTCGAGAGCGGCTTAGGAAGGATGATGGCAAATCCAATTATTGTTGGTATTATGGATCCGCAGCTCAAGAGGATGGAAGCTTCAGAGACTGGGGTACAGTAGATCACATAAATCAGGGTAGAGTGGCTGCCCACGATGAAAGCGGGTTTGTACCATGGAATTATGAATATTATGACTCTTCTTCAGAACTTTCGGATGTTGAAGCTGTGCAGGGCAAATATACTCTGGTGCGCGAGCTGGTATCCATTGAGGGCGCGTGGTAACAGCAGAAAAAGCGAAGGAGGCGACAGGGATTCCCTAATAAACCCTTAAGGAAAGGGATTTCTCCGCCGAAATGGTATTGTGCTGAGGTGGTGTTGGAAGGGACGTTACGGAACTGGAAACAGTAACGTCCCGGAGAACGC
>NZ_CAJUCP010000022.1:0-61969 GCF_910585425.1 uncultured Acetatifactor sp. | reverse complement strand
GTCCCGGAGAACGCCCGGAGAAAGAGCTGGCCGTACTGTGGCCAGAGCTTTCTCCACAGGGGTGGTGTTGGAAGGGACGTTACGGAACTGGAAACAGTAACGTCCCGGAGAACGCCCGGAGAAAGAGCTGGCCGTACTGTGGCCAGAGCTTTCTCCGCTGAGGTGGTGTTAGAAGGGATGTTACGGAACTGGAATAGGAGGTTTTGCGGATGAATGATGATTTGCGGATGAATTGGTCGGTGCGGTCGATAGCGGCCATCTTTCTGGGGAATGTTCTATATGCCCTGACGGTGAAGGTGTTCCTGCTTCCGGCGAACCTGGTCAGCGGAGGGGCTACGGGCATCGCCCTGGCGGCCAACCACCTGACAGGAGTGTCAGTTTCCGGCTTCCTGTTTCTGGTGAACATGAGCATGCTGATATTGGGGCTGATCGTGCTGGGGAAGGCTTTCGTGGCCACCACTCTGGCCAGCACCTTCCTGATACCGGCGGCGCTGGAGGTGTTCGACAGGCTGCTGGGGGATTTCGTGCTGACGGATGACATTCTGCTGTGCACCCTGTTCGCAGGGCTGGGAGTGGGGGTGTCTCTGGGCATCGTGATCCGCACGGGGGCTTCCACGGGGGGCATGGACATCCCGCCGCTGATTTTGTACAAATGTTTCCGGGTTCCGGTGTCCGTGAGCCTGTACGCCTTTGACGTGTGCATCCTGCTGCTCCAGGCGCCCTTCCAGGAGGCGGAGAATATCCTGTACGGCATTGTGTTCGTGCTGCTGTCCGCCATCGCCCTGGACAAGACCATGATGATCGGCACCACCCAGACGGAGGTGAAGATCATGAGCGGCAAGTCGGAGGAGATCAGGGAAGCCATCCTGAAGCAGTTGGACAGGGGGGTGACATTGCTGAACGCGGAGGGCGGGTATCTGCATGACAAGAGCCAGATGATATTCAGCGTTATCTCCAACAGGGAGCTGTTCAAGCTGGAGAAGATCGTCCACGGCATAGACCCGGCCAGCTTCATGGTGGTCACAAGGGTCAGCGAGGTGAAGGGGCGTGGCTTCTCCATGGATAAGCGCGCCCTCTGAAAGAGGGCATGCGCTCTTAAGGAGGGTATGCACTCTGAAAGAGGGCAATGCCCCAAAATTCACAAAGTCAGTTTCATTCGTATCTGCCGTCTTCTCTGTATCCGGAAAACGGCAGTTTTTTATTTTCCAGGGGTTTTTGTGGTTCTGTGCGCTAAAAGCGTAGCAGAATAGGAAACGGTAGGAGAGTAATTATTGTCTTTAAGGATTTTCAGTAAATTATCGCCTGGCGAAATCAGGCAGATTTTTAATGAACCAAAAGACATATTTCCAAGTGATATCGGAGAAGAAACAGATTTTTCGCAGTCGGCTCCTAGTCGCCATTTCGCTGTCGCGGCCTCCTGTGCCTGCCAAAAAGCCGTATAAAAAAGGAGGATGCCAGAGAACCTGAGTCCCCTGGCATAATTATGAAAAAGTTTTAAGTAAACAGTAACTGTGGCTGATGGTTATAGTATAGAGAAAAGAAATGTCTAAACAATAATGATAAATTGAAAATTCTTTGAATGATTTGTGAACAAAACATGGATGACTATGCCCACATAGGCGAAGACCTTTTGGGACGTGGTTTTTACCTGTGAGGCACCCAGGCCTACCACTTGCACCCGGCATATTGCCCCCGGCGGGCATCTGCGCTAATCTGGTCTCAGGCTTACGATTTTACGCGTGCGTACAGGAGGCGGATATGGGGAAAAAGCATACGGTGATGGGCAATATCTGGTTTTTGATCAAGCAGTCCTATGCGTTGGACAGAAGCATGCTGCTATCTGCGGCGGCCAGGGTTCCGATCCGCATCCTGATCCCGCTGCTGGGCTCCTATCTGACGAAGTATATGACGTCTCTGGTTCCGGGACAGACGAGGGAGGCAGCGCTGCTCTGGTATATCCTGTCTTACAGCGGGGCCCTGCTGTTGCTGAACCTGGCGGACAATTATGTGGCGGCCAGGCTGAAGTACGACGCCATGTTCGTCCGGCTGGGGCATCTGGGGCGCATCGCGGACAAGGACATGGACGCGGATTTCCAGAATGTGGAGGATCCCGAAGGCCAGTTGCTGGCCCAGAAGGCCAAGGAGGCTGTGTGGTCCGACAGGTCCGGTGTAGAGCAGTTGTTTGGCCAGATGGTGGATATCTTCTCCGCGGTATTCGGCCTGGCGGTCTATTCCGCGCTTTTGTTCGGATTCATGCCCTGGGCAGTGGCGCTGCTGTTGGTCCTGGGGGTGGCGGATTTCCTGGTGGGGCAGCGCTTCTCCCGGTGGCAGTACCGCAACCGGGGCCGATGGGCGGAGCACGACAGGCATCTGGGCTATCTGAACAGCAGGGCGGGGGACTGCCGGGCGGCCAAGGACATACGGCTTTTCGGGCTGGCGCCCTGGCTGGAGACGTTATACCGTGAATTTCTGGGCGACAGGATGCACTGGTACAGGAAGGAGGAGGGGAAGCGCCTGGGCACTAACTGGGCCTGCCTGCTCCTGGCCTTCCTGCGGGACGGCCTGGCCTACGGGATGCTGATTTATCGGCTCTTTGCGGGGCGGATGGAGATTTCGGGCTTTATCTTTTATTTTACCATCATGACACAGTATTCGGTATGGATATCCGCCATGATGAACGGGCTGGTGGCCATCAAGACCTCCAGCTACACGGCGGAGGACATCCGGCAGTTCCTTGAGATGCCGGACTGCTTCAACCATGGGGAAGGGGCTCCCCTCCCCGCCGGAACCTGTGAAATCCGGTTCCGGCATGTGGGCTTTCGCTATCCCGGGGCGGGGCAGGATACCATAGGGGATCTGGATTTCACCATCGGGAAAGGGGAAAAGGTGGCCATCGTGGGGACCAACGGAGCCGGGAAGACCACGCTGGTGAAGCTGCTGTGCGGGCTCTACGCGCCTACCCGGGGCAGCATCCTGGTGGACGGCACGGACATCCGGGACTATAACATAGACGAATACTTCGGGCTGTACTCGGTGGTGTTCCAGGACATCTATCTGATGCCCACCACCATCGCCAGGAACATCGCCCTGGCGGAGGAGGGGCGGATAGACCGGCTTAGGCTGGAACGGGCCCTTGCCCTGAGCGGGCTGGCGGAGAAGGTGGAGAGCCTGCCGGAGAAGGAAAACACGCTGCTGCTGAAGGGGATTCAGGAGAAGGGCATCGAGCTGTCCGGCGGGGAGAGGCAGAAGCTGGCTCTGGCCAGGGCCCTGTACAAGGACGGCGGCATCGTGGTGCTGGATGAGCCCACCGCGGCTTTGGACCCGATTGCCGAGAGCGGGATTTATCAAAAATACAGTGAGCTCACTGCCGGGCGGACGGCAATCTTCATCTCCCACAGGCTGGCCAGCACCCGGTTCTGCGATTCCATCCTGGTGCTGGAGGAGGGGAGGATCGTGGAGCGGGGGAGCCATGAGCAGCTCATGGCGCTGGACGGGAAGTACGCCGCCATGTTCCGGGTGCAGAGCCGGTATTACGGACGGGAAGGGACGGCGGAGCGCATATGAAGAAGATATACATGACGGAGCGGGGGATTTTGGGGAATTCGGGAAAGACGGTCGGCAGGCTTTTGGCTGCAGGAGGGGAGGAGAGGGCATGAAGAAGAATATGAAGGTAATTGCAGGTGGAATCGGGCTTATTGAGGGGCTGTCCCCCGGTTTCCTGCCGTGCTGCGTCCTGCAGGCCTGTCTGAACGCGCTGTCGCCTTTCATCAATATCTATCTGTCGGCGGCGCTGATAAACGGGCTCCTGGAGGGCTGGGGCATGATCCGCCTGCTCCAGGGCGTGTGCGTCATGGCTTTGCTGAACCTGGTCTGCGGCGGGCTGGCCGCCTGGACGGAGAGGCTGGTGAACGTGAAGCAGAATGCGCTGTTCGCCCAGTATGACTGGAAGCTGAACAGCAGGATGATGGAGCTTTCCTATGAGGAGGTGGAGCGCTATGAAGTCCAGGCGCTGCGGGAGCGGATCCGGCAGATGGCGAATGTGAACGGGATGGGGCTGTGGAACCTGGTGAATCCTGTGAAGGCTGTGGTGCGGAGCGTCTTTACCATCCTCTTTGCCATTGCCATCTTCTGCGCGGTCTTCGTGCAGTGCGGGCCGGGGGAGGGGCTGCTGACGGGATTCTTCTGTTCGGCCTGGGCGTCCGCTGGGCTGGCGGCGTTGATTCTGGGGAACATATGCGTCAATTTGTATACGGTTTCCCGTTCTACGAAGAAGGTCTTCGCGGCCTTTGCAGGGCTGGTGCCAATCAATCAGGTCTACAGCTATTATCTGGAAAATTATATCGACACCTATCATTCCGGGAAGGATATCCGGCTCTACCGCCAGGGAGATCTGATCCGCAGCGAGATGGGGAAGTTGCTCCGGGACGGCAGGGAGCCTATGAAGAGGCTGAAGGGCATCGAATTCCGGTACAACGGGCTGGGCTCTCTGGCGGGGTTCGCCATGAACCTGACCATCTACCTGACGGTGGGCATGCGGGCCCTGGCGGGGCTGTTCCCGGTGGGGAGCATCGTGCAGTATGTGGGAGGCATCGGGCAGTTCGTATCGGGCTTTACCACGTTTGCGGCCCAGATCACGCTGCTGAACTCCAATGTGGAGGCGCTGGAGCTGATATTGCGTTATCTGGGGATGGGGGAGCCGGAGGAGAAGAGCGGATTGATTGGGAGAGGAGGCGGACAGTGCGGGGGGAAGACGGTTCTGGAGGAACCCCTCAGGTCGGCGGATTCCCTGGAGATAGAGTTCCGCAATGTCTCCTTCACCTATCCCGGCACGGAGAGCAAGGCCCTGGACAATCTGTCCTTTGCCATACACCCCGGGGAAAAGCTGGCGGTGGTGGGCGTGAACGGCAGCGGCAAGACCACTATGATCAAGCTGTTGTGCGGGCTGTATGAGCCGGATCAGGGGGAAATCCTGGTGAACGGAAGGGACATCCGGGAGCTGGATCAGGAAGCCTGCCGGAAGCTGTTCGGCGTGGTGTTCCAGGATTTCCAGTTGTTCTCCTTCGGGCTGGGGCAGAATCTGGCGGGCAGCAGGATTTATGACGGGGAGAGGGCCAGGGCTGCGCTGGAGGAGGCCGGTTTCGGGGCGCGGCTTGCGGGCATGGACCTGGAGACTTCCCTTTATAAGGACTTTAATCCGCAGGGGGTGGAAATCTCCGGCGGGGAGGCCCAGAAGATCGCCATAGCCAGGGCCCTGTACAGACAGGCTCCGATACTGATCCTGGATGAGCCCACGGCCGCCTTGGACCCTCAGGCGGAATATGAGGTCTATGAGAAGCTGAACCATATCTCGGAGAACAGGACGGCCATTTTCATCTCCCACCGCATGTCCTCCTGCAGGTTCTGCGGCCGGATACTGGTGCTGGACGGCGGACGGCTGGTGCAGGAGGGGAGCCATGAGGAGCTGCTGCGGGATTCCGGAGGGCGGTACTTTGCGCTGTGGCATGCCCAGGAGCAGTATTATCGCTGACGCATCGGCCTGATACATCCGGTTGAAAAAAATCTTGCAATTCCTTTCCCGCCGTGTTACTCTGGATGTAGGCAAAGAAATCTGATTCTATATCCATCATGAAGACGGTAAGTCTTTTCTAACTGTATCGAACTTCTTGCCGGGCGGGAGCCTGTATCCCAAGTGACAAGCAACTACCGAAGGCAGGAAGGAGAAGAGACCTTTCCTGCCGGATGTATCGGGAAAGGAAAGGTGGCTTTATGGACGAAGCGAAAAAGACGAAGGATGGAAATCCGGTGGATGCCGGCGTAGGCATGCCCCATGACAAGGGGTACAAGAAGAGCCTGTCAAGGCCGGAGGAATTCCTGCATTTTCTGAAAAAGTATATCGGGGCGGACTGGATGCTGGAACTGCGGGCAACGGATTTCGTCCTCTGCGACAAGGAGATGCTGGAGCGGGACTATGAGGGCAGAGAGGCGGACCTGCTCTACAGAGTGGGGATGCCTGACGGGAAGGAAGTATATGTCTTCATCCTGCAGGAGCTGCAGTCAAGCGTTGATTATACCATGATATTCCGCATATTGGTGTACGTGGTGAACACGCTGGTGAAGCATTTCCTGGATACGGATAAGAATACAAGGGAGCGTGCCGGGTTCCGTCTGCTTGCCATGGTGCCGATTGTGTTCTACAACGGGCAGGAGCGATGGACGGCCGTGACGAATCTGCGGGATTACCAGAGGGGTGGGGACATTTTCGGGAACCATATACTGAATCTGGAATATTATCTGGTGGATTTGGCGCAGGTGGAGGAAGAGTACATATTGTCTACCAACACGGTGCTGGACAATATCATGTACTGTGACAAGTTCCGGAAGAAGCTGGAACTGGCGGGGGCCATCCGCCGGGCATACGGCAGGGTGGAAGGCCTGGGGCGGCAGGAGCTGGAGGAGTTTAGGAACTGGGTGAAGTATATATTGCTGTCCGTCTGCGGGGATAAGATGGCGGTAGTGGAGGAAATTTTGAGCTGGGCCGGGAACGGAGAGGATGACATGGCGTTCAAGTATAATATAGTCAGGATGTTCGAGGAGGAACGCGAGGAAGGCAAGGCAGAAGGGAAAGCGGAGGCCATTCTGGATCTGCTGGGGGATGTGGGGGCCGTGCCGGAAGCGCTGCGGGAGAAGATTCTGGGCCAGAAGGATCTGGAAATCCTGCGGGGATGGCTGAAGCTGGCGTCCGCTTCCCGGACAGTTGAGGAATTTGAGAATCTTTTCATGAAATAAAAGATATAGGAGGGAACGAAATGGCCTTATTGCATGTAGACTTTTTCTCGGACGTGCTGGGCATGAGCATGAACATGGACGTGCTTCTGCCCCAGCAGACCCAGGGGCAGATCGGCATGGAGGGCAGGGCGGCCCAGGGGAAGTACAAGACCATGTACCTGCTCCACGGCATGAGCGATGACCAGACCATCTGGCAGAGGAGGACGTCCATTGAGCGCTATGTCAGCAGCCTGGGCATCGCCGTGGTGATGCCTACGACACATCTGGGCTTCTACACGGACACCACCTATGGCATGAGGTACTGGACGTTCCTCTCCCAGGAGCTGCCGAAAATCTGTCGGGAATTCTTCCCCCAGATGTCCGCGGAGAGGGAGGACACCCTGGCGGCGGGCCTGTCCATGGGCGGCTACGGGGCGTGGAAGCTGGGGCTGGGAGCCGGCGGGACCTTCGGGGCAGCGGCGTCCCTGTCCGGCGCCCTGGATATGGTGGACGATTTTAAACGGAACGTGGAGGCCGCTGTGGAGGAGTCGGACAGGGTCGCCCTCTTCCGGGGGATATTCGGCTCGGCCCAGGCGCTGGAGGGCTCGGACAACAATCTGCTTGCGCTGGCGGAGAGGCTTGCGTCCGGCGGGAAGGAGCTGCCCAGGCTCTACGCCTGGTGCGGGACGGAGGACTTCCTGTACCAGGGGAACTTAAGGGCCTGGGAGCATGTGAAGAACCTGGGCTATGACCTGACCTGTGAGCAGTCCGCTGGAGACCATCAGTGGAAATACTGGGATGAGAAGATCCAGGACGTGCTCCGGTGGTGGCTGGGGACGGATGTGGATCTGCAGTGAGGGGAGGGGCTGTGGGCCCCGGGAAGCCGCAGAACATGGCCGGACAGGATGCATGGAGCGGATGGCAATGATGTATTTCCACGGCAAAGAGAGCTTTTGCCAAGGGTAAAAATGCAAATGCAGCATCACGGTCAGCCGGGAGAGGATAGAATGGATGTATGGAAAATGAGAAACTGATAGACGAAATATTGAATCACCTGGACAGGGAGACCCAAATGGGCGTAGTCCGCATGAGCGTGGAGATGGATGAGGAGAAGAGCGCCGCCGGGGAAGTCACCCATAAGTGCTGCAACATGTACGGCCGTCCCGCCAACGAGACGGTGGGTCTTCTGGACTGCTACACGGACATGAACGCAGGGAGGCCGGACAACGAGAGGTAGGCCGGTTCTGGTCCGTTTTCTGAGGAGGCTCTGGAAATATCCGTGAAGCGGGATGCCGGGCTCCCGGCCTATGTGAACCCTGCGGCAGCGGAACACTGGCGGATATTCGGGGAGCCATATGGTTCGCTTCAATGTGAAGGGCGGTCTGGAAAAAGTCTGAGGAAAGCTGCAAAAGTCCGGAACTTCCGGGAGGCCATATGTTGCCCCCGGCAGTTCCGGACTGTTTTTGTGAGAGACAGGAAAGCCGCTTAACGAACTACGATATTATGCCTGTACCTGGAATTGATCTCCCGGATCCTGGCCGGGTCGCATTTCGGCACCCTGTCATAGGTGAGCAGGCCGTTGGTCTCCTGCTCCACGTCGGAGAGCTGGGTGTAGCAGAAGCCGTAGACCAGGTCCGACGCCAGGATGCTGCCGATGACATGCTCGTACTGCCGCAGGAAATCCGACTCGTCCGCCGCCGAGGTATAGCCCCAGTTCCCCTCCTCCGCGGAGTTGTAATTGATGCCGCCGCACTCCGTGATGAGGATGGGCTCGCCGCCGTAGGAATAGCCCTGGGCGTAGACGCTGCGCCCGGCATGGGTGCAGGAGAGCAGGATGTCCTTCTCCGCCATGGTGCGCTGGAAGAAGCTCTGCTTTCCGGGCTCCTCGCCGGAGCCGTGGGCGTAGTTGTGGATGGCGCAGATGTCGCTCTTCGTCATCTCCCAGCCGTCGTTGTTCACCACCAGCCTTGTGGGATCCAGGCTCTTCAACAGATAGTACATCCCCATGGTCTGGTCCTGCTGGCGCTTGCAGAAGCCCACATTGGGGATGGCCCAGCTCTCGTTGAAGGGCACCCAGGCCACGATGGAGGGGTGGTTGTAGTCGCGCCGCAGTATTTCGAACCATTCCCTGGCATAGGAGGCGATGCCCTTGTCCGTGAACAGGCAGGCGGAAGCCATCTCGCCCCAGACCAGGAAGCCCATCCTGTCGGCATGGTACAGGAAGCGGGCGTCCTCCACCTTCTGATGCTTCCTGCAGCCGTTGAAGCCCATCTCCTTCATCACGCGGATGTCCGCCGCGAAATCCTCGTCCGAGGGCGCGGTCAGGATGCCGTCCCGCCAGTAGCCCTGATCCAGCACCAGCTTGAAGTAGTAGGGCTGGTTGTTCAGATAGGTGATGCCGTCCTTGGTGTGGATTTTGCGCATGCCGAAGTAGCTCTCGGCCGTATCCACGGTGCGCCCGTCTACGATCAGGCGCAGGGTGATGTCGAAAAGGGCAGGGTTCTCCGGGCTCCACAGGCGCGCCTTCTCATGGGCGGCGCCGTAGAATATATGGTCCTTGGACAGATGGATGCTGCGGCAGAAGACGCTCCGGTTGTTGACCAGATAGCGGTCCCGGCACACAGGGTCGCCCTGGAAGGAAATGTCCGCCTCCAGGTACATCTCCTCCGCGTAAGCGGAGAATTCCGCCTCCAGGGTCACCGTATCATGGTCGATGTCCGGGGTGAACTTCACATGGGAGATATGGCAGGCGTCCACCGGCTCCAGCCAGACGCTCTGCCAGATGCCGGTAGTCCTGGTGTACCAGATGCCCGCGCTTTTCTCCTCCCAGAACTGCTTGCCCCGGGGGATGGTCTCGTCTCTGGCCGGATCGTATACAGAGACGGCCAGGGTCTGCTCCCCCTCCCCTCTCAGGAAATCGGTGATGTCCGCGCAGAAGCCCGCGTTCCCTCCGATGTGCCGGGCGCAGGGAACGCCGTTCACATATACGGTGCACTCGTAGTCAACTGCCTCGAAATGCAGGAGTATCCGCCGCCCGTTCCATTCCCCGGGGATGCTGAAGCGCCTTTTGTAGAAGACGCGGTCATGGATGGACGTGTCCTGGATGCCGCTGAGCCTGCTCTCAAAGCAGAAGGGCACCTCTATCCTGCCGTCCAGCCCATGGGAATCCAGCTCCCAGTGCTGGGAGGCGGCCAGGCCTTCATCGTCGAAAGCGAAGTCCCAGGTCCCGTTCAGGCAGAGCCAGTCCCTGCGGACGAATTGTGGTCTCGGATATTCTGTTCTTTTCATGGTGATCGTTCCTTTCCTTTTAGTTCATTTCGGACAAAACGCTGATTTCCGACAGCCTGGTGACGCTTTGCCCTTCGCGGAGGGAAAGGGTGATCTCGATGGTGTCCGTTTCACAGGTGTCAAAATACAGAAGCAGCGGTGATGTCATGCCCTCCTCCACGACGAACTCTTCGGAGGAGGCTTTCTGCCCAAGGCGCAGGCCCACGGAGGAGATGTCGCCCAGGCACTCTACGCCGGGGTAGATGGCGATGCCGCAGACGGGCAGGGCATCCTGCGAAGACAGAGTTATCTTCACAATCCCCTCTTCGGCAGGGGCCTCGGTCTCCAGCCATGCGTGCCTGGAGGAGACGGAGAACAGGCCGTCCGTGAGCAGCGCGCTGTCCGTCCCCTCTGCCTGGGCCCCGAAGCCGGCCTGGAAGCGCCCGGTGACGTCAGCGGTGGAGAGGCCGGAGGGCATGGGCTGGGCGGAGGTGGTGGGGCCGCTGATGAACATCTTTCCGTCCGCGGTGAAGCCCACCCTGTCCATGTTCACCTTGCGGTTGCCGCTGGGGTCCGCCGGGTAGGTATGGGAATGGTAGACCGCCCAGATCTGGGTGCCGTCCGGGGAGTAGGTGAAGCTGTGGTGCCCGGTGCCCGACACGTCCCTGCGGAGCCCCGAGGTCAGCAGGGGATTCTCCTGGGCCTTCACGAAGACGCCCAGGGGGGAGTCGGAGACGGCGTAGCCCAGGGAATAGGAGGGGCTGGCGAAAAAGTTCGCGGAGTAGGTCATGTAATATCGGCCGTCGTGCTTGAGCATCTCAGGCCCCTCGTTCCACCAGGTGTCCCCGGGGGCCTTCTCCCACCTCTGCTCCGGGGTCAGCAGCTTGACGGCTTCCCCTTCCACGGACAGCAGGTCCGCGCTGAGGGCCACGCCGTAGATCTCGCTCTTTTTCATGTAATCGTCCCGGTTCTCGGAGCAGTCCCTGGAATAGTACAGATAGTTCTTCCCGTCGTCGTCCAGGAACACATTGGCGTCGATGGCCGCGTATCCGAAGTCGAAGAGGGGCTCGTTCTTCACGTCCTCAAAGGGGCCGTCGGGGGCGTCGGAGACGGCCAGGCCGATGCGCAGGCTGTCGTTCTGGTTCTTGGCGGTATAGTACATGTAGTACCTTCCGTCCCGGGCCACTACCTCTGGAGCCCAGAAGCAGTCCGTGCACCAGGAGTCCGGCTTCCTGACATAGCACATCTTCTTGTCCCCCCAGTGGACCAGGTCGCTGGATTTCCAGCAGTAGTAGCCGGTGGTAGGCGCGGAGGTGCAGTACATATAGTATTCGTCCGGCGCGACTTTGAGCACGAAGGGATCTCCGATATCGGTGACGCCCAGGTCGTTGGTGAAACAGGTCTGTGACAAATCGGTATGAAGCTCGAATGTGGTCTGCATGGCGGTTGTCCCCTTTCTGTATAGAATGACAATCAGGAAGCACGACAGGAGAAGGATGCCCAATCCGATCGATCCGATCGTCCTGCCGGCGGATTTGGAGTTCGATGCTTTCTTCACGTTTTCCCTTTCTTATCTGAATCTTGCTTATCTGAACTTATCTGAATTTTTGCTCTAAAATCAGACATTCCAAATTTTCTGTTATAAATGAGCAAAAAGGAAAACAATTAAAAACATAAAAAATGTTATAAGTGGAAAAACGAACAGAAAAGATGGAATGCCCAAACTTAGGATACTAGAAAACTCAGGGAAAATCCATGCAGTAAATGCACAATAATATTCAAGAAATATGTACATGTTGCACATGAAATGGCTTTTTGGAGTCAGAATGTCAAGAGAACGGATTAGAGATTGTGAAAACCATACAAAAATAAAACAAACAATTATTATGTTTTAAACAATTGACAAACAAAAAATACAGGGTTATTCTGGATATGGAAAAACAAATTAGAAACAAAAATTATGTTGGAAAGTGGAAAGAGCAAAATCTCAAGGAGGAAGGGAGGATTGGGTTGAAGGCAAGCAAGAAGAGGATTACGCTGGATCTGAGTAATCTGCAGCAGACAGCGCTGGTGGGCAAGGCCCTGTCGTCGGAGGTGAGGCTGGAGATGCTGAAGCTCCTGATAGAGAGGTCGGCGAACATCAGCGAGATGGCGGCCGAGTTCGGGCTGCCCCAGTCATCGGCGGCGCTCCATGTGAAGGTCCTGGAGGAGGCGGGGATGATATCGGTGATCGAACAGCCCGGCGTGCGGGGCGCGCAGAAAGTGTGCGGCATTTCGTTCGAGGATATCTATCTGAACGCATTCAGGCACAAGACGGAACAGGAGGGCAGCAAGGTGTTCAAGTTCGCCATGCCGATCGGAAACTATTTCGACTGCGAGGTAAACGGAAACTGCGGAATCATCAGCGAAAAGGGCTATCTGGGAGTGGAGGATTTTCCCTCCAGCTTCTACTGGCAGAACCGGGGCGAGGCCCAGCTGCTCTGGTTCAACACAGGATACGTGGAGTACCGCTTTCCCACGCATCTGATGAAGAGCGGCCAGACCCAGGAGGTGTCCTTCTCGTTTGAAATCTGTTCGGAAGCGCCGGGATATCAGAACGAATGGCCCTCCGACATCACTGTCTGGGTAAACGGGCTGGAGGCCGCCACCATGACGCTGCCGGGGGACTTCGGCGGCAGGAGGGGGCGGTTGAACCCGGAATGGTGGGGGGATACCATGACGCAGTACGGCATGTACAAATCCATCCGCATCAATTCCCTGGGATGCTACGAGGATGACATCAAGTGTTCGGATCTGTCGTTGGAGGCCCTCCAGCTGGAGAAAAGGAATTACATCAGTTTCAAACTGGGAGTCAAGCCCGATGCCCAGCATGTGGGTGGCATGAACCTGTTCGGGGAGAAATTCGGAGATTACGCGCAGGGGCTTGTCATGAAAGTGAAGGTGGCGGACGGAGGTTCCCAGCAGGAAGTAGGAACGGAATGAAGATTTATTAAGGTTAGGGAACAGCAAAACCCATAAAAGGAGAGAAATTATGAAGAAAAAGATGATAGGCATGTTATTGGCCATGTCCATGACCGCCGGTATGCTGGCCGGATGCGGCTCCGACGGCGGGACGCAGTCCTCGGACGCAGGCGCTTCCGCCGGATCCGAGAGCAAGGAGGAGAGTCAGCCTGAGGCGGATGCCCAGGAGGAGTCCGGGGGGGGTAGAGAATGGGGCCTCTGAGGCACAGGACCTGACATCCCTGCGCGGAAATACGGCGCCTACGGAAGATGAGATCAATGCGGTGAACACCACCCTGAACGATACATACCTGGGGGATGTCTTCGACCAGGCCATTCCCAACGACTACGCCGCGTATCCCTGGAAGGAGGAAGTGACCCTGGATGTGTGGATGGCAAATAACTCCATCCTGTCCAGCGTCTGCCCTGATTTGAACGACCACCGTGTCTTCAACCAGCTGGAGGAGCTGACCGGGATCAAGCTGAACTTCATCGTGCCCGCCCTGGGAGAGGAAGGGACGGAATTCAACCTGATGATCGCCAGCGGCGAGCTGCCGGACATCATCATCGGCGCTGACCGCTACACTGGCGGCATCGCGGCAGGGGTGAACGAGGGCGCCTACCTGGATCTGACGGATGTAGTGGACGAATATATGCCCAACTATTCCGCCTGGAGGAACTCCGACGAGGAGAGGAGGAAGACCACGGTGACGGACGAGGGCGTCATCGGCGGCGTGTACGGAATCGCTCCCTACAATGAATGGTGCTGGTTCGGGCTGCTGATCAAGCAGGAGGCCCTGGACAAGACCGGTCTGCCCATCCCCGAGACAGTGGATGAGCTCCATGACTTCCTGGTGGCCTGCAAGGAGCAGGGATACAGCCAGCCCCTCAACTACGGCTCCAACTACGGACAGATCTTCACGGGCATCATCAACGGCGCTTACGGCGTATGGGACTGGACCTTCGTGGACGATGACGGAAAGGTGGCGTGGGGTCCTGCCCAGGAGGGCGCGAAGGAGTATCTGACCACCATGCAGAACTGGTATAAGGAAGGCCTGCTGAACACGGACTGGGCTACCGCCGATTTCAACCAGAGGATGGCGGAAGCGGTATCCGGCGACTGTGCGGTGATGATGGACTCCCCCGATACCATGTGGGGATACTGGAAAGAGGACAACAATATCGATTTCGTGGCGGCCCTGAACCCTGTCCTGAACAAGGGGGATCAGTCCAAGCAGACCTACCGCAACTTCAAGAGGACCGGTTCCACCGCTGCCGTCACAACCCAGTGCGAGAACGTCGAGGCGGCCTGCGCTTTCCTTGACTTCGCGTTCACCAAGAAGGGCTGGGAGATCTACAACTATGGTTCCTACGGCGATGTGCATCTGGTGGACGAGAACGGGCTTCCCTATTTCTTCGCGGACGGCCTGATGTACAATGACCCTGAGGGACAGCCGGTGAGCAACCTGATCTGGAAGTACCGTATCCATGACGGGGCCAACATCCGTGACGAGCACAACTCCAATCCTCTGATCACGGCCGAGGGCAGCTACTCCGGAGACATCCGCGACTACTGGACTACCAACATGGATTCTTCCATAACCATGCCCCCTGTGACCCTTACCGCGGAGGAAGCGGCAAGAGAGGGCGAGCTGGGGACCATCCTCTCCACAATGAGGAACGAATACTTCTCCAAGATCATCATGGGACAGTTGGAAGTGGACGCCTATGACGAGTTCCTGGAGAATGCCAAGGCCCAGGGAATGGACGAATTCCTCAGCCTGTGGCAGGCTGCGCTGGACCGCTATAACGCGAGATAATCGGAAAGCATTCCCATAACGGCTTGTAACAGCTTCGGTTCCCGCCTTCCCGGCGGGGACCGGATTTGAGGCAGAGTTTCTTGTTGGGGGCGGCGGATTTCCGCGTGGGGATGCCGCTGCCCGAAAGGATTGGAGTCCGCTATGAAAAGGAAGACCAAAAAGGAAAGTTTTAAGACCGCATTACGGAAAGACCTGAAGAAGAATTCGTTTGCATATCTGCTGCTGGTCCCGGTGCTGCTGTGGTATATCGTATTCTGCTATGCGCCCATGTGGGGCGTCCTGCTGGCGTTCAAGGATTACAAGCCCCTGCTCGGCTTTGCCGAGAGCCAGTGGGTGGGCCTGCGGCATTTCAAGGATTTCCTGTCGGGCCCGTTTTTCGGCAGGACTGTCAGGAACACGTTCATGCTCAATATCTGGGGGCTGGCATTCGGCTTCACATCCCCCATCCTCCTGGCCCTGCTGCTGAATGAAGTGAAGGCCATGCGCTACAAGAAGATCGTACAGACGATCACCTACATGCCCCATTTCATCTCCCTGGTGGTCATCTGCGGTATGATCCATATCTTCACCCAGTCGGGCGGCATCCTGACCCAGCTGGTGGAATGGATCACAGGGACGGAGCACGCCTCCCTCCTGGGCTATGCCAACATGTTCCGGCCGATCTATACGTTCTCGGGGATCTGGCAGAATATCGGGTGGGACTCCATCATCTATCTCTCCGCCATGAGCTCCATCGATCCGGGCCTGTATGAGGCCGCGGAGATTGACGGCGCGGGGAGGTTCCGCAAGATGTGGCATGTGACCCTGCCCCAGATCAGCCCCACCATCATCATCCTCTTCATCTTCGCGGTGGGCGGCCTGATGGCTTCGGGACATGAGAAGATCATACTGCTGTACAATTCGCTCACCTATGAGACGGCGGACGTCATCGCCTCCTATGTGTACAGGCGCGGCCTGCAGGAAGCCAGCTACAGCTTCGCCACTGCCGTAGGCCTGATCAGCTCAGCGGTGAATTTCCTGCTTTTGTGGTTCACCAACAGGGTGTCCAAAAAGTATTCGGAAATCAGCATTTTCTAAGGGGGGACGGCTATGGATAAGAAAAAGAACAGAATCGGGCGCTGGACTCCCGCAAATGTGATATTCAATATCGTGAACTATGGAATCCTGACATTTTTGACACTGATCTGCCTGTATCCCATGCTGCATGTGCTGTTCGCGTCGGTGAGCAATCCCACGGATCTGATCGCCCACAGGGGGCTTCTGCTGAAGCCTCTGGGGTTCACCATGAGCGGCTACAAACTTGTCTTCAAAGACGACAGCCTGCTGGTGGGATTCAAGAATACCTTTCTCTATGTGGGGCTGGGCACCGCGGTGAACATGCTGTTCACGATCATGGGCGCTTATGCCCTCTCCAGGCGGGAGCTGCTTTTGAAGAAAGCGGTGATGGTCATCATCACGATCACCATGTTCTTCGGCGGCGGCCTGATTCCCTGGTTCCTGGTGATGAAGCAGGTGGGGCTTTACAACAATGTGTGGGCCATGGTGCTGCCCACGGCGCTGAATACATGGAACATGATCATCCTGCGGACGGGTTTCCAGTCCTTCCCCTATGATCTGGAGGAGGCGGCGGTGATCGACGGGGCTTCCCAGTCGAAGATCCTGATGAATGTCATACTGCCTCTCTCAAAGCCGGTGCTGGCGGTCATCTTCCTCTACTACCTGGTGGGCAACTGGAACTCCTGGTTCAACGCCATGGTGCTGCTGAAGGACAGGGCCAGATATCCGCTGCAGCTCCTGCTGAAGGAGATCCTGGTCATGAACGACGTGTCCATGAGCTCGGTGGGAAGCGCGGGGGGCGTGTCCGTGAACAGCGTCCAGGGGGCCACGGCCTACCGGGAGCTGGTGAAATACTGCGTGACGGTGATCGTGACCTTGCCCATATTGTGCGTGTACCCGTTTTTGCAGAAATATTTCGTGAAAGGCGTGTTCGTCGGGTCGATCAAAGGATAATAAGCTGCCCTCCGAAGGCTTCTGGCCTCGGAGGGCAGTATTGCGTCCGGGATGGATCTGCGATTGGGCAGAGCGGATGGCCGGAGCGATTGGCCGGAACAGTTGGCTGGAGCAGTAGCCAGAGTAGTTGCCCGGAGCGGTTGTCCGCGCGTCCACCGCCCATGGTCGCTCCGGGCCCGCGGCGGAATTCTGGCATCCCGGGGGCATGGGAGCGGAATGGGGCCTCCTCCGGGCTCAGCCCGCCCGGAACGGGTTGTCGCCCACCGAGCTGCGCACCACCAGAGACACATCCGCGAGAATCTTCACCGGATTCCCGGCGAACCTCCCCTGGAGCAGGCTCAGCAGCAGATAGGCGGTATTGGCCCCGATTTCGGTGAAGTCCTGGCGGACCGTGGTCAGTTCCCGGGCCACGTCTGGGGAGGCCGACCAGTCGTCGAAGCCCATGACGGAGACGTCCTCCGGAATCCGCAGCCCCCGCTCCCGCAGGCTGCGGATCGTCTTCACAGCCAGCCTGTCGTTGCAGCAGAACAGGGCCGTGACCTCGCCTGCCCGGACCTGGGCGGCCAACTGCTCATAGTCTATGTCCATGATAAGGTTTTCCCTGGATATTCTGTGCCCGGCTTCGCGCATCCTGCTGCAGAAGCCGTCATAGCGCTCCTGCTCCGGTTTGAGGAAGAAATGGTATCCGGCGAACCGGATCTTTTCATGCCCTTTTTCCAGGAGAAGCTTCGCGGCCAGGGCCCCGCCGTCGTAATTGTTGCAGCCGGAGAAATAGCAGGGATGCTCCGGGTCATAGCGGTCCAGCAGCACGAAGGGGATATTACGCTCTTCCAGATACCGGTAATTGTCCGTGCTCTTTGCCGGATTGAAGGAGTAGAGGAGGAGCCCCTCCACGTTCAGGTCCAGCATTTTCCGGATGGCCCCCGCCTCCTGGCCGGCATCCGCATCCACCCACTCCACGATCAGGGAATAGCCGAAGGAGGAAGCCATGGTCTGGGCTCCCCGGATGAGCTGGATATAGGAGCTGTCGTTATGGTCTTCCGAATACAGGATCAGGGCGATCAGGCGGCTGGCAGCCCCGGCGTTCACCGGAGAGGTGACGAAGGTGCCCTTGTGCTTCAGGCGCTTGATGTATCCCTCCTCCGCCAGCTCCGTCAGGGCCCGGCGGACCGTGATGGTGCTCACCTTGTAGATTTCGGCGTACTCCGCCTCGGTGGGCAGCTTTTCGTCCACGGCCAGCGTGCCGTCCTGGATCTGCTGCTTTATGGATTGTTTTACGATGGCGTATTTCGCTGGTTTTGGTTCCATTTCGTACCTGTGCCTTTCTGGCGGGAGCCATGGGCCGGATGCCTCCGGCCTTTTTCGAGCTCGTTTCTCCATGGGGCGGAGCGTTCCGGAGAAGACGGGATTGTATACAAATAATATTAAAGTATATCTTATTGGACTGCAAAAAACAAGACAAATTGACATAAAATTATCTGGTTCCACGGCAAGTGAAACCGTTAAGCAGTATATATGGCGAAGGAAGTCCGCCACAGTGCTATATTTCCATCCGCAATGTGAAATAATGTACCATGGCCGGGCAGCGGAAGGGAAAATGCTGATGAACACGGGACTTTCCGCAGTGCCGGATTATCAGCCCAAAGAAATACTGCGGCTCTTGTGAGGGCGGGGCTTTCTTTTCTATAATGGGCTCGTAACCCGCAAACGGATTTCAGGATTCTGATAAAGGAGAACCGAGCAGAGCAATATTACATTTGAAGTGAACAGCGTTCCCCAGACGGATGCGGCTGAGAAGGAGAGCCTGATCATCTCCTCCGGAACCTATCCGGATGTGTTCATCTTCTCCAGCCTGGGTAAGGACAATATCGACAGGTACGGAAGCGAGGGCGTGTTCGTGCCGCTGGAGGACTATATCAGGACATATGCGCCGAATCTGACGGCTCTTCTGGACGAAAGAGAACTGTGGCCTTCCGGTATCAGCTTCGGAGGATTTATTACACCGAACAGGACGACCGCATCCGCCAGAACCTTCTGCTGTTCCGGCAGAGCTTCGACACGGATCTGGACGCGGTCTTCAACATACACTATAATCTGTGCCAGAACACCAATCTGAAAATACTGCGGTGCTCCGGCGATTCCTCCTGGTACAGTTCCCTGAGCGTCAGGGACATGCGGCAGTTCACGGATGCGAACCATCTGATATCGGACATCGTCTATATCCAGGACACGGGGGAACTCATACTGGCCTGCAGGAACTATGTATACAAATCCAGGGACGATTACTATATCATGCTGGAGGGCAGCCCGTTAAAGATTCCGGTGGGGATGTACGGACATGAGAACAGGAATCCCATGGTGTACGTGAAGAACCATGAGACCTCGGCCCTGCTCCTTTTCCCCAGCACGAAGAGCACCAGATAAGATCTGTTCTATGTGATCGATACAAAGGAAATCGCGAAGCGGTGCTCGAACATACTGTCCCAGGAGATTATTTCCCAAGGGCTTCATCTTGTGAGAGTAGAAATTTTAATACATTTGCGGTATAATTGATTTGTAAAATTTTATGGATCAGTGGACGGCGCGGATGATCGGCAATGTATTATCATGGATTTGTCCTTCAACCCTGAAATTACAGATGAACTGATGGTGGTCTACTTTGATTCCCGCGAGCAATGAGCCAAGCGGCTGTGCTTGCAGGGCCAGTTGGCGAATGCCGCGAGGGTCAAATACCCCGCTGTACTGCAGCGAGGCATTTGATTGAACAAGGAGATTTTTTGTATTACCCATGAGGGCTAGAGCGTGTTTGGGAATTGCTGAGCATAATGGCTGATTACGAAGAAAGGAGCAATCCCCGCGGATTGCATTAAACAGGAGGGAAACAAGTATGCCTACAACAGAATGGATGAAAAAATACGAAGCAATCAAGGACAAACTGTCATACAGATTCGACCTGGACACCTATTTTACGGAAAAGTCCATCGGGAATATGGCGGTGGACGTGCTGGACATCGGTATGGTGCATTTCCCCACCGGCAGGATTTTTGTCTGCGACCCCATGGTGGAGCTGGAGGAGGCTCTGCCTTTTCTTCAGACGGTTCCCGCCGGAACCTATCCGGTGCAGATCTGCGTGGTGCCCAGTGAGAAATACGGCGACCGCTATGCCTGCGTCAAGGCAGTGGTCAGCGGGGAAAAGCCGGTTCGGTACGAGCTGGGGATGGTGGGCAATGAGAACCTGGACGAGGGACTGGAGGATGGCGATTACTTCGGCTTCGGTGTGGACGCCGGTATGGGCTGTATGGCGGACATCCAGACCCAGGAAGCCTTCAAAGCGTACTGGAGCAGGCGCCTGGAGGAGGATCCGGACATTGACCCTTACAACGATCTGTTCTGCGACCTGTTGGAGGAGAATGCCGGCATCCACCCTAAGTATCAGGGGAGCTACGGAGACTGGCTCAACTGGACGGTGCCGGATACGGACTGCAACCTCCCC
The DNA here is from genome assembly GCF_910585425.1 of uncultured Acetatifactor sp. Lineage (GTDB taxonomy): Bacteria > Bacillota > Clostridia > Lachnospirales > Lachnospiraceae > Acetatifactor. Next base: position 41,614 of record NZ_CAJUCP010000022.1, on the reverse strand, counting down.
ATCTTCGCTTCCGGCTGGGGGGACGGGTATTACCCTGTCTACTTCGGATACGGTGAAAGCGGGGAAGTCTGCGGTGTGTATGTGCGTTTCATCGACATTGAAGCCAGCTATGGGGAACAGGAGTGAGGAAAGCTGCGGAATGGCTGAAACGGGCGGGGACGGCGGACGGGAGGGTTGACGTGGGCAGATGGGGACGGCGGCGGAATGTCCGGAGTTGGCGATGGGTCTGCAAAAGAGCGCTGTCAGACCGGCCGTAGGCGAAAAGGAGAGTGGATGCATGAGCCGAATCATCGATAAGCCTTACTTTACTTATAGCGCATACAGCGCCCTGACTTTGGGCATCCAGGTGAAATGCCCCAAATGCCAGGGGGCGGGCGTGGTGACGGCGGACAGGGACAATGCCTTTTTCCGCTGCCATGGCTGCGGCCATCAAATGACCCGCGACCGCACGGTGTACCGCTATGCTGTCCACAACCAGTGCAGGCATTGCGGCAGGTACTATCGGGTGGAGATTGAGGACGAGGCAAAGCAGCGGTTTCCGGTTCTCCATGTGGCCTGCCCCTACTGTAAAACAAGGATGCCGGGGGAAGTGCTTAGAACGGCGCAGGGTTTCTCCTATGCCGATGAGATCCGGGAGGGGAAGGAGCCCTATTTCGGCCTGGAGCTGTGGTTCCTGAGCTACTTCCAGGGCAAGCCGGTCTGGGCCATCAACCGGGAACATCTGGCCTATCTGATCGACTATCTCAGCGCCGATCTGCGGGAAAAGCCTTTCGGCCTTCCTAAGAGAACCCAGGCTGACCATCTCCCCACCTTCATGAAGACTGCGAAGAACCGGGAGCGGATTGTGAAGCTGCTGAAGAAAATGCAGGGGGGATGAGGAGGGGGCAGGCCACATCCCTGGACGGCGCTCCTCCGGATATCAGGAGAAAACTGCGTCACATTTAATTATGAAAGGACAACAAATTATGGCATTACAGGATAAGAAAATCATGCCGCCCCTCTGGCTGGCTTTCCGGGAGATCGAGCGATACTCCATCGGCTGGCGCATGGGCTATGGGGAGGATTACAGATATCGATTTGGCGATTGGCTGGACACCCTCTCGCAGGAGGAGCAGGCGGAATACCGGGCCCTCTTTCCAGAGCCGGTAACCTGGAAGGGCTGGTGGGATGACGAGGAGGGCGGCGAAGTGCTGGAACACGGCGACTTCTGGGTAGATGCATGGCAGCCGGAGGGGCGGCCAAAGTACACCCGTCAATGGGTCGAACAGGAGTTTGCTGCTGGCCGGAAGCGGGAGATGTGCCTGTTCTGGGGACACCAGCCCGCCCGGGACGGCAGCATTACCCAGAGCTGTCTCAGCCAGTGGTGGCTGGGGGACTTCTTTTCTATCGCCCACCACTACCTCTGCATGGAGCAGTACATGATGGCGGGCAAGGCGGAGCTGTTCGGCGACCGGGAGATCCGGGAGCAGATCTTAGCGTGCAGCGTTCCCGGGGAGATCAAGGCTCTGGGGCGCAAGGTGCGGGGCTTTGACCAGAAAGTGTGGGACAGGTTCAAATATGCCATTGTGCTCAATGGAAACTGGTGCAAATTCAGCCAGAACCGCTCCCTCCGGGAGTTCCTCCTCTCCACCGGGGACAGGGTGCTGGTGGAGGCCAGCCCCTATGATAGCATCTGGGGCATCCGCCTCTCGGCCAGTTCGCCGGAGGCGCTAGATCCCGGGAAGTGGCGGGGACAGAATTTGCTGGGCTTTGCCCTGATGGAGGTGCGGGACGAGCTGCGCCGGGTGACGCAGAACGAGAACCTGTGCGATTGGAGCATGGCAGAGGGGCTGGGATGACTGAGTACATCAAGCTGTTTTGGGCGGATGCGCCGGAGGGAGAGCCGTCGGTCATCCTCTATGAAGTGGATACAGACCGCGGGCGGCTGGCGCTTCGCTCCATTGATGTCTTTGCGGACGGCCACACCCGGAATATTGCCGACCTCTATGACGGAGCCATTGAGATCACGCCCATTCCCACCATGGAGGAATTCAACGCCCATGTCTGGGGCGAGGAGTTCCATGCCTGCCTGGTGGAGAAAGCGGAATTTGAGACCCTCTGGGGTAAAAACTGAAACCGCAGACAGAAGACGGCTGCCGAATCTGTTGATAAAAGCTGTCCCCAGCGCGGAGCAGACATCCCAGACAGCAGAACCGGGGAGATTGGGAGGTGGGCATGACGCAGACCATCAAATTGAGCGAATGCCGGGACAGAATCAAAGCCGCTTATGAAACAAGTCCCTTTACGGAGGGCGTCCGCCCGGAGCCAGAGGAGATGCTGAACCGATTCGAAGCCCGGCATGCTCCCATCCCGGCGGAATATCGCTGGCTGCTTTTGCACTTCGGCGGCTGCTATTTGGCGGAGCCGTGGATTTTTACATTGAAAGAGCTGGAGGAGACCTATCCAATCTTTCAGGAAGCCTACGAGAAGTACATGAGAGGATGTGACCACGCTCCTGTCTTCCCTGTCGGCGGCTTGGGCGATGGGAGCATCGTGTTTCTTGATTTGGAGAGCGGCAAAATTGGGGGCTATCACTGCGACTATGCCAACCTGGAGGACATCGCGGAGGACTTTTCCAGTCTGATCCTGAGCCTTGTGGAGCAGGCGTTGGAGCTGAAGGAGCTGAGCAAAGAACTGTGAGGGGAGCATATGGCAAAAGGCATCCGTGAGCGCCTGCTGGAGCAGGCGGCAAAATTCCGTCGGTGGCAGGAAACCAGCTATCCGGGAAAAACCGCCCAGGAGATCGGCGGGGAGTGGGAGATCGACTACCCGGCCTGGGAGGATGTATGGGATGCCTTCTGCCATGTGCTCACGGATTTCAAGGCCGGACAGGCAGAGGAGCGACTGCTGGCGGAAATGATCTACCTGATTGCAAGGGATAACGAGGGAGAGGGCTTGATCTAGAGGACGGCACGGCATCCGGCCTGGTTCGAAGCCCTGTGCCGCTGTGCCGTCCGCTCCCCCGGAACCGGAAGCCAGATGGCAGTTTGCCGCCTACCTGCCGGAGTGCCCATGCAGCCGGGAAGTCAAAGACCTGATCCTGGATTTTGCAAAGGACTCCCATGAGTATGTGAACCGGCGGGCGCTGTTGGCCATGCCTGCCCTGCGCCCCCGCTGTGTGGAGCAATTTGCGCCGCTGTTTTGGGAGAGGGACTGCTATCCCCCTGAACTGCAGGAATACCAGCGGATCGCCGTCCTGGTTTCCCTGGACGCCATTCACTCCAACCTGTTGCCCCGATATTTGGAGCTGGCCAGACAGGACGGGCGGAAGTATCTGCTGGAACACGCAGCGCGGATTATGGTTGAGGACAGTTTCCCAAAGTCTTAAAAATTAGTCCCAGTTTGTTTTATTGCTGCTGAATATCCCTATACGCAGATATGGAAATCAATGTCTGATGAAATCAAAAAAATACATGTCAGAGCGATAAGTATTTAACGAAAAAATAAAAGAAATACTACTATCAAAGAATGTCATTTGGAAGAACTATTTTCCGTATAAATATAAACTGCACATTGGAGAAACACTCAGCAGGCACAAGCGACAAAATTGGGATAAAATGAAGCACAGAGCAGGAGGATCCAAAATGAACGAAACCCTATCCCGTCCACGATTCAACCAAATGGAAACACCCGAAAAGCAGGCGCTGATGGAGAAGCTGGCAGCCCGCTACGATATGACCTTCCTTGGGCTGCATACCTTTGACCGCTGGGGGCAGAGCTGCACCACCGGCGTGTTCGAAAAGGACGGCCAGGAATTCGTCTTTGTCCCCGGCGACAGGGTCACGCTGGGCTGGGAACGGTTCGCCATAGGCCTGAACCAGGAGAGCAGAGAGGAACTGGAGTACCTGTTCCGGGAATGGGAGATGGAGGGCGACCCGGAGGAAATGATCGGAGAGGGCATGGCGCCGGTGCGGCAGGCCGCCATTCCCCCCATGCTGGTGGGGCGGGAGCTGGAGGAGATCGGCTGGGAGCCAGTGGCGCTGGACGACCCGAGGCTGCGCCCGGACTGGCTGGAGGAGTTCCGCCAATTCGCTGCCACCGGCGGGAACAGCCTGACGCAGGTAGGCTGCGCCCGTTTCGAGAGGGATGGCGATAGCTGGCAGGCGTGCCTCTACCATGAGATAGACTATCCCGACTTCCGCAAACGGCTCCATAATCAGGGCTTCTTTTTGCCCACAGCAGATGAGTGGGCTTACCTGTGCGGAGGCGGGTGCCGCACCCTCTTCCCCTGGGGAGACGGGCTGGACTACTCCATGCGCCTCCACTGGTTCGAGGACACGGAGGACGAGGACAGACCCTATGATATGGAAGAGCCCAATTTCTTCGGACTGTCCATCGCCTACGATTCCTATAAACGGGAAGTGGTGCAGGCGGACAGGTTCACCACCTGCGGCGGCGACGGCGGCTGCAATATCTGCGGCGGGCTGGGGCCCTTCCTGGGTTTCCTCCCCTGCTCCCCCCACTACAGGCCGGAAGTCCAGGAGGACAATGAACTGGACGGCGACTACGACTTTTACCGCCCCATCATCCGGGTGGAGATGAGTTAGTACATCATTGCATTGATTTTGCGTAAAAAGGTGGTAGAAAAAATTTGGGGAGATCCGCCCCCATCTCGTCCGCTACTGGCTTCATTCCTCCGAGAAAACAGATTCTCCGGAGACTTTTGCGGAAAAAGTGGATGAGTTCTGCACAGTCTACCATGAGACGGAAGCAGTATGTGCGGCAGGCGGCCATACCATATCCGTAGATGAGATGACCGGGATCCAGGCGCTGGAGCACAAATACCCGGACAAGCCCGTAATCCCCGGGAAAGCGGGGCGTATGGAATCCCCATACACGTACAGAGGAGGATTTCGTGGATGCCATGGATGCTTTGGCCGGGACAGATTCGGAGGCATCGTGGGCGTTTGTGTGCGATGGTCTGAATACACATGAATTTCTCATTGTCTGTTCATAAGCAAGCAGAATGAAAGAAGAATAATATGATGAAAAGAAAATGTTGTACATTCATAAGTCTGGGAGTTTTATTGGTGCTATCCGTAGTGTTTTGTATTCAGATAACACATAAAAAGAACTTGGATAATTGGCTTGGCGAGTATTACTATACTGAAACATATCCGCACAACAGCGGAAAGTTATTTTATTTTATTGAATATACGATTACGATTTATAAGGATGAGAATAAATACTATGCTAAAATAGTAGGTGATGGATGGTTTACCATGACAAGATACTTGGCTCAAGTTACAGGTGATTCTAAAAGCATAGAGATTTCGTATTTAGAGCGCCTTCCAGATGACCTTTATTATGGTCATGAGGCTTTTCCCAGGGGAGAAGTGCTTTTGCGTTTTGAGCGGGAGGGAAACGACTTGAATACAGTATGGCTGGCAGGCAAAGAATTTTTCGTGTCTTTCGAGGGCATGGAAGGCGAAATCACCACAAAAGCATTTGAAAAAGTTACGGATGAATAACGGGAAAACGTAGGCATTTGTTTGGGTAAAGAAAAAACGAGTGGCACTTTGCACAGAAGGGTCAATGTTGACAGTTATGCTATTTGTGCGCCAAATGAAAATGGCGTTGACTGTAGATGAAAATTGGAGTAATTGTTGTATAAAGAGAAACTTTGGAGTGCTTGGGAAGAGCGCGAAGGTAAGTAGTTCTGAAAGAGAAAGATGGCGATATAGGGGATGCGGCGGGCATTGTGGCAGGACGGCACCTGGAAAAGGGGAGGAGTCGCTCCCAAGGATTTCCGGAAAGCCGCGTGATATGCGGACTGGAGATTCCGAGAGGATATTCGACAGAAAGAGAGGTACTGACATGGGCGCCTGGGGCGTAAAAGCATGGGAGAGCGACGAAGGACAGGATGTGATCCACATCCTGGAAAATGAGTACGTACCGGAACATCCGGTGATGGAGCTGGGCGAGATCATCGACCTGATGAGAGAGGAAGTCATGCTGGGGGCGGACTTCTCGCAGATCGACTTCCTCTTTGACAATACCGCCATGGCTCTGGCAGAACTGTACTTCCGGTGGAAGGACGAGGGCAGGCTGGACTTAGGACACGGGGACAGTCCATGGAACCAGGTGACAGACTTCACCGCATCCAAAAAGGCCCTTGCCTGCCTGCTGAGACAGCTCACCCACATAAAAAACCAGGTGCCGGACGAGGACGGCATCCGGGAGAGCGTGGAGCTCTGGAAAAAAGAAGACAGCGGAGAAGTCGACCCTGCGTGGTGGGAGCATTTAAACCGGCTCATTGAGCGGCTGATTTCAGAATGGAGGACACAGAAGATGTATATCAAAAAATATTGGGGCAACTACATTGGCGGGACAGACGACAGCCTGAACCTGATTGAATTTCTGAAAGATCAGGATCAAGATGAGATTTCCCTCAGCGAAATCTTTGCCAAGATTGGACTGGACAAGCAGAACTGGGACTTCCACCAGACAGTGGAATATCTGGTGTTTACCTATCCCGAGGGCTGGGAGATGGATTTTCACTTCGCCATCGACCTGGTCACGGATCTGGCCGCCATCCTGCTGGAGTGCAGCGTCAACGGGGCGGTAGACCTCCACGACCTGGACGAGTACATTACGCCCTCCCGCCTCATCCGCGTGACCGCCACGCCGGAAGAGCACGCCGCCATGAACAGGGCTCTTTCCGACTTTGTCAGAGATTCCCTCAGCTATGACCTGCACGAGCTGGTGCCGGAGGAGGATATGCTCGCCATGGCAGAGGACTGTGAAAACCTTCGCCAGGAACTGTATGGCTCCGGCGGATGCAGCCCCCAAAGCCCCGTGCCGGGCGGGAAGGGCGCTGAGCCAGGCGAGAAGGACACTGAGCCGGGCGGAGAGGGCGCTGAGCCGGACGGGAAGGACGCTGAGCCGGGTGGAGAGGGCGCTGCGCCAGGCGGAAAGGGCGCTGAGCCGGGCGGAAAGAGCCCCATGCCAAGCGAAAAGGAGCCCCTTCCTCATCCAGTAGAAACAGCCCAAGATAAGGAACAAAAAGAGAATCTGCTGGAACAGTGCCAGAGATGGAACGCCGAGGACAGATACCAGGAGATCATCCACGCGCTGGAAGCCATCCCCGCCGAAGAACGCACCCCCGAGATGGACAGCGAACTGGCCAGAGCCTACAACAACTGGGGCACCCTCCGTTCCGACTGGGCGGCGCTCAAAAAAGCCATCGCCCTGCTGACGCCCCATGAAGAATATTTCTCAGGCGACCATTTCTGGAACTTCCGTATGGGATATGCCTATTACTACCTGGATCAGGAAGGGCGGGCGCTGCCCTACTTCCGCAGGGCGCTGGAGGCCTGCCCGGACGATGAGGACACCAGGGAAATGATCGGTTACTGCGAGGAACGTATCGCGCTCCCTCAGTTTGCAGAGTGTTTCCGGGAGCTGACGGTAAATTGGTGGGAAACCTTTGCCGAGCAGGAAGCGAAGCTGCGCCGGATGATGGACGAGGACAAGGAACACCTCCGGGGCGCGGAGATCGCGGCTCAGATGGAGGAAGTCCTGCACCTGGCCTTTAACGATATTTCCTTCGAAATAGGATGCAACGGAGAGAAACATGAACTGATCCTCACCCCGGAGGGAGACAAAGTCAAGCTGTTCCAACTGGCATACTTCCGCAGCCACGCCCCGGAAAAAGTGCTGCAACACTGGAACATCCTGGTAGGCCGCCAGCCCAACCCCGATATAAGCCTCCGCACAGACCTGGGCTGGGAGGTCTCCGGGGAGGATGTGCAGATTTGGCTGGAAGAGCGGGGCGAAAACACCTTTGCCCTCTCTGCCTACTGCCAAAAGCTGCTCCCCATGCTCCGGGAGGAGGAAAACCGGGTCTGGTGGGCCATCGTCACCCTCACCGACCAGATGCTGGGCGAAATCCCCCACATGAGATACATCGACTCCTTGGATGTGCTGGAAGCGCCCAGAGAGGAGCCCTCCATCCCCCTGACCGAACTGCCCCACAAGCTGAGGGAACTGGGGCTGGATCTGTCCACCGACCCCAAGGCCTGCCTGGAAAGCTACCTGGGCTATAAAATGACCCCCAATGAAGACCGGGACGCCGACTGGCGGCTGGATACCATCGCCGGTTCCACCTGCTGCGCCCCGCTCATCAACGGCTACCTGAACGCCGACAACTATCATATGGACAATCTCCACGCCGACGGCGCAGTGGCGTGCTTCCTCTGCTACCCCCTGTGCACCCTGCAGGAAGAGGAAGGCAGCCAGAAAATCTTCGACTTCCGGGACAGCCTGGAGGAAGCCCTCACCGCCGGAGACGGCGCAGAAGCGCTCACCCTCACCGGCGGAGCCACCGGCATCTACTGCGGCTATGTGGACTTCATCGCCTGGGATCTCCCCGCGGCGCTGGATAGGGCAGAGACCTTTTTTAAAAATACCCACCTACCCTGGGCGAACTTCCACACCTTCCGCCGGGAGGCAGCCACAGTGCCCCTGAAAAGACCGGAGGAGGACGCCGCGGACATAGAGGAACTGGAAGAAACCCTGACCGGAATGGACTATGCCCTCTGCCACATAGAGAGCATCGAAGAAAAGGGGCTGGCCATCGACCCCATCAACGCCTACAACCACATGGCCATCTACCTGCGCTGGTGCATGGAACATGACCTGATGGGTGACGAATTCCTGGAGGAATACAGCGACATAACAGAGCAGACCAAAGCCCGCCCCGGCAACACAGACCTGCGGACATTCATCCGGGAAGAGCTGTCCGGCTGCCTGCACTCCGCCCTGTTCAACCGGCAGGGCCAGGCCTTTGCCCAATACTACTACGGGGAAAACGACCAGCCGTACTACCCCGCCGACATTGACGACTACGCCCTGGAATACTTCGGCAAAGCCCGGTATCACTCTGACGAATTCCAGGAGGAAGCCTACCTGTTCCTCCCCTTCGACGAAGCCTATTACCAGGCCATGGCAAAGGTGATACAAAGACGCTTCACCAACTGGCAGAGCCAGGACTTTGACGAGGATACCCTGGAGCCCTCAGAGCTGGCGCAGGCCATGATGAAGTACCTGGACTGCGAATGCACCTATTTTCCCTCCATGAGGGACGATGACCCCATCATGTCGGCATACCGCTATGCCCGGCGCCTCGGCGTGCGGGAAGGCTTTATCCCCCTGCTGGTGAAGGTGGACGAAACCCTGTGGGAGTGCCTTGTGTTGAACACCGACCCGGAAAACGATGGCGCTGACGACTATGCCTTCCAACCGGAGAAAGTAGCAAAATACCGGGAAAAGATGCTGGCCGCCCCCGTGAAAGACGGCAAAGCAGTCTTAGAAGAGCTGATTGGCCAGCGCAAGGAAGATGTCGAGGACGACGACATGGACTGGGAGGAAGTCCTGGGCGAGATGGAGGAAGACGCGCAACCGGATACAGAGGATGAACTCAACACCCGTTTCGCTTCTTATTGGTGCGAAAGAACGCAGATGACCTGTCCCCTGATTCTGGCGAAAATCCCGGTGAAGAACCCCTGGGAGATTTTCGCCTACCTGCCCTTCGGCAACTGGAATGACTGCCCCGACACGCCGGAGCTGATGGCGGCAGCAAAATACTGGTTCCAGCAGCATGGCGCGGTTCCTGCGGCTATGACCCATGACGAGCTGGAGTTCCACCTCCCGGCCCCAGTCCCCGGGAACGAGGCCATGGAGGTGGCCGTAGAACAGTACGGCCTCTGCCCGGACATGGATCAGAACTTTGAAGAAATCGCAGCCCTGGCCGACACCCTGCGGCGGTCTACCGTCTGGTATTTCTGGTGGGACTAAAGGGAGTGTGACTTGTAAGACAGAGCCGTACAAATGCCGTAAGATTTGTGCGGCTCGCCGCTATTTCATTAACGTCTTTCCAAAATGCCTGTGGGCGTGATATGGCTTGTAAGTTCCAGGCGGCCGTCTTCATTCCGGTTCCACCTGACGGAGATGGTGCCTGCCGCTGTCCGGACGGAGCCCTCCGCCCACCGGAGGGCGGGAATGTGGGCCGGTTCCACAGTATAATTTTGGAAGCCATGGCTGTCTTCTTGCTGCCGTATCCCCAGGATTTCCGTGAACAGCAGCTTTACCACGCTTCCGAACATGGGATGGTTGTGGGATTGCTGCCCGTCCCAGTATTCCCAGAGGGTGGTGGCCCCGGCCTGCATCATCCGTCCGAAGGAGGCGGGACCTGTGCCCGACAGCAGCCGGAAGGCAGTCTCCGCGGCCCCTTCCCGGAAAAGCCGCTCCAGCAGCACGGGAGTGCCGAAGATGCCCGTGTCCAGAGTGGCGGAAGCATATCTGGAAAGCAGGTTCTGCCTCGTCCGCGCATCCCCCAGACCCAGGTTCAGACCGAAGGCATTGGCGCCTCCCCTGCCGCCGCAGAAATCCCCGGTGGCGGGGTCGAAGCAGGCGCGCAGGACGGCCTCCTGGCAGACGCGGATGCGTTCCCCCAGCCAGGCGGGCTCCGGACGCCCGAGAATCCGCCCCATCTCCCCGAAGGCCTTCAGCCCCAGGATATAGTAATAGGTGTTGATGAATTCAGGCGGGACCATGCCGTCCTCTGTGGAGGGCGCGCACCATTCGCCCAGGCACCAGCCGCCCTCCTCCTCCCGGACAACCAGCCCGCCGCTGCAGCGGGAGTCCATATACTCCAGCCAGCCCAGGACGGCGGGGTATCCCTGCTCCAGCAGGCGGGTATCCCCGTATATCCGGTAATAGGCCATGGGCAGGATGTAGACCGCCCCGCCCCATCCGCCGGGGCCTCCGCCTCCACCCAGGAAGGGAGCCGTGTGGGGGATATGTCCCGTATCCGCCCCCTGGCTGTCCAGGATGTCCCGATACCATTTCTCATAGAGCCGCTTTGTGTCCAGGGTCAGCATGGCTGCCTCGCAGGTCAACTGGCCGTCCCCGGTGTAGCCCAGCCGCTCCCTGTGGGGGCAGTCCGAGGGGATGCAGCCGTGGTAATTGTTCCGCTGGGTGCGGATGTAGGCGTCGTAGAGCCAGTTCAGCACAGGGTCGGAGCAGCGGAAAGAGGAGGTGACGGCCACGTCCGTGCACACCAGCGAAGCGGATACCGCCTCCCCGGGTCCCTCCACCTGGAAATAGCGGAAGCCGTGCCAGCAGAAGCCCGGGCGGGCCTCCATGGGGGCCTCGCCGCACAGGAAACGGTCCTCCTGAATCTGTCCCTCCCCTCCGGCGGAGGCATAGTCCAGGCTTTTCCCGTCAGGGGCCAGCTCCTCCGCGTACCGGACCGTGACCGATTCGCCGGGTCTGCCGCAGCAGCGCACCGTGGCCCAGCCGGAGATGTTCTCGCCGCAGTCGTAGAGCCTGCGGCCGTCCTCCTCGCGCAGGAGCGCCGGGGAAAAGCTGCCCAGGACTTTGTCCGAAGGGCAGTCCTGCTTCGTGAGCCGGGTCTGGGGGGCATGGGAGGGCCTTGCGGGCTGCCAGCCGTCAGGGGCGGCTCCCGGGGCGCACCAGTCCGCCTGCAGCAGACGGAAATCCTGGACTTCTCCGTAGAACAGATTGTTCTGCAGGATCCAGCTGGGCTTCCAGAGGGTCTCCGGGCCGCTCTCCAGCACCTGGACCTCCCCGTCTGTCCAGGTGAGCGCCAGCCGGAACGTGAGCTTCGGGAATCCGAAGAGGAAGTTCCCCTCCGCTGTCCTCCTGGTCTGATGGAACCAGCCGTTGCCCAGGTGGAAGCCGATGACATTCTCGCCTTCAGACAGGAAGGGCGCGAGGTCGTATTCCAGATACAGGCATCGGCTGGCCGCCCGCTCCTCCCACACGGGGTAGGCGGTGTCGCAGCCCAGGACAGAGGCGTAATTGGTGGGGGCGGGGGCGAATTCCCGGTCGCCCACCCGTCTGCCGTTTGCGTACAGGTGGAAATACCCCAGGCCGCAGACCTGGAGCATGGCCCGGGCGGGAGGGCGGGTGAGGGAGAAGCTTCTCCGGAACAGGGGGGATTCGCAGGTATTGTCTCCCTGGATCCAATGTGCGTTTTGCATGGTCGGTTACCTCCGTGGGTTGGATGTGGATGGATTCATGAAAATAAAGTATATTTAAATATATATTAAAGTATATATGAAAAACTGCAAAAGTCAATGGGATTCAGGCATTTTGCAGGTTTCCTGAAAGGAACTTGGGCATGGAATTCTATATACTTGACATTTTAGAGCTATTAAAATATAATATATTAAAAAGTAAAGTATACTAATTTGTACAAAGAAAGGAAAGGACATGAAGAAGGCATTCGTATTGGGAGATTCCATTTCCATGGGATACCGGGAATATGTGAAGGAAGCGCTGGAGGGCAAGGCGGAAGTGGTCTACAGTGAAGGGCTGTTTCAATCATCAAAGCCGAATATGGAGACGTTCTCGGGGATGCGTATGCCGCGGGCGGTCAGGCTGCGAATGGCCTGTATGGCCAGCTTGTCGTTGCAGCAGACTATTGCGGTAGTCCTCCGGGCCGATATCTGCTCTGCCAGGGAATCATGGTCGATATTGGCCAGTGGCCCCTGGGGTCTGGCGTTCAGACCGGCCTGGCGCATGGCGTTGCAGTATCCGTCATAGCGCTCCTGCTCGGAGTTCAGGAAGAAGTGCAGGCTGGCGGAGCGTATCGCGGGCTGCGTGGACTTAGAGGGAAGAGAGGTGGAGAGGCCCGGGGACCGGATCGGCCGGTTTGAAGTCAGGACGCTTTCGTGGGGACGGAGCGCTCCCATTCGTCAGGCATAGACCGGCGTACCGGCCCGCCGCAAAGAGAGCGCCCCATTTTGCCAATATTCTTAATAATACGCCCAAATTAAGGATAGCTGCCCCATAAGGCTCATGACGAACAGCACAAGGGTAATGACCATGGCCACGATGCTCAGAACCTTGCCCGCCAATGCCAGTCCCGCCTTGCTGGAACCGGCTCCCATCCTCGCCCTGGAGAAGCCCAGGCAGGCTAACAGGACACAGAAAATGGGAGACCAGCACATTACCATGGCGAGAATGCCGAAAATCAATGCCTGGGTGGCCTCTTTGGAATTGTCTACAATCTGTACGGGGACCACATGGGGCATGCCCGGCCCCATGCCGCCCTGGGGAGGCAGGGACTGCTGCAGCACGGTCATAAGCTGTAATAAGTTATTCTTGTAAGGCTTCTTCTGCAGGGTTCCCACAAAGCCTTCCAGTCCCCACTCGCCGCCGAAGGTTCCCTTCAGCCAGGCCTCCAGATGGAACCTCCCGTTGACATAGGACCACTTCAGATACTTGTATCCCTCCATCATGGCGTCGCCCGCCCGGTACGCAGGTTCACCCTTCCAGTCTGACATGGTGAACCCGTTTTTCTGCAGATAATCGTTCATGATAAAAGCAACGAAATCTTCCGGTTGATTCAAATAGAAATCCTGAATGTATCTTGCCATTTCATCCCCTCCTCGCAGCCCTGCCTTCCTGTATCGGCCGCATGAATATTTTTATATATCATACCATATGCAGCGGGTAATTACAAGACAGGCCCATCCTCCAAAAGGCCTGGATACCCCAAAAATTTTTTGCCAGCAGGCCGGAAGCTGTGCTATAATAATTCCCATTACGGAACATATCGGCGGACGGAAGAAAGCCGCGGCAGGCCTTCGGCGTTTCAGACCAGGCAGCCGTATGCAGGAATCCGCGGGGGATATGGTTATGGTCCGACGGGAGAGCCAGGGGGTGCCGTTTGAAAGATTTTACAGAAAAATACAGGATCCGCATCAAGATATTCATCTACTTCCTGCTGTTCATGGTGATACCGTATATCGTTTTGATTTTAGTGGTAAACCGCACTATCCAGAATTACGCTGGGCAGAACGCGGGGGGCAATATGGAGGAGACCATGCAGTCCATAGGGAATCAGGTAAAGGCTTCTCTGGAGATGTACGAGAACAGCACCATGGCCCTCTATTACAGCGGATGCGTGGATATGCTGGAGAGCGGGGAGACCGACAGACAGTATATCGAATCCACCCTTGCCGCCTGCAGCTACCCCTATAAAAATATCCGAGCCGTGTTCCTGAAAAGCGGGGGCGAGGTATATCACGATAATGCGAACGCCTACAGCACCATGCCTGCCATCATGGAGCTGAACGAGGAGATGATCGCGGAGCAGGGGGGCAAGAGCATCTGGTTCGCGGTGGAAAGCATTTTCGGAAAACGGGGCACGCGGAATTATGTGCTGGCCCGTACCCTGAACGGCAGACAGCAGAAGGATGTGGGGACCTTGTACTATGTGCTGGGGGAGTCCCTCATCAGCCGGGCGTTCGACAGGCTGCAGATGGAGGGCAGCCTCAAATATATGATAGATTCCGAGGGGACCACCCTCTATACGCCTGCGGAGGTCCCGCTGGACGAGGACGTGAAGGAGGCGCTGCTGGATACACGGGCCTACAGAGGATATTTTATCGCCGGGGAGGATGTGGTGGCGTACAGCAGGATGGAGGATACCGGGTGGATCTTTGTGGGCAGCGTTTCAAAGGAAGCGCTGATGGAATCCGTGATACCGTTAAAGATTGTGCTGTTTGTGGTATCCATCGCCTACTGCCTGCTGTTGCTGTTGATTTTTTATACCTTCCAGCATTCCCTCTTAAAGCCGATCAGCGATTTGAAGTATGCCATGGACCGGTTTGCCAGGGGCGATATGGAGACGAAGATGGCCCCCTTCGGCGGGGAGTTGCGGAGCCTTTCACGTCATTTCAACGAAATGACCGGACAGATCAAGGAACTGATGGACAGCAATGAGAAAGCCATCGCCGAAAAGAATAATTTCCAGATCCAGGCACTGACGGCCCAGCTGCAGCCGCATTTTCTGTATAACGCCCTAAATACCATCAAATGGACAGCCGTCATCAACAAGCAGGAGAACATCCAGAAGCTCACGGAGGCCCTGGTATATATCCTGATGAATGCCGTGAAGGGAAAAGGAGAAGATTATACACTGGAGGACGAGCTGGAGCTGATAGAACAGTATGCCGTGATCCAAAAGGCGCGGTTCCTGAATTTCGTCATTGAGTATGAGATCCAGCCGGAGACCAGGGACTTGAAGATTTTCCGGTTCCTGCTGCAGCCGGTGGTGGAAAATTCCATTCTTCACGGATTTCAGCGGGGAATGGTGCAGAGCGGGAAAATCGTAATAAGGGCCTGGCTGGAAGGGGAGCGGCTCTATGTGACGGTGACGGATAACGGATGCGGCTTTGACCTTGAAAAGTGGGAGAAGCAGAAGGAGACCGGGGAGAACCATACCAATATCGGGCTCAGGAATATCCGGCAGGTCATAGAGCTGGAGTATGGCAGGGAATACGGCATGGATATGAAAAGCGCTTATGGGGACGGAACCACGGTAACCTATTGTCTGCCTGTAAGAAAAGGGAGGGCAGGGACGGACGATGATACGAGTAGCGATTGTTGACGATGAGATCCTGGCGAGAGTGGGGATCCAGTCTCTTTTGGAGAGCTGTGAGGATATTCTGGTGGCGGGCTCCTTCGGGGTAGCGGAGGAGGCGTTCAAGTTCCTCAGGACCAATCTGGTGGATATCGTCATTACGGATATCGAGATGCCGAACATGAACGGACTGGAGCTGATCCGCAGAATCCGGGAACAGAAGCTGGCGGCAGGGGTGATCATCTTAAGCTGCTATGAAAAATTTGAATATGCCAAGGAGGCCATCTCCCTGGGGGTGGACGGATATATATTAAAGCAGGATATCAATCAGGAAGCCATCGAAAAGGTGGTCTATGACGTGGCGGCCAGGACCAGAGGAAGAGAAAGGCCGGTGAAGAGCGAATCCATCGAGCAGATGATGGACAGCAGCGAAGGCGTGAAGACAGTGGCTGTCATGAGGATAGGACAGGAGGAGGGCGAGGCGGAAGAGCAAGGGCTGAATCGGGAAAAAATGATGCTCCATCTCCTGGAAGAGCTGGTGGCCCATTACCATATGGGGAATGTGCTTTCGTCCTATAAAAGGAATCCCTTTATTATTTTCCGGTTCGAAGGGGAAAGCACGGAGAGGGAGAGACATGGGCTGCTGGAGGAGTATATAGACATTATTGAGAAAAACTTTTTCCAATATACCAACCGGCGGATCCTTTTTGGAATCAGTGGGGAGTTCATGGATACACGGGAGATCCTGCCCCGGTATGAGGAAGCGGAGGAGGCGCTGCAGCAGCGGTTTTATCATGAACAGAGGCAGGTGTTCTTCAGCGGGGAGATTTCCTGGCAGGAGCGCACGCCTCCCCTGATGTTTTCGGAGGATGTCTTCCTGAATGAGTTCAAAGCGGAGATCCTGGAGCGGGAGCTTTCAGAATTTCTGCGCAGCTGCCGGGAACAGCAGGTACGTGTGAAGAGCGTGCGGGATGGGATGAATCAGGCGGTGAGCATCCTGATGTTCAATATTTTGAAGAAGACGGTGTACAGGGATGGGGAGATCGGAGCCTGGATGAACCGGTATCCGGTGTCAGGGAGGATATCCGATGCGGCTTGCGCGGGGGATATGAAGCGGGACGTGCTGGCGCTGCTCATGGATTTCCACAGGGACCTGGAGGCCCATCTGAGGGAGGATTCCTTCGGGGAGGTATTTCGGTACATCGACCGGAAGATACAGACACAGCTTTCCCTGGAAGAATTGGCGGCGCTCTCCAATATGAGCGTGTCGGCCTTCTCCAAGCGGTTCAAGGAGCGCACTTCCATGCCGCCCATACAGTATATCAACCTTAAGAAGATCGAGAAGGTGAAGGAATATCTGAGGCGGCCGGAATATACTCTGGGTGAAATCGCGGATCTGACCGGCTTTTCCAATGAAAACTATATGGTGCGGGTCTTTAAGAAGATCACGGGAAGCACGATTACGGATTACCGGAAGCAGATAAATATGGCAAGAATGTGAATTGCGGACAAGAATGTGAACGCATGATTAACAATATGAATATTTTGTGAATCAGAGGGATAAGATTGTTTCTTACAGGGTCTTATCCTTTTGATTATAATGAAAACACAGGCAGGGAAGAAGAGCCTGAAAACAGATATGCAAAAGGAGGAAAGCTATGAAATTGAAAAAACTGGTTGCAATGTTATGTACATTCAGCATGCTTGGAATGCTGCTGGCCGGATGCGGCGGCGAGGAAAAGCCGAAGGAGAGCGAGTCCAGCCAGGAGGAGAGCGCGGGCGGTTCCCAGGAGCCTGCCGGAGAGGAGAGCCAGGAGCCGGAGGGAGGAGAGGAAAGCCAGGAGCCTGCCGGAGAAGAGAGCGGGGAAGCGGCGGCCGGAGATGTCTCCGGCACCATCACCATCTGGGAGCATGGTTTTTCCTTTGAAGAGAGCCTGCAGGCAGTGATTGAGGGCTTCAACAAGCAGTACCCGGACGTGACCGTAGAGTATGAGATCAGGGACGGAGACACCTACAACAGCGTCCTGACCACCGCCATCCAGTCCGGAGACGGCCCGGATCTGTTCTACACCGGAGGAACATCGGACGCGGTAATGGGCGATATGGTGGCCAACGGCGCCATCATGGATTTGACCGACGAGGTGGATTACAGCCTGTTCGATGAGTCCGCTTTGAGCCGTTCCATCATGGACGGGAAATACTACTCCATTCCCTGGCTGACCATGGACACCCGTGCCGTCTATTACAACATCGACATGTTTGAAGAGCATGGATGGAAGGTTCCCGCCACCTTCAGCGAGTTTGAAACTCTGTTGGCGACCATTGACGAGGCGGGAATCATCCCGGTTTCCGCGGTAAATTCTTACTTTAGTATGCTGTTTGCCTATGAGCCGGTCCTCTCCGGTTTTGACGCGGCGTATACAAAGGGGCTTGCCGATTACTCCGTAAAGGTCACCGACCAGCCTGCGAGGGATGCCCTGCAGAAGATGGTGGACTGGGCTGACGCGGGTTATTTCGGGGACAACTGGCTGGGCGTGGTGGACGGAAACGCGATGCTCCTGGCGTTCACCTCCGGACAGGCGGCTATGATGATTGCCGGTTCCTGGGAGATCACCACCATCGCGGAGAATAATCCGGACCTGAACTTTGGCGCATTCGAGATTCCCAGCGAGGACGGCGTCGCCGGTCTTGTGGGAACGCCTGCCAACGGATTTTCCGTCAATGCCGCCACCCAGAACAAAGAAGCGGCAATCGCTTTCGCGAATTACTGCGCATCCCTGGAGGGACAGACCATCTGGGTGCAGTCCCAGGGCGGCGTGTCTGCCAGCGATGAGATCGAGGCGGCTACAGAGCTTGCGAAGCAGATCAGCGAGAGCGGCCAGGGGAACATTTATACCAGCTGGCACAATGTGATCACCAACTATTCCACCGACGGCTCCGCAGTGCTTTTCTGGGAAGAGAATTTCGAGAAGGTATTCGCCAAGGATATGACAGTGGACGAGTTTATGGACGGACTGGCTGAATTGATGCAGTAGGCGATAGCATAGGCATGAGAGATAGGGCTGCTGTTGCAGCCCTGTTTTTTTCAGACGAAAGGAAGGCGCTATGAGAAAAAAACATGCCCATATTAAATTTATTTTACCCGGGTTCCTGTTCTATACCTGCTTTGTAGTATTGCCGATTATCTATGTATTCGGCCTGAGTTTTGTGGAATGGTCCGGTATGGGGCCTATGAAATTTTCCGGACTGGATAACTTTATCAAGGTGTTCACGGCACAGAATTTTGCCCCCATCTTCTTCCACGCCCTGGGGAACAATGTGAAGTATCTGCTGTGCGTGTGGCTGATCATCACGCCCATCCAGTACCTGCTGGCATATCTGTTTTTCATCAAGATTCCGGCGCACAGATATCTGCGGTTCATGGTCTTCATGCCCTATGTCATCAGCTCCACCATCGTCAGCTTTTTCGCCACTTTGATCTTTAATCCGATTTTCGGCTTTCTGAATAAATTTCTGGAAGGCATCGGGCTGGAACAGCTTCAGGGCGCCTGGTTCGGCGACCCCAAGTGGGCCTTTAAGCTGATGGTGATGCTGATCATCTGGCAGGGGGCGGGCTCCGGAATCATGATTTTCTATTCTAATTTCATGGATATTTCCAGGGATGTGATGGAGGCCTGCCGTATCGACGGCTGCACGGAGTGGCAGAGATTTACCAGGATATTGATTCCCCTGTCCCTCCCCTCCTGCGCGTCCATCATCACCATGAGCAGCATCTGGGCGCTGGCCCTGTTCGACCTTCCCTTTATCCTGGGCGGCCGGAACGGAGGGGTCAGCGGTTCGCTGGATTTTGCCAATCTGGTATTCTACCGCTACACCTTCGGAAACGCTCTGAGCGGCAGGTCGGAGCTGGGTTTTGGGGCGGCTATCTGCGTGATAATGTTCATTTTCATGATGACGGTGACGGTGATTCAACGGAAGATACTGAAGAAATTCGAGTACGATACCTAGGAGGCGAAGCATGGGAAAAGAGAGACTGAAAAAAAGATTCAGAGAGAGAAATACGGAAATTCTGTCGCCGTCAGCCAAGATCGTCCGCTGGATATTTTCTATCGTGCTGCTGCTCTACACCAGCATCACCATCTTCGTGATTGGGATTACGGTGATGGATTCCATGAAGTCCAAGGGGGATCTGGTGACGAACTTTGTGGGGCTTCCCAAGGCCTGGACATTGGAGAATTACAGCAGGGTCCTGACGGAGGAAAAACTGCTGCGGTACGCTGCCAACAGCGTGTTCCTGGTGGTGGTCGGCACGCTGGGATGCCTGTTTTTGGGAGCGCTGACCGCCTATGGGATCTCCCGGTTTGAATTCAGGGGAAAGGGATTCATAGTGGCCTATTTCCTGATAGGGATGATGGTTCCCATACAGGTGAGCGTCCTGCCGCTGTTTTTGATCCTGCGGACCATCGGCCTGTTGAACAACCTTTTGGGCCTGGCGCTGGTGTATGTATCCGGTATTTCCATGGGGTGCTTCATTTTCCAGAAATTTTTCCAGACCATACCCATGGCCATGGAGGAATCGGCGAGGATGGACGGGGCCGGGGATTTCAAGATTTTTTTCCGGATCATAGTGCCCCTCTGCAAGCCTGTGATCATGACGGTGGCCCTGATTACGGCGATCGGACAGTGGAATGATTTCTATATGCCCATGGTGCTCTTGGGGAAACGGAGCACTTATACATTGACCCTGATTATTTACCAGTACATAGGGCAGTTCACCAAGCATATGGGGGAGTCCATGGCTGCGGTAATCATCACGCTGATTCCCATCATTGTGCTGTATTTCCTGTTTTCTTCCCAGATTGTGGAGGGAATCAGCGGCGGCGCGGTAAAGGGTTGACAATGCTTATTTTGTGAAAATTTGTGAAAATCGAGAGGGAGGATTATCATGCAGGCATGCAGGGAGATATTACAACGGTTCCGTGAGATGGACGAAAGCGCCCGCCCTAAAATCCGCTGGTGGATTCCCGGGGCGCAGACCACGGCGGAGGAATTGAAGGCGGAGCTTCGCTCCATGAAGGACGCGGGATTCCTGGGGGCGGAGATATGCTCCATGCCCTATACGCCGCCTACGGATCCGGAGGTGTTCAATTACCGGGTGGACTGGGGGAAAGAGAACTGGAACGTATTGATGCGGGAGGTCCTTCTGGAAGCGGGGCGCCTGGGCATGAAGATCGATTTCATGATGACTCCCGGATGGCCGCTGGCCCTGCCGGGGGAGGTGGATCCGGACGACCCGGCAAACGGCATCCAGATGGAGACGGACGGCATCTACATAGAGGGCATTACCAGGGAGCATCCCTATGAGGGCAGGGTTCCGGTCCCTGAAGCCGCTCTTACGGACGCGAAAGCGGCCGGCGGCAGGGCAAGGCTGGAGGGCATTGCCGTTGCCAGGTATGCCGATAAGGAGAAGCACATCCTGGAATTCGCTTCCGCCAGGGCCTTGAAGGAAGGAGCGGACTACCGACGGGTATGCGCCGGTGAAGAGGAATATGAGGTCTCCTTCTGCCCGGAGGAAGAGGGGGAATACCTCCTGTTCGCCTGGTGGAAGCATCCCTCCGGCAGCAGGACCTGCGGCAATCTGCAGCTGGATCATTACGGACGGGGGGCCTCCGAGCGGCTCATCCGTTTCTGGGAGGATACGATCCTGCCCTCCTTCGGGGAGGCGGCAGAAAACATCGACAATATGTTCATTGATTCCCTGGAATACACCACGCATCTGGACTGGACGGAAGGGCTTCTCAAGGCCTTTGAGGAAACCTGCGGATATGATTTTACCCCCTATCTTCCGGCGGTGTATGATGAGGACTGGATCGGAAATTTTGCCCAGATACCCCATCCGGACTTTTCCTTTGATGTGAAGAATGAACAGCTGGCAAATGATTTCGCCTCCCTTTTGACGGATTTATATATCGAGAACCATCTGAAGCCCATAGAGGAATTCTGCCTGCGCCACGGCATCGGGCTCAGGTATCAGACGGCCTACGGCAAGACCCTGGAAAACGCAAGGACAGCCATGCATGTGACGGTGCCGGAGACGGAATCCCTGTACGGCGCGGATCTGATTGACTTTTACCGTCTCCAGTCGGGCGCGGTGCACATGACGGGCAAGAAGATCTACTCCATTGAGACGGCCCCGGAAAATGTGGGCAGAGGCAATGGGGACAGGAATTCCGGCAATTACCAGCAATGCTGGCACAACCTCCTGTGGCATGCCCACCGTTCCCTGGCCGGCGGCGTGAACCAGCTTGTGCTGCACGGGTATTCCTACCGGGGACATTATGATGGGGCGGGCAGCGAGAACGGCCATCTGAAGGACCTGATCTGGCCCGGCTACGAGGGGATGGGCAGCTATGATTCCTTCAGCAACAGCTGGGGGGAGCGGCAGCCCAACTGGCTCCATGCCAGACAGTACACGGATTATATGACGAGGGTACAGTATATGCTGCGCCAGGGACAGATGAAGGTGGATCTGGCGGTGTTCGCCCAGCGGTATTTTGAGCGGATCGATTTTGTGGGGGCGGTGCGTATTTTTGACAGCCCCGTGCTGGAGGATGCGGGATATACCTATGAGTTCCTCTGCCCGGCGCATTTCCGGCTTGAAAATGCCAGGGTGGAGGACGGGCGTCTGGCCAAGGACGGCCCCGGCTACCGGGCATTGATTTTTGATAATCAGGAGAGTCTGCCCGCGGAAGTGGCGGAGAAGACCCTGGAGTTCGCCAGAAAGGGCCTGCCTGTGATCTTCATCGGCCGAATCCCGTCTTCACCGTCTTCCTGCCGGAGTGTGGAATGCGCTTCTTCCGCGGAAACAAAGCATTCCCATGATATGACAGCCCTGATGGAGGCCCTGGATAAGGAGGGGAACGTGCGCTTTATCCGGGAGAGGGAAGATATCCTGGCTGTGTTAAAGGAGCTCCATATCCTTCCCGACACTTGTCTGGGCGGAGACGGACAGCTTCTGGGGGTGCACCGGCAGGCGGATGGCAATCATTTTTATCTCATCTGCAATGTGGGCCATGCCCGGAACTACAGGGAGATCGATGAGCGCAGGGTCACTGTCCGGGAGGTGCGGCTAAAGGGTACGGGAACGCCTTACCGTCTCGATCCCTGGAGCGGGAAGACAGAGCGGATCGCCGATTTCCGCAGGGAGGGGGACTATCTGGCGGTTCCGGTCTCCTTACAGGAGAATGACACCTGCCTGATCGCCATGACGGAGGAAGAGATTCCCGAGTGCGGATGTGGGGCAGCTTTGGCGGAGGGAGAGCCGGCGAAGGAGCTGGTCCTCACAGGCTGGACCCTGGAGCCGGAGGCCTGGCTGCCCGGAGCGCTGCCTGTGGAGAATGCCGTGAGGAAGCTGGAGCCCATAGCCCTCGACTCGTTAAAGTCCTGGCGGCAGATTCCGGGAATGGAGGAGATGTCTGGCATCGGGACCTACCGGACGTCCTTTTGGATGGAGGATTCCTGCGGGGGAGCGGTGCTTAAGATGCCGCCGGTCCATGACAGCTACAGCCTGTATCTGAACGGCAGGGAGGTTCCCGTGAATCCCATGTGCTGCAGGGTCTCGGTGGGAGAGTATCTGAAGCCGGGAGAGAACGCCATTGAGATCCGGGTGTCCTCCACCCTGCTGAACGCCGTCCTGGCCAATGCCCGGGCCCAGGGGCTCAAGGGCGTGCGCCGGCCGGAGGACATACAGGATTGGGATGATTATGGGATTCTGGGTGAGATTACATTGAGATATTCACCAGGATGATTTGGGCGAAAAGGAGGGGCGAAGATTAGGAAAGGGCTGGCAAAAAGCGATGCTACATGCTATACTGTGGGCTAAGACTGAAAGAAGCTGAACCGGAACGAAGCAGGGAGCCCCCAGGCGGGAGTCCGTGAGCGGGAACGCCGCGTTCAGACAGAGGAGGCAGCCATGGAACATAATACGGCAAAACGAAACGAACGGAAGAAAGGCGCTCCAAGGAAGTTCGCGTATCTCAAGCCTGCGGACATCAAACCGGAAGGGTGGCTGAGGCGGCAGCTGGAGCTCCAGGCCCAGGGGCTGGCAGGGCATCTGGACCTGATCTGGCCGGACGTGCGGGACAGCAGATGGATTGGCGGCGACAGGGAGGGCTGGGAGCGGGTGCCCTACTGGCTGGACGGCTTCATCCCCCTGGCGTGGCTTTTGGAGGACCGGGGGCTGCAGAAACGGGCGAAGCGCTACATAGACGCGATCCTCTCCGGGCAGCAGGAGGACGGCTGGATCTGCCCCTGCGGCATGGAGGAGCGGGAGCATTACGATGTGTGGGCGGCGTTCCTGATCTGCAAGGTGCTGGTGGTGTACCAGGAGTGCAGCGGGGAGGAGGAAGGAGGGCATTCCGTCGAAGAGGCGGTCTACAGGGCGCTGAAGCAGCTGCTGAACCATATCAGCGCCAGGACCCTCTTCGGCTGGGGCGCGGCCAGGTGGTTCGAGTGCCTGATTCCCCTGCTCTGGCTCCGGGAGAGGCGGCCCGAGCCCTGGATGGATGAGCTGGCCTATGTGCTGGAGGGCTGCGGCATCGATTATGAGAGGCTGTACGCCAGGCTCTCCTTCGACAGGCCCGGCGCGAAGCGCTACTGGACTTATCTGAACCATGTAGTGAACGTGGCCATGGCCCTGAAGTCCAGGGCGGAGATGAGTCTGCTCACCGGGGAGGACCCGGACGCCTTCGCCCTGGATTTCTACGAAAAGCTGCAGAAGAGGCACGGCATGGCCATAGGGCATTTCACAGGGGACGAATGCCTCTCCGGCACCAGCCCCCTGCAGGGCAGCGAGTGCTGCGGCGTGGTGGAGGCCATGTACTCCTACGAGGAGCTGCTGTCCATCGGCGGGAACCCCTTCTGGGGGGACCTTCTGGAGCAGACGGCCTTCAACGGCCTGGCGGCCACGGTGAGCGCGGATATGTGGAGCCATCAGTATGTGCAGATGACGAACCAGGTGGAGTGCACCCGGATGCCCCAGGGGAAGATGCCCTTCAATTCCAACAATGAGGAGGCCCATAACTTCGGCCTGGAGCCCCATTTCGGGTGCTGCACCGCCAACTTCGGCCAGGGCTGGCCCAAATTCGCCCTCTCCACGGTGATGCGGACGGAAAAAGGGCTGGCGGTGACGGTCCTTGCCCCCGTCAGGGTACAGACCCGGGTGGCCGGCAGGGAGGTGTGCCTGACGGTGGATACAGAGTATCCCTTCCGGGACAGCTTACGGATCCGCGTCATGCCGGAGGAACCTCTGGAATTCGAGCTCTCCGTGCGGATACCGGGGTTCGCCCGGGCGGCGCAGATTCGGGTGGGGCAGGAGACGCGGGACGCCGTGCCCGGCAGCTTCTATATGATAAAGAGATGCTGGGAAAAGGAAGATGTAGTTGTAGTCGGACTTCGGTACCAGGAGGAGTTCGCGGAGCGGCCCAGCGGCATGTGGGCCCTGCGCAGGGGGCCTCTGTTCTATGCCATGCCCATAGAGGCGGAGCACGAGCGGATAGAGTATGAGAGGGACGGGGTGGAGCGGAAGTTCCCCTACTGCGACTACGCCGTCAGGCCAAAGTCGGACTGGGCTTACGGCTTCGGGGCGGGGCCTGTGCGGGAGGTGCAGGCCGAGATGCCCGGGATGCCCTTCGACCGGGAGAAGCCTCCCGTGATGCTGGAGACGGAGATGGTGCCCCTGGACTGGAAGAAGGAGGACGGGATGTGCAGGGAGCGGCCGGAATCCGTGGAGCCCTTGGGGGCGCCAGTGAAGAAGCGCCTCTACCCATACGGCTGCACCACCCTGCGGATGGCGGAGATGCCCAGGGTTGAGGCGCCGAAGCGAGTGTAGTAAAAGAAACAGATTGAAATGCGTCCGATGAATCAGGAAGAAGTCTATGTGCCAGCGTCCGGAGATCCTTTCCGGCGCTGGCACATCCGCGTATTTTCTGGCAAAATCCCCCCGCTTAATATTCTCTAAAGATTTGTTAAAGATATAGGAAAACGTATTGAGCCGGAATCAGAATTTTGATATATTCTTATATGGACTTAATAGGAAAGTGAGAACGGGGGTACTAAAGGTGCGAAAAATGTTGAATTCCCTGATTCCGTCATATGGACGGATTCCGCTGATCGTGGCTGTGGCCTGGAACATGACGGTGTACTTCGGATCCAGAGTGTTCACCAGCGATTGGTTCCATCATGACATCGAGGGAGAGCTGGACGGTCTGATACCCTTTGTGCCCTGGACGGCGGCAATCTACCTGGGGTGCTATCTGTTCTGGATCGTGAACTACATCCTGATCGCCAGACAGGAGAAACGACATGTGTGTCAGTTCTTCGCGGCGGACTTCCTGTCCAGGGCCGTGTGCCTGGCCTTCTACCTGTTCTACCCTACCACCAACACCAGGCCCGCGGTGGCGCCGGAGGGTTTCTGGAACCAGGTGATGATCGGCCTGTACGCCACGGACGCGGCGGACAATCTGTTCCCGTCCATCCATTGCCTGGTGAGCTGGTTCTGCTACATCGGGCTGCGGGGGAAGGAGAGCATTCCGAAATGGTATAGAGGGCTGTCCTGCCTGATGGCGCTCCTGGTCTGCATCTCCACGCTGACCACCAAGCAGCATGTGATACCGGATGTGATAGGCGGCGTCCTCCTGGCGGAGATCTGCCTCTTCATCGGGAAGAGACAAAGGATATGGGGGACTTATGAGAGGATCTTGAACAGAATCAACAGAGCGCTTCATCTGGGAGGAAGAGATACGTGGGGGCATGGAAAAAAGGTATTCCAGTGAAAAAAAGCATACCGGTGAAAAAAATAATATGGAATACCCTTTTTCTGGCCGCGGTCTTCGGGCTCACCATCTACGGCGTCTTCCACGGGGAGGATCTGGAAGCCATGACGGGTGCCATCCGGGAAGCGGACATGCGCTGGCTGATTCCCGGACTGGCGCTGGTACTGGTCTTCATCTGGGGAGAGTCCATCATCCTCTGGCATATGCTGGCCTCCTTCGGCATCCGACTGAGGAAGCGGATCTGTTTCCTGTTCTCCTCGGCGGGGTTCTTTTTCAGTTGCATCACGCCCTCTGCCAGCGGCGGCCAGCCCGCCCAGGTCTATTTCATGAAAAAGGAGAAGATACCCATCCCGGTGGCTGCGGTGATACTGATGGTGGTGACCATCACCTACAAGCTGGTGCTGGTGGTGATCGGGGCTGGCGTGGTGTGCTTCGGCCGGGGCTTCATGCACCGCTATCTGGAGGAAATCCTCCCGGTATTCTACCTGGGGCTGTCGCTGAACGTGTTCTGTGTGGCCTTCATGACGCTGCTGGTGTTCTGCCCGTCCCTGACGGAGTTCTTCCTGTGCAAAGGCCTGGCTTTGCTGGAGCGGCTGCGGTTCGTGAGGCATAAGGAAGAGCGGGGCAGGAAACTGGGGAAATCCATGGAGGTGTACGGGGAGACGGCGCTGTACCTGAAGCGGAACGTGGGCCTGATCTTCCGGGTGATTCTGATCACCTTTGTGCAGCGGATGGCCCTGTTCTTCGTGACATGGACAGTGTACCAGGCTTTCGGGATGTCCGGCACGCCCCTGTGGGATGTGGTGTTACTGCAGGCGGTGATATCCGTCTCCGTGGATATGCTGCCCCTTCCGGGAGGCATGGGGATCAGCGAGGCGCTGTTCATGACCATCTTCGCGCCGGTGTTCGGAACGGTGCTGCTGCCGGCCATGGTCCTGTCCAGGGGGATGGGGTATTACGGGGAGCTTCTGGTCAGTGCGGTCTTCACCATCGTGGCCCAGTTGTACTACATGTTCCGGCGGGAGCGGCAGACTTGAGGATTCCGGCGGCAAAAGCTAATAGATTGGACAGATTCTGCCGATATATACTTTGTACTATTTTTACCTTGGGGGCCATGCCGTCGGGCGGGCCTGAGCGTATGGATTACAGGAGGATATTTCGGGAGTCGGGGAGAAATGTGAGGAGGGTTTCCTGTGATAGGATTTTATGATTATACGGTGATACTGACATATATCAGCTTCATATCCGCGGTGGCGGGGATTTTCTGCGCCAGCTCCAGGCAGCTGCAGTGGGCGATTTTCTTCCTGGCCTTTTCCGGGTTCTGCGACATGTTCGACGGGAAGATCGCCAGGACCAAGAAGAACCGGACGGAGGACGAGGAGAGCTTCGGAATCCAGATAGATTCTCTGTGCGATATCGTCTGCTTCGGGGTGCTGCCCATCGTGATCTGCTACAGGCTGGGGATGGACCGCATCTATGGGATGGCGATTTTGGCACTGTACGGGCTGGCAGGGCTGATACGGCTGGGGTATTTCAATGTGATGGAGGCCAAGCGCCAGAGGGAAGAAGGGGGGGCGCGTAAGTATTATCAGGGGCTGCCCATCACTTCCATGGCGATCGCGCTGCCGCTCCTGTTCGTGGTATCCCCCCTGTTCCCCACCCACGGGGCTTTCATCGCAGTGCTGCATATCGTGGTGGCGCTGGTGGGGTTTCTGTTCATTTTGAATTTCCGGCTCCGGAAGCCTAACGTGAAGCAGGTGCTGCTGATCGTGGCGGCGGTGGCGCTGGCGGTGGTGGTGATCCTCTTCGCATGGCATAGCTGGAGGAATCTGCTGAAGGGGCACATATGAGGTTACGGCAGGCATAGGGGCCTGGAAGGGGCTGCGGGCGCAGGGAAAGGAGCGTTTATGGGTTCGGTGGTAGTGGACAGGAAAGGTACGATCGTGGAGGCGGGCTCCCTGCAGGATGCCCTTCTGGAGGGGCTCTATGGCCATGTGCCCGGCAGGGCGCTGGTGAAGCTCCTGGTGTCCCCGGCGGTCTCGAGACTGGCAGGGGCCTTTTTGGATTCCGGGCTCTCAAGGGGGCTGATTCCCCGGTTCATCCGCAGCCATTCCATCGACATGGCGGATTACCGGAAGCAGGCATATGCCTCCTACAATGAGTTCTTTACCAGGAGGCTGGCCCCGGGGGCGCGGAGGTTGGACCCCTGCCCGGAGGCTCTGGTGAGCCCCTGTGACGGCAGGCTCACGGTCTATCCTGTAGACAATCAGTGTGAATTTACAATCAAGCATACACGGTATACAGTACAGAGCCTCCTGCGGGACTATCGGCTGGCCGCCAGGTATGCCGGGGGGTATGTGTGGGTGTTCCGGCTGTGTGTGGAGGACTACCATCGGTATATCTATGTGGACAACGGCAGGGCATCAGAGCCCGTGCGGATTCCCGGGGTGCTGCACACGGTGAATCCGGTGGCCAACGACCATTTCCCCGTGTACAAGGAGAACACCAGGGAATACTGCACCATCCGTTCGGAGCATTTCGGCGAGATGCTCCAGATGGAGGTGGGCGCGCTGCTGGTGGGGGAGATCAGGAACCATGCCAGGGGCGAGCGGGTGCGCAGGGGCTGGGAGAAGGGGCGCTTCGCCTTCGGCGGCTCCACGGTGATCCTCATGACCGAAAAAGGCGCGGCCCTGCCGGAGGGGGATATCCTGGAGAACTCCCGCTATGGACTGGAGACCAGGGTGCGCCTGGGGGAGCGGGTGGGGGGAAAGCCCCGGGGGTGATCCGGACTTAGGAACCGCGCCGTTCCAAAGCGGCCCCAATCAGACGGTCTGTATGATCGGCCATGAAGAGAGGGACATTCAGCACGTCCCCGTCCAGTCTCAGGTTGTCCAGAGAGAAGCGAATCCGCAATTTTACTTTATCGGAAAACAGTTCCTTGAACTTTTTCAGGCTTTTGCTGGTCGTATTGGCTTCGGATTTGACCTCCACAGGGAAGATATCATTGTTCCGCTGAATCAGGAAATCCACCTCATAGGGCGGATTGCTCTGGCTCCAGTATCTGGGGGCGGCTTCAAACTGGGCGATTAATGCCTGAAGGACGTAATTTTCTGTCAGGGCCCCTTTGAATTCGGTGAACAGCCGGTTCCCTTCGCCGAAAGCGGTGGGGGCCAGCATTGCCAGGCGGCGTAGCAGGCCTACGTCTGCGAGATAGATTTTGAAGGCGGACAGGTCGTCATAGGCGCAGGCGGGGAGCCACGGGGCGCTGCTCCGGTAGACCTTGTGCACCAGCCTGGCGTCCACAAGCCACTGCAGCGCATCTTCGTATTCTCTGGCCCTGGCGCCTTCTTTCACGACTTTATAGAGAAATTTCTTGTTCTCCCTGGCGAGCTGGGAGGGGACAGACTTCCAGACCATGGAGATTTTCGGGAACTGGGTCACGTCGGGATGCTTTGCGAAATCCCGTTCGTATGCGCCGATGATGTCGGACAGGGATTCCTGCATGGCATCCACGTCGCGGGCCTGGGTCCACATCAGCACAGGCTCCGGCATGCCTCCGGTCACATAATACATTTTCAGCTTCTCGTACAAAGGGTTGAAAAAGGCATCCGGAAGGGGCTCCGGTGTACGGACGGTATCCAGGAATGCGGCCAGGTTCGCATCCCCGTTGGCCAGGAGGAATTCCGTGAAGGTCATGGGATCGATCTGCATGAAGTTCACCTTGCCCACGGGAAAGGAAGACGGTCTGGCCAACGCGATTCCAAGCAAAGAGCCGGCGCATGCAATGTGGTACTCGGGCGCATTTTCGCAGAAATATTTCAGGGAGTTGATGACCTTGGGGCAGTCCTGTATCTCATCGAAAATGACAAGGGTCTTTTCCGGAAGGATTTTCTGCCCGCTGGCCAGCATCAGGTTCTGGAGGATGCGATTCACGTCCTTTGTGGTTTCAAAGAACTGTCTGTACTCTTCATGCTCGTCGAAGTTAAAGTAGGCGGTATTTTCGTAGTATTCTCTGCCGAACTCTTTCAGGAGCCAGGTCTTGCCCACCTGCCGGACGCCCTTGAGTATCAAAGGTTTCCGATAGGGTGATTTTTTCCAGGCTGTCAGCTGTTCCATCATAAGACGCTTCATGTCAGGTCCTCCATTGCACATAAAATATAATAAAAACGTGACTGTAATCACATTTCTATTATATTCCCGCACCGCGGGAAAATCAATCTGAAAATAGGTGTGAATATATGATTTTATTATCCAAATAGCATTATAAAAGACCCTTGTAAAATCCGCCCTCCCTTAGTATAATGAGATTTCTATTATTTGGCCATTGAAGACAGACAAACGAGGAAAGGTTGGAGGAAAGGTATGGAACATCAAAAAAGGAATTCATTTTCAGGCTCGGTGGGTTTTGTCCTGGCGGCGGCCGGAAGCGCCGTAGGGCTGGGGAATATCTGGAGGTTCCCCTATCTGGCGGCAAAGGACGGGGGAGGGCTGTTCCTGGCGGTCTACCTGATATTGGCGCTGACATTCGGGTTCACGCTTCTGGTCACGGAGGTGGCGATCGGCAGGAAGACCAAGCAGAGCCCGCTGACGGCCTACGCGAAGCTGCGGCCCAAGTGGGGATTCTTGGGCGTGGTGGCCTCCCTGGTGCCCGTCATCATCCTGCCGTACTACTGCGTGATCGGCGGCTGGGTAATCCGGTATTTCCTGGCCTACCTCACAGGGGAGGGCATGCGGGCGGCCCAGGACGGGTATTTTACGGATTTCATCACCAGCCAGTTCTCCCCCATCGTGATGCTGGCAATCTTCCTGGCAGTGGTATCCGTGATCATCATCCTCGGGGTGAACAAGGGGATTGAGAACTTCTCCAAGGTGCTGATGCCGATTCTGATTCTCCTGGTGCTGGGGATCGCTGTCTTTTCCCTGACGATTTCCCATACGGACGCGGACGGCGTCACCAGGACGGGGCTGCAGGGAATGCGGATCTATGTGGTGCCGGATTTGAGCGGCATCACCCTGCAGGGCTTCTTTACCGTGCTCCTGGACGCCATGGGGCAGCTCTTCTTCAGCTTAAGCGTGGCCATGGGAATCATGGTGACCTATGGCTCCTATGTGAAGGACGATGCGAACCTGGTCCGTTCCATCAACCAGATTGAGATCTTCGACACCCTGGTGGCCTTCCTGGCAGGTGTCATGATTATCCCGGCAGTGTTCACCTTCATGGGCAGGGAGGGGATGGAGGCTTCCGGGCCCAGCCTGATGTTCGTCTCGCTCCCTCGGGTGTTCTCGGCCATGGGAGGAATCGGCAACGTGATTGGATGCCTGTTCTTCGCCATGGTGCTGTTCGCGGCCCTGACCAGCGCGATATCCGTCATGGAGGCGGTGGTCTCCAGCCTGATGGACAAGCTCCACTGGTCCAGGCTGAAGGCGTCCCTGGTGGAAATGGCGGTGGCCCTGGCCGCGGGGATTGTGGTATGCCTTGGCTACAACATATGGTATTTCGAGCTGGAGCTCCCCAACGGGGCCACGGCACAGATCCTGGATGTCATGGACTATCTGAGCAACAACCTGTTCATGCCCCTGGTGGCGATCGGAACCTGTGTCCTGATCGGATGGCTGCTGAAGCCCCAGGCGGTAATCGACGAGGTGGAGAAGACAGGGGACAAGTTCCGCAGGCGCGGGCTGTATGTGGTGATGGTGAAGTTCATCGCGCCGGTGCTGTTGGTAATCCTGTTTTTGAAATCGGTGGGGGTGTTGACGGTGATTTAAACGGAAGCAGGCGGGACGGCCACGGTGCGCACAGGCGCTGCCCTGCGCAGACAAAAGTAGCAGAGGGCCGTCCGCTCGGGGGCTTCTGGCAGGTGGAATCTCAGCGCCGCTCCAGGAAGAGGGTAAGCTCCTGCCCGGAAGAAAGAATCCGGAAGCCGCTGTCTTTGGGGACGGCGGTTCCGCCTGCCGCGCAGAGCGCATATTCCCGTTCCCCATAACGGTAACAGATTCGGTCCTCGCGGCAGCTTGGCTGTGCCAGACAGCCCTTTGCATCGAGGAACAGCTCCCGGATGCCTCTGATTCGGATGCCCTCTTCCGTGAAGGTTACCTGCCTGTCCCCCCAGGACACGGTCAGACGCCCGTCCCCTGCCTTTGCCATGCAGAGGGGCATGCCCTGGAGATCCAGTACAAGCCCCTGGTTTCCCTCCCACAGGAGCGTGTCCACCACGGGCAGGTTCTCATAGGTGGCGTCCCAGGTCTCGCAGGGCCTGTCCAGATACCTCTCCGGCGCGTCCTCATCAAAGCAGTACAGACAGCGCAGGAACACCTTCCCGTCACAGCGGAATAGATTGGCGACGTAATTCTTACAGTCGTAGTAGACGGACTGAATCCGGTCCGTGCCGTCCCAGTCGTCCAGGGCGCTGACGCTGGTGGCAGGCGTGCCGTCAGGATAAGTCTTCCGGAACCATTCTCCCGTCTCCCCCATTTTCCAGACGCACAGGTCGGGCCAGCTCTTCAGCTTCTCGAACTGCATCCGCAGGCCGGGCAGGAGGTCCGGGCCGAAGCTGTTCTCCTGCCCAAGCTGGGCATAGGAGAAGCCCAGGTCTTCATTGCGGAAATAGTTCCGGAAGAACCAGTCCACGGTTTCAGGGTTGGAGCCGGATTCCCAGATGGGCTCCAGGGTGCAGCAGCCATGGTAGGGCAGGTATTTTTCGTTTGTCATGTACCGCTCTCCGTCATAATTATGGATCGGGTCAGGGCCCAACAGGCGGAACATGGGCACGTTGACCTGCTGCTCGGCCGATTGGGCCGGGGTGAACATGCTGCGCCTGGAGGGATAGTAGGCCTGGTTGAAATAACCGCCTACAAGCGTGTAGGCATCCGTGTTGGTCTGGTCCCGGCAGATGGCGAAGGCCTTGACCGGATAGTTGTCCGCCAGATAGTTCACGGTAAAGCTGTCCAGCAGCCAGCTGGCAACGGTCTTCGGATATTCTCCGAATATTGCCCGGAAGTCTTCCATGGCAATGTCGATCAGCTTCTTTCTTTCCTCCACGGTGTAGGCCATGGAGAAGCCCGGTATCACATGCCAGTCCCAGGGCCAGCCTTCCCGCCCTCTCCAGGGTATGCCGGCCTTTTGGGTCAGGGGCTGCACGATCTCATACCATAATCCCAGCTCCATATGACTGTCAGCCTCCCTGCGGAACAGCTCCTGATAGCCTGGATCGATTGCCGCGTCATATTGCAGCAGGAAGGTGCTGTCCAGGCCGTATTCCTTCACCAGCGCTACTTCCGCGGCAGTGGTCTCATATAGGATGCGCTCCGAGTCCTCCATCCTGGGGTCGCACTGTCTTACAAAATTCATGATGTTTATGATCTTCATATGGATACCTCCGTTTCATGAATCCGGTCATTGATTCAGTCATTAAAGTTTATTATAGGGGATTGGGATAGAAAGGCAATGTAATATTTTTGCGGATTCATTTTCCCCTATCTGAAAAAAGTACAGGAAATCCAATAAAATTTCGGTTTTTGCCTACCCCTCTTTTCCGGACAGAATAAAAGTACAAGCGCAGGAGATGGAATTCCATGGCTATGCGGAGACGGAATTCCTATAATAGGACTATGACGATGGGGCTAGCGAAGCGGTTCCTGTCTGAGGCGCACTGGAATTAAGAGGATAGGAGAGCGAGGGGAATGACAATGCAAAAGGGTCTGTCAGCAGGCAAATCAGCCGGGCCATCCAAAAAAGTGAAGAAGGATTACAGGCTATTGATCTATCTATTGCCCTGCCTGGTATTGGTGATTGCATTCGGGTATGTGCCCATTGCCGGATGGATTCTGGCCTTTCTGGATTACATTCCGGGAATCTCCTTAAAGGAATCTCCTTTCGTGGGGCTGAAATACTTCGAGCTGATTT
This sequence comes from uncultured Acetatifactor sp., assembly GCF_910585425.1. Taxonomy (GTDB): domain Bacteria; phylum Bacillota; class Clostridia; order Lachnospirales; family Lachnospiraceae; genus Acetatifactor. The sequence continues at coordinate 7,440 of NZ_CAJUCP010000022.1, read as the reverse complement.
TATCTGACAGCGCTAATATGCTGCGGGTCATGAAGAATACGGTGGTTTTATCTATTATAAACAAATCGGCGGAAAAAAGCAACCGAAGCACTTGCCATTTCCGGGGGGACGGATGATAGAATGGAGGTACAGACAGGAGGTGCTTGCGGTGGCGGGGAACATGGAAGAGGGGCATTCCTTTGCTGCTGGCATATAAATACTCCTTTTCGATAAGAATTTCCATATCTTGATTCTTACCAAAAAGGAGCCATTTTTTACCTAAGACACAAACTATTTTAAACTGCCCCTGCCCCAATTTTATCGCTTTTCCAACAACTTCACAACGGTAGAAAAAACAGCACCGGCGAATGCGTCCACGTCAAACTGGAAGTCCTCTTTCAGGGCATATCCCAGCCGGTTAATCTGGTTTCGCAGCGCCTCCCTGTCTCCGTGCCCGCCGCCACAGCGCAGCGCTGGAATCGCTTCCTCCAGTTTCGTTATATGTACAAATCGCATTTTGATTCCCTCCTCGTTTTTCAGGACATAGCGCCCCATGCTTCTTCGCCTTGAAGTTCTGGGCTGCATAAAATATGCGTTCCGTTTGCAATGGGTCAGATCCTATGCGTGCACCAGCATAAAACCGCGTCCCATGACTTGCCAGGATCTATGACTTGCTGTGTTCCATGACTCACTGGTTCCTGTGGCTCACCAGTTCCATGACTTGCCATATTCCATGATTTGCCATGCGCGATGGCTTGCCGGTTTCCGCGACCTGACGAATGCCGCAAAATTATATATTTTTATAAGTATATCGGCTCTTGCGCGGTGGCCATGATAGCGGCTGCCACACGTCTGAAATTTTTTTACTGCCGTGTATCTTTTTCACCATTTACAGGATGGCCTTTTTCATCTATCATAGTACATAGATCATCAGAGAGCCCCCGGCAAGGATGAGAGGAGGAAAGGACAATGCAGCAACTATATCAGGCCAAAGGACTGCTGAGCAGGGAATTCATCGGGCAGATTACCTATACTTTCTGCCTGCCCTATGCCCTGGAAGAACTGGACATCTGCCTTACTTTTGAAAAACAGCACTACGATTCCCCGGACCAGGTGCCGGTGGAGGAGCTGATGGATTACTGCCGCAGCCACTATGACACCAGGGACTATGAAGGCCTGGGCAGGGAAGAACTGGCTGGACTTTTTTTCAAAGAGACAAAGACGGAAATCCATATATCCGCCATGCTCAACGATTGTTTCATCGGCTGTATCCACAAACAACTGACCTGCCGCCACATGCATTTCGGCACGGATGCCCTTTCCGAAGGCTGCCTGATGCCCGAGATGCCCATGAAAGGCGTGCTGAAGGTGACGGTTCTGGCATTTCAGATTCTCATGGACGATACCCCGTACACCGTGACAGTGACCGGAAAGAAAGCGGGTGAAAAAGAGGAAACGGACAAAGGAGGAGAACTGTCATGACGTTCTTAAGACTGGAGCTTCACAACCACACCACAGAGTCCGACGCTTCCATCACCTGTGCGGAACTGCTGGATTACATGGCGGAGAACAAAGTGGATGGATTCGCGCTCACCGACCACAATACCATCTCCGGACACAAGAAAATGGCGGCCCTGCTGAAGGACTGCCCAGCCCCCGTCCAGTGCATCTACGGCATGGAATATACCACTTACTACGGCCATATCCTGTGCCTGAACCTGTCGGAATATGTGCCCTGGGACTCCATCGATTCCGGGAATCCGGAGCTGATCTTCAGGCAGATCCGCGGAACGGGCGCTCTGGCGGGCATTGCCCATCCTTTCTCTTTCGGCTATCCCTTTGCCACGGGATGCCGTTTTGAGATGCATATGACGGACTACAGCGCAGTGGATTTCATAGAAATCTTCAACAATCCGGAGCCGCTCCACGCCGTCAACCTGCCGGCCCTGGCGCTCTGGGAAAGCCTTGTCCTGGAAGGCGTCTCCATCGCCGCCACCTCCGGCATGGATCTCCACAATAGAGCGCCTTTCGAAGGCCGGTATGCCACCTTCATCCAGGACATGGGCATTCCTGTCTCCGAAGCGCTGACAGAGGCGATTCGCTCAGGCCAGACCTGGGTCTCCAAAGGCCCTCTGCTGACGGCCCGTACCCTTCCCGGGGAGCGGAGAACCGTCTTCGAAATCCAGGATGGGAAAAAGGCCGGATGCCCTGTGGATCCCGGGAAACAATACCTGATGACGCTCCGTCTGCCGGGCGGGAAGCTTACGGAATCTATCGTCCCCGGCCGTCCCATAAGCATCTCCTGGGACAGCCTCGCCGCCTTTGCCCAGGGGCCGGAACCCTGTCCCGTTATTCCGAAGCTCTATGAAGAGAACCTGGAACTGGAATCGCTGCTCTGCGTCTCGCCTGTCCTGTACCTTTCTGTGGCTGCCGGGTAGATTGGCAATCTTCTCCATAAACCGCCAAAACGGGATTATCTCTGACGCAGAGAGGGAACGCAACAATTTGGAGATTGAGCGTGACAGCCTGAAAGGACTTGCGAAGCTGACGAAGAAAGGGCAACTGTAAAGTAGGATTGACTGCAACTTTGCAGTTACTAAAACAGCTAATGCCGAATATTGGAACAAAGCGGAACTGACAAACGAAACAGACTTCAAAGAGCAGGGACGGAGGGGTGAGATAATTTTCCCGCCCCTATCTACCCGTGGACGCTGTATGTGCTGGCGGTGACGGCAAGGCATATGGATAGGGACGGGCGCATTTCCCGCCGCAACAAGGACTGGGCGCGAACGTCCCGGTATATGCGAACCTGGATGAAAGAGAGCATGACAGCAACATGTATTTCGTGGTGAACAAGTGCAACCCCGGACTGACAGACCTCTTCATGACGATGGCACTGCATGAGCATCTGTTGTCCCTCCCTCTCAAGGCGGCTGATGTCAAGGCGGAGGCCCTGCATGAGGCCTGTGGGATCCGCACTGACTATCAGTTCATTACCAGACAAAAGATGAGGGGAATCCAAAAAAGAAGTAAAGGCAGGGAATAAATTGCTATGTTTCATTTCTGAAGCTTAAATCGCTGTAGCCCGCATAAACACTGGTGTTACAGCGATTCATTGTCTACGCGGCTGTTAAAGACAGGATTATAAACAAATCGGCGGAAAAAAGCAACCGAAGCACTTGCCATTTCCGGGGGGCGGATGATAGAATGGAGGTAGAGACAGGAGGTGCTTGCGGTGGCGGGGAACATGGAAGAGAGGCATTCCTTTGAAGAGGGGCATTCCTTTGAAAAGGCAACGATTCAATGGCACCCGGGTTTCTACAGTGCGGCAGAGCTTGAATTGATTTCCAATAAAGACGCGCTTGCGTTTGAGAGAGAATACAATCTGAGCAAAGCGCCGCTTCGGATGGATCTGCTCATTATAAAGAAGCTGGCGGATGTACGCATTGAGAATGAGATTGGGCGCATATTCAAAAGATACAATATAGTAGAGTACAAAAGTCCGGAGGATGGACTGTCCATAGACGACTACTACAAGACGATAGGATATGCATGTCTGTACAAAGGATTCGGGGAGACGGTGGATGAAGTTCCCGCGGAAGAGCTGACAGTATCGATTTTCCGGGAGAGATGTCCCAGGGAATTGCTGAAAGCTTTGAAAAAAGCGGGACTTAAGGTTGAACAGCGTTTTCCGGGAATATACTATATAGAGGGGAATGTGCTGTTCGCCACACAGATTGTGGTGACAGGGCAGCTAAGCCCTAAGGCCCACAGCGGGCTGCGCATTCTATCCAGAAATGCCAGAGAGGAAGATATCAGGACTTTCATAGGCAAAGCGGCGTTGTTGACGGCACCGGGGGACAGGGACAATGTGGAGGCAGTCCTGCAGGTCAGCATTTCTGCGAATGAGAAAGTCTACGATGAGGTAAGGAGGGATTTTGCCATGTGTGATGCACTACGAGAGCTTATGAAGGAAGAAATCGAGGAAGAGAGAAACAAGAGCAGAGAATCTGGAATGGCAGAAGGCAGGGCAGAGGGCAGGGTTGAGGGCAGAGAAAACGCCATCCTGGCATCCATACAGAACCTGATGGACAGCATGAAATGGACAGCCGAGCAGGCCATGGATGCATTGAAGCTTCCCGTGGATGACCGCGCCAAATATGTAGCCAAGCTTTAAGCGAAGAGAACGCTCTCCCGGCGCTCTGAAAGGGAGGGAGACCCGGCGGCCATGAGACAAACCGCAAAAACATGTATAAAGAGGTGCAGGGAGCCAATGGAAGAAGGGCATTCCATGGAAGAGGAGCATTCCGATGAACAATATCTGCCGTGACATTTTCAGGGCCATCCACGAGGGAAAATGGCTGCAGATCGAGTACAGGAACAGAGAAGTTCAGGTCACGAAGTATTGGATCGGCATCCGGAGCCTGAATCCGGAAAAGCGCACCCTGTCCGTAGACGGTCTGCACCTTGGCCGGTTTACCACGGAAAGCTATGACACCATCTATATAGATTCCATTCTCGCCTCTCAGATCGTGGAGGGGTCTTATCAGCCTGTCAATGAAAAGCTGGTGGAGGACATCTACCTGAATCCCTACAGATACAGATCCCTTTTCCGCAACTCCCCCAACCTGAAGATTCTGAATTACCTGGAAATGTGCAACCGCATGGACACAGTGCCCTACCGTTCAGACTTCGCCCTGATTCGTTACCTGGACAGGGAGAGCTTTACCGGGGAGGGCTATCCGCTGGACGGGGAGCAGTTCCGCGCCATTGTCCGGAATTTCCAGAGGAGGACGGAGAAAGAAAAGGAAAAGGCCGCCAGGCTCTCCATCCAGCAGCTGGCCATGAACGTACTCAGCATCCATACCGCCAGGGGGCTTTATGTGCTGGCCTGCCGCAAGCTCCAGCTGGACGTGAAAAGCCGTCTCCTGCGCCCGGAGGAGGACATCACCATCTGCACGGAATTCCGCTACGGGGAGACTAAGGAGAACATCCGCAGATACCTGGACGGGGACGAGTACGAGCTCCTGGGCGATTTTGAGCGGAATCAGGAGAAAATCAAGGACTGCGTCATGAAGCACAGCGGCAGGGTGTCAGGGGTGGACGACATGCCCTACATCATCGGTCTGGGGATGGACATCGCCCTGGATCTCCACGGGGAGTACCAGGCCATCATCAGGATGTATGACGAGGACAGGGCCACGGTGCCCCTGAAGGCCTTTTTCGGAGACCTTCTGGACAGGCCCCTGCGCAGGAAGAACTATCCATTAGCCCTGATCGGCCGCCAGACCAATCTGGACCAGCTATTGGCCATCCACAATGCCATGAAGTACCCGGTGGCCTATATCCAGGGCCCGCCCGGCACAGGGAAGACCAATACCATCCTCAACACCATCGTCACTGCCTTTTTCAACGAAAAGACGGTACTTTTTGCTTCCTATAACAATCACCCTGTCAATACGGTGTTCGAGAAGCTGGCAGCAATGGAATATCAGGGGAAGCGGATTCCATTTCCCGTCCTGCGGCTGGGAAACGTGGACAAGGTCCAGGAGGCCATAGGGTATATCCGGGAACTGTATGAACAGGCCCAGGGGATTACCGTATTCGAGGGCACCCTGGACCGGAGGAAGGACGACAGGGCCCACCGGGCGAAGAACCTGTCCAACCTGCTGCGCAGATACGAGGAAATGCTGGACTTGAAGGAGCGCAGCGAGACCCTGAACCGGATGCTTGAGTACCAGAGCCGGATGCAGATGTCCCTGGAGATGCTGCCCTTCCAGGCGGATCTCCAGGGCAGGCAGCTCCAGCAGGTCCAGAACCGGATTGGACGGATGGGGGAGATTACGGACGGGGATGCCCTGGCTCTGCTGGACAACGACCTGGAGGAGCTGCGCAAGTATCTCTATTACACATCGGCCCGGTATCTGAAGAAGCTGGATGATAAGAAATATATGAAATTGCGTGAAATTTTATTCGACATGGAGGAAAAGGAGCAGACGTCCGCTTTTTCCAAATACCTGACAGAGACCGCAAACGTGAAAAAACTCCAGGAAATCTTCCCCATCATCATCACCACCTGCATCTCCGCCCACAGGCTGGGGGAGCCGGGCCCCATGTTCGACATGGTCATCATGGACGAGGCCAGCCAGTGCAACACGGCGGTATCTTTGGTGCCCATCCTGCGGGGGGAGAGCCTGATGCTGGTGGGGGACCCCCAGCAGCTGAACCCGGTGATCCTCCTGGAGGAGGCGCCCAACCGGAAGCTGCGGAAGAAGTACAATGTAGCCGAGGAGTACGATTACTGCAAGAATTCCATTTACAAGACCTTCCTGGCCTGCGACGCGGTCAGCGATGAGGTGCTGCTGCACAATCACTACCGCTGCAACAGGAAGATTATCGAATTCAACAACCAGAAGTATTACAACGCCAGGCTGCAGATCTGCTCCGAGAGCAAAGAGCCGCGCCCGCTGGTGTACGTGGATGTAAAGAACCGGGGGGAGGCCCTGCGCAATACGGCCCCCGGGGAGGTGGAGGAAATCCTGGGCTATGCCAGGTGCCACAGGGAGCAGAGCATCGGGGTCATCACGCCTTTCGTGAACCAGAGGAAGCTCATCGAGGAGGCCCTGGAGCGGGAGGGCCTTTCCCATGTGTCCTGCGGCACGGTGCATGCCTTTCAGGGGGATGAGAAGGACGTGGTGCTGTTCTCCACAGCCATCACCGACCAGACCCAGGCGGGTACATACGAATGGCTGAAGAACAATAAGGAGCTGATCAACGTGGCCACCTCCCGGGCCAGGGACCGCCTCATCCTGCTCTCCGACTCCGCGAATCTGAACAGGCTCCACAGACAGGGCACGGAGGACGACCTCTATGAGCTGGTAGAGTATGTGAAGAAGAACGGCGAGACCCGGGTTACCCGCAAGACGGCAAATTCCAGGGCTCTGGGGGTGAAGCCCTTCAGCACGGCCACGGAGGAGGCCTTCCTGGAGAACCTGAACCACGCCCTGGAGAATATCTGGCTGTCCCAGAACCGCTTCGCCATACAGAAGGAGGTGCCCGTCTCCCAGGTCTTTGCGGAGGACGTGGATCAAAGTGGCCTGTTCCGCTCTGGGCGATTCGACTTCGTGGTGTACGAAAAACAGGGGAAAGAGCAGCAGCCGGTGCTGGCTATCGAACTGGACGGCAAGGAGCATTTCGAGGATGAGGTGGTGCGGAACCGTGACCGGAAGAAGAATGAGATCTGCGCGGCCCACAACCTGCAGCTGATTCGGGTGGAGAATTCCTACGCCAGGCGGTACAGCCATATCAAGGGAATCTTGATGAACTATTTCTCGGTGCGGCACTGAGGGGACTGAGCGACAGGAAAATTTGATTGACAAGCAAAGTGCATGTCTTATATAATAATTCCTGTTTTTGGTAGTAAAGACTTAAAAATGGTGCAAACTGGAAGTAAAATCAGTA